>JBFJNH010000045.1:0-26226 GCA_041618295.1 Marmoricola sp.
GGCATTCGTCACCGACACTCCCGCCGCCACCTGCTGCCAGAACCTTCGCTGCACCTCGATAGGAAGCCGAGGACGCACCATGCCATCACCTCGATCACATCAAGGTGTTGCACTCATCCCTTGAATCCGCCCCCGGTCGGCCGCGGAGAAACCTGCGGCGCAGGTCGCCAACGCGCCCAGGGCGACCGCCCCGAGCCGGACCCGAGCGTGGAAGAACTCGCGCCAGAGCGCGGTCACCGCCTCCACGACCGCGTCGTGCTCGGCGACGATCGCGTCCACGTCACCGGTGAGCGCGTGCAGCTCGATCGCCGCCGGACCGGCGGTGATCGCGATCAGCGGGTCCTTGTGCCAGTGCGCGCGGACCTGCGGCAGCAGCTCGTAGGCCGAGGCGTCCCCGCGCACGGACCGGACCACGACGACCATCGCCGTCAGCAACGACTCCGGTACCGCCGGCGGCGCCTGGCCGCTGACGTCGGCGAGCCGGAGGGCCTCGGCGTAGTCACCGATCACGGTGGCGATCTGCGCCTGGATCAGACGGCTGTCGAACGCGTACGGCGCCCACGGCTGGCCGATCGCGACAGCGACGTCGTAGGCCCGCCGGAACATCTCCAGCGCTGGCTCGAACGCCGCCCGGTCCTGGTGCCACCGGCCGAGCAGGAAGAGCGAACGGAGTCCGGCCGCGGCCGCTCCGGTCTCCTCGGCCCGGCGGACCGCCTCCTCCAGCCCCGAACGGACGTCCTCCGAACCCCGTGCGCCCAGTGCGGCCAGGGTGGTGATCACCTCGGAGGCAAGGCGGGGCAGGTCCTGGGTCTCAGCCAGCGTGAGCGCCTCGGCGCCGACCTCGCGCGCCTGGTCGACGTTGTCGTTGAATGCGTGCGCCCGGGCGTGCGCGGCGAGCACCGTGGCTCGCAGCCGGGAGGGCTCGTCCGGTACCAGTGCGAGTGCTTGCTCGGTCAGCTCGAGCGGATCGAGCCGGGTCTCGTCGACCATCACCGCCGTCGCCATCGCGACCAGCAGCCGACCGCGCTGCTCCGGCGGCCAGTCCTCGGCGAGCCCCTCGAGCACCTCGCGCACCACCGAGTACGCCCGCCCCGGGCGGCCGGAGGCGATCAGTGCGTCGGCGACCCGGTGCCCGAGGTAGCCGAGGTCGACCGCGACCTCGGCGCGTGCCGCCGGGTCCGCCAGGAGCTCGAGCGCGGTCTGGAAGTGGTCGGCGGCCTCGTCAGGGCCACCGACGGACATCGCCTCGTCCCCGGCGCGGATGCTGGCGTCGACGGCGGTGACGAGGTCGTGGGCGGCCCGGGCGTGCCGGGCCAGCTCCGCCGCGGTACCGGTGGCCCGTCCCGAGGCCAGCGCCGCGACGTACGCCGCGTGCATCCGGACCCGCTCGCCGGGGAGCAGGTCGCCGTACACGGCCTCGGCGAGGAGGGCGTGCCGGAACCGGTAGGAGTCGTTGCCGGTCGGGACCAGGATGTGCAGCTCGACCGCCTCCCGGAGCGCGGCTTCGAGCACGTCCGGGGCGACCCCGGTGACAGCAGCGATCAGCTCGTGCGCCACCCGGCGGCCGGAGACGGAGGCGGCTCGGACCACCTGCTGGGCGGGGCCGCTGAGCCGGTCGACCCGGACCAGCAGCAGGTCGGCCAGGTCGTCCGGTACGGCGCTGCCCGCGGCCGCGGCCGCTCCGACGAGCTCCTCGACGAAGAAGGCGTTGCCTTCCGCGCGGGCGACGATGCCGGCCATCTCGCTCTCCCGCATCGGCTGCGGGTGGAGCTGGTGCACCAGCGAGCGGACGTCACCGGGTCCGAGCGGGTCGAGCTGCATCCGGACCACCCCCGGCATCCGCCCCCACTCCGCGGACGCCTGGCGCAGCGGGTGCCTCCGGTGCAGGTCGTCGGACCGGTACGACGCCACGATCGCCACCTGGTTCGCGAACGGCCGGGAGAAGAGGAAGCGGATCAGGTCGCGGGTGGAGGTGTCGGCCCAGTGCACGTCCTCGATCACGAGCAGGACCGGGGCGGCCGCGGCGACCCGGTCGAGGAGCAGGTGCACTGCGTCGAACAGGTCGCCCCGGCCGACCGCAGCGGCGCCGTCGCCGGCCTTGACCGGGTCGGCAGCCTGCATGGTGCGCCTCCCGGGCTGGAGGACCCTGAGGGCGGGCCGGGTCGCCGCGACGTCGTCGAGGACGTCGGGCGCCGAGGACGCCAACCGGCCGAGCACCTCCGAGAACGGAAGGTAGGGCAGCGCGCTGTCGCCGAAGTCGAGACAGTGCCCGGCGACCACCTGCCATCCGGAGCCGACGGCGATGTCCCGGAGCTCGGTCAGCAGCCGGGTCTTGCCGACTCCGGCGTCGCCTGCGAGCAGCACGGCCCGGTGACCGGCGGGGGCGCCGACGCCGAGCGCGGCGGCGATCTCCGCAAGCTCGGACTCGCGTCCGATCAGGGTCTGACCGGAGTCCGGGAAGTCGGGGAGGGGCACGCCTCCCATGATGGCGGTTGGCGCCGACGGCGTCTCGTCAGTTGCCCTGGGCAATCTGGTTCCGGACCGCGGCGCGGGCCGCACGGCGAGCCCGGATCGGGCGCCACTCGCGGCGGAGCACCTCACGGCGGTAGTCGATCTCGGCCCGGTAGAACGCGGGAAGGTTGTACATGGTCCTGCTCCTTGTCTCGATGACCCGAGGTTCGTCGCCTGAGGTAGTCGCGGACATCGGGCAGGTGACCTATTTCTCGACCGCCTACCTCAGGGCGGCAGGCGGCCTGGCACCCTGTCGGCATGGAGTTCCAGGACGTCGTGGACCGCCGCCGGATGATCCGGGACTACGCCACGGACCCGGTCGACCCGGCGATCGTCGACCGCGCGCTGCGCAACGCGACCCGTGCCCCGAGCGCGGGCTTCAGCCAGGGGTGGGGCTTCCTCGTCCTCGACACCCCGGGCGACGTACGGCGGTGGTGGGCGACGACCGCCGACTCCGTGGACGACCCGGACGCCTGGCTGACCGGGATGATGCGGGCACCGGTGGTCATCGTCCCGTGCTCGAGCAAGGCCGCCTACCTGCGCCGGTACGCCGAAGCCGACAAGGGCTGGAGCGACCAGAGCGAGGGGCGCTGGCCGGTGCCGTACTGGCACATGGACGCCGCGATGGCCTCGCTGCTGATCCTGCAGACGGTCGTGGACGAGGGTCTCGGCGGCTGCTACTTCGGGATACCGGTCGGAAAGCTCGATGCGGTCCGCACCGAGTTCGGCATCGACCCCGACTTCGACCCGATCGGTGTGATCACCCTCGGTCACCGGGCTGCGAGCACCGGTGCGGCGGGATCACCCGCGAAACGGCGTCGTACGCCGATGGCGGACGTGGTGCACCGCGGCCACTGGTCCACGTACCCTTGAGCCATGTCTCCCCGGTCCGGCGTCCGCTTCGAGCCGTCTTCCGACGCCCGAACCCGGCGCCGCACCGCCCTGGTCGCGCTGCTGGTGGCGACGCTGATCGCCCTGGTCTGGGTGATCTGGCCGCGCCAGGAGCTGCTGCCGCCGCCAGAGGCGGCCGTCCCGGTCGCCCCGCAGCAGGTGGTGAAGGGGAGCAGCCTGAAACCCGCCGTCTGCGGTCGCCCGGCGACCAAGCCGTTCGTCCCGACCCGGATCTCGATCGACGACGTCGTGACCAACGGTGAGGTGCTGGCGCTGCCGCGGGATGCCAACAACGTCCCGCAGGCCCCGCCGCTCTCGGCCGCGGGCAAGCGTCAGTTCGCCTGGGACAAGCCGACGCTCAAGCCGGGCAGCCCCCGCGGCAACGTGCTGATCAACGCGCACACCTACCCCGACGGCAGCGCGCTGGGCAACCTCTTGCTCGACAACCTCCAGGTCGGCGAGCGGATCATCGTGCGGGGGGCGAACGGTGAGGAGCTCTGCTACCGGGTCACCAAGCGCGACGTGATCGTCGCAGCGAACGGTTCTTGGGAGTACTACGAGACCGAGGGACCGCCGCAGATCGCGCTGCTGGTCTGCTCCCCGCCGCGGCTCGGGCCGGGCAACTGGAAGAACCGGACGATCTGGTACGCCTCGCCCATCGACACCGACGGCAGCGCCTGAGCGGTCCTGCTCAGGTCAGTCCTGCTCGAGCAGACCGCGGCGCAGGACCGAACCACCGGCGACGACCAGCGCCAACCCGGCGAACGGGACCCAGAGCGGGACCTCGAAGGCGGCGTCCCCAGCAGTCCCTGCCAAGACGACCGTCATGGCGAACACCGCAAATGCCCAGGTCGTCCAGACCAGACCTCGTACGAACAGGTGCTTCATCCGATCCTCCGACCTCAGGGCGCTCGTTGCGCCGGTTGAGGACTGCCCCACATGGCGTCCGCGAAGGAGACGGTCGAGTTCGTTCTCCATGACGCGGGCAGGCGGTGCTGTCCGACATTTCTTTCCATCGGCCGAGCCCGGGCAAACCTGAGGATTCCCAGGAGACCGATCTCACGGCCCACGGGGCAAGATTCCGGGCCTGCCCGGTCTCGGCCGGCCCTAGCGTGCCTGGCGTGACGTCCCACGATCTCCGGCCCTGGCGGATGTTGACACTGTCGACCCTCGGGCAGTCCGCTTCCTCGGCGGCGGTCAACGGCCCGGCCTTCCTGATCCCGGCGCTGCACGCGGACGGGCTCTCCCTGGCCGCGGCGGGCTGGATCGCTGCTGCCTCGATCGCCGGCGGCACCTGCACCCTGATTGCGTGGGGGGCGGTCGTGGACGCGATCGGCGAGCGGTTCGTGCTGGTCAGCAGTCTCGCCCTGGCTGCGGCCGCGCTCGGTGGCGCCGTGGCCGTGCACGACTCGGAGGTCCTGCTCGGCCTGCTGCTCTTCCTCGCCGGCGCCGCCGCGGCCGGGACGTCGTCGGCGAGTGGCCGCGTGGTCGTCGGCTGGTTCCCGCCCCGCCGCCGCGGCACCGCGATGGGCATCCGGCAGATGGCGCAGCCCGTCGGCGTCGGCCTGGCGGCGGTGACGATCCCGGTGGTCGCCGCCGGGTCCGGGATCGGCCACGCCCTCGCGGTACCGGCGGTGTTCGCCGCGATCGCCGCCCTGGCCTGCGCGTTGTGGGTCGTCGACCCCGCACGACCGCCGCGACCCTCCGACGTCGGTGGGCACAACCCCTACCGCGACAGCATCTACCTGCACCGGATCCACGCGGTCTCGATGCTGCTGGTGATCCCCCAGTTCACGGTCTGGACCTTCATGCTGGTCTGGCTCCAGGTCGGGCGGGACTGGAGTCCTGCGGCGGCCGGCACCCTGGTCGCGCTGGCCCAGGTCCTCGGAGCGGTCGGACGGATCGGCGCCGGGCACCTCTCCGACCGGGTCGGATCGCGTACCGCGCCGCTGCGCTGGGTCGCGGTCGCCGCCGGGACGACGATGCTCGCCGTGGGCGCGGCGATCGGGGCCGACTGGGCGATCGCGGTCCCGTTGATGATGCTGGCGACGACGATCACCGTCGCCGACAACGGCCTGGCTTTCACCGCCGTCGCCGAGCGCGCGGGCCCGTTCTGGTCCGGGCGGGCCCTCGGCCTGCAGAACACCGGGCAGTACCTGGTCGCCTCCGCCGTCCCGCCGGTCGTCGGGTTCGCGATCCCGCTGTGGGGGTACGGCGTCGCGTTCGGCCTCACCGGCCTGTTCCCGCTGCTGGCAGCGCCGCTGGTGCCGAGCGACGAGGCGGACATCGACGCCTGACCGGGAGACCGCGGCGCAGGCTCTGAGGCAGACTGCTGCCATGGAGAACCCTCCCGAGATCGACCCAGCGGACCCGGCCGCGCGACGCAAGCTCCGTACCCGCGCCCGGACCCTGCTGACCGTCGACGAGACCGTCGAGCAGATCGGCCAGACGACCATCGGCCTGGCCGCGGCACTGGACGAGTTCAACACGGCGCTGGAGCGGTTCAACGACTCGCTGGACAGGTTCTCCGACGCCGCCGACCAGCTCACCCTGGTGGCCACCCGGCTCAACGACATCGTGGACCGGGTCGACCCGCTGCTGAACCTGGTGCTGACCCCGCTGAACGTCGCCCGACGACTGGTCCCGGGCGGGCCGCGCTGACCACGGGGTTACACATCCGCGACGTGACCCACCACCGCGTGAATCGTTGGACGGGGCATGCCCGGAAAACTCCGCCTCGCTCTGGTCTCCGTCGTCTCCCTCGCGGTCGTGGCGACCACGCTCGCCGTCGCCCGCGGTGACGGCCTTCCGTTCTCCGCGGAACCGGACGCGCTGAAGAAGGCACATGCCGCGGCGGCGGCCGGCGAGACCACTGCGGCCGACGGTCACGACGACGGTCACGACCACACCCACGACCCGGCGACGAAGAACTCGATCTCCCGCTCGGCACCGACCACCGACGACGACCCCGACAACCCGACCACACCGCAGCAGGCCGCCCGCGCGACGACCTCGGCAGCGGCGCAGCGGGCCCAGGCGGAGGTCCCGTTGCGGCGGGTACCGGTCAGCGCCGCCCAGCCGGACGTCCCGACGGACCGGTACAACCTGTTCAACGCCTGCTACGGGCTGAAGTCCACCGCGAACGGTCGCTGGCTGAGGAGCACCGCGTTCACCGGGAGCACCCTGTCCGGCGGCTCGCCGCTCTACTTCAAGCCGACCTCCCTCGGGAAGTACCTGATCTACACCCAGGCGCGCACCTTCCTCGGCGGTGCTGGGGGCGCGGCGACCGTGTCGGCGACCAAGCCCGGCGAAGCGGTCAACTGGACCGTCACCCAGGTCAACGCCAAGGCCTTCCGGCTCTTCCTGCCCGGCTCCGGCTACCTGGCCGCGGGACCGGGGGGCGCAGCGCGATTCGTCGCCTCCCCGAACAGCGCCACCCAGGTGACCCCGTTCCGCCGTACCGGGTGCTCGGCGTTCCCGGAGATCGGCACCAACGTGGTCGGCGACCCGACCGCCGGGGTGAGCCGGTTCCAGGAGACCCGCGGGTACATCGACGCGCACACCCACGGAATGGCGTTCGAGTTCCTCGGCGGCAAGGTGCACTGCGGCCGACCGTGGTCGCCGTGGGGCGTCACCGTGGCGCTGGTGGACTGCGACGACCACACGGCCACCGGTGGGTACGGCGCCGTCCTGGAGAGCTTCCTGTCCGGCACCACCAACCACGACCCGGTCGGCTGGCCCACCTTCAAGGACTGGCCGGCCCCGGAGTCGCTGACCCACGAGGGCACCTACTACAAGTGGATGGAGCGGTCCTGGCGCGCCGGCCAGCGCATCCTGGTGAACCTCCTGGTCGAGAACAACCAGCTCTGCATGCTCTACCCGCTGAAGCAGAACTCCTGCGACGACATGGACTCGGTCAGGCTGCAGGCGAAGGACATGCGCGAGCTCGAGAAGTACGTCGACGCGCAGCACGGCGGCCCGGGCAAGGGCTGGTACCGGATCGTCACGACGCCGGTGCAGGCCCGCGAGGTGATCAACGCCGGCAAGCTCGCGGTCGTGATGGGCATCGAGACCTCGGTGCTCTTCGGGTGCCACATCCAGTTCGGCCGCGCCAGCTGCACGGCCGACTCGATCGACGACCAGCTCACCCAGGTGCGCGCGATGGGCGTCACCCAGATGGAGCTGGTGAACAAGTTCGACAACGCGCTCGCCGGAGTCGCCGGCGACGAGGGCACCACCGGCTACCTGGTCAACGCCGCGAACACCCTGGAGACCGGCTCGCCGTGGCGGATGGCCACCTGCGACCCGAACGACGACGAGGAGCGGGACAAGAACCAGGACAACTCGGCGCCGATCCCGTCCCAGGACGCCCTCTTCGGCGCGATCCTCAAGGTGCTCCCGGTGAGCCTCACCGGCGCGATCCCGGCGCTGCCGCTCTACCCCGCCAAGAACCACTGCAACACCCTCGGGCTCAGCGAGCTCGGCGAGGCCACCATCAAGGGGATGGCGGCACGCAAGATGCTCTTCGACCCCGACCACATGAGCGTCAAGGCGCGCCAGCAGTCGCTCGACCTCACCGAGCGCCTCGGCTACAGCGGCCTGATCTCGAGCCACTCCTGGTCCACCCCGGACGCCTACCGGCGGATCTACGACCAGAAGGGTTTCGTGACGCCGTACGCCGGCGACAGCACCGGGTTCGTGAACAAGTGGAAGCGGCACCTGACCTGGGCCAACCCGCAGACGTACTGGGGCATCGGTTTCGGCGCCGACATCAACGGCCTCGGCGCCCAGGGCGACCCGCGCCCGGACGCCGCGAAGAACCCGGTGACCTACCCCTTCACCGGGCTGGGCGGGGTGAAGGTCTACAAGCAGACCAGCGGCCAGCGCGTCTACGACATCAACGTCGACGGCGTCGCCCACTACGGCCTGTACCCGGACTGGATCCAGGATCTCAAGATGATCGCCGGGCCCGACATCGTCACCGACCTGGCCCGCGGTTCCGAGGCGTACCTGCAGACCTGGGAGCGCGCGTACGGCGTCAAGGCCAACGCCTGCTCGAACCCGGCCAACCGGCACAGCAAGGCCTACTTCACGAAGGTGCTCGACGCCGGCGACGACTGGTGGAGCGTGGTCAAGGCCGTCGGCCAGCCGAACCGGCGCCTGGACCGGAAGTTCACCTACTGCACCACCACCGGATCTCTGGTGGTCAACTTCAACAGCGCCGGCAAGCTGACCTCGCTCGGATGAGGTCGGCCTCCCGGTAAGGCTTGCCTGCCTGACCGCGCCAAGTTACCGGGAGGTAGCGTTTCTCACAGCCTCCGCGCGTGCAGTCGCGCCCGCGAGGGCCCTAGTCTGTGCCCGACGACTGACCGAACTACCGGCTGCGCCGGAAGGTTGGAGTGACTTCCCTTGGACACCAAGACCACGCTCATCCTGGGCCTGATCCTCAACGCCGCGACCTTGCCGTTCGCCGCGAAGCGGGTCGTCTTCCTGATCCGGCTGATCACCGGCGGAAAGCCGGCACCGGACCGCATCGCCGGCGTGACCGGCCGGGTCAACCAGGCCCTGAAGAGCCAGCTGGTCGAGGTGCTCGGTCAGCGGAAGCTGCTCAAGTGGTCGATCCCGGGTATCGCGCACGCCTTCGTGATGTACGCCTTCCTGATCCTCGGCACCGTGTACGTCGAGGCGTACGGCATCCTGCTCTCCACCGACCCCGGCTGGAAGATCCCGCTCGTCGGTGACTGGTGGATCCTCGGTTTCGGCCAGGACCTGATCGGTGTGCTCTGCCTGGTCGGCCTCGCCACGTTCGCGATCATCCGGTTCAAGAACCAGCCCGCGAAGCTCGGCCGCAAGTCCCGGTTCAAGGGCTCGCACACCGGTGGCGCCTGGGTCGTCCTGATCATGATCTTCAACGTCATCTGGACGATGTTCCTGTTCCGCGGCGCGGCGGCGGCTGCTGACAACCTGCCCTACAGCGAGAGCTCGGCGTTCTTCTCGCACGCGATCGGCAACCTGCTGGACGGGCTCTCCCACGACGCGCTGGAGATCTTCGAGGGCGTCGGTCTGCTGCTGCACATCGGCGTCATGCTGGTCTTCCTGATCATCGTGCTGAACTCCAAGCACCTGCACATCTTCGTCGCGCCGATCAACATCATGTTCAAGCGCCCCGACGGCCCGGTCGCGCTGGGCACCGTCAAGGAGATGATCTCCGACGGCAAGCCGGTCACGCTGGAGGACGTCGAGGACCTCGACGAGGAGACCGTCCTCGGCATCGGCTCCATTGAGGACTTCAGCTGGAAGGGCCTGCTGGACATGGCCAGCTGCACCGAGTGCGGCCGCTGCCAGTCCCAGTGCCCGGCCTGGAACACCGAGAAGCCGCTCTCGCCGAAGATGCTGATCATGAACCTCCGCGACCACGCGTTCGCGAAGGCGCCGTACCTGATGGCGGACACCGACGAGGCGAAGGCCAAGCTCGGCGCCGACGTCCTGGCCGAGGCCGAGCGCCCGCTGGTCGGCGTCTCCGAGGGTGAGTACGCCTGGCACCCCGAGGGCGGGGCGATCATCGACAACGACGTGCTCTGGTCCTGCACCAACTGCGGCGCCTGCGTGAACCAGTGCCCCGTCGACATCGAGCACGTGGACCACATCGTCGACATGCGCCGCTACCAAGTGCTCGTCGAGGCGAACTTCCCGGCCGAGCTCAACGGGCTCTTCAAGGGCCTGGAGAACAAGGGCAACCCCTGGAACATGAACCCCAACGCCCGGATGGAGTGGGCGCAGGGTCTCGACTTCGACGTGAAGGTCGTCGGCGAGGACGTCCAGGACCTGACCGAGGTCGACTGGCTCTTCTGGGTCGGGTGCGCCGGTGCCTACGAGGACCGCGCCAAGAAGACCACCCGCGCGGTGGCCGAGCTGCTCGACATGGCCGGCGTCTCGTTCGCCGTGCTGGGCAACGGCGAGACCTGCACGGGCGACTCCGCCCGTCGGGCCGGCAACGAGTTCGTCTTCCAGGCGCTCGCGCAGCAGAACATCGAGACCTTCAACGAGCACAAGGTCAAGAAGGTCGTCTCGACCTGCGCGCACTGCTTCAACACCCTGAAGAACGAGTACAAGCAGTTCGGCATCGAGCTCGAGGTGGTCCACCACACCCAGCTGCTGAACCGCCTGGTCCGGGAGAAGAAGCTGACCCCGGTCGCCGCCCCGGGCCCGACCCGCAAGATCACCTACCACGACCCGTGCTTCCTGGGTCGGCACAACCAGGTCTACTCGCCGCCGCGCGAGCTGCTGGAGATCATCCCGGGCTCGGAGTTCACCGAGATGCCGCGCAACGCCGAGCGCTCCTTCTGCTGCGGCGCCGGTGGCGCCCGGATGTGGATGGAGGAGACGATCGGTGAGCGGATCAACGTGAACCGCACCGTCGAGGCCGTCGCCACCGGTGCCGACCAGATCGCCGTCGGCTGCCCGTTCTGCCGGACGATGCTCGAGGACGGGCTGACCAGCGAGCAGGACGCCGGCCGTGCCGGTGAGGAGGTCGAGGTCCTCGACGTCGCCCAGCTGCTGCTGGCGTCGGTCAAGGGCGAGGGCAAGAAGGTCAAGGCCGAGGCGAAGGCCAAGGCTCCGGCCGCCGCCCCTGCCGCGCCGTCGGCCGCCGAGCCTGCCGAGACGCCCGCACCGTCCTCCGGTGGATCGCTCTTCGACACCCCGACGCCGGCCGCTCCGGCTGCTCCGGCGTCCGGCGGGTCGCTCTTCGACACCCCGGCACCCGAACCGGCGGCCCCGGCCGCCCCGGCCGCGAAGCCAGCGGAGTCCGGGTCGCTCTTCGACCTCGCCCCGGCCGAGCCGGCTGCCCCGGCCGAGCCGGCTGCCCCGGCAGCCCCGGCCGAGTCGGCAGCACCGAAGGCAGACCTGGGCAGCGGCGGGTCGCTCTTCGACCTCGCCCCGGCCGAGCCGGCTGCTCCGGCAGAGCCGGCCGCAGAGGCCACCGAAGAGGCCGCCGAGGAGAAGACGGAGCCCGAGGCTCCCGCCGCCGAGGCTCCTGCTGCCGAGAAGCAGGCGCCCGAGAAGAAGATCCCCGAGGGCGGGTCCTTGTTCGACCTGTGACACGCCCCCGACGACAGCGCCCCGCTCCTCCAGGATGAGCGGGGCGCTGTCGCGTCCGGACCGTGTAACCGGAGCCCGTGCCGGATCGTTAAGAACCCGACACAACGGGAGGAACGACCCAGATGCACTCGATCAGCCGCCTCACCGTGGCCGCGGTAGCCACCCTCGCCCTGACGACGGGGGCTTTCGCCGCCACCGCCGTTCGTGCTGGCGACCCCGCACCCACCGCCTCCTCGGCGTCCGAGGGTGCCTCGGACGGCCCGAGGACCGAGGAGTCCGCCGCCGCGACCGAACCGGCAGCACCCCGGTCGGGCACCTCGGCCGCTGCTGACGGCGTTGGGCCAGGCCCGGCAGCCGGACGGACCGCCCCGTGGAAGCCCCGCGGCGAGACCTACCCGAGCACCGTCACCGTCCCCGGACTGACCATCCCGATGAGCGACGGGGTCGTTCTGCGCGGCGACCTGATCCTCCCCGCCGACGCCTCCGGGAAGGCGATCCCGAAGCGGTTCCCGGTGATCACCACGATCACGGCGTACAACAAGGGCGCCCAGCAGTACGCCGGCGGCCTGGCCGGCGGTACGCCGGAGTACCTGGTCAAGCGCGGCTACGCCCAGCTCACCGTCGACGCCCGCGGCACCGGCACCTCGGACGGCCAGTGGTGCGCGTTCTGCACCCGCGAGACCCGTGACTTCACCGAGGTGATGCAGTGGGCCCACGAGCAGGAGTGGAGCAACGGCAGCACCGCGATGGCGGGGCCGTCGTACATGGGGATCGCCCAGATGTTCGCGGCCGCGGGGCGTCCCGACGGCCTCGAGGCGATCTTCCCGCAGGTCCCGGCCGCCGACGTCTACCGCGACGTGGTCGCCTCCGGCGGCCAGCTCGACGTGGGGTTCATCCCGCTCTGGCTGGGCCTGGTGACCGCGACCGGCCTGATCCCGCCGAGCACGCCGCCGACCGACGCCAGCCCGCTGACCGCGATGATCCAGCACCTCAGCGGGGCGGGGACGTTCACGCTGCCGTTGGTCCTGAACGCCTTCACCGGCCAGGAGCCGGCGTACGACGGTGACTTCTACCGGCAGCGCTCGCCGATCAACGTCGTCAACAAGGTCAACGTCCCGACGTTCTTCGTCAGCGGCGAGTTCGACCTCTTCCAGCGCGGCACCCCGCTGCTCTTCGAGAACCTGCAGAAGCGCGGCGTCCCGACCAAGATGATCATCGGCCCGTGGAACCACCTCGAGGCCTCAGGCGGCGAGGAGATCGGCAAGGCCGGGATGGGCTCGCTGAACGAGTTGAAGCTGCGCTGGTTCGACCACTACGTGAAGGGCATCGCCGACCCCGACCTCAACGCCGACATCCCGCCGATCACCTACTACGAGCAGGGCACCGGCGCCTGGCGGACCGCGAAGACCTGGATGGGTGGCCGCTCCGCGGGCACCTACCGACTCTCCGGCTCCGCGGAGACCGCCCGGGCCGACGGCGCCCTGACCACCGGTACGGCGCGACCCGGCACCGCCGAGGTCTACCCGGTGCCGGTCTCGGGCCTCTGCACCCGGTCCACCGACCAGTGGACCGCCGGCGCGCTGAGCATCGGGGACTTCCAGAACCCGTGCAACACCGACAACGCCCTGAACGACAAGTCCGGAGTGGTCTTCAAGACCGCCCCCGTGACCAAGGCCGTCCCGCTGCTGGGGCCGATCAACGCGCGGCTCTACGTCTCCAGCACCAGCGGCGACGGGATGCTCTCGGTGGCGCTGGAGGACGAGGCCCCCGACGGGACCGTCACCCGGCTGACCGGTGGCTGGCAGGTGATCTCGCACCGCGCCCTCGACACGCGGCGCTCCCGCTACCTCGACGGCACGCTGATCCAGCCCTACCACCCGTTCACCAAGGCGGCGCAGAAGAAGCTCGCCGCCGGGCAGGTCGCGCCCGTGGACGTCGAGATCTTCCCGACCGGAGCGAGGATCCTGCCGGGTCACCGCTTGCGGATCGCGGTCCAGGCCTTCGACGTACCGCACCTGGCGCCGACCCTGCCGGACCTGCTGAACACGTTGACCGTGATCACGATCCACAACTCCTCGGCGTACCGTTCCGAGGTGACGATCCCGGTGGTGCGCTGAGGCGGTGTCGGATCAGATCTGGGTGCGGTGGAAGTTCGCGTAGGACTTCGACGGCGTCGGACCCCGCTGCCCCTGGTAGCGGGACCCGTACTTCTCCGAACCGTAGGGGTGCTCGGCGGCCGAGGAGAGCCGGAAGAAGCACAGCTGGCCGATCTTCATGCCCGGGTAGAGCTTGATCGGGAGCGTCGCGACGTTGGCGAGCTCCAGCGTGACGTGGCCGCTGAACCCGGGGTCCACGAACCCGGCGGTGGCGTGGGTCAGCAGGCCCAGCCGGCCGAGTGACGACTTGCCCTCGACGCGGGCGGCGACGTCGTCGGGCAGCGTCACGACCTCGTAGGTCGAACCGAGCACGAACTCGCCCGGGTGCAGGATGAACGGCTCGTCGCCGACCGGCTCGACCTCGCGGGTCAGGTCGGACTGGTCGGCCGCCGGGTCGATGTGCGGGTAGCGGTGGTTCTCGAAGACGCGGAAGAACCGGTCGAGCCGGAAATCGATGCTCGACGGCTGGATCATCGCGGCGTCGTACGGTTCGACGCGGATCCGCTGGGCGTCGATCTCGGCAAGGATGTCGCGGTCGGAGAGCAGCACGGCCACAACCTATCTCCCGACCGGGTCGTTGGGGAGGGCCGTCCCGGCCCGTCTCGAAACGCGGTGCAGAATCACCCCATGCCGTACCTCCGCTACGTCGCCCTGGGCGACTCGTTCACCGAAGGCGTCGGTGACCCCGACCCGGCCCGGCCCAACGGCCTGCGCGGATGGGCCGACCGGGTCGCCGAAGTGCTCGCGGCGCAGCCCGGCGCCGAAGGGTTCGGCTACGCCAACCTCGCCATCCGGGGACGCAAGCTCGGCCCGATCGTCGCCGAGCAGGTCGACCCCGCGATCGCTCTCGCACCCGACCTGGTCAGCATCCACGCCGGGGCCAACGACGTGCTGCGGCCGCGAGTCGACCTGGACGCCCTGGCCGCGACGTACAACGACGCCGTCGGGCGGTTGGCCGCGACCGGCGCCCGGGTCGTCGTCTTCACGATCTTCGACCCCGGGAACTCGGGCCTGTACGCCGCGCTCCGCGGTCGGATGGCGATCTTCAACGAGCACGTCCGGGAGATCAGCGACCGGCACGGCACCACGCTGGTCGACATGTGGCGGATGCGCGACGGCGACCCGGCCGAGGTCTTCGACGCCGACCGGATGCACCTGAACGCGGTCGGCCACCAGCACATCGCCTTCGCGGTCCTGGACGCCCTCGGGATCGCCCACGAGGTGGAGCGGCTCCCCCGGCACCCGGTCCCGGCGCTCTCCCGCAGCGAGCAGCTGCGCGAGCACGCGACCTGGACCCGCGAGTTCCTCGGCCCGTGGATCCACCGCCGGCTCACGGGCCGGTCCTCCGGGGACAGCGTCGAGGTCAAGCGCCCCGCACTGGCGCCGATCGATCCGGCCTGAGACGCCGAAGGGCCCCGACCTGTCGGTCGGGGCCCTTCGCGTACGCCGTTACTGGGCGGCGGGTTCGGTGCTCTGGATCTCGACCACGAACAGGATGGTGTCGGTGCCCTTGATCCCGGCTCCGGTGTTGCCCGTCGCCCCGTACCCGAACTCCGGCGGGATGCTGACGATCACCTTGGCGCCGACCTTCTGGCCGACCAGGGCGGCCCCGAAGCCCTTGACCACCTGGCTGGTGACGAAGGTGGCCGGTGCCCGACCGTAGCTCTCGTCGAAGACGTCCCCGGTCCGCAGGTTGATGCCCTTGTAGTTCACGGTGACCGAGTCGCCGTCGCCGACCAGGGCACCGGTGCCGGCCTTGAGGACGCCGAGCAGCAGCCTCGGCGACGGCTTGCCCTTGGGCAGGGTGACGGTGGGGGTCTTCGCGCCGTTGAACTTCACCGCCGGCGGGTTGGTCCACCGGTCGGGGGTCAGCGGCACCACGATGCCCACCACATCGGTGACGAAGACCAGCGACTCGTCCGGCTCGATGCCCAGGGCCTCGTTGCCCTCGGGCCCGATGATGTCGGAGGCCTTCACGGTGACGACGACGCGGGAGCCGATCGGGACGCAGGAGATGCCGGCGGCGTACGCGGCCGGGGTGCCCTTGTCACCGACCTTGAGCTGCCCGGCCACGGCGTCGAGCGCCTGCCCGCCGGCTCCGGCGATGACCTTGCCGTCGGAGCCCTTGTAGATGGTGGAGACCAGGTCGATGGGGTCACCGTTCTTGGTCTTCTCGCCGTCGCCCTCGTCGACGACGGTGCGCTGCAGGCCGTCCGCCTTCAGCGGCGTGTCGAAGGTCGCGGTGACCTTCTTCCCGAAGTCTCCGGAGACCTTGACCTTCTCGCTGACGCCTCCGGACTCGAAGTCGCACGGGTCGTCGGGCGAGACCGCCGGAGTGGTCGCGGCGGTCGGGTCGTCGGTCGGCTTCGCCGTCGGCTCGTCGTCGCCACCGCACCCGGCGAGCAGCAGGGCCACCGAAGTCAGTGCGGCGACCGGGAGCATCCGGCGGGAGGACAGGGAACGCAACATCAAGGAGCTCGATTCAAGAGACGGTACGGAAGGACTCGACCGAGGAGTCCCGGACAGTCTGCCAACCCTGGCAACGCCGCGCACGCCATCCCGGCACCCGGGCGGTGTTTCACAGCAAACCCTTGGGCTACGATCTGTCCTCGTCGCCGGTTTTCCGGTGCACGCGGATGTAGCTCAGCTGGTAGAGCGCGACCTTCCCAAGGTCGATGTCGCGAGTTCGAATCTCGTCATCCGCTCCAGGGACAGACGCAGCGCCCCCGCCGGACCCCGGCGGGGGCGCAGTCGTTCCGCGACGTGACGGCTACACGCGCCGCGAGAAGATCGAGACGCCGCCGGGGCCGATCAGCAGGCCGAGCACGATGGCCAGGATGCCGACCAGCACGCTCCCCTGGACCAGGGAGACGATGCCGACGATGACGAGCAGGACGGACGCGAGCCAGAGCAGGGTGTTCATGAGTTCTTCCGTTCTCCAGGGGCCGCCGGTGGGCGGCGTCGGAGTTCAGGTACCCCGTTGGGCCCGGATGATGCGGGCGGGTGATCCCGCGACCGTCAGGACCGCAGGTGCTCGGCCAGTTGGGTGGCCAGCGCCACCGACGCCTCGATCTCCTCGCGTCGGATCGAGACGCTCTCCACGTTGAGACCGCACGGGACGCCGAGCCGCCGGCAGTACTCGACGAGCTCGACCGCCGTCACCGCCGCCTGCTCCAGCGACACCTCCAGCGGGTCCCCGGAGTGCCGGAGGTCGTTCTCGATCCACCGCGGGACGTCGACCCCGAGCCAGCGGAGGAACTCCAGGGTCTTCATGGAGCCGCACACCGAGAAGGTGAAGACGAACGGCACCGGCGCCAGCCCCCGCTCCTCGCACGCGTAGCGGTAGTCGGAGACGAGGTTCTTCGCGGCGTTGAGGTCGTAGACGACCTGGGTGACGAAGAACCGGCACCCCGCCTCCTGCTTGGCGATCAGACGCAGGTGCTCGTTGTCCCGCCGGCTGTGCCGCTCAGGGATCGCGACCCCGCCGAGCAGCAGGTCTGGGTTGAGCTCACTGCGGATCGCCTGCGCGTCGGCGAGCGTCACCGGTGCCGCAGTACCGCTCGAGGCAGCACCGACCATGACGGTCAGCGTCCGGGCGGGGTCCTGGGCGGAGACCCAGGACCTGAGCGCCTGGTCCGGGTACTTCCCGACGGCGCGGTAGACGATCACCGCCGTCTGCCAGGACCCCAGGTGGTCGGCACGGTAGTCGGAGGGGTCCAGGGTCGGGCTGAACGGGAACGGGCGCACCGCCGGGTTGCGGGCGCTCTCGTCGTCGATGTCGTAGAGCACGAGGCCGTCGAGGTCGAGCCCGCTGAGCCGGTCAACGGTCGCCCGAGCGATCTCCGGGAGCCGTTCCGCAGGCGTCGAGAGCCGCGGCGGCGTGACCGCGAAGAGGAGGAAGTCGCCCTGGCCCGAGCGGATGCGTGCGGTGAGATCCACGACGCGACGGTAGCTGGCTTACGCTGCCTCCATGCCCGAGTTCCAAGGCTTCCCCGTTGCCGCGCTCGACTTCTACGACGACCTGGAGATGGACAACACCAAGTCGTTCTGGGAGGCGCACAAGGCGATCTACACCGAGTCGGTGAAGGCGCCGATGGTGGCGCTGACCAACGCGCTGGAGCCGGAGTTCGGGAAGCCGAAGGTGTTCCGGCCGTTCCGCGACGTGCGCTTCGCCAAGGACAAGACGCCGTACAAGACCAGCCAGGGCGCCTTCGTCGGGGCCGGTCCGGCCTGCGGTTGGTACGTCGAGATCGCGGCCCGTGGCGTCCGGACGGGGGCGGGGTTCTACGACGCCTCCTCGGCCGACCTCGCGCGGATCCGGACCTCAATCGACGTCGAGGCGACCGGGAAGCAGCTCCAGGGGATCCTGGCGAAGCTGGAGAAGGCCGGCTTCACCGTGGGCGGTGAGCGCCTCAAGACGACACCGCGCGGGTACGACGCCGACCACCCCCGGATCGAGCTGCTTCGGCACAAGTCGCTGACCGTCGGCAAGGAGTACGGCTTCGCGCCGCTGATCCACACCGCTGAGCTGCTCGACGCCGTCCGGTCCGACTGGCAGGCGTGCCGGCCGCTGGTCGACTGGGTCGCCGAGCGCCTCGGCGACTGAGCCCGGCGCTGCGGGCTACCCGACCTGCCCGAAGCGGGCGAGCGGCATGTCGAAGACCTCGGGCCAGGCCAGGACCGCACGCTCGTGGATGCGCAGCATCGCGTCCAGCAACGCCTCGGGGTGTCGAAGTCGGCGGGGTCGAGCGGCTCGTGCACCTGCACGTAGCTCCCGTCCCCCTCGCGCTGGGTGGTCACCGCGACCACCAGGCTGCCGGTCATGATCGCGATGCGGGCCGCCCCGGAGGACCCGAGGACCTCCCGACCCAGGAACCTGACCGGGGTACGCCCCGGCACGTCGGAGGCGATCGCCATGTTCATCCCCGGACGCATCCGGGCCGCCAGGCTCTCGGTGCCTCCGGAAGCCGGGAACAGCGTGCTCCGGGTACCCATCAGCTTGATGTGCTGCTTCATGCCCGGGTCGATCCCCGGCTCCAGCACCGCCGGCAGCACCATCACGTCGCAGTGCGCACCCAGGCGGTCGAGGGAGGCGAAGATGCCCTCGTAGTGGGCGTGGTGCATGAAGCTGATCACGACGGACCGAGCCGGGTCGCGCTGCGAGGTGAGCCGTTCGATGCCGCGCACCTCCTGGTGGAGGATGTCGTGCGGGTGCCACCGAACGTAGGTCCGCATCGTCATCTCCTCGGCGAACCGGCGGGCCAGCTCGGGGATCTCCGCGGCGCGGTCGGTGAACTCCAGCAGCGAAGTCATGTGCCGCACCTGGGTCTCCCGGTAGGCCTCGACGTCCCAGAGCCGGTCGACCCGGGCACGGACCAGGCCAGGAAGCGCGCGAGCCGGAGTCGGGAAGGTCGGTCCTCATCTAGACCGCGCCACCCCGGGCGTGCCCTCGACCCTGCCTGGCTCGTTGATCCCGCAGGGTCGAATTACTCGACCGAAGGGGGTCTCGTGTCGTACGCCGAGTTCGGGCACCGCAGCGACGCGGCCGCCGTGGTCCCGTTGTCCCTCCCGGCCGAACGCATCCAGCGCGGGTGGTCAGCCCGCCTCCGGTGCGGTCTGCTCGGTCACGAGACAACCCTGGGAATCGGGGGGCTGGTCCTCCCGTCGCCCACCTGCCGCCGCTGCGGCGCCCCCACCGCACCCTGACCGGACCCGGACAGCCCGCTGCGCCGCGCCGCTGGGGCGCGCTCGCGCCCAATTCGCACGCCCACAAGGGATTTGACCTTGGTCACGCCCTGCGCCGTTCCACTTGCACAGGCTTGGACCGAGGCGCATACTTGTTGTTACTGGCCGGTAGCAAACCAGCGGCCGTGACTACCAAGACCGAAAAGGGTGGGTTGTGAGCCACTACAAGAGCAACATGCGAGACATCGAGTTCAACCTCTTCGAGGTGCTCAAGCGCGACGAGATCCTGGGCACGGGTGCCTTCGAAGCGGTCGACGTCGACACCGCGCGCGACATCCTCAGCCAGATGGACCGCCTGGCTCGCGAGGACCTCGCCGCGTCGTACGAGGACTCCGACCGGAACCCGCCCGTCTTCGACCCGAAGACCAACGCCGCCCCGCTGCCGGCCTCGTTCCGGAAGAGCTACGAGGCCTACATGTCCTCGGAGTTCTGGCGCCTGCAGATCAACGAGGACCTCGGCGGCACCCCCGCCCCCTCGTCGCTCAACTGGGCGATGGGTGAGCTCGTCCTCGGCTCCAACGCCCCGATCTGGATGTACGCCGCCGGCCCGTCGTTCGCCGGCGTGATCTACAACAACGGCACCGACCGCGACAAGCAGATCGCGCGCATCATGGTCGAGAAGCAGTGGGGCGCCACCATGGTCCTCACCGAGCCGGACGCCGGCTCCGACGTGGGTGCGGGCCGCTCCAAGGCGACCCTGAACGAGGACGGCTCGTGGAACATCACCGGCGTCAAGCGGTTCATCACCTCGGCCACCAACGACATGACCGAGAACGTCATCCACCTGGTGCTCGCGCGCCCGGCGGGCATCGAGGGCATCGGCGGCCCGGGCACCAAGGGCCTGAGCATGTTCATCGTCCCCGAGTGGCACTTCGACCACGAGACCGGCGAGCTCACCGGTGAGCGCAACGGCGCCTACGTGACCAACGTCGAGCACAAGATGGGCATCAAGGTCTCCAACACCTGCGAGGTCACCTTCGGCGACTCCTCGGTCGGCGGCGGCGAGCCCGCCAAGGGCTGGCTGGTCGGCGAGGTGCACAACGGCATCGCGCAGATGTTCCAGGTCATCGAGAACGCCCGGATGATGGTCGGCACCAAGGCGATCGCCACCCTCTCCACCGGTTACCTCAACGCGCTGGAGTACGCCAAGACCCGTGAGCAGGGCGCCGACCTGACCGAGTCGGCCAACAAGGCGGCCCCGCGCGTCACCATCACGCACCACCCCGACGTCCGCCGCTCGCTGATGACGCAGAAGGCGTTCTCCGAGGCGATGCGGGCACTGGTGCTCTACACCGCCTCCTGGCAGGACGAGATCCAGATCGCCGAGCACAACGGCGAGCGCAACGAGATGGCCGAGCGGATCAACGACCTGCTGCTGCCGATCGTCAAGGGCTACGGCTCGGAGCGCTCCTGGGTGCTGCTCGGGACCGAGTCGCTGCAGACCCTCGGTGGCTCCGGCTTCCTGCAGGAGTACCCGATCGAGCAGTACGTGCGCGACGCCAAGATCGACACCCTGTACGAAGGCACCACCGCGATCCAGGGCCAGGACTTCTTCTTCCGGAAGATCGTCAAGGACCAGGCCAAGGCGCTGGGCTACCTCAACAAGGAGGTCGTCGCGTTCATCAAGGCCGGCGACGCCGGCGGCACCGGCGACGGTCGCCTCAAGGTCGAGCGCGAGCTCCTCTCCAAGGCCGTCTACGACTCCGCGGCGCTGGTCAACCACATGATCGCCACCCTGATGAGCGCCGACGAGTCGGCCGAGGGCGGCAACATCAAGAACATCTACAAGGTCGGGCTGAACACCTCCCGCCTGCTGATGGTCCTCGGTGACGTGGTCTGCGCCTGGCTGCTCCTGCGTGGCGCCGAGGTCGCGCTGGAGAAGCTCTCCGGCGAGGTCTCGCCGGCCGACAAGGCGTTCTACGAGGGGAAGGTCGCCGCGGCGCAGTTCTTCGCCCGGACCAACCTCCCGAAGATCGCCGCCGAGGTCGCGATCGCCGAGGCGACCGACCTGTCGCTGATGGAGCTCGACGAGGCCGCGTTCTGATCGAGCCCCACCGGATCTGAACGCACGTACCTGAGGGGTTCGGCAGGCTCGACCACCGGTGGTTGAGCCTGCCGAAACCCCTTTTGCCGTTCCCCGGAACTACGACAGGCTGGGTGGCCTAGGGTTGGCCCGAGTCGGGCGAACAGAGAGAGGTGGGTCGCGTGGCCGCGTTCCTCGTGATCGGTTTCATCGGCATCGCACTGCTCGTCATCTCGTTGCTGATCGGCGACCTCCTCGACGGGATCCTGGACTTCGGCGGCGACCTGTTCTCCGGTGCCGCCCTTGCCGGCTTCCTGGGCGCCTTCGGCTTCGCAGGCGCGCTCGTCTTCGAGGCCACCGAGAGCACCCTGGCCTCGATCGTGGTCGGAATCGTCGCCGGTCTGGTCGTCGGCGGCGGAGCCGGCTTCCTGGCGATGAAGCTCAAGCAGGGGGGCGACGAAGCCAACGTCCGCACCGGTGACCTCACCGGGCACCACGGAACCGTGATCAGCGCCGTACCGGCCGACGGCCTCGGCGAGGTCACGGTGGTCGTCGCCGGCCACATCACCAAGCTCAACGCACGATCCGCCGCTGCCATCCCGGCGGGTACGCCGGTCGTGGTGACCGGGATCCTGTCCGCCACCGCCGTCCTGGTCGAACCTCTCTCCTGAGGCCGGCCCCTCTCAACCAGGAGTCCCTGTGCTCGAATCCGATCCCGCACTGATCGCTGTCGTCGGTGGAATCGTCCTCGTCGTCCTCCTGGCTGCCCTGATCACCACGCGCTACAAGGTGGCCGGACCGAACGAGGCGTTCATCGTGACGGGTCGGGGCGGCAAGTCCGTCCGGAACCTGGAGACCGGAACCACCTCCACGGACCTGACCGGCCAGAAGGTGATCATGGGCGGCGGGGTCTTCGTCGTTCCGTTCGTCCAGAAGCTGCACGTGCTCGATCTCTCCTCACGCCGACTGACGGTCCAGATCCGCGGCGCCGTCTCCGGGCAAGGGGTCAAGCTGAACCTGGACGGCGTCGCCATCGTCAAGGTCGGCGGTAACGAGGACTCCATCCGGGCCGCCGCCCAACGCTTCCTCTCCCAGCAGGGCGAGGTCGAGACCTTCACGCAGGAGACGTTGGCAGGATCGCTGCGCTCGATCGTCGGTTCGCTCTCGGTCGAGCAGATCATCCGCGACCGAGCCGCGTTCGCCCAGCGGGTCGCAGACGAGTCGGAGACCTCGCTCACCGGGCAGGGCCTGGTGCTCGACACCTTCCAGATCCAGGACATCACCGACGACGGCAGCTACCTCGCCGACCTAGGCCGGCCCGAGGCGGCCAAGGTCGGGCAGATCGCGGCGATCGCGGAGGCCAACGCCCGACAGGCCGCCGAGCAGGCCCGGATCGCAGCCGAGGAGGAGATCGCCATCTCCCAACGGCAGCTGGCCCTCAAGCAGGCCGAGATCAAGGCTGAGACTGACGCAGCCAGCGCGACCGCAGCCGCGGCTGGCCCGCTGGCGCAGGCCGATCGCGACCAGGCCATCCTGGCCGAGCAGGAGAAGGTGGCCGTCCGGCAGGCAGCCTTGAAGGAACGGCAGCTCGACACCGAGGTCCGCAAGCCCGCGGACGCGGAGCGGTACCGGGTCGAGACCGAGGCCGAGGCCCGCCGGAACTCCGCCATCTTCGACGCCGAGGCCCGCAAGGCCGCGGCGATCGCGTCCGCCGAGGCTGACGCCGAGCAGGCGCGCCTCGTCGGTGCCGGTGAGAAGTCACGGCGCTCCGCACTGGCCGAGGCGGAGGCGATCGAGGGCGCCAAGCGCGGCGAGGCGGAGAAGGCACGCCGTACGGCGGAGGCCGACGCAACCCGCGCCGAAGGCGAGGCACAGGCCGCCGCCATCCTCGCGACCGGCGAGGCCGAAGCCGAGGCGATGACGAAGAAGGCCGAGGCTTTCGAGCAGTACAACGACGCAGCCGTCCTCCAGATGCTGGTCGAGGTCCTGCCCCAGGTCGCTGCCGAAGTCGCCCGTCCGATGGGATCGATCGACAAGCTGACGGTGGTCTCGACCGACGGTGCCGGTCATCTGCCCAAGCAGGTCACCAGCAACATCGTGGAGACCTTCGAGCTGCTGAAGAACACCACCGGGATCGACGTCGAACGGCTGCTGAAGACCTACGGTCAGGGCGCTCCGGGGGTGTCGGCCTCGCCGGCAGCCGACGAACCCGGCGACGCAACGGGCTGAGGCAGCACCGGGAGCAGCTCGGGGCGCTTCGCCGTGTGCGTCGAGGCCGGGCCACGGCCGCGCAGCTGCCGGGTCAGGAACGGCACCACGAACGTCGCCACCCACCAGGCGTCGCGGCGTACGTCGTGGAAGCGGCTCCGGTTCACCGGGGTCGCCTCCGCCCAGGTGTGGTCGCTGCCGGGCAGCCCGAACAGCTCCGCCATCCCGGCGGCGATCCGGATGTGCCCCAGGGTGCTGCCGTGGATCCGGTCGTGGCTCCACATCGCCGGATCCGCGCAGAGGTCCAGCCCGAACAGGTCCAGCACGTCGACGTCGTGGCGGGCCGCAGCCTCGGCGAGCAGCCCGTTGAGCCGCTCCTCGCGCGGCCGCAGCCAGCTCATCACCGGGAGCATCCGGGCGACGTCGGGGAACGACGTGGTCACCACCCGGCACCCGGTGGCGCGCAGCGCCGCGAAGGTGCGCTCCACGTCGGCGACGGTCTCGTTCATGTCGAAGTCGTGCCGGAGCAGGTCGTTCATCCCGACCACGACGCTCGCCAGGTCCGGCTCAAGGGCGAGCGCCGCCGGCAGCTGCACCTCGGCGACGTGCCGGGCACGGCAGCCGCGGACCGCGAGGTTGGCGTAGGTCAGCTCCGGGCTGGTGGTCCGCGCCAGCGTCTCGGCGAAGCGGTCCGCCCAACCGCGGACACCGACCCGGTCGTCCCCGTCGTTCAGCCCCTCGGTCTGGGAGTCCCCGAGGGCGACGAACCGGCGGTACTGCGGGTGCATGCTTCAGACCGTAACCGTCACCGGGCGTCGGCGGAGCGCAACAGGTCCCCGAAGAGCCCGATGCTCTCGTCGATCGCTGCCTGGGACGCCTTCGACCAGCGCCCCAGGTCGAAGAAGCCGTGCACCAGGCCGTCGTACCGACGCAGCGTCACCGGTACGCCGGCGGCCTCCAGGGCGGCCGCGTACGCCTCGCCCTCGTCGCGCAGCGGGTCGTACTCGGCGGTGACCACGACCGCCGCCGGCAGGCCGGCCCGGACACCGCGCAGCGGCGAGGCGAGCGGGTCCCCGACCACCGGGTCCGACCCGTGGTAGTGCTCCACGAACCAGGCCATCGTCGGCTCGTCGAGCAGGTAGCCGTGGGCGTTCTCGGTCCGCGACGGGTAGTCGTCGACGAGATCGGTCGCGGGGTAGACCAGGAGCTGCGCGGAGATCCCGGGCACCTGCTGGGTGGCGACGGCGGCCAGGTTCCCGCCGGCGCTGTCCCCGGCGACCCCGACGACCGGGCTGCCGCCGTACGCGTCGAGGTTCGCCAGCACGTACCGGGTCGCGGCGATCGCGTCCTGAGGAGCGGCCGGCCAGGGGTGCTCCGGGGCCAGCCGGTAGTCGACCGCGACCACGACCGACCCGGTGTCGCGGCAGATCGTCCGCGCCATCGTGTCGTGGGTGTCCAGGTCACCGATCACGAACCCGCCGCCGTGGAACATCACCACGGTCGGGAACGGGCCGTCGCCGACGGGCCGGAAGACCCGGGCCGGTCGGGGGCCGTCCGCACCGGGCACGGTCGTGGTGCTGGCCGATCCGACTTCCGGCACCGTCTCCGGGTCGCGCATGTCCACGGTGAGGGTCCGGAACGAGTGCCGGGCCTCCCCGGGCGTCTGCCGCGACATCGGGGTCCCCCCTGCGATCAGGGCCAGGACGGGGACGAGGTCGGGGTCGACAGGCATTCCGAGAGCCTAGGCCACGCTCTAGGCTGCCCACCATGACACTTCGAGACGGCGCTGGAGCGCCTCCTCAGCACGGCGCACTTCGAGACGGCGCTGGAGCGCCTCCTCAGCACGGGGCCGATGCGGAACGCCTTTCCGGGCTGGTCGAGACCTGGCGCGCGGCCGTGGCCGACTTCGTCGCCCTGGCCCGCGAGATCCCCGCCGACCAGTGGGACCTCCCGACCGATCTCGACGGCTGGAGCGTCAAGGACAACGTCGCGCACACCGCGCACCTGGAGGCCGTCCTGGCCGGTGCTCCGGAGGAGACCATCCCGGTCGACCCGGCACCGCACATCAAGGACCTGACCGGTTTCTACACCGAGCAGGGCGTCCTGGCCCGCCGCGAGAAGGACATGGCCTCGCTCGCCGACGAGATCGAGCAGGCCGCTGCGACCCGGTACGCCGACCTGCTCGCCGACCCGCCGACCGACGGCTCGGCACCGCCGCCGCGCACCCCGGGCGGTGTCCCGTGGAACAACGACACCCTGCTGAACAACCGGCCGCTCGACGTCTGGATGCACGAGCAGGACATCCGGCGCGCGGTCGGTCGCCCCGGCGGTTACGACCGGCCGACGGCGACGCACGTGATGAACCGGCTGGCGAACGCGCTGCCGATGGTGCTCGGCAAGCGGGTCGCGCCGCCGGTCGGCACCAGCGTCCGGATCGACGTCCCCGACGCCGGGCTGAGCTGGAGCGCAGCGATCGGCGAGGACGGCCGTGCAGCCGCCCGTGAGCCCCTGGCCGACCCGACCGTGCGGATCTCACTGAGCCCCCAGGACTTCGTCGTCCTCGCCGGCGGCCGCCGCGGGCTCGACTCCACC
>JBFJNH010000046.1:0-25227 GCA_041618295.1 Marmoricola sp.
CCTCTCGTCCAGCGCCAGCACGGTCGTACTCCAGTCGTCGACCACCAGCGGCTCCCGAGAACGGACGCCGTACGCACTCGGCTCGAGCGGACGGACGCCGTCCACGGCGAGGGGCCCGACCGTCACCCGGGCCGCCGGACCTGGTGGCGGCGAGTCCGACTCCGGGGCGCACGCCACCATCACGGAGGCGAGCCCGAGAGCCAGACCCGCCGACCCGACCCGGAGGCCGACTCTCACCAGGTCACCCCGTCGTTCTGGGCCTGCATCGACCGCGAGGTCTCGTCCCCCGGTCCGCTGATGTCACCTCCACTGACGTTGCCGTCGTCAGCAGCGGTGCTACCGACAGCGAACGCGCCCCCGCTTGTGCCCATCGCCGCCGCCATCGCAGCAGCGACAGCGATCCGCGCCACCCGTCGTCTAGATCGAACCCCGAGAGACATGCGCTTTCCTCCTAGTAGTTACCAGAAGTTCCAGCATGTCCGTAGTGGCAGATCACCGTCCAGGGACGGTTCAGATCTGTGGATAAGTGTCGGTACGGGCACCCAGCCCCTGACTACCGCTTGATCTGCAGCGTGAACGTCTGGGTCGCGCTCTGCCCGGCCGCGTCGGTCACCCGCAGCGTGAACGTCGCGCTGCCCTGCTTGCTCGGCGTCCCGCTGATCGTGGCCGTCGACCCGCTGTAGGTGATCCGCAGCCCGCTGGGCAGCTTGCCCGCGGTGAGCGCCCAGGTGTAGCCGGGCGTCCCGTTGCTGACCGAGATCGTGGTCGAGTACGCGACCTTGAGCCGACCCTGCGGCAGCGTGGACCCGGTGACGAACGTCGGCGGCGTCGGGGCCGGCGGGTTCACCACCAGCGACCGCGTCTGCGAGGCCGTGGCACCGCCGGCGTCGGTGACGGTGATCGTCGGGGTGAACGAGCCGGACGCGGACGGCGTACCGGTCACGGCGCCGGTGCCGGCGTTGATGCTCAGCCCGTCCGGAAGACCGCTGGCCGAGTAGGCGTACGGCGCGGTGCCGCCGGAGGCGGAGACCACGTCGACCGAGTACGCGGTGCCGACCGAGCCGGCCGGGTACGAGCCGACGGACAGCACCAACGGGCTGGGCCCGCCGGGCGTCTCGGTGCTCAGGCTGATCTGGTAGGTGCCGAGCGACCCGTACGTCGACCAAGCACCGGCGTTCGGCACGGTGCCCTGGCTGCCGCCGCGGATCTCGGCGGTGTAGGTCGCTCCGCCGACAGGCGCGGTGAACGAGTACGACGCGTTCATCCCGCTGGCGAGCACCGCGGAGACGCGGGTGGTGGTCGGGTTGACCAGCGCGATCTCGGCGCCGCTGACGTCGAGGATGCGCAGCTCGACGTCCAGGTCGGGGAACGGGGTGCCGTTGGCGACGGCCACCGTGGTGGCACCGGCGGCGGTGAAGGTGTACCGGTCGACGTCGCTGGCGCGGGTGACGATGCCGTCGACGGCCGCACCGTTGTCGAGCGGCAGCGCGCCGGCGGTGTCCTCGTCGGCGCGGTACGGCGCCCCGGTGGCGATCTGCGCGAGGTCGTCCTGGAACTGGTTCGCGTTCGGGTACTCCCCGCGCGACCACTGCGAGACCGGCTGGGAGTAGCTGGCGCCCATGATCGGGGCCCACGGCGAGGAGCCCGAGTAGTAGCCCGAGGTGGCGGTGCCGTCGTGGTTGAGACCGAAGTTGTGGCCGACCTCGTGCGAGGTGGCCTCGCCGATGTACTTGCCGTTCTTGGTGGTGCCGTTCGAGAAGACCCAGGCCGGCTGGTAGTACAGGTGGTTCGAGCCGGTGGTGTTGAAGACACCGACGTACGCGACCCCGCCGCAGCCGCAGCCGTCGTAGATCACGCCGCCGTTGGTGATCACGGCGCGGGTGCCGTAGACCAGGTCGGAGGACGAGGTCCGGTCGATCGCGGCAGTGCCCGGGTCCTTGAGGGTGACGTTCACGTCGTACGGCGCGAAGTCCTCGGCCACGGTCTGCCAGGTCTTCTGGATCTCGGTGAGCTCGGCGTCGCTGAAGTCGGTCGAGACGATGGCGTCGATCGAGTAGGGCTCGGCGACGATGGTGCTGCCGTAGGAGTTGTTCCACGCGGTGCCGGTCACGGTGGCCCCGTCGAAGTCGAGGTAGATGGTGCGGTTCGAGCCGGGCTTGGACTCCAGGGTGAAGGTGTCGGCGAGCGGCACCCCGGCCAGCGGCAGGCCCTCCGCGGCGGTGGCGGCGCCCATGGTCCCGGCGGCGTCCGCCCGCTCGCCCGCACTCGGGCCGGCGTCGACGTAGTACGCGTCGCCGCACCGGTCGAGCCAGACGGCCTTGTCGGCCTTGGTCAGGTCGACCTTGCCGGCGTTGCGCTTCTGGGCGGCCTTGAACGCCCCCGGGTTGCTCTTCGCGACCTGGCCCGCGGGGGCCGGCTTGTCCAGGATCCGCTGGCAGGCGGTGGCGGAGGGAGCGGCCTGGGCGGTGGTGGCGACCGCGACCGTGCCGCCGGCTGCGGTGAGCAGGCCGACGATTCCGAGCGCGACAGTCTGACGAAGGTTCATGGTGAGCCTGTTCTCCCGGGTGCCCCAGCAGCACGTTTCCTGGACGAAAGGTACGCCGCGCACCGGACCAACGGCGGGGAAATGCTCAGGACCGTATGTCCGCGTTCCGGCGGGCGGCCATCTCGCGCAGCACCGAGGTCGCGGCACGGGCTCCCGAGACCAGCGCACCCTGCAGCGAGCTGGTGTCGCGGTGGTCCCCGGCCACCCAGACCTCGCGCTCGGCGACGTGCAGCGGCTTGCGCAACGGGTGCGGTGCGGTCATCGCCGGCAACGCGAGCGGGATGTCGCGTCGGGTGACGAGCTCCCAGTCCGATCGCGGCGCCTCGTGGAGGTTGACGGCGACGCCCCGGGCCTCGTCCGCCGTCATGGCCGGGGCGTCGCCGTCGTGGAGGACCGAGGTCGCGATCAAGGAGCGACCGTCGGTCGAGTACTCGGGGGCGGAGCCGGTGAGGATGACCGAGTTCCGGACCCCGGAGCCGTCGGCGTCGACGGTCAGGGTCGGGTCGGCGCCGGCCCAGGGGGCGGTGGCGAAGTAGTAGGTCGTGACGCCGCGGGACTGCGGCGGGGCCCCCAGCTCGGGGACGAGCAGGTGCGCGGTCCACGGGTCGGTGGCGACCACGACGGCGCTGGCGTCCAGGGTGCCGCCCTCGCGGAGCAGCACCCCGTCGCGGTGGACCTCGGCGACCGGCGACTCCCGGCACAGGGTCCCCGGCGGCAGCTGGGCGGCCAGCGCCTCCGGGAGCGCCTGCATCCCGGCGGCCGGTACGGCGGAGCTGCCGAGCGCGAACATCCGCATCATCAGGTCGGTGAAGACCCGGGAGGCGGTGATCTCCGACTCCAGCGCGACGCCGGAGAGGAACGGCACCAGCAGGTCGCGGGCGACGGCGTCGGGTACCCGGCCAGCCCAGGCGTCCCGGGCGGCGACGTCGGGGCGGCGCTTGATCGCGGCCGGCGAGCTGGCCAGCACGCTGCCGGCGTACCGGGCCACGGCGAGCTTGCCGCGCAGGTCGGCAGCGCCGGAGGTGGCCGCACGGAAGGGCGCGGTGGGCGACCCGAGCGGGTGCGGTACGTCGTGCAGGGCACCCCGGCGGCGTACCCGGACGCCGCGGGGCAGGTGCCGCAGGTCGAGGTGGGCCAGGGTCTCCTGCAGCGCCGGGTAGGCGGTGTTGAGCACCTGGCAGCCCCGGTCGATGGTGAACCCCTCGACGACGTCGGTGCGGACCCGGCCCCCGACCTGGTCACCGGCCTCGACCAGGACGGTCGGGATCCGGGCGACGGTGAGGCGCCGGGCGCAGGCGAGTCCGGCGAGCCCGGCCCCGACCACGACCACCGGCGGTCGGGACATCAGCACGCCTTCGGGATCGGGTCGGTCAGACCGGAGAGCAGCCAGGCCAGCGGAGAGAGCCCCGAACGCGCCTGGCGCGGAGCCAGGTCCCAGGCGCGGACGTAGAGCGCGTGGGTCGCGGCCTCCGCGGTCTGCGGGTCGTCGTACCGCTGCAGCATCGCCCGGTAGGCGACGCCGCTGGTCTGGTCGTAGAACGCGAGGAAGGCGTCCTGGTCGCCGCGCCCGGCGCGGTCGAGCAGGTGCGCGAGGTGCTCTCTCCACCCGGCACAGCTGGTGCTGGTGGCCTCGGCGCCCTGCTGGGGCCGGCGAGCCTCGGCCGTGAACTCGGCGGTCAAGCTCATCGGTACTCCTCCCTTTCTTGAACACTTTCCTAAACAGCATGTTTAGATTTACGATCAGAGCATGAACCACAACCCCACCTCGGCGCAAGAGGCAGATGCCGAACTCTCGATCGGCGACCTCGCCGACCGCACCGGGCTCAGCCCCGCCGTCCTGCGGATGTGGGAGACCCGCCACGGGTTCCCGGTCGCGCACCGACTCGCGAGCGGGCACCGGCGCTACACCGCCGCGGACGTGGACCTGGTCAGCCAGGTCGTACGCCGCAAGGACGCCGGCATCAGGCTGGAGATCGCGATCGCCGAAGCGGCGGCGTCCCGGGCACCGGAGACCCCCTCGATCTTCGCCGACCTGCGCCGACGGCACCCCCACCTCGCGGTGAACCGGCTGCGCAAGTCGACGCTGATCGCGCTGTCCTGGGCGATCGAGGACGAGTGCTGCGCGGTGGCGGACCGACCGGTGCTCTTCGGCGCGTTCCAGCGCGGGGACTCCTACGCTCCGGCCGCAGCCCGGTGGACCGAGCTGGCCCGGGTCGCCCGGTCGACGATCGTCTTCGCCGACGACTGGCCCGAGGCCGCCGCCCCCGACGGCCCCGTCCGCGCCACCCTCGAACCCGACGCCCCGATGCGCCGCGAGTGGGCGGTCATCTGCGACGCGGCCGACACCACCGCGTGCCTCTCGGCGTGGGAGCTGCCCGGGCAGACCGGCGTCCCCGACCGGGACCGCCTCTTCGAAGCCGTGTGGACCGTCGACCCGACGGCGGTCCGCGACGCCGCCCGGGTCGCGGCGAGCGTGGCGGCCGGCGCCGGGGTCGACTCCGCGCAGCCCCTGCTCTACCAGCTCGCGGACCCGGTGCCGCCGACGCTGATGAAGCCGGAGAGCGTGACCGCGCTGTTCAACCGGGTGGTCGCCTACGTCGACCGGGTGAACGGGCGCTGAGCAGGGCCCTGAGTCGGGCGGCCCGACGTCGTCAGGCGGTGACCTCCAGGTCCGCAGCCGGAGCCAGGAACTCCACGACCTGGGCGATCACGGCCGGGTCGCGCAGGATCCGGCGGTGGCCGAGCCCGTCGGTGGTCACCAGGTCGGCGCCGACGCTGCGGGCGAAGTCGGCGGCGTCGTCGTACGGCGTCTGCCGGTCGCTGCGGTCGGCGAGCACCAGCGTCGGGACCGGGTCGACGTACCGGGCCTGGACCCGGGCGTCGAAGTCGGCGACCGGGAAGCCGACGAGCTCGTCGACCGCGCGGTCGAAGGCGCGCCGGGTCCGCGGTCCGAACCCGAGCGCACCCTGGAAGAGGTCGAAGAGCGACATCGCGTCGACCATCGGGGCCACGAAGACCAACCGCTGGGTGCCGAGCCAGCCGTAGCGCAGCGTCAGGTAGGTCGCGATGGTGCCGAGCGAGTGCGCGACCACCGCCTCGGCCGGACCGAACCGGGAGGCGACGGCGTCCAGCGCCTTCGCGAACTCCACCCCGGTGGTGAGGCGGGGGCCGGCCGGTCCGCGGTCGGAGGCGCCGTGGGAGGGCGCGTCGAAGAGCACGACCCGGAAGCCGGCAGCCACCAGCGGCTCGACCATCGCGCCGAACTGCGCCCCCCGACCGCCCCAGCCGTGGACGAGGTAGACGGTCTTCGGCTGGTCGGTCGTCGAGCCTGCCGAGACGCCCCAGACGTGCCCGCGGACCGCGAAGCCCTGCGCGGTCACCTCGAACGCCTCGCCGCCCGCCGGCAGCGGCAGGTCGCCCAGTCGTGGCGGCGCGGTGAACCAGAGATCCTTGGCAACGCGGCCGACGCGGTCGGGGACGACGTACTCGCCATACCGGAAGAACGCGGTGGTTGCGATGTTCCTGATACGAACGATCGTGCTTTTATTGAACGATGACATAGCGATGCTCCTGATCTCGTGGTGATTAGCTGCTAGCCCTGATGAGTTGCTCGAACGCGCCGCGGACGTGGCCCAGCGCCTGCGGGTCGTGCAGCAGTCGGGCCGTGTGGTGGAACGCGTAGATGAGACCGAGCATCGCGAAGGCGAACTGCTCGGGGTCGACGTCGGGGCGGAAGTCCCCCTCGGAGACCGCGGTGCCGGCGACGGTCGCGATGAACTCCGACCAGTCGGTCTGGTTGCGGACCAGCGCGTCGCGCATCTCCCCCGGCTGGTCGTCGAACTCGACCGACGCGGTCACGAAGACGCAGCCGCCCTCGAGCGCCTCGGTCTCCCAGACCAGCCAGTTCTCCAGGAGCGCGCGGACCCGCTGGATCCCCCGCGGCGCGACCAGCGTCGGGCGTACGACGATGTCGGTGAACCGCTCGCGGCCGCGCTCCAGCGTCTCGAGCTGGAGGGCCTCCTTGGACTTGAAGTGCGCGAAGAGGCCGGACTTGCTCATCTGGGTCTGCTCGGCGAGCTGGCCGATGGTCAGCGCGCCGAAGCCGACCTTCGACGCGAGGCTGACGGCCTCGTCGAGGATCGCGGTCTTAGTTGCGGCTCCCTTGGACACCGCTCAAGATTGGCACGGTCGTGCTTTTTAGTCAAGGGTCGGAGGATTGCTCCTAGTCCTCGACCAGCGTCGCCCTGAGGCGGTCCATCACCAGCGCGACGGCTTGCGCCGGCGTGACCTCCGGATCGGCGGCGTCCTCCGCCGACACACCTGCGAAACCGGTCGCCAGGTCGAGCAGCTCGGCGGCTGGCACGGCGTCGTAGAACGCGAGGAGGGCGCGTTCCTCAGCGCTGCCGGTGAAGAGGGGGCGGTCCGGGGTCATGGGTCGATCATGCCGGAGACCTCCGACACTACGGCCGGTTGCGGCACTCGCGGGTGGCGGCGGAGGACCCGACTAGTGGCTCGACGCGTTCCCCGACACGGCCAGAGCAGCGCCCAGCCCGACCATCATGACGCCACCGGTCGCACCGAGCTGGTCTAGGCGCTCCGGCTTCCGCGCGAACCAGTCGCGCGCCCGGCTGGCGGCCAGGGCCCAGCAGGTGTCCGACGCGATCGCGAGCACCCCGAAGACCAGACCGAGCAGGAGCAGCTGAGGTGCGGCCGGAGCACCGGCGTCGATGAACTGCGGCAGGAACGCGGCGAAGAAGACGATCGACTTCGGGTTCGTCAGCCCGACGAGGAGACCGGTCCGCACCGAGGACCACCCTGAGGAGGCCATGCCGGCCCCCTGCCCTCCGACCATGGCCTTGCGCGCGTCGGCCCGGTGCCGGACCGCCTGGACGCCGAGGTAGACGACGTACGCCGCTCCGATCAGCTTCAGGGCGGTGAACGCGGCAGCGCTAGCGGCGACCAGTGCGCCGAGACCGATCGCGACCGCGACCACCTGGGCGAACAACCCGAGCGCGTTGCCAAGGACCGACAGCAGGGCGTCGGTCCGACCGACCGTCAGCGCCCGACCGATCGTGAACAGCAGGCTCGGACCGGGCACCTGGATGAAGAGGATCGAGGCGACCAGGAACGTGGTGAGGGCTGACGGTGACGGCACGGATCAATGGTGACCGCAGCGGCGCCCCGCCGCGACAGGATTACGACGCCCCCGCCCGATCGCCCTCAGGCCTTCGCGACCGGGTTCAAGCGAGATTCGACGAGCGCCTTGGTTGCTCGGTCCTCGTGGTCGAGGTCCGGCGCGAGCGGCAGGGTGAAGACGAACCGACTGCCCGAACCGTAGGCGCTCTCTGCCCAGATCCGTCCCCCGTGCCGCTCGACGATCGACCGCGTGATGGTCAGACCCAGGCCGGTGCCGCCCTTCTCGGTCGCGTCGGTGGCGTTGACCTGGTGGAAGCGCTCGAAGACGGTCGCGAGCTGGTCCTCGGGGATCCCTCGCCCGAAGTCGCGGACGGTCACCCGCACCTCGGTGTCGTCGGCGACGGCGCTGACCAGGACGATGCCGCCCTCGGGGCTGAACTTGACCGCGTTGCCGATCAGGTTGACCAAGGCCTGTTCCACCCGGTCGGCGTCGCACAGCGCGCGGCCGGCCAGCTCACCGGAGCGGAGCTGAACCCCTGAAGACGCCGCGAGCCCCTCCAGGGACGCGATGGCATCACCGACGAGTCCTGGGATGTCCGTGGGGCGGGGCACCAGGCCGAAGTCGCCCGACGCCAGCTTCTCGACGTCGATGATGTCGTTGACGAGACGGCTGAGCCGTTCGCTGCCGCGCTGGGCGGTGGCGATCAGGCCCAGGGCGAGCCCGGGCAGCTCTCCGGCGTCGCCGTCGGACAGCATCTCGAGCACCCCGCGGATCGAGGTCAGCGGCGTACGCAGCTCGTGACTCACCGACCCGACGAACTGCTGCTTCATCTGCTCCACGGCTTGGCGTTCGGAGATGTCCCGGAACGTCACGACCACGCCCGCACGCCCCAGACCGTTGGGCGCCTCCTGGGGCCCGGCGGTGACCTCGACGGGCAGGAGCGACCCGTCGCGTCGGCGGTAGGTGGTCTGCTCGCCGGTGATCGCGTGGCCCAGCGACGCGACCAGGCGTAGCTGGCATTCCTCGTGCGGCGTCCCGCAGAGTGCCGCGCAGACCTCGCGACCGATCAGGGCCGACGGCTCGTAGCCGAGCATCCGGCCGGCCGCGACGTTCACGTAGCTGATCCGCCCGTTGGCGCCCACCCCGACAATGCCTTCCCCGACGGCTGCCAGGATGCGCTCGTGCCGGACGTTCGCGCGCTCGAGCTGGACGGTGCGCTCCTTGACCTCGGCTTCGAGCGAGGCGCGCGAACGACGGGCGTCGGCGGAGAAGATGGACTGACGGACCACCACCGCGACCGCGGCCAGGGAGCCGATCATCAAGTCGTACCAGGTGTGCAGACCCCCGAGCATCGCCGCAGCCGCGGCGGCCACCACGACCAGCTCAGGCAGTGCGAGCAGCGCCCGGTACGACCGGAGCTGCCTGCCGGGGACCGAGCCGACCGGCCTGGTTGCGGTCCACGCCGCGTAGGTGATCACCACCGTGCCGGACGAGAAGACCAGGTTGATCACCGGTGCGCCGATGAAACCGTCCGGAGTGGTCATCGCGTACCCGACGCCGGCCAACGCCCAGAGGCCGAAGGCGGCCACCAGCAGCGGGAACTCGGGGTGCGGGGTGTCGCCGGCGCGACGGCTCTTCGCGTAGGCCTGGCTGCACAGGACCAGGGCGGTGACCGGATAGAGCAGTGAGAACAGCTGGTCGGCGGGCAAGGACGTGTTGTCGAGCACGTAGCGCACGACCACCACCGTGCCCACGACAGCCAGGCACAGCATCATCACCAGGATGTCGACGCCGGTTCGCAGCGCCGCCCCGGGTTCCCACCTGCCCGCCGGCAGCACCGCCATGCCGAGGACGATCAGGCCGATCGCGAACAGCTGCAGGACGCGCGCCACGTCCACCGAACCCCAGCCGGGTGCGAGCACGGTCAGGTCGAAGAGCACGTTGCTGACGCCCCAGCACGCCATGGCGGTCGCCAGGGCCCACCACCCGAAGCCAGCGACACCCGCCAACCGACGAGCTGCGCGCGCGGCGAAGACCGCAGCCAGGAAGGAGATCGACCCCGCAGCGAGCTCCACCGCCGCCGAGACCGGTTGCGAGGACGAGTGGAACACCACGCCGAACCACCCGCCCGAGGTGTCCGCTGCGCGCGCGAATCCAGTCGTGAACCCCATCCGTGCGCCCCCCGAAGTTCCTCGGCGGCCTTGAGCCGACTACCCCCTCGTCAGATCAGTGTCGCACACAATTGGCGCATTACCACATGAATAGGATATTTCGCCACTAGGCATCTCTCTTGGGTCGCGTCCCTACGGTCGGTTGCGCCCCAGGTCGTCGTGCGCCTGGACCCACTCCTCGGCCACCACGGCCGAGCCGAGCGACAACTCGCCGGCGAGCACCGTGGCGGCGATGATCTCGGCCAGCTTGTAGACCCCACCGGCGCCGTAGCAGCCCATCATCTCCAGGCACTCGCGCTGGGTCGCCAACCCGGTGCCGCCGCCGTACGTGGCGATGATCAGCGACGGCAAGGTGACCGAGGCGTAGAAGTCACCGTTCGGCAGCAGCTCGGAGAAGCCGTAGAGGGCCGAGGACTCCGCGACGTTGGCGACGTCCTGGCCGGTCGCGATGAACATCGCGGTGATGCCGTTGGCGGAGTGGTTGCCGTTGTTGTTGGTCACCGACATGATCGAGCCCAGCTGACCGCGCATCCGGGCGGCGTACAGCTTGTCGGTCGAGACGTGCATCTGCTCCTCGACCAGGGCCGCCGGCAGGGTGATCTCGGCGACGACTCGCTTGCCGCGGGTGTGCAGCATGTTCACCACCGAGGTCTTCTTGTCGGTGGCGAAATGACCCTCGAGCAGGAAGTGCAGCTCGTGCGGGTAGTTCTGCTTGATCCAGGCACAGGCGGCGAAGGTGGCCTTGCCGGTCATGTTCTGCCCGGCGGCGTCCCCGGTGGTGTAGTTGAACCGGGTGTAGAGCAGCTTGGAGACCGAGAACTTCTGGATCTCGATCAGCTTGCCCGACGTCGTGGTGGTCTGCGCTGCGGCCGCGATCTCCTCGAAGTGCTCGTCCAGCCAGTCCCGGAACGCGCGCGCCTCCCGGGCGTTGGTGAAGCTGAAGACCGGCGCCCGCTGCATCTTGTCGTCCAGCACCGTGGTGGTGACTCCCCCGGCCGCGCGGCAGAGCTTCATCCCGCGGTTGTAGCTCGCGACGAGGGTGCCCTCGGTGGTGGCCAGCGGCACGAAGTACTCGCCGTTCGCGTGCTCGCCGTTGACCAGCAGCGGCCCGGCCAGACCGATCGGCACCTGCGCGACCCCGAAGAAGTTCTCGATGTTGCCCGGCAGGGTCGCCGGATCCAGGGAGTACTGCGCGACGTGCTCGGCGGCGCTGCCGGTGTGCTCGCGGACGAACTCCTGGCGGGCCTTGATGGCGGCGTCGCCGTAGTCGTTGTCGCGGTCGCGGGGGATCTTGCGGGAGGTCATGGGGCGAGGATGCCATGTCAGGACGGTTCGTAGACCTCAACAGCAACGGTACGAACCGCGCGGGCTAACCGGCGGTCACAGGTGATCAGCGGACATTCCAGCAGCTCGGCCAGCGCGACATAGGTAGCGTCGTACGCCGTGATGTTGGCACGCAGCTCCCAGATCCGGTGAGCGAGCGGGTAGGCCGGATAGCGAAGCAGGTTCAGGTCAGCGAGGTCGCGCAACCCGTCGTTGGCACGATCCAGCGACAGCTTCCGCCCACGCACGAGCCCACGGAACGCGTGCTGCACCTCCGTGTCGATCAGGTGCGGAGCGTGCAGTGACTCTGCACGGGACACCCGCTCGTCAAGTCCGGGGACCTGATCCTTGACCACCAGGATCTCGACGGCCGCCGACGCGTCGATGACGATCACTGTGAATCGCGAGCCCGCCGAATGACGGCCACGATGTCCTCGTGGGACGCTCCGCCACTCCTTCCTCGGGCACGCCGCACCACCTCCGCTACGGACGGCCGACTCGCGGCGTCCTCAAGGAGACCGAGGACGTAGTCCGACAACGACAAGCCGAGAGCAGCGGCCCGCGACCGCAGCTCTGCATGCAACTCGTCGGGAACCTCTCGCACCTGAAGCGACCGAGCCATGACGTCCACGTTACCTCCGATATGCCTGTATGCCATGCAATCTGCATGTCGTTCAGCATGGCGTCGATGGCGCTCATGCCGCGGAACGAATCCACAGCCATGGGCTGAGGAAGAGTGCCAAGGTGATCACTCCCCACGAGATGGAGCCGACCATGGAAACCGCCGCCGTCGCCGCCTGGACCTTCCTGCAGGAGATCCCGATCCCACCTGACGTCAACGAGCTGATGACCGAGGGCGAGACCGCAGTCGCCGCCTTCAAGACCTTCCGCGACAGCGCGGTCTTCACCACCAAGCGGCTGATCGTCCGCGACGCCCAGGGCCTGACCGGCAAGAAGGTCGAGATCTACTCCCTCCCCTACGACGCGATCAACATGTGGTCCTCGGAGAACGCCGGCAAGATCCTCGACCTGAGCGCCGAGCTCGAGCTCTGGACCCGCGCCGGGCACATCAAGATCAAGGTCGGCAAGGGTGCTGACATCCGGCGGCTGGACGCGCTGATCGCGTGGGCGGTGCTGAAGTAGGGCAGGGATCGCCTAGGACACGGACCCCCGGTGGTGCGCCAGCAGCTCCCCGGCGATCTCGGAGACCGCCCGGATCATCCGGGGCGGGTCGACGACCGAGGCGTCCTCACCGGCAGCCAGCAGAAGCAACCCGACCCGGCGCTCGACCGGTTCCAACAAGTCCAGTTCGAGCGTGACGGAGAGTTCGTCGTCCTCGACGACGCGGACCTGCTCGGCGTACATGTCGGCGGCCCAGCGGGCGGCGTGCGGGATCCGGACGGTGACGGTACGAGTGGCGCGCTGCGCCTCGAGCTTGGCGGCGAGGTCGGCGGGTGGCTCGAAGGTCTCCGGCAGCACCTTGAGCTCGCGAATGTTGGAGAGCAGGAAGGTGCGCAACTGACCGTTCGCGTCGGGTGGGCCGGCGTCGACCTCCCAGCCGCGCCGGGTCTGGACGAGCAGGTAGGGGTCGATGACCCGATCGGTGACGCCGAGGTACCACGACCGCGAGTAGACGATCCGCACCCGCCGACCTTCGCGGGCGGCTTCCTGGAGGGGTTCGAGGGCCTGGTTCCAGGAGCGCGGCCGCGAGGGCTCGAGGGTGTCGCCGAAGAGAGTTTCGGCCAGGACGTCGAGCGCGCCGGCGAGGTCCTCGTTCTGCGGTTCGACCTCGAGGAGCGCACGGGCAGAGGCGTAGACAAGGCCGAGGGAGGCGGCATCGACGTACTCCACGCCGAGCTCTTCGGAGGGGCGTTCGTCGACGATCCGGACGATCTCGGCCCGGTTCGGGTCCTCGTCGCGGCCGTCGGGTCCGACGAACTCCAGCACCGAGGGCCGGGAGAGGCCGAGCAGACCACCGAGGTCGGCGGTGAAGAAGGCGAGCAGGTCGGCGCGGAGCTCCTCGGCGGGCGCACCGAGACGCTCGCCGAGGTCCGTCAGCGCCAAGCCGTTCGGGTGGGCGGCGAGCAGCGCAAAGACCTCAGGCAGTCGGGCGACGCGTTGGGCGTACTTCGGCGGCATCGTCACTCCCCTGCCATGTACGCGAGCTCGGCGATGATCTCGTCGCGGACGTTATCCGGGCCGACGACCTGGACCCGCGGTCCGAGCTCGTAGATCCGGGACCGCAGCGCGGCCCGGTGGGTAACGACGTAGACGAGCTCGGTGGAGCCGTCGGCCTCGGTCTCCGAATCGGGGGTGCCGAGCCAACGTCGTACGTCGGCGGCGTACTCGGTGGGCGCGCGCAGCGTCACCTCGACAGGAGGGTCCACCTCCCACGACATCGGGTGCAGCCCGGCGTGCCGCTGCGCCTCGCTCGGGACCGCGGTGCCCGGGGCGTCCGCGGTGACCTCACTCATCCGGGAGACGACGAAGGCTTTGACCAGGTCGGTGCCGTCCTCGTGGCCCCGCAGGTACCACTTGCCGTTCTGGGTGCGGACCGAGTCCGGGTGCACGGCCCGCAACGAGCCGTTGTAGCGGAACCTCAGCAGACAACCGAGACGCACCGCCTGCGTCACCGCCGTCAGCGCTTCGTCGCCTCCGGCCGCGACCGAGGCCACCACCTCCGGCGGGTGCTCCGCGGCGGCGAGGCCGAGGCGCTCCACCAGGTCGTCGCGGTTGGCGAGCAGGACCGCGCGGCGGAGAGCCGCCTGCTGCTCGGGGGTGAGCTTGAGCCGAAGGCGGTTGTCGACGCTGGTCATCCGGTAGATGCCCGCCTCGCCCTCGGCACCGATGTTGTCGATCTGCCAGCCGAGCGCACGCAGGTGGCGGAACTCGCGACCGAGCTGACTGATCGGGTCCTCACCCTCGAACCCGGCGATCTCGAGCAGGTTGTTCGCCGGCACGCCGCGCTTCCCGGCGCGCTGAAGAGACGAGACGAGGCGCACCAAGCGCTCCATCGGGATCCGCTGCTTGCCGCCGAGAGTGGTCACGTGGTCAGTCTGGCGACAAGCCAGAGCGAGCATGGCCAACGACACGGGTCATCCGACAGCGAACTGGCGCCCGCTCAGATCCCTAGACTGCGATCAACCAAGGAGAGCCGAGTGAAGAAGCAGATCAACGTCGTAGGGGCCGTTGTTGTACGCGATCGCCAGATCATGTGCGCTCAGCGTGGTCCGGACGGCAGCCTGCCTGGCATGTGGGAGTTTCCCGGGGGGAAGGTCGAACCCGAGGAGACACCGGTCAGCGCCCTAGAACGAGAGATCATTGAAGAGCTCCAGTGCGAGGTCAGGGTCGGCGACCCAGTTGCCACAACGACGCATGAGTACGACTTCGGGATCGTGACACTGTCCACGTTCTACTGCGAACTCGTTTCCGGCACTCCGCGCCTCACCGAGCATGCCGAGGTTCGATGGGTTGAGCCAGAAGATCTCGACGAACTGACCTGGGCACCCGCCGACGTCCCCGCCGTGAAGCGCATTCAGATCGACCTCGCCCGATGACTGCGGACTTCAGTTGGACAGACCCACTAGCCCTTGATGTTCGCTACGGCTATCTCGGCGGCAACGTCGTCGCGCCACGTCAACATCACCCGAAGGTCGTACTCAACACCGACGACACCTCAGTCCTCAGGATCCTCCGCGAAGAACTGAGCACCTGCTCATCGTTCTTATTCTCCGTTGCCTTCGTGTCATCGAAGGCGATCGCCCTGCTCAAGCAAGAGTTGGTCGACTTCGAAGGCGACGGTCGGATCGTGACTTCGGACTACTTGGCCTTCAACTCCCCGGAGGCCTTCGCGGAGCTCCACAACCTCAAACATCTCGGCATCGACGTTCGGGTTCATCGAGCCAAGGGTTTCCACCCCAAGGGATACATCTTCGGCCACTCAAAGACCGTGACAGTCATGATGGGCAGTTCGAACCTCACTGCTAACGCGCTAGTGACAAACCATGAATGGAATCTGAAGGTCTCGGCCTCGCCGGGCAGTGACCTGGCTGCACAGGTTTCGCGCCTAGTCGACCAACAGCTCAACCAATCGGTCCCTTTGACCCAGGATTGGATCGACAGGTATGCCGACGCCTACACCGCTCCGTCTCAACGGCCCGTGCGGGTGCCACAGGACCACCTAGCCTTGGACCCGGGACCAACGCATCCGGATGCGCCGAGTCAGGAGGAGAGCAGCCCGGGGGCCGAGTGGGTCGTGGCAGAGGGCACAGGGCTCGAACTCCCGCCCCCACCTGTCGCACATGATGACGCTCAGCCCCCTCGGATTGAGCCGAACAAGATGCAGCGTGCTGCCCTCACTGAACTCGCGAAGGTCAGACGGGAAGGCAATCATCGAGCAATCGTCATCTCGGCCACCGGGACGGGAAAGACAATCCTTTCCGCTCTAGACGTTAGGGCAGCCGACCCACAGCGGTTCCTGTTCGTAGTTCACCGCGAACAGATTCTTGACCGAACAATCCAGGAGTACCAACGCGTCCTCGGTGGATCCGCCTCCGACTACGGAAAGCTCAGTGGCTCCGCAAAGCAGTACGACAACCGGTACCTCTTTGCGACCGTGCAGACACTTTCGCAGCCCGACGTCATGGCTCGGTTCGCTCCGGAAACCTTCGACTACATGATTATCGACGAGGCCCACCGAGCTGGGGCACCGTCGCATCAGCGAGTGATCGAGTACTTCAAGCCCGGGTTCCTCCTCGGCATGACCGCGACCCCCGAGCGCACCGATGGATTCAATGTCTTCGAGCTCTTCCACTACAACGTCCCGTACGAGATCCGCCTTAACCATGCCTTGGAAGAGGACATGCTCAGCCCGTTCCACTACTACGGCGTGGCCGACGTGACGTTCGAGGGCGGAGTCACGACGACCGACGACACCGACCTCAAGGTGTTGATCTCTGCTGAACGCGTCCATCACCTCGTCAATGCGATCATGGTCTACGGCCAGGCGGGCGTTCCACCCCGCGGTCTCATCTTCTGCAGCCGCAAGGACGAGGCTCATGCACTCTCGGCGGAGTTGAACAAGCAGCGCTTGCGAGGGCACCAGCTACGCACCCTTGCGTTGACTGGTGACGACACCATTCCGGAGCGGGAGGCAGCCGTTGAGCGCCTGGAGCGCGGCGAGCTTGACTACATCCTGACCGTCGACATCTTTAACGAGGGCGTCGATATCCCCTCAGTGAACCAAGTAGTCATGTTGCGCCAGACCCACTCAGCGATCGTCTTCGTTCAGCAACTGGGGCGCGGTCTGCGGAAATTCGATGGGAAGGAATACCTAGTTGTCATCGACTTCATTGGGAACTACACCAACAACTACCTGATCCCGATTGCGCTCTTCGGCAATGAGTCTCTGAACAAGGAGTCACTGCGCCAAGACCTGATCGCTGCCGAAGAGGTCGGCGTCCTGCCGGGCTTGTCGAGTGTCCGGTTCGACAAGATCTCGCAAGTGCGCGTCCTCAGCTCCATCGTCGAGACCAGCCTCGACAGCTTCTCGAACCTCAAGTTCGCGGTGGAAACGATGCGGAATCGCCTCGGCAAGGTCCCCGCCCTTTATGACTTCCTGCGCTTCGAATCAGTCGATCCGGTGCTACTCGCCACCAAGGTGGAGAACTACCCGAAGCTGATCGAACGGCTGCTTCGGGTCGACTCAGGGTTATCTGCCTCAGAGCACAAGCTGCTCGGCCTCGTCTCCCATGAGGTTTTCACCGCCAAGCGCTCCCACGAATTCATCCTGCTCAGAACACTGTTGGACGAGGGCCCCATTGCCGCAGATCGTGTCGCCGAAGTGTTCGCTGCGTTCGGTCTACCTGCGACCACTACCCACGTGAACGGGACCATCGACACGTTCACGCTCGAACTGCATTCACAGGCCGACCAGAACCGTTACGGCACGGGAATCGTGAACCGCCTGAGTGATGGCTCAGTCTCCCTACGAGCGGACTTTGTGACGGCCTACCAAACCTCAGCACCTTTCGCGGCGGCCGTAGACGACATCATCAGAACGGGCCTCCAACTCGTCGCCGATCGTTACATCGCCGAACTCCCCTTCACGCCCGGCCGCCAGTACTCACGCAAGGACACCACCCGACTGCTGGGCCTGCCGCGAAAGTGGGTCTCCACTCTCTATGGCTACAAAGTCGACCCCAAGACCGCAACTTGTCCAATCTTCGTGACACTCCACAAGTCCGAGGAGGTCACAGCGAGCACAGCCTACGAAGATGCCCTCCTAGATTCGTCAACCATGCTTTGGTACACCAAGAGTCGACGAACTCTTGCCAGCGAAGAGATCCGCCCGATTATCGAGAATAAGGTCGAGCTGCACGTGTTCGTGAAGAAGGACGATGCCGAAGGGTCCGACTTCTACTATCTAGGACGCGCAACGGCACACGATGCCGAGCAGACGACGATGGCCGGCGCGGATGGCACAGCTCTTGACGTGGTGCGGATGCGTTTGCGATTCGACAAACCGATCGATGGCGCCCTATACGACTACTTCCACCCGGTCGTCACCATCTGAGCCGCTGTCCTCAGCTGCAAAGTCAAAGAGTCATATCCTCGCGTCCGGAACAAGCCGGTCATCCCTCGTCGAGGAGTCGACCACATACATCAGTGCCCTCCGAGAGCTACGTATGCACGGATCGGGCCGGGCCACGTTTCCACGTGTCCCCGGCCCGATCACGTCAATGACTCAGCTGCAGCCAGACGTACTGCCACACCCCTCACACACGTAGCAGCTGCCCGCAGGACGCATCTTCGTGCCGCACGTCATGCAGAGCGGCGAGTCGACGGCGGTTCCGGTGATCTTCTCGAGCAGCTCGGCGCTGGTGTGCGCCTCGGCCGGGGCCGGCTTCTCGAGGTTGATCTGGTTTCGAGACGGTTGCTGCGCAACCTCCTCAACCACCACGGGGTCGGTCTTGGCCCGGGCCGCGAGGGTCGGGACCTCGGAGGTGTCGATGACCTCGACCTCGTGGGTGATGAGCTCGTCGGCTCCCCCGGTCTCCTCGATCGGCTCGTAGGAGCCGGTCTCGAGGTGACGCTGGCGCTCCTCGGCGGAGTAGATGCCCAGGGCGGCACGCTCCTCGAAGGGCATGTAGTCCAGCGCCAGGCGGCGGAAGACGTAGTCCATCAGCGACTGGGCCATCCGGACGTCCGGGTCGTCGGTCATGCCGGACGGCTCGAAGCGCAGGTTGGTGAACTTGGAGACGTAGGTCTCCAGCGGGACGCCGTACTGCATGCCGATGCTGACCGCGATCGAGAAGGCGTCCATCACGCCGGCCAGGGTCGAGCCCTGCTTGCCGAGCTTGAGGAAGACCTCGCCGAGCTCGCCGTCGTCGTGCGCACCGGAGGTCATGTAGCCCTCGGCACCGCCCACGGTGAAGCTCGTCGTCCGCGACACCCGGCTCTTCGGGAGGCGCTTGCGGAACGGCTTGTGGACCTCGACGACCTTGACGTCCTCGACGACCGAGTCATCGAGACCCTGGTCCTTCTTGGCCTGGTCGGACTTGCCGTCGCTCAGCGGCTGGCCGACCTTGCAGTTGTCGCGGTAGACCGCGGTGGCCTTGAGGCCGAGCTTCCAGGACTGCAGGTAGATGTCCTCGATCTCCTCGACCGTGGCGGACTCCGGCAGGTTGACCGTCTTGGAGATCGCGCCGGAGAGGAACGGCTGGCAGGCCGCCATCATCCGCACGTGGCCCATCGGCTTCAGCGCCCGGGCACCCATCGCGGTGTCGAAGACCTCGTAGTGCTCCAGCTTGAGACCAGGCGCGTCGATGACGTGACCGTTCTCGGCGATGAAGTCGACGATCGCCTCGATCTGCTCCTCCTGGTAGCCCAGCTTGCGCAGCGCCCGCGGGATCGTCTGGTTGACGATCTGCATGGAGCCGCCGCCGACGAGCTTCTTGAACTTGACCAGCGAGAAGTCCGGCTCGATACCGGTGGTGTCGCAGTCCATCATGAAGCCGATGGTGCCGGTCGGCGCGAGCACCGAGGCCTGCGCGTTGCGGAAGCCGTTCTTCTCACCGAGCTTGAGCACGTCGGCCCACGCCTTGGTGGCCAGCTTGTGCACGGCCGCGTCCGAGACACCCAGGGTGCGGACGACGTCGTTGGCCGCCTGGTGCTTGCGCATGACCCGCTTGTGGGCCTCGGCGTTGCGGGCGTAGCCGGCGTACGGGCCGACGACGCCGGCCAGCTCGGCGGAACGCTTGTAGGAGACACCGGTCATCAGCGAGGTGATGGTGCCGGCCATCGCGCGGCCGCCGTCGGAGTCGTAGCCCAGACCCATCGCCATCAGCAGGGCGCCGAGGTTGGCGTACCCGATGCCGAGCTGGCGGTAGTCGCGGGTGGTCTTGCCGATCGGCTCGGTCGGGAAGTCGGCGAAGCAGATCGAGATGTCCATCGCTGTGATGATCAGCTCGACGGCCTTCGCGAACAGCGGCGCGTCGAAGGTGTCGTCGTCCTTGAGGAACTTCAGCAGGTTCAGGCTCGCCAGGTTGCACGAGGAGTTGTCCAGCGACATGTACTCCGAGCACGGGTTGGACGCGGTGATCCGGCCCGTCTCCGGGTTGGTGTGCCAGTCGTTGATCGTGTCGTCGTACTGCAGGCCCGGGTCGGCGCAGGCCCACGCGGCCTGGCTGATCTTGGTGAACAGGCTGCGGGCGTCCACGGTCTCGATGACCTCGCCGGTGCTGCGCGAGCGCAGCCCGAACTCGGTGCCGTCCTCGACCGCCCGCATGAACTCGTCGGTGACCCGGACGGAGTTGTTGGCGTTCTGGTACTGCACCGAGGTGATGTCGGCACCGCCGAGGTCCATGTCGAACCCGGCGTCGCGGAGGGCGCGGATCTTGTCCTCCTCCTTCGCCTTGGTCATCACGAACTCTTCGATGTCCGGGTGGTCGACGTCGAGGACGACCATCTTGGCCGCGCGACGCGTGGCGCCACCGGACTTGATGGTGCCGGCCGAGGCGTCAGCACCGCGCATGAAGGAGACCGGGCCCGAGGCGGTGCCGCCCGAGGAGAGCAGCTCCTTGCTGGAGCGGATCCGGGAGAGGTTCAGGCCGGCGCCGGAGCCGCCCTTGAAGATGAAGCCCTCTTCCTTGTACCAGTTGAGGATCGAGTCCATCGAGTCGTCGACGGAGAGGATGAAGCACGCGGACACCTGCTGGGGAGACTGGGTGCCGACGTTGAACCAGACCGGGGAGTTGAACGAGAAGTACTGGTGCACCAGCAGCCAGGTGAGCTCGTGCTCGAAGGTCTCCGCGTCCTTGACGGTCGCGAAGTAGCCGTGCTCCTGACCGGCCTTCGTGTAGGTCAGCACGATCCGGTCGATGAGCTGCTTGAGGCTCCACTCGCGGGCGTCGCTGCCGAGCGCGCCGCGGAAGTACTTGGTGGTGACGATGGTCGAGGCGTTGACGCTCCAGAAGTCCGGGTACTCGACACCGCGCTGCTCGAAGACGGTCTCGCCGGTCTTCCAGTTCGTCTGGACGACGTCGCGACGCTCCCAGTTGAGCTCGTCGTACGGGTGCACACCCTCGGTGCTGAAGACACGCTCGATCTTCAGGCCCTTGCGTCGGGTGCCCTGCGTCTTTGCAGATCCGCTTACCGTCTCGGTCATACGTCGATCCCCTAGTTCCTCGTTCATCGGCTGGTTTGGCGGTGCTGGTCGTTCTGGTGGTGCTGGTGCTGCTGTTGCTGGTGGCCCGGCGCGTCGCTTCCCCACGACGCACCGGGCTGATCAGGGTCAGCCCGTGGGCTGAGGAGCTCGGACGTCGAGCTCGGTCGAGACGCGTTCGGCGCGCAGCATGGCGATCTCGGTCTCGAAGTCGTCCGCCGACTCGAACCCGCGGTAGACGCTGGCGAAGCGGAGGTAGGCGACCTCGTCGAGCTCGCGCAGGGGCTGGAGGATCGCCAGGCCAATCTCATGGGCTGGAACCTCGGCCCACCCGCCGGCCCGCAGCGCGTCCTCGACGGTCTGACCCAGGCGGGCCAGGTCGTCCTCGGAGACCGGGCGGCCCTTGAGCGCCTTGCGGGCTCCGGCGACTGCCTTGTCCCGGTTGAACGGCTCGCTGGTGCCGGACCGCTTGAGGACCGTCAACTGCATCTGCTCGACCGTGGTGAACCGCTTCTCGCACGTCGGGCAAGTACGCCGACGCCGGATCGAGGAGCCGTCCTCGGCCACGCGGGAGTCAAGAACCCGGGTGTCGTTGCTGCGGCAGAACGGGCAGTGCATCTCGGGTCCTCCTCCCTTCCTTCGGCGGCCCGGTCATCGAGCCTGGTTCGCCCGGTCATCGAGCCTGTCGAGATGAAAAACATGTGCATCCAGCTGTGGATTCCGCGGGTAAAACCTCGATCTGCTGTGAGTAACCCGGCGGATCTGTGGAACTAGATGTGGATAACTACATCCGTGTAAGTACTAGATGTAGGGGTTAACCTACGCCCGACGCGTGACCTACGCAACACCGGGTCCGCAAAAGTTCTGAGCCTCGTGCCTGCGATCGCAAACGTGCAGGTCAGGGCGTTGGGCAGCTCCGAAACTCGGCGTGTCGATCACTCTTCCAGCGACCACCGACATTCCGGCAGGTCGTCCTAGAAGGGGCCAAACGGACGCCGCCGAACAACGTCCACAGTCCCCTGCTAGTCCACCCTGAGCGGATTGGTCGGTTCGGGCACAATGTCCCTCGTGGGCAAGCATTCGGGAGAGCCGGGCGAGGAGCTCCCCCAGCCTGTCCAGCGCGAACGGCTCCTCAAGCTCGCCGGCGGACTGACCGCGACCCTCGTCGCCTGGGGCTACCTGGTGGCCCTGGCCATCGACTTCGGTTCAGCGGCCCGCGACGGCGACCGCTTCGCCTGGTTCTTTCTCCTGCTCGCCACCCTCGGGGCCACTGCCTGCATGTTCGTGACCCTGATCCTGGGGAACAAGGCATTGGCGACCCTGCGCGGCGAGGTCCCACCACCGCGGACGCCACCTGGGGGCGGGCGCCGGGCGGCGCGCTAGCGGCGGGCGAGCACCCACGCCTCAGACCCGATCCACCAGACGGCGTACGAACTTCAGCCCCGACCACACCTCGTCGATCGCGCACACCTTCACGTCCACCACGCCCGCATCGAGCCCGATCTGCCGCACCTGGTTCTCGTCCAGGTCCGACGGGAAGCCGAGCTTCGCGGCCGCCTTCTTCGGCCAGCAGACCCAGATCATCCCGGCCTGCTCGGTGTGCTCGATCAGCGTCGCGAGGCGTTTCTCCAGCGATGCCGGGGTGGTGTGGAAGGTCAGCGTGATCGTGGCCAGCCTCGGGAGTCGGGTGGTGGTCGGCGCCGCGAGCTCGAACCCGTCAGGCGCGCCGTCGAGGTAGACGACCTGCCCGTCCTTGATCCCGAGCTTCCGCTCCAGCGGCGTGCCTGAGTACCCGGCCATGCGGGGAGGTTATCCACAGATCGCAGTCGGGCGTAGCGAGTCGGCACGACCGCTCACGAGACTGGGCGCGGCTCTCTACTCGGAAGGGACAGCCCCATGAAACGCCTGTACGTCGTCGCGCTCGCGCTTGTCCTCGCAGGATGCGGAGGAGATCCCCCGCCCGCGGCGCCGGCGGCGCCGTCACCAACGCCGAGGAGTACGGCGGTGGCGGCCCCGGTGATGCCGGAGGTGGCGAAGGAGGATTCGAAGGAGGGGGCGGTGGCGTTTGTGAAGTACTACGTCCAACTGCTCAACGCGGCCAGTAGCTCAGGGAACACCCAGTCTCTGCGCGCCTTGCACCTGAGGTCATGCGGAGCATGTGATTCGGTCGCCGATCTCATCGACAGAACCTACGACCTTGGCGGCAGGATCGAAGGTGATGGTTGGACGATCCGCAGCGTGAGGTTCTTCCGGGACCCCTCCCATGTCGACGAGGCACTGATCAACACCGTTGTCTCTGTTGGCGCGCAAAGGGTTTATCAGTCGAGTAGCCCGGAACCGAAGGTCTTTGAGGGGAATCCGCGGCGTGAGGTTCTCTGGGGGCTCAGGCATAAGAGCGGTCACTGGCGGATCATCAGCCTCCAGGTCCTGCCGACATGATTCGAATCGCACTGGCGTCGATCCTTATGCTGTCAGTAGCCCCGAGTGGGACCGCATTCGCCGATGGAAGCCCGGGTACAGCAACGGCTGACGACGCATTCATCGTTGAGGTTGAGGACTACACGGAAGGTGCCTCGTCGAACGCACCTGGAAGTCAGGTGCAGACGATCGAATACGTTTGGCAGCCCGCGTGCCCCACGGATCCCACGGCGACATCCGGCTACCACCTCGCCTGCACCGAACTCTTCGACTGCGATCGAGACGGAGTGCCTTGGGAGTTGCGCGCTAGCGATGAGGGCACATCGTGGCGGGTACGAATCGAATGTCGCAGAACCAACTCCCCCTCCATCACCCCCGCCGCAGTCGCAACCGCCTTCCGTCGCATCCCTCTCCCCACACTCCGCTCCGTCTCCCAACCCGCGACGAAGACTCTGGTCAACTTCGACACGATCTTCTACGTCGAGGCCGAGACGTTCGACCGCACGGTGCGCCTGCTCGGGCAGGACGTCGACCTGACCATCACCCCGAGCCGGTTCCGGTGGTCCTTCGGGGACGGCACCGACCGCGTCACGACGACACCCGGCCACGCCTACCCGGCTAAGACCGTCACCCACCGCTACGAACGCGCGCACGTCACCGTCGAGCACCAGGTCGAGGTCACCTGGACGGCGACCTGGCGGGTCAACGGTGGACCGTGGCGGGACGTCCCCGGGGCCGTCACGATCGCCGGGCCGACGACTCCGCTGCGGATCGCCGAAGCCGTCCCGTTGCTCTCAAGTGGGGATCGCTGACGCAGCACCCCGCCGAGGACTAGATTCAGCCGGTGCCCATCCTCACCTCCACGAAGCTCAAGCTCGCCTACGTCGCGATCGCAGCCACCGACGCCTGGCTCTCCGGCTCCGCCGACCACCGCCTCCACAAGGTCCGCATCCTGACGAAGCCGCTGCTGATGCCCACGCTGATGGCCTCGTTGATCACCGACCCGAAGGCCGCCACCTCACCCCTGCGGACCAGCACCCTGGTCGCCCAGGCGGGTGGCTGGGGCGGCGACCTCGCCCTCATGGGCGACGGCCCGGACAACTTCGTGGCTGGCAGCGGCTCGTTCGCGGTCGGGCACGCGGCGTACATCTCGGGGTTCCTGGCGAACCGGGGAACCCCCCGGTCCCGCCTCCCGAAGGCGGTCGCGGGGCTGTGGGCCGCCACCGGCCCGGCGATGGCGTTCAACGCCTCGCGCCTGGACCGAAGGCTGGGCCCGACTATTGCCGGTTACTCGGCGATCCTCGCCAGCATGGTCGCCGCCTCCACCCAGCTCGACCCCGAGATGCCGAAGGCCGCCCGACGGTTGACGTTCCTCGGCGCAGCGACGTTCATGGCCTCCGACGCGATCCTGGGCAGCCGGAGGTTCCTGCTGAAGAACCCGCCGCCGCGGCTCGAGTCCGCGGTGATGGCGACCTACACGGGGGCGCAGTTCCTGATCAGCGAGGGTGCAGCGCGGGCGGGGACACCCACGACAGCATGACGAAGGGCGGGACCGGAAGGTCCCGCCCTCATCTGATCGCTGCTTCCCCAGAGCCCGGTGGGGGGTGGGCTCCTGAGCGACCTACCGACAACCCGGGTCGAGGGAGTCGTCGGAGTCTGGGTTCAGCCGACCGGAACGGCCAGCTTCTGGCCGACCGTGAGGCCGGCGCCGGGGAGCGAGTTCAGCTCCTTGATGTGGTGGACCATCTCGCGGATCTCGCCGGGGCCGGCGAGGTCGCCGGCGATCCCGTAGAGCGTGTCGCCGGGCTGGACCTCGACGATGCGCACCCGCTCCGGCGTCCCAGCGTCGTGCGATGCGGTCGCCCACCCCCCGAGGCTGATCATCACGACGAGCGCGACCGCCAGGAAGCTGAAGAGGACCACGATCCGGCCACGGCGGGTCAGCCGAACGGTCGCGTTCCGGGTCAAG
>JBFJNH010000047.1:0-25146 GCA_041618295.1 Marmoricola sp.
CCATCCGCTTGACGGCGACCAGGAAGGCCTCGTCCGGCTCGAGCCCGGTCGCAGTCAGGTCGGCGATCCGTTGCCGGAGGTGGTCCTCGAGCTCGTCGGTGTCCGTGCCGCCGATCTCCTGACGCTTCGCGACGTACGTCCGCCAGGCCGCGATCTGGCTCTCGACCGTCCCGGACCCGGTCATCAGGCGCCCCAGGCCGGGTTGGCGCCGAGGGAGGCCATGTCGTCCCACACGTTCCGCAGTGCCGCCACCACCGCGCCCCACTGCTCGCGCTGGACGGCGAGCTCGGCCGTTCCTGATGGCGTGATCCGGTAGTACTTCCGGCGCCGCTCGCCCTCGGCCTGGCGCCAGACCGATTCGACGTGACCGAGCCGTTCGAGCCGGTGCAGCAGCGGGTAGAGCAGTCCGTCGGTCCACTCGAGGTGTCCGCCGGAGAGCTCGCTGACCTGCTTGAGGATCGCGTAGCCGTAGCTCTCGCCCTCGGCCAGGATCCCCAGCACCAGCGGCGTCGTCGACGCTGCGACCAGGTCCTTGGTGATGTGCACGACGCCTCTTTCCCTAGCAGTCCAATGCATAGTACTTCTAGGTATCAAGGAAGCGCCAGCGCCCAGGTCAGAAGAACAGGTTGATGCCGTAGCCTCCGGGCAGGCCGCCGTCGTTGTTCGCGACCGAGCCGATGGCGACCACGACCGTGATCAGCAGTCCGACCGCCGCGACCACGACCGAGGCCCGGGCCAGGTGGGTGTCCCATGTGGGGTCCGCGTCGCCGGCGCCGGAGGCGTTCCGCGCGAAGTAGGTGACGGCTCCCGCGATGCCGATCATCAGCAGGCTGGTGAGGAGCTGACCGGCGCGGCCGTCCGGGTAGCTGGTTCCGAAGGCGAGCACGATCCCCAGCGCGATCCTGTTGAGGTCGCCGAGGATGAGCAGCACCGCGAGGGTGAAAGCGGAAATGGCCCGAGACTGCGGAGTGAGAGTGAGCATGGTCCGACCGTACGACGACGGTCGTTTAGGGTTGGGCTCATCTGACGTTCCCGAGGAGATTTCGCATGCCCATCGCCACCCCCGAGAAGTACGCCGAGATGCTCGATGCAGCCAAGGCGAACTCGTTCGCCTTCCCGGCCATCAACGTCTCCTCCTCGCAGACGCTGAACGCAGCGCTGCAGGGGTTCGCCGATGCCGGCAGCGACGGCATCATCCAGGTCTCGACCGGTGGCGCGGAGTACCTCTCCGGTCCGTCGGTGAAGAACATGGTCACCGGCTCGGTCGCCTTCGCCGCGTACGCCGCCGAGGTCGCCAAGAACTTCCCGGTCAACATCGCACTGCACACCGACCACTGCCCGAAGGACAAGCTCGACGGGTTCGTCCGTCCGCTGATCGCCATCTCCGCCGAGCGGATCGCCCGCGGCGAAGCCCCGCTGTTCCAGTCGCACATGTGGGACGGGTCCGCCGTGCCGATGGCCGAGAACCTCCAGATCGCCGAGGAGCTGCTCGCGGCCTGCGCGGCGGCGAAGATCATCCTCGAGGTCGAGATCGGCGTCGTCGGCGGCGAGGAGGACGGCGTCGTCGGAGCCATCGACGAGAAGCTGTACACCACGCCCGAGGACGCCCTGGCCACCGCCGCTGCCCTCGGTACCGGTGAGAACGGCCGCTACATGACCGCGCTGACCTTCGGCAACGTGCACGGCGTCTACAAGCCCGGCAACGTCAAGCTGCGCCCGGAGATCCTCCAGGCCGCCCAGGAGGCCGTCGTGGCGAAGCTCGGGCTGCCGGCCGGCTCCAAGCCCTTCGACCTGGTCTTCCACGGCGGGTCCGGATCGACCCCGGAGGAGATCGCCGCCGCGGTCGACTACGGCGTGGTGAAGATGAACGTCGACACCGACACCCAGTACGCCTTCACCCGCCCCGCGGCGGCGCACATGTTCACCAACTACGACGGCGTCCTGAAGGTCGACGGCGAGGTCGGGAACAAGAAGGCCTACGACCCGCGCGCCTGGGGCAAGGCCGCCGAGGCCGGGATGGCTGCTCGCGTCGTCGAGGCCTGCGAGAACCTGCGCAGCACCGGTCAGTCGATCGGCTGACGTCGCCGACGGGGTCGCCGATCGCCTCGAGACCCGAAGGGGGAGGATGGGTCCATGACCCCTTCGCAGTTCTCCGGTGAGGACCTGATCGCCGGCCCCCCGCCCACCCGTCTCCCGGACGACCCGGCTGCCGCAGCGCTGGCCTCCGGCGACGAGCCCCGCAACGTCGTGCGCACCCACCCGGAGTCCCCGCTGGCCTGGGCGGTGCTGGCCGAGCAGTCGCTGGCCGACAGCAGCGACGACGTGGTCGCCTACGCCTTCGCCCGGGTCGGGTACCACCGCAGCCTGGACCAGCTCCGCCGCAACGGGTGGAAGGGCCACGGCCCGGTCCCGTGGGACCACGTCCCGAACCGCGGTTTCCTCCGGGCCCTGGCCGCTCTCGCCGTGGCCGCGGGCCGGATCGGCGAGGTTGCCGAGGAGCAGCGCTGCGGGGACTTCCTCCGCGACTCCAGCCCGGCGGCGTACGAGGCGCTCCTCGGCTGACCCTGGACGCGTCGCGCGAAGACCCAGCATGCTGTCGGGATGGCTGACTACACGCTCGCGGTGAGCGACGAGGAGATCGCCCGCTACCGCTTCATGGCCCAGGTCGCGCTCGCCGGCGAGCAGGCCGAGCTCGGGCTCGCCGGGATCGCGCCCGGGTCCGTGGTCGGGGACGTCGGCTGCGGCCCGGCGGCGATGAGCGTCGAGCTGGCCACGCTGGTCGGCACGACCGGCCGGGTGATCGCCGTCGAGCGTGAGGACCAGGCCCTCGCGGCGGCCCGCACGGTGATCGCCGAGTCCGGCGCGGAGAACGTCGAGCTCCGTCAGGGCACCGCGACGGCGACCGGTATCGAGCCGGGCAGCCTCGACGTGGTGATGATGCGGCACGTGCTCGCCCACAACGGCGGCGACGAGCAAGCGATCGTCGACCACCTGGCGGACCTGGTCCGCCCGGGCGGTTCGGTCTACCTGGTCGACGTCGACCTGACCGGGATGCGGCAGCTCGACATGGATCCGGACCTGGACGACCTCGTCGAGGTGTACGCCGCGTTCCACGCCGCGCGCGGCAACGACCCGCAGGTCGGCCTTCGGCTGGGCAAGCTGCTCGCCCGGGCCGGGCTCGAGGTGGCCACCTTCGTCGGCCGCTACTCCATCATCGCGGTCCCGCCGGGGATCCGGCCGCCGCTGTGGGCTGCCCGGGAGGCGATGCTGGCCGAGGGTGCGGCGACCGAGGCCGACGTGGCCCGCTGGGGGGCCGCGTTCGAGCGGAGCGACGCCGCGACCGAGCGGCCGACGTTCTTCGCGCCGAGCTTCGTCGGGGTCGGGCGCAAGCCGTAGCGGTCAGGGCACCAGCAGCGAGTACGCCGCCGGTTCGACGTGCCAGGTGCGGCGCCGTTCGGGGCCGCTGATCTCGCCGTCGGCGCTCATCCAGAACTCCTCGCCGGAGATCGACACCTCGCGGCCGCTCAGGTGCAGCACGTCGTCGCGCTCCTGGTGGCTCCCGCGCAGGACGCCCACGGCGTAGCCGAGGCGGGCCACCGGTGCGGTCGCGAACGAGACCATCACGTCCAGGCTGCGGCTGGTCGGGTCGGCGTCCGGGTTGATCTCGGCACCGCCACCGACGCTGGTGCCGTTGCCGACCGAGACCATCAGCACGTGCCGGTCGACGTCGGCGACCGGCGTACCGTCGACCTCGATCCTGACCCGGATGTACGGCGGTCGGACGGCGGTGAGCGCGGCTCCGACCGGGTAGCCGATCAGCCCGAGGCCGAACGGCCCGAGACGTTCCTTCCAGGTGGCTCCGCGCCGGCTCGCGAGCGCGCTGGCGCCCGCGTGGACGTTGTTCACCACGATCTCACCGAGCTCGTCGACGATCAGGTCCATCGGGCGCGGTCGGGCCGCCAGCAGCGCCCGGGCCGCCTCGGTGGCGTCCAGGGGGATCCCGAGGGCGCGGGCGAAGTCGTTCCCGGTGCCCAACGGCAGCAGCCCGAGGGTCTTCCCGGCCAGGTCGTTGCGCCGGTGGAGGGTGGCGACCACGGCGTGCATGCTGCCGTCGCCGCCAGCCACGACGATCGGTCGGCTCCCGGCCCGGTGCAGGACACCGTCGAGCTCGCCGGGGTGGGCGGTCTCGCAGACCTCGACGGAGGTGACCTCCCGGAGTACCTCGAGGGCCGCGCCGAGCTCGCCGGAGTTGCCGGTGCCGGCATGGGCGATCAGCAGGAGGGGGTCCACGCGCACCACCGTATGCGGTAACGTGTCGCCGTAAGAGCCCGGTGCTGTTGCACCCGGGCTCTCGTGCTGTGAAAGGGGTGGGCGATGCCCGCGATCGTGGTCCTCGGAGCCCAGTGGGGCGACGAAGGCAAGGGGAAGGCCACCGACCTCCTCGCCACCAGCCAACCCATCGACTACGTGGTCCGCACCAGCGGCGGGCACAACGCCGGGCACACGATCGTGGTCAACGGCGAGAAGTACGCCACCCACCTGCTGCCCAGCGGGATCCTCACGCCGGGCGCGACCTCGGTCATCGGCAACGGCGTCGTGGTCTCGCCCGAGGCGTTGTTCCGCGAGCTCGACGGGCTGATCGAGCGCGGCGTCGAGGTCGCCCAGCTCGTGGTCAGCGCGAACGCGCACGTGATCGCGTCGTACCACTCGACGATCGACAAGGTCTCCGAGCGCTTCCTCGGCAAGAACCAGATCGGTACGACGGGCCGCGGCATCGGGCCGGCGTACGGCGACAAGGTCAACCGGGTCGGGATCCGGGTCGCCGACCTCTTCGACGAGAAGATCCTCAGGCAGAAGGTCGAGGCGGCCCTCGAGGTCCGCAACCAGGTCCTGGCCAAGGTCTACAACCGCCGTGCGGTCGACGTCGACGAGGTGGTCGAGGAGCTGCTCGCCTACGCCGAGCGGTTGCGGCCGATGGTGGCGGACACGAGCCTGCTGCTGAACCGTGCGCTCGACCAGGGCAAGACGGTGCTCTTCGAGGGTGCTCAGGCGACCATGCTGGACGTCGACCACGGCACCTACCCGTTCGTGACCAGCAGCAGCCCGGTCGCCGGCGGGGTCTGCACCGGCGCGGGCGTCGGCCCCACCCGGATCGACCGGGTCATCGGCGTCATCAAGGCGTACACGACCCGGGTCGGCTCGGGCCCGTTCCCGACCGAGCTCTTCGACGAGGACGGCATCAACCTGCAGCGGATCGGCGGCGAGATCGGCGTCTCCACCGGCCGCACCCGCCGCTGCGGCTGGTACGACGCGGTGGTCGCGCGCTACGCGGCCCGGGTCAACGGGTTGACCGAGTTCTACCTGACCAAGCTCGACGTCCTGGACACCTGGGAGCGGATCCCGGTCTGTGTCGCCTACGAGGTCGACGGGGTCCGGCACGACGAGATGCCGATGACCCAGACCGAGTTCCACCACGCGAAGCCGGTCTACGAGTACTTCGACGGTTGGGGCACCGACATCTCCGGGTGCCGGACCTTCGAGGACCTGCCGAAGAACGCGCAGGTCTACGTCAAGGCGCTCGAGGAGATCTCCGGCGCCCCGTTCTGGGCCGTCGGCGTCGGACCGGGCCGCGAGCAGACGGTGGTCGTCAACCCGCGCTGACCCCTAGTCTCGGGACCATGCTGGATCCTGAGGTGGCCGTCGACCGGATCAACGCGGTCTTCGGCCGGCACCCCGGACACCGTTCGCTGCACGCGAAGGGCGCCTTCTACACCGGCACCTTCACCGCGACCCCGGAGGCGGCGGCGCTGTGCCGTGCCGGTCACCTGCAGGGCGAGCCGGTACCGGTGCGGGTTCGCTGGTCCAACGGCGGCGGCAACCCGAAGGTCCCCGACGGCGCCCCGGACGTCCGCGGGATGGCGGTCTCGTTCCGGCTCCCGGACGGCACTGCCACCGACCTGCTCGGGCAGACGGCGCCGCGGTTCCCGGTGCGGACCCCGGAGGACTTCGTCGACTTCGTCGAGGCATCGAAGAACCCGGTGAACCTGCCCCTCTTCCTGCTCCGGCACCGCTCGGCGTTGCCGGCGATGCTGGCGAACATCCGGGGCAGGGCGATCGTGCCGCCGCGCTCGTACGCCGAGGCGACGTTCTACCCGGTGCACGCCTACCGGTGGACCGCCGCGGACGGGACCGAGTCCTGGGTGCGCTACGTCCTGGTGCCGCTGCCCGGGACGGCTCCCGCAGGCCGGTTCGAGGGAAAGGACCGGCTGCGCGAGGAGATCCTGGCTCGGCTGGCGGCGGGTCCGGTCCGCTACGACCTGCGGGTGACGGTGGCGGCATCCGGGGACGACCCGCACGATCCGATGTCGGTCTGGAAAGGCGCCCGTGAGCTCAGCGCCGGGACGATCGAGGTGACCGGTCCGGACCCGGACCGGGAGCAGGGTGGCGAGGTCGTGGTCTTCGACCCGACCCGGGTGGTCGACGGCATCGGACTCTCCGACGACCCGATCCTGCGCTACCGGGCCGCGGCGTACTCGGCGTCGGTGGCGCGACGGGTCTGAGCGCGTTCAGTCCAGGCCGACGACCTGGCGCGCCGTACGCCGGAAGGTCTCGGTGACGGTGTCGCCGTCCAGGTAGACCCCGACCAGGGCGGCGTCGCGGAGCAGCACCAGGGACGCCGCTGCCTGAGCCGGTTCGGCGTTCCCGGCGGCGTCCAGGACGGCGGTGAGGGTGTCGCGGAACCAGGCGCGGTGCCGGGCGATGATCGTGCGGATCTCGCCGTCGGCGTCGGGGTACTCGGCCGCGGCGTTGATGAACGGGCAGCCGCGGCGGTGGTAGCGGCCGGCGTCGTCGGCGATGCCGTCGACGACTCGGCCGAGGAGGTCGGCGGGGGAGCCGCCCGCGTCGGCCGCGGCGGCGAAGTACCCCCGGATGATCGCGTCCTCGCGCTCCAGGTACGCCGCGACCAGGGCCTCCTTACCGGGGAAGTGCCGGTACATCGTGGCTCGGGTGCTGCCGGCCTCGGTGAGGATCCGGTCGATGCCGACGCCCTTGATCCCCTCGGCGTAGAAGAGTGCGGCCGCTGTCTCGAGCAACCGGTCGCGGTGCGCGTTGGCAACCGGGGCGGCGGGCGGGGGAGTTGTGGCGGGGCTCACGGTCGGATCCTAACGAGAGGGGCTTGACAGGCGGTCTGCCTGCGAACCATAGTAGAACGAACGTTCTTTCTACACAAGGAAGACCACCCGACAAGGAGAAGCCGATGAACACCACCACCACCACCACCGTCACCGCCCGCGAGGCAGCCGAGGTCGCTGCCGCCAACGCCTCCGGCAAGCAGCCGGTCGTCTTCGTCCACGGCCTCTGGCTGCTGGCCGAGAGCTGGAACGCCTGGCGCGAGTACTTCGAGGCCCAGGGCTACAGCACCGTCGCCGTCGACTGGCCCGCAGACCAGGGCTCCCACGCCGAGGCACACGCGCACGCGGATTCGTTGGCCGGTACGTCGGTCACCGACGTCGCCGACCACGTCGCGGAGGTCATCGCCGGCCTGGACCGCAAGCCGGTCATCGTCGGGCACAGCTTCGGTGGCCTGCTGGTCCAGATCATCGCCGGCCGCGGGCTCGCCGCCGCGACGGTGACCATCGACCCGGCGCCGAGCCGGGGTGTGCTGCCGCTGCCGTTCTCCAGCCTCAAGGCGGCCTTCCCGGTCCTGGGCAACCCGCTGAACTACGGCCGGACCGTGACGTTGACCTTCGACGAGTTCCGCTACGGCTTCGCCAACGCCGTCACCGAGGACGAGGCCCGTGAGCTGTACGCCACCTTCCACACCCCGGCTCCCGGGCGCCCTCTTTTCCAGGCGGCGACCGCCAACCTCAACCCGTGGGCCGCGACCAAGGCCGACAAGAAGAACCCCGAGCGCGGCCCGATGCTGGTGGTCACCGGCGAGAACGACAACATCGTGCCGTTCGCGCTGGCCAACGCCGCCTACAAGAAGCAGCGCAAGAACGCTGCCGCCGTGACCGAGCTCGTCGAGATCCCCGGTGCCGGGCACTCGCTGATCATCGACAGCAGCTGGAAGTCGGTCGCGGACGTCGCAATCGCGTTCCTGACCGAGCAGGGCGTGACCGCCTGATGGGCTGCTCCGGCTGTCCCGGCTGACGGGCGGCGTCCGGCGGTTGTCGCCGGCGCCGCCCGTCGTCGTCCGCGCACTAGCATTACGCCGGTGAAGACCCTCGTGATCGGCACCGGTGGCCGCGAGCACGCGCTCGCTCTCGCTCTGGCCCGCGACCCCTCGGTCACCGAGGTGCACGCCGCGCCGGGCAACCCGGGGATCGCCGGCGTCGCCACGCTGCACCCGGTCGACCCGCTGGACCCGGCTGCGGTCGCCGACCTCGCTGCTGGTCTGGGCGTCGACCTCGTCGTCGTCGGACCCGAGGCCCCGCTGGTCGCCGGCGTCGCGGACGCCGTCCGCGAGCGCGGCATCTCCTGCTTCGGGCCGTCCGCCGAGGCCGCGCAGCTCGAGGGCTCGAAGGCGTTCGCCAAGGACGTGATGGCCGGCGCCGAGGTGCCCACCGCGCTCGCGCACGTCTGCACCACCGCCGCGGAGGTCGAGGCGGCGCTGGACGCCTTCGGGGCGCCGTACGTGGTCAAGGACGACGGCCTCGCCGCCGGCAAGGGCGTCGTGGTCACCGACGACCGTGCGGTCGCGCTGGCGCACGCGCTGGCCTGCGACCGGGTCGTGATCGAGGAGTTCCTCGACGGCCCCGAGGTCTCGCTCTTCGCGATCACCGACGGCTCGACGGTCTACCCGTTGCAGCCGGCGCAGGACTTCAAGCGGATCAACGACGGTGACGAGGGCCCGAACACCGGCGGCATGGGTGCCTACACGCCGCTGCCGTGGGCTCCAGAGGGTCTGGTCGAGGAGGTTCTCGAGCGGGTCCTGCAACCGACGGTCGACGAGATGGCGCGCCGCGGGGTGACCTTCTCGGGCCTGCTGTACGCCGGCCTGGCGCTGACCGGGCGCGGGGTCAAGGTGATCGAGTTCAACGCCCGCTTCGGCGACCCGGAGACCCAGGCGCTGATGGCCCTGCTCGACTCGCCGCTCGGGGTGCTGCTCAAGGCCGCCGCCGACGGCACCCTGCACGAGGTCGCGCCGCCGCGCTGGAAGTCCGGCGCTGCGGTCGCCGTGGTGATGGCCAGCGCCGGCTACCCCGAGTCGTCGCGGTCCGGCGACGTCATCGTCGGCACCGAGGCGCTCGCCGCGGACGCCGAGGTCGACGTGATCCACGCCGGGACCGCGCTCGCCGACGGCGCCCTGGTCACCGCGGGTGGTCGGGTGCTGGCCGTGACGGCCGTCGGCGACGACCTCACCGCCGCCCGTGCCAACGCCTACAACGGCGTCGCTGGGATCGCCTTCGACGGCGCCCAGTTCCGCACCGACATCGCGGCGAAGGCCGCTGCTGGAGAGGTCCACCCATGAACGCGGTCCCGAACGTCCTCGCCACCCGGTACGCCGGCGCCGACCTCGCCGCGATCTGGTCGCCCGAGCACAAGATCGTTCTGGAGCGGCATCTCTGGATCGCCGTGCTCAAGGCCCAGCGGGACCTGGGCATCGAGGTACCGGACGGTGTGGTGGAGGCCTACGAGGCCGTCGTCGACCAGGTCGACCTCGGCTCGATCGCGGACCGCGAGCGGGTCACCCGGCACGACGTGAAGGCCCGGATCGAGGAGTTCTCCGCGCTCGCCGGTCACGAGCACATCCACAAGGGGATGACCTCGCGCGACCTGACCGAGAACGTCGAGCAGCTCCAGATCCTGGCCTCGCTCCGGCTGGTCCGGCAGCGGGTCGTCGCGACCCTGGCCCGGCTCGGTCGTCTCGCAGCCGAGCACGAGGCCCTGGTGATGGCCGGCCGCTCGCACAACGTCGCCGCCCAGGCGACCACGCTGGGCAAGCGGTTCGCGACCGTGGCCGACGAGATGCTGGTCGGGCTCGCCCGGCTCGACGACCTGGTCGCGCGCTACCCGCTGCGCGGCATCAAGGGTCCGATGGGGACCGCGCAGGACATGCTCGACCTGCTCGACGGTGACGAGTCGAAGCTCGCCGACCTGGAGCAGCGCGTCGCCGCGCACCTCGGCTTCGAGCACGTGTTCACCAGCGTCGGCCAGGTCTACCCGCGCTCGCTCGACTTCGACGTCGTTTCCGCGCTCGTGCAGATCGTCGCCGGTCCGTCGAACCTCGCCACCACGATCCGGCTGATGGCCGGCATCGAGCTGGTCACTGAGGGCTTCAAGGAGGGCCAGGTCGGCTCGTCGGCGATGCCGCACAAGATGAACACCCGGTCCTGCGAGCGGGTCAACGGTCTCGCGGTGATCCTCCGGGGTCAGCTCTCCATGGTCGGCGAGCTCGCCGGGGACCAGTGGAACGAGGGCGACGTCTCGTGCTCCGTCGTACGGCGGGTGGCGCTGCCGGACGCGTTCTTCGCCACCGACGGGCTCTTCCAGACCTTCCTGACGGTGCTCGACGAGTTCGGTGCCTTCCCCGCGGTGATCCAGCGCGAGCTCGACCGCTACCTGCCGTTCCTGACCTCCACCAAGGTGCTGATGACCGCGGTCCGCAACGGTGTCGGCCGTGAGGAGGCGCACGAGGCGATCAAGGAGCACGCCGTCGGTGTCGCGCTCGAGATGCGTCAGGGCCTGGCGGTCAACGACCTCTTCGACCGGCTCGCCGCCGACCAGCGGCTCGGCCTGACCCGGCCGCAGATCAGCGCGTTGGTCGCGGACCCGATCGAGTTCACCGGTGCCGCTGTCGCCCAGGTCCAGGCCGTGGTGCGCCAGGTCGAGGCGGTCGTCGCCACCGACCCGGCCGCCGCGTCGTACTCCCCGGGCGCCATCCTCTAACGCAGGCGGCGCTCGAGCCCGGCCAGCAGGCTGTCGAGGGCGAAGGTGAACTGGGCGTCGGGGTCCGGGCGGGCGGCGAGCATCTGCTCGAGGTGCGGCAGGTCAGCGCGCTCCCGTACGCCGCGGCCGAACTCGGCGAACTGAGGGTCCTCCCCGCCGGCCGCGAGTGTGCGCTGCCAGGCCTCGCCGAGTGCCAGGGTGTAGATGTGCGCGACGCAGAGCTGGACGTCGGCGGTGCTGAAGCCGGCTGCGTCCATCACCCCGGCGAGGTGCTCGATGCGGTCGAGCCGGAGGCCCGTGGGGGCGCTGGTCAGCCGGACGTACTGGAGCAGCTGCGGGTTCGCGACGATCGCGCCCCGGGTGGCCTGGGCGAACGCGATGATCCACTCCTGCCAGGTCGCGCCCGGCCCGGGCTCGAAGTCGTCGTACTCGGTCTCGTCGAGGATCCGGGCGGCGACCAGGGCGAGCAGCTCGTCGCGGTCGCGGACGTGGTTGTAGAGCGCCGCGGTACCGACGTCGAGGGCGCGGGCGACCTCGCTCATCCGCAGGTCGCCGGGGTCCGCCACGGTCCCCAGCCGAACGGCTGCGTCGACGATCTGGTCCCGGGAGATCTGTCGCGGACGCCCCCGGCCGCGCTTCGTCGTACCGCTCACAGGACCTCCGTCCCCAAATAGTGAATGCCATCAGAAAATAGCGGCGAAACCCTTGACAGGCAAGAACGCGTTCTAGTTCTGTAGCCGGATGACCACCGAGCAACCTCCTGCCGACATGCATCTCACCCGGAGCAGCCGGGACACCGACGCGATGGCCGCCACCCTGACCGGCTGGTTGGCCGGTCTGCTGCCCGACGGCGCCGACGTCGAGGTCGCCCTGTCCGGGGCATCGGACGCGAACGGGATGTCCAGCGAGACGATCCTGGCCGACGTCACCTGGACCGAGGACGGCTCCCGCGCCACCCACGGCTTCGTGATCCGGATGGCGCCCGCGCCGCAGGACGTCCCGGTCTTCCAGACCTACCGGCTCGACCACCAGTACGAGGCGATCCGGCTGGTCGGCGAACTCTCCGACGTACCGGTGCCGACGCCGCGGTGGCTCGAGCCCACCGGTGAGGTGCTCGGCCAGCCGTTCTTCTTCATGGAGCGGGTCGAGGGGATCGTGCCGCCGGACGTGATGCCCTACACCTTCGGCGACAACTGGTTCTTCGACGCCCCGGAGGCCGACCGTCGCCGGCTCCAGGACAGCACCGTGCGCCAGATCGCCGCGCTGCACGCGATCCCGGACGCGGCCCAGGTCTTCTCGTTCCTCGACATCCAGGAGTACGCCGGCGACACCCCCTTGCGCCGGCTCTTCGACAAGCTCCGCACCTGGTACGCCTGGGCCGCCGCCGAGCTCGCGCCCTCCCCGCTGATCGACGAAGCGCTCGCCTGGCTGGAGGCGAACTGGCCGGAGTTCGATCGACCCGACAACGCTGACAACAACGTGCTCTCCTGGGGCGACGCCCGGATCGGCAACGCCCTGTACGTCGACTTCGAGCCGGTCGCGATCCTCGACTGGGAGATGGCCGGCATCGGCCCCCGCGAGCTCGACCTCGGCTGGATCGTCTTCGCCCACAAGGTGTTCCAGTCGATCACCGACGTCTTCGGGATGCCCGGTCTCCCCGACGTCCTCCGCGCGGAGGACGTCAGCGCCACCTACGCCGAGGCCTCCGGGGTCGCGGTGCACGACCTGCGTTGGTTCGAGATCTACTCGGCGGTGATCTGGGGCGTGGTCTTCATGCGCACCAGCGCCCGGCAGGTCCACTTCGGCGAGCTGGACGGACTCCCCGAGGACGTCGACTCGCTCTTCCACCACGGACCGCTGATGCGGTCGCTGCTGAACGAGGCCAAGGAGGCCCAGTCATGATCGGCCCGCTCGACGAGTACCCCATCCACCAGGCACCGCTCCCGATCACCCGGGTCGCGAGCAGCGACCGGAACTTCTACGACCGGTGCTACTTCAACGCGATGGACACCAGCGACGACGCGGGTCCGGAGCGGATGATGCTGACCACCGGCATCGGCTACTACCCGAACCTCGGCGTCAAGGACGCCTACCTGCTGCTCCGCAGCGGATCGACGCAGACGGCGGTGCACCTCTCCGACGCGATCGACCAGAACCGGCTCGACCAGCGCTGCGGCAACTACGCGCTCGAGGTGATCGAACCGCTGCAGAAGATCCGGCTGGTCCTCGAGGAGACCGAGGGGATGGCGATGGACCTCACCTGGGAGGGGTCCTACGACGTCGTCCAGGAGATGCCGCACCTGATGCTGGCCAGCGACACCCGGCCGACCCTGGACGCGCAGCGCTTCGCCCAGCTTGGCTCGTGGAGCGGCACCTTGCTCGTCGACGGTGTCGAGACGGTCGTCGACCCGGCCACCTGGATGGGCAGCCGGGACCGGTCCTGGGGCATCCGCCCCGTCGGCGAGGGTGAACCCGCGGGCCGGCCGCAGGACCCGCCGATGGAGGGTTTCTGGTGGCTCTACGTCCCGATGCGCTTCGAGACGTTCTCGATCGTGATCATCGTCCAGGAGCAGGCGAACGGCTTCCGGACCCTGAACGACGTCACCCGGGTCTGGAAGGACGGCCGGGTCGAGCAGCTCGGTTGGCCCAAGATCGACATCACCTACGCCCCCGGCACCCGGACCCCGACCCACGCCACCTTGACCTGCACCAACGCCGAGGGCGCACCGGTCGTGGTCGAGGTCGAGACGCGGACCCACGTCGTCCTCCACCTCGGCGGCGGGTACGGCGGCGACCCGGACTGGACGCACGGGACGTGGAAGGGGGAGAACTTCTCCGAGCGGGTCACCTACGACCTGAACGACCCAGCCCTGGCGGGGATGATCCCGTTCGGTGTGATCGACCACTGCGCCCGCGCGACCTGCGACGGCGAGGTCGGCCACGGCCTGTTCGAGCACGGCACCTTCGGTCGCCACGACCCCAGCGGGTTCATCGACTGGAGCAACGAACGCCGCTGAGGTCGACTAGCCTGCTCGCGTGAGTCTTCGTGCGCGCCGCCTACCGCTGGCGCTGGTCGCCCTGATCGCTCTCGTCGTCCCGGTCATCGGGCTCAGCGCGGCGGAGGGTGTCGGCACCGGTGTACCGGTGATCGTGACACCGGTCGACGGGGAGACGTACCACGTCGAGGAGGTGCCCGACCTGCACGTCGACTTCGCGGACGCCCCGTACGGCGACTACCGCGTCGAGCTCACCGACAGCGTCGACCAGGTCCTGCTCGGGGTGGACGTCGAGCACGTCGAGGCCGTCGACCCGGAGGTGTTCTACGCCGTTCCCCGGCTCGGCCTCGACGCGTACACCGTGACGGTCTACGGCGCCGCTGAAGCGGTGCTGGCGAGCTCGACGTTCGGCACCTTCGACCTCGGTGAGCCGCCCGCGCGCTGCACGGTCGACCTGCCCGCGAAGGTGACCGCGGTCGCGCGGTACACGGCCGTCTACCCGACCTTCGACGGGTGTGGTGCGGTGACCGCCTCCTGGCTCGTCGACGGCCCCGGCAGCTTCGCCGCGCGGACGATCGGTGTGTCCGGAGGCAGCAGCCTCGGTCCGTGGCGCTTCCGGGACACCGAGTCTCCCGGTGTCTTCCGGGCCCGACCGCAGCTCGGGGCGGGCGGCTCGCTCGGCGGCGACAGCACCGTGGTCAAGTTCGGCAGCCGGATCTCGCTGGCCGCCGGCACCCGTTCCGGGACCCGCGTCCCGCTGACCGGGACCGCCAGTCGCTACTCCCCGGCCGCGCACGCCTTCCGGCGCTGGGCCGACCGCCCGATCGCGATCTCCTACAAGGACTGCGCAGCGTGCCCCTGGAAGTTCCTGGCGATGGACCGGACCGACCGGTACGGCGGCTTCACCCTCACGGCCATCTCCGGGAAGGCCCGCTACTACCGGGCAACCGTCGGGGAGACCGCGACGGCCTGGGGTCGGACCTCGCAGCCGGTACGCCGCTGACGCTGCGGCCGGCTGCGCGTCATCCGGGCCGAGATCGCACTGATCTCGGCCGCCCGTTCGGTGCACGGGCCGCACCCCCGCACGTGGTCGTCGACGCGGGGTGACCGGGCGCTCGTTCCGGTCCGCACTGCCTGCGGGAGGCGGGCGACGGCGTCACGGCACTCGTGCGCGGTCGGCTCCTGCAGGTGAGCCGCCAGGAAGGCGGTCCGGAGTGCCTCGCGGGCCCGGAAGCTGAGCTGGCTGACGGCGCCCGGGCTGATCCCGAGCTCGTCGCCGATCTCGGTCACGGATCGGTTCTCCACGGTGTGCAACCAGAGGACCTGCCGCCACCGTGGCGGCAGCGAGCCGAACGCGGCGGCGGCGGTCGTGGAGTCGAACAGGTCGTCCCAGGCGTCGCCGCTCAGCTCGGGGCGGAGCTGCTCGGCCGGGCTGTCGTGGAGCAGTACCCGCTTCATCCGACGGTGGTGGTTGTAGTGGATGTTGCGGATCGCGCTGATCAGGTAGGCGCGGAAGTGCTCGGTCGGGCCCTTGCCGGCGAGCAGCAGTTCCAGGACCCGCGCGAACGCCTCCGCGGTGTGCTCGTCGGCGAGGTCCTGGCCGCTGATCGCGGCCGCGGCCCGGACCGCCGCGCCGTGGTGACGGCGGTACAGGTGGTCGTAGGCGCTGCGGTCGCCAGCCCGGACCCGGGCCAGGCAGGCCTGGTCGGTCGGCTCGTCGGGGTGCTGGGCGTTCTGGCGGTTCCGGGTGTGCTGGGTGCGAACAATCATGGAAGAGACCTCGTCGTGGGAGTGCGGTCCTTCCAGGGTCCGGATTCCGCGGTTCGTCCGAATCCGCCGAATTACCTGTTTTCGGGTAGTACGCATTACGTGTTTCCCGGTGATCCTTCCTAGACTCCCCCCATGGCGGAGATGCGGGCCACCTACGCCCACCTGATCGGCCGCGAGGCCGACACGGCTGCGGTTCTCCCGCTCCTGAACGAGCGGCGGGTGGTGACGCTGACCGGTCCGGGAGGCGTCGGGAAGACCCGCTTCGCCGACCACCTCTTCCCGGCGCTGGTCGACAGTGCCGACGACGTCGTCCTGGTGGCCCTTGACGGGATCGACGAGCCGAGCCTGGTCGGGCACGCGCTGGCGGCGGCCATCGGGCTCCGGGCCGGGGGTGACGTGGGCGGGGCCGACTACCTCGCCGACCGGATCGGTGACCGACGGTTGACCCTGGTGCTCGACAACTGCGAACGGGTGGTGGACGCCGTCGCGGGGCTGGTCGCGGTCCTGGTGGACCGGTGCCCGCAGGTGCGGTTCCTGGCCACGAGCCAGATCCCGCTCGGCATCGCCGCTGAGACGGTGTACCCGATCGCCCCGTTGGAGAGCGACGCGGCGTTGGACCTCTTCGTCGACCGGGCGCGCTCGGTGCTGCCGTCCTTCGAGCTGACTCCGGAGAACACCGAGCTCGCCTCGTCGGTGGTGCGCAGCCTCGAGGGCCTGCCGCTGGCGATCGAGCTCGCGACCGCGCGGTTGCGGGTGCTCTCGTTGGAGAGCCTGCACGGACGGCTCCAGGAGCAGTTCGACGTGCTCGGCAGCGGGTTCCGGGACGCCCCGGAGCGGCACCGGTCGCTTACCGCCTCGATCGTGTGGATCGAGGATCTCTGCACGCCCGGAGAGCGGGCCCTCTGGGCACGGCTCTCGGTGTTCGTCGGTGGCTTCGACCTGCTCGACGCGGAACAGGTCTGCGCCGGTGACGGCATCGGCGACGGCGAGGTGCTCGACCTGCTGGCCGGACTGGTGGACAAGTCCGTGGTCGTCCGGGTCGACGACGGACGCGACCGGTACCGGATGCTGGAGTCGCTGCGTCACTTCGGTGCGTCCCGGCTCGAGGAGTCCGGCGCCACGAACGTCCTGCGGGACCGGCACTGCCGGCGTTTCGAGGAGGTCGCCCACGACCTGCGCCAGCGCTGGATCGGCCCCGAGCAGGCGGCGCTGCTGCAGCGGTACGCCGAGGAGAACGCGAACCTCCGTGCCGCCCTCGAGCACGCCCTGGGTTCCGAGGACACCGTTCCGATCGCGTTGCGCCTGTGCTTCTCGCTGAAGACGTACTGGGTCACCGAGGGCCTCTCGGGCGAGGCGCGCTACTGGATGGACCGCGCCCTCGCCCCGGACCTGGGCTCCCCGCGGGAGCGGGCCTTGGTCGCGGGTCTGAACGCCTCGATGGCGATCCGCCTCGGCGACGTGGCGCACGCCCGTGCCATGGTCGACCGGGCACTGCCGCTGCTGGCCGAGATCGACGACTCGTTCGTGACCGGAGCGGTCAGTCTCGCGGAGGGCCAGGTGCTGCTCTGGGAGCTGGACGTCGAACGCGCGATGGCGACGCTGCGGACCACGGTCGAGCTGCTCAGCGCCTACCCGGACCAGTTCGAGTACCCCTCGGCGCTGGTCCTGGTCGGGCTGATCTTCAGCCAGATCGGCGCGGCCGAGGAGGGCCGGAACCTGCTGACCACGGTCGCGGCTCTGGGTGAGGAGACCGGCGAAGGCACCCTGCGCGCCTACGCCCAGGTCTGGCTGGCGTTCCACGAGATCCTCGCGGGCAATGCCGAGGAGGCCGACCGGTTGCTCCGCAGCTCGCTGCAGATGGTCTGGGTGCTGCGCGACCAGGTCGGCATCGCGCTCCAGCTCGAGGCCGCCGCCTACGGCGCCCACTGGAAGGGACTCGAGGACCGCTGCGCGCTGATGCTCGGGGCCGCCGAGACCCAGTGGCGTCGGATGGACCTGAGTCCGGACAACCTGCTGCCGGGGCTCGCCGAGGACCGCTTCGCGTACCGGCGCGAGATCCCGGTGGCCCGGGCGGGCGACTACGCCGAAGGTCGCTCGATGCCCACCGAGGAGGCCGTCCGGATGGCCTTCGAGGGTGTCGATGCCGCCCTGGTGCCCGGGCCTGCGGCCGCGGCGCACGCGGCTCGGGGAACGCCGGCGTTGGAGCCGTTGAGCCGGCGGGAGTCGGAGGTGGCGATGCTGATCGCCGACGGGATGAGCAACCGGGAGATCGCCACCCACCTGTTCATCTCCGAGCGCACCGCGCAGGGGCACGTGCAGAGCTGCCTGCGTCGGCTCGACTTCGGGTCGCGTGCGCAGATCGCCGCCTGGGTGGTGCGCCGTACCGGCTGAGCGCGGGGCCACCGCGGTCTGGGTGGTCGCGCTGCTGGTCTACGTCCTCGCGGTCTTCCACCGGTCCTCGCTGGCGGTCGCCGGGTTGGCGGCGTCCGAGCGGTTCGACATCTCGGCCTCCCAGCTGGCGACCTTCACCATGCTCCAGCTGCTGGTGTACGCCGCGATGCAGATCCCGGTCGGGCTGCTGGTGGACCGGTTCGGCTCGCGCACGGTCCTGACCGTCGGCGCCTGCCTGCTCACCGGTGCGCAGGCGGGTTTCGCGTTCGCCGACTCCTACCCGGTCGCCCTGGTGGCGCGGGTCTTCGTCGGGCTCGGGGACGCGATGACCTTCATCTGCGTGCTGCGGCTGGTGAACACCTGGTTCGCGCCCCGGCGGATCCCGGTGCTGATCCAGGTCACCGGTGTCCTCGGGCAGCTCGGCGCTATCGCCGCGGCCGTGCCGATGACCTGGGCGCTGGGCAACCTGGGGTGGACCAACTCCTACCTGCTCGCCGCCGCGCTCGGCATCGTGATGGTGGCCGCACTGCTGGCGGTCGTCCACGACGCGCCGGGGGTGCCGAACCTCCGGGGACCGGCGATGAGCCCGTCGGCGATGCGGGCGAGCCTGGCCGAGTCGTGGGCCCACCCGGGCACCCGGCTCGGTTTCTGGATCCACTTCTCGACCCAGTTCAGTGCGACCGTTCTCGGACTCCTCTGGGGTTTCCCCTACCTGGTCCGGGGGGAGGGGCAGAGCGAGCAGACGGCCGGGGTGCTGCTGACCGTGATGGTGGTCGCGATCATGGGCGCGGGTCCGCTGCTCGGGTGGCGGATCAGCGTGCGGCCCTGGCACCGATCGACCCTGGTCCTGGCGGTCGTGCTGGCGATCGTGGCCACCTGGACCGTGGTCCTGGTGTGGCCCGGGCCCGCGCCGCTCTGGCTGCTGGTCGTGCTGGTCGTCGTGGTCGGCGTCGGCGGCCCGGCCTCGGTGATCGGCTTCGACCTCGCTCGTACCTCCAACCCGGCGCACCGCCTGGCCAGCGCGACCGGGATCATCAACCAGGCGGGGTTCTTCGCGAGCCTGGTTCTGGTGATCGCGATCGGGGTGATCCTCGACCTGGCCACCCCGGGCGGCTCCAGCGACTACGGACCGGACGCGTTCCGTTGGGCGATGAGCTTCCAGTACCTCCTCTGGGGGATCGGACTCGTCCAGATCTGGCGCTACCGGGTCAAGGCGCGAGCGCGCCTGCTCACCGACGACCCCGACGAGTGGGCTGCGCAGTCGCGCGCCTGGTGAGGGCGGCTACCCTCGGCCCATGCTGCGCTCGACCCTGCCCTCGGTCCAGGCCTCGGTCCTGGCCCTGGTGCTGCTCGCCGGGACCACGGCCTGCGGGGGTGACGACGCCCCGGCCGGCTCTCCGCAGACCTCGCAGACCCCCCAGCCCCTGGTCAGCCTCGGGCCCGTCGGCGGTGTCGAGGTGACCCCGACCGACGGGCCGACCTCGGTCGCGCCGTCGCCCGCAGCGACGGGTGCCGTCCCCGGCCTCCCGGCGGACTACCCCGGCGAGGAGGTCCCGGTGATCCGGGGTGTGGTCACCGCCCAGTCCGGGGGGACCTCGACCGAAGGTCGGCGGGGGTGGGTGCTCGAGATGAGCGCCGCCGGGAGCGGGAAGTCGTGTCTCGCCGATGCCGTGGCCGCGCTGGTCGCGGAGGGATTCGTCAAGACGGGCGAACTGGTCGCCGGCGACACCACTCAGGTCCAGTACGTCTCGGACGAGTACGCGGTGATCATCTCCGCGCGCGACGACGGTGACGAGCTCTGCCAGGTCGGGTACGAGGTCGGCCAGGTCGGGAAATAGGCTCGCCATCGTGAGCCGCGACCTGAACATCCCGACAGCACCCGCGATCCCGGGGGCCGAGCACCTGCACTCCGGCAAGGTGCGCGACCTCTACCGGATGGTCGAGGGCGAGTACGCCGGTCGGCTGCTGATGGTCGCGAGCGACCGCATCTCGGCGTACGACTTCGTGCTGGACAGCACCATCCCGGACAAGGGCGCGATCCTGACCCGGATGTCGCTGTGGTGGTTCGACCAGCTCGCGGCCCTGGTACCGAACCACGTGGTCTCCACCGACGTCCCGGCGCAGGTCGCCGGTCGGGCGGTCTTCTGCGAGGAGCTCGCCATGTTCCCGGTGGAGTGCGTCGCCCGGGGCTACCTGACCGGCTCCGGTCTGCTGGACTACCGCGCCACCGGCGAGGTCTGCGGGCTGGTGCTGCCGCCCGGCCTGGAGGACGGCAGCCGCCTCCCCGAGCCGCTGTTCACCCCGGCCAGCAAGGCCCAGGTCGGCGACCACGACGAGAACGTCTCCTACGACGCCGTCGTCGGTGCCGTCGGCGCCGAGACGGCGGCGCACCTACGTGAGCTCACCCTGGCGATCTACGGACGCGCCGAGGAGATCGCCCGCGAGCGGGGCATCATCCTGGCCGACACCAAGTTCGAGTTCGGAGCGCGGCCCGACGGCGCCGTCGTGCTGGCCGACGAAGTGCTCACCCCCGACTCCAGCCGGTTCTGGCCGGCAGCCGACTGGCAGCCCGGCCGGGCCCAGGCGTCGTACGACAAGCAGATCGTGCGGGACTGGTTGACCTCCCCGGCGAGCGGCTGGGACCGGAACGGTGAGGCCCGCCCGCCGGCGCTGCCGGAGAGCGTGATCGCGCACACCCGCGCGCGCTACGTCGAGGCCTACGAGATCCTCACCGGCGAGACGTTCTGATCCGGTGATGCGCGTGGTCGAGGTGGAGTTCGACGTGCCGGCCGAGGTCGCCTTCGACTTCCTGGTCGACCCGGCCAACCGTCCGCGGTGGCAGTCGTCGCTGCGCCGTGTCGAGGCGGTCACGCCCGCCCAGGCCGGGGTCGGCCAGACCTGGGTCGACGTGACCGCGCCCGGGATGCGGCCGTCGATGGAGACCACGGCGTACCTGCGCCCGTCGCTGTGGACCGAGCGCGGGACGTGGCGGGGCATCTCCGCAGAGCTCACCCTGCGGTTCACCCCGCGTGACGGCGGTTGCACGGTGACCGCTGAGGTGAGCGTGCGGGGCCGCGGCCTGCTCCGCCCGATCGGTCCGGTGCTCACCGCAGCCGCCGGTCTCGCCGTTCCGGGGGACCTGCGCCGCGCGGCCGCGCTGTTGGTCTGAAGTCCTGACGAACCGCAAAAACCTGTCGCGTCGGGACAAGTCAGCCCCACCACGCGGGGGCTAGGTTTACCCCCATGCTGAATTTGTCGATCCTGCTCGAGGACTCCGCGCGCAAGTACCCCAACCGTGACGCCCTAGTGCTGGGCGACACCCGGCTCACCTACGCCCAGGTCAATGCCGCCGCCAACCAGGTCGCCAACCTCCTGGTCGAGCGTGGCATCCAGCCCGGCGACAAGGTGGCGCTGAGCTGCCCGAACCTGCCGTACTTCCCGATCGTCTACTACGGCGTCCTCAAGGCGGGCGGTGTGGTCGTCCCGCTCAACGTGCTGCTCAAGGGGCGTGAGGTCGCGTACCACCTCGGCGAGGCGGACGTGAAGGCCTTCTTCTGCTTCCAGGGCACTCCGGACCTCGCCATCGGCACCGAGGGGTACGCCGGGTTCCAGCAGGCGCAGGCCGACGGCAAGCCGGTCGAGCACTTCTTCATGATCATGGCCGACCCGGCCGCGCCCTCCTCGATCGAGGGCACCGAGACGTTGGGCCAGGCGCTGGCCGGGAAGTCCCCGGTCTTCGACGCCGTGGTGACCGAGCCCAGTGACACGGCGATCATCCTGTTCACCTCCGGCACGACCGGTCAGGCGAAGGGTGCCGAGCTGAGTCACTCGAACACGATGATGAACGTGCTCACGATGAACCGTCTCTTCCGCAACCAGCCCGCCAGCGACACCCACGTGCTCACGCTGCCGCTGTTCCACACCTTCGGTGCCACCGTGCAGATGCATGCCGGTTTCGCCGCGGCCGCGACGTTGCTGCTCGTGCCGCGCTTCGACGCCGAACAGGTGATCGGGCTGATGCAGAAGGAGGACGTCACCTTCTTCGCCGGCGTCCCGACGATGTGGTGGGGCCTGCTCGCGGCGCTCGACGCCGCCGGCGGCAGCGTCGACGTCGAGCGGATCGCCCGCAACCTGCGCATCGGCGCCTCCGGCGGTGCCAGCCTGCCGGTCGAGATCATCACCCAGGTCAGGGAGAAGCTCGGCGTCACCATCCTGGAGGGCTACGGCCTCTCCGAGACCTCGCCGGTGGCCACCTTCAGCGACCCCGACCAGGACCCGCGGCCGGGCTCGATCGGCGTCCCGATCTGGGGCGTCGAGCTCAAGCTCATCGACGACGACTGGAACGAGGTCACCGAGGTCGGTGCGATCGGTGAGATCGCGATCAAGGGCCACAACATCATGAAGGGGTACTACGGACGCCCCGAGGCGACCGCCGAGGCGATCAAGAACGGCTGGTTCCGCTCCGGCGACCTGGCCCGCCGTGACGAGGACGGCTTCTACTACATCGTCGACCGGTCCAAGGACATGATCATCCGCGGTGGCTTCAACGTGTACCCGCGCGAGATCGAAGAGGTCCTGATGACCCACGAGGCCGTTTCCCTGGCTGCGGTGGTCGGGGTCCCGCACGAGTCGCACGGCGAGGAGGTCAAGGCGTTCGTGATCCTGAACGCAGGCGCCACGATCACCGAGGACGAGCTGGTCGCGTGGGGCAAGGACCAGATGGCGAACTACAAGTACCCGCGGATCGTCACCTTCGTCGACTCGCTGCCGATGACCGCGACCGGGAAGATCCTGAAACGGGAACTGGTCGGCTAGACCCGCAGGACCGCTTAAGATCTTCGGATGCCGCGGGGTTCGTTCGGTCGTCCCTCGTATGCGGGGCGGCACAGGGCGGTCCGACCGAAGGGGTTGGGCCACGCGTTCACGCGCGCCCTCGTGGCGACCCTGGTGCCGGCCCTGGTCCTGGGCCTGATCGCCTGGATCGTGGTCAAGACCGCCTCCGGCCGGCTGCTCGAGCTCTCGGTGGACCCGACGGCGCTGCTGTGGATCGTGGTGCTCCTCGGGGCGCTCTGGGCGTTCTGGGTGAGCGCGATCTGGCGCAGCTTCGCCCAGGTTCGTCCGCGCAACGCTCCGGCCGGCGGCCAGCTGCTGGCCGGCTTCGGGGTGCTGCTGCTCTGCGGAGCCGTGACGGCGCCGATGGCGGTCGGTGCGGGGTACGCCGTGGTCCAGCGTGACCTGATCAGGGACGTCTTCGAGGAGGCGCCGACGGCGACCCTGCCGACGGCGTCCGCCGAGAACCCCTGGGGTGGGCGCGAGCGCGTCAACGTCCTGCTCCTCGGCGGCGACGGCGCGATCGGTCGGGCGGGGGTCCGCACCGACTCGGTGATCCTGGCCAGCATCGACACCACGACCGGCAAGACCGTCCTGTTCAGCCTCCCGCGGAACCTCCAGCGACCTCCTTTCAAGGAAGGGTCTCCGTTGGCCGAGCTCTACCCCGACGGGTTCAGCGGGCCGAGCGCCGACGCGGAGTACTTCCTCAACGCCGTGTACCGGAACGTGCCCGCCCTGCATCCTGGCGTCCTGGGCAAGAGTTCCAACGAGGGCGCCGACGCGACCAAGCTCGCCGTGTCGGGTGCGCTGGGGGTCGAGGTCGACTACTACGTGCTGGTCAACCTGAGCGGGTTCTCACGGATGGTGGACGCCATCGGCGGGATCACGGTGAACATCAACGAACCGATCCCGATCGGTGGTGACGCTGACCGGGGGATCGCCCCCAACGACTACCTCCGGCCGGGACCCAACCAACGCCTCGACGGCCACGACGCCCTCTGGTACACCCGGGGTCGTTACGGCTCCACGGACTACAAGCGGATGGAGCGGCAGCGCTGCGCGATCAGCGCGATCGCCCGTGAGGCCGACCCGACGACGATGCTCACCCGCTACACGAGCCTGGCGCGAGCCAGCAAGGACATCGTCCGTACCGACATCCCGCGGGACCTGCTGCCGGCGTTCGTGAAGCTGGCAGCCAAGGTGAAGGAGAGCCCGCTGAAGTCGGTCGGCTTCGAGCGGAGTGCCAAGTTCGACCCGAACGACCCCGACTACGACTACATGCGGGCCGCCGTCGCGACGGCGCTGAAGCCGAAGGCGACGTCGAAGGCACCCACGACCGCGCCGCCGGGTGGCTCGCCGTCCGCCACCCGCTCGCCGACGCAGGCCACCAACACCACCGAGGCGTGCCAGTACCGACCGGTGACTGCTGCGGCGGACTAGCGCTGGTGTCTAGGGTGTCGGTATGCCCGCTCCCTTCCTGCTCTCCTCGTCCACCGTTGTCCCCGTCTCCCCTGAGGCCGCCTACGACGGGGTCATGAACGCCCCGCTCGAGAAGCTGTTCCCGCACCGCTCCGGGGCGATCCCGCCCGTCAAGGAGTGCACCGGTCAGGTCGGCGCCTGGGGCACCGTCGGTCAGACCCGTACCGTCGTGCTCGCCGATGGCAGCACGAACCTCGAGACCTTGGTCGAGGCGGACCGGGTCACCCCGAACTACCGCTACCGGCTCACCGGCTTCACCGGCCCGATGAAAGCGCTGGTCGGCTCCGTGGACGGCCAGTTCTCCTACGTCCCCGAGGGCAACGGCACCCGGGTGACCTGGAGCTGGGCGATCCACCCGACCAACGGGGTCACCCGGCTGGCCCTGCCGGTGCTCGGGATGTTCTGGCGGCAGTGGGCCGCCAAGATGTGGCCTCGGTACGCAGCGCTGCTCTGAGCCCCCCGTAGACTGGGCCCCGTCCCCCGAACCTCTCCCTCCAGGAGCGCCCCGTGGCCCGTGTCGTCGTCGACGTCATGCCCAAGCCCGAGATCCTCGACCCGCAGGGCAAGGCCGTTCTCGGTGCCCTTCCCCGACTCGGCTTCGCCGGAGTCACCGAGGTTCGCCAGGGAAAGCGGTTCGAGCTCGAGCTCGACGGTGACCTCACCGCCGAGCGGCTCGCCGAGGTCGAGAAGATGGCCGAGACGCTGCTCTCGAACCCGGTGATCGAGGACTTCTCCGTGTCGGTCGCCGAGCCTGCCGAGACGCAGGCATGAAGGTCGGGGTCGTCAC
>JBFJNH010000048.1:0-25034 GCA_041618295.1 Marmoricola sp.
AGCGCGCAGAGCCATCTCAGCGCGCAGAGCCATCTCAGCGCGAAGGGAACCCGCTTGAACAAGCGGGGCCTGGAGACCCGGCAGAACCTGCTGCGGACAGCGCAGCGGTGCCTGGCCGAGGGCGGTCCGGAATCGGTGAGCGCCAGCCTGGTCGCCCGGGAAGCCGGAGTCACCTGGGGGACGGTGCAGCACCAGTTCGGCGACGTCGACGGCCTCTGGGCCGCGCTCCTGGAGGACCTGCTCGGCGACGGCGCGATCACCACCCTGCCGGTGCCGGCCTCCACCGACGTCGGGGTCCGGGTGGAGGCGATCGTCGCGCTGCTCTGGTCCGCGATGGACCTCCCCACCTTCCGCGCCATCCACCACCTGCGCCTCGCCCTCCCCCGGCACCGCGAGGAGCTGGAGGCGAGCTACCCGCTCACCGCGGCGGCGATCGCACGGTGGGATGCCGCCTGGACCGCCACGATGGAACAAGCCTTCACCGGGCTCGACCTCGACCCGGTCCGGCTCGCCCGGGTGCGCAGCCTGCTCCCCGGCGCGATGCGCGGCCTGCACAGCGAGCAGTACCTGAGCTCGTACACCGACTCCGGCGAGGCCCGCCGCGGCCTGGCCGACGCTCTCACCAGCTACCTCACACCGCACCACTGAAAGGGTTCCCATGACCACCGAAACTCCTCTCGTCGACGTCGTCGTGGTCGGCTCCGGCGGCGGTGCCCTAGCCGCGGCGTACCTGGCTCAGAAGCGCGGACTGCGGACGGTCGTGGTGGAGAAGACCCGGTTCGTCGGCGGCACCTCGGCGTACTCCGGCGGCGCTTGCTGGCTGCCCGGCTCGGAGGTCCAGCAGCGGGCCGGCATCGGTGACTCGACCGAGTCCGCCCGGGAGTACCTCGGCGCCCTGCTGGTCGACCCGGACGTCACGAAGGTCGAGGCGTTCCTGGCCGAGGCCCCGCGTCTGGTCGCCGAGCTCGAGGCCGACGACGCGTTCGTCTTCGAGTGGCTGCCGTTCCCGGAGTACTACGACGCCCCGGGCCGGGTCAGCTGGGGCCGCTCGATCCAGCCCGCGAACATCAAGCGAGCCGACCTCCCCGACGAGGTCGCCGCGCTGGTCCGGCCGCCGGTCGAGCTCGACCGGGCCGGCCTGCCGGGACGCAACACCCTCTCCGGCGGGCAGTCCCTGATCGCCCGGCTGCTGCTCGCCTTCACCCGCGACGGCGGCACCGTCCTGACCGACCACGCGGTCGACGAGCTGGTCGTCGCCGACGGACGGGTCACCGGCGTCGTCGCGCAGACCGCCGGCGGTCGGGTGGAGATCGGCGCCCAGCGCGGCGTGATCGTGGCCTCCGGCGGGTTCGAGCACAACCCCCAGTGGCGCGAGAAGTACGGCGTGCCCGGCGACTCGACGTGGTCGATGGCCCCGGACGGTACGAACACCGGCGAGCCGATCGCGGCGGCCCAGGCGATCGGTGCGGCGACCGACCTGCTCGACCAGGGCTGGTTCTGTCCCGGCCTCGAGCACCCCGACGGGCACGGTTCGTTCACCCTGGGCTTCCGCAGCGGCGTGATCGTGGACGCCACCGGAAACCGGTACGCCAACGAGTCCCTTCCCTACGACCGCTTCGGCAGGGAGATGGCGAAGGCCGCGGACCGGATCCCCTCGTGGTTCGTCTTCGACAACCGCGAAGGCGGCGGCCTGCCGGCCATCGCGATGCCGGAGGGCAACCGGGCCGACCACCTCGCTGCCGGCACCTGGGTCGAGGCCGAGACCCTCGAGGAACTCGCCACCCGCCTCGGGTTGACCGACCTGGTCGCGACGGTGGACCGGTTCAACAGCTTCTGCGAGACCGGCGTCGACGAGGACTTCGGGCGCGGGGCTGACGAGTACGACACCTTCTTCACCGGTGGCGAGGGCCCGAACAAGGCCCTGGTCGGCATCACCGAGGGTCCGTTCACGGCCGCACGTTTCGTCCTCTCCGACCTGGGCACCAAGGGCGGGATCGTCACCGATTCCTCCGGACGAGCGCTCCGCAAGGACGGCACCGTGATCGACGGGCTGTACGCCACCAGCAACTCCGCGGCCAACGCCTTCGGTGCCTTCTACCCCGGACCGGGCGCCCCGCTCGGGACCGCGATGGTGTTCGGGTCGTTGGCGGTCCAGACCATCACAGGCTGACATCTCGCCCAATTCGGACATCTTCAGGTATGTCCCACGGCTTCGCGAAGATTGCCCGACTATGGCCCGACGGAACTAGTCCGGACAGGCCATCTCATCGTGTCTGCTCGGTCGTTGATACTCCGACCGCGATCACGCTACCTCTCACCTTGGAGAACCCCTTGAGCTCTCGTCCCTGGCGGCTTCCCGCCACGCTCGTCGCCGCCGGAGCCCTCGTGCTCGGCGCAGTCCCCGCGTTCGCGGACAACATCCGGAACGACATCGCCGCCACCGGAGCCAACGTCGTGACCCTCACCGGCTCCTCGGTGAGCACGACCGTCAACTTCGACGTCCAGATCACCGGCAACCCGTCCGGTTGCGACGTGAGCTCCGGCAACCCCTCGGTCTACGCCGTGGTCCTGACCGCTCCCAACGGTGGAGCCGACGCGTCGGTGACCACCAACGTCTCCAGCGTCTCCTTCACGGCGTGCAACGTGGCGAAGCCGGTGGTCTTCACCGCGACGACGGTCGGCACCAAGAACGTCTCCCTCGCCCACGTGAGCGGGCCGACGCTGAACGAGAACCCGGCCAAGTTCACCCTGACGGTGAACGCACCGACCGTCACCAACACCCCGCCGACCGTCACCGTCGGCGGGGTCACCGCGACGTCGTACGAGTTCGGCGCGGTGCCTACCGCGGTCTGCAACGTCTCCGACGCCGAGGACACCAACGAGTCGGCCACACCGGTGCTGAGCGCGATCACCGGTCCGCTCGCCGCGTTCGGACTGGGCACCCAGACGGCGACCTGCTCCTACACCGACGGTGGCGGTCTCTCCGACGACGACAGCGTCACCTACACGATCATCGACACCACCGCACCGGTGCTGACCACCCCGGGCGACCGGACCATCGAGGCGACCGGTCCCGACGGAGCCGTGGAGACCTGGTCGGTCAGCGCGGACGACAACGTCGCCGTCGACGGCGTCCCGACCTGCACCCCGGCGTCCGGGAGCACCTTCGCGCTCGGCTCGACGCTGGTGACCTGCTCGGTCGCCGACGTCGCCGGCAACACCGACAGCGGTTCGTTCACCGTGACCGTCCAGGACACCGGCGCTCCGAGCATCACCGCCCCCGATGACATCACCGCGGAGGCCACCAGCAGCGCCGGCGCCGTGGTCACCTACGACGACCCGGTGGTCAGCGACACCGTCGACCTCACCCTGACCCCGGTCTGCACCCCGGCATCGGGCTCCACCTTCCCGCTCGGCGACACCGAGGTTACCTGCACCGTCTCCGACGCCGCCGGGAACACCTCCGAGGCGTCGTTCACGATCACCGTCCAGGACACCACCCCGCCGGTCGTGGCCGACCACGACGCCGAGGTCGCCGAGGCGACCGGGCCGACGGGCGCCGCCGTCAACTACACCAACCCGACCGCGTCCGACCTGGTCAGCGGCACGACGGACGTCACCTGCGATCCGGCCTCGGGCTCCGCGTTCCCGCTCGGGGACACCACCGTGACCTGCTCCTCGACCGACGACGCCGGCAACACCGGCTACAACAGCTTCATCGTCACCGTCCAGGACACCACCCCGCCGACGATCGACCCGCACGCGGACGTCACGGCTGAAGCCACCGGCCCGTCCGGCGCCAACGTCGACTACACGACCCCCGCCGCGAGCGACGTCGTCGACGGTCCGGTCGCCGTCACCTGTGACCCGGCTCCCGGTGTCCTGGTCGCGCTCGACGGCAGCCAGCTGGTCACCTGCACCGCCTCCGACGCCGCCGGCAACGAGGCCCAGAGCACCTTCACGCTGTACGTCGTCGACACCACGGCCCCGACGCTGACCGTCCCGGCGAACATCAGCACCGGGGCCACCTCGGCCAGCGGCGCGGTGGTGAGCTACACCGCGACGGCGACCGACCTGGTCGACGGCCCGGTGACGCCGGACTGCACGCCGGTCAGCGGCAGCACCTTCGCACCGGGCGCCACGACGGTCACCTGCACCGCGACCGACGCCCACGACAACACCAGTGCGGCCCAGACGTTCACCGTCACCGTGTCGTTCTCGTTCAACGGGTTCTTCGCCCCGGTGGACAACGGCGGGGTGCTGAACACCATCAAGGGCGGCCAGTCGGTGCCGCTCAAGTGGGCGATCCCGAACGGCTCCGGTGGCTTCATCGGCAGCCTGGCCGTCGTCGACCGGGTCACCCAGGCGAAGTTCACCTGCACGGCCGGCGCACCGACCGACCCGATCGAGGCACCCACCTCCGGCGCCACCTCGCTGCGGTACGACACGACGGCGAACCAGTACATCTACAACTGGCAGTCGCCGAAGGGCGCCAGCAACTGCTACAAGGTCACGGTCCACCTGACCGATGGCAGCAGCAAGTCTGCCTCCTTCATGACGAAGTAGCGCGACCCGTTCCGCACCCGACCGCCCGGGACCGCAGCAGCGGTCCCGGGCGATCGCGTCTCCGCGAGCATCCCTAGGCTGACCCCATGAAGCTCAGCACCCAGGCGTTCCTGACCGTCCTCAAGCTCCACCAGGGCCTCTACGAGGGCAGCCGCGGGCTGGTCGGGCACCGGCTGCTGCTGATGCCGACGCTGCTGCTGCGCACCACCGGCCGGAAGTCCGGGCTGACCCGGACCAACGCGCTGGTGTACGGGAAGGACGGCGACCGCTACCTGGTCTGCGCCTCCAACGGCGGCCATCACCTCCCCCCGGCGTGGGCGCTGAACGCCGAGGCCAACCCGGACGTCGAGATCCAGGTCGGCGTCAGGAGGACGGCTGCAGTCGCGTCCTTCCTGCGACCGGGCGACGCCGACTACGACCGGCTCTTCGCGATCTGCAACAAGGCCAACAAGGGCCAGTTCGCGGCGTACCAGAAGAAGACCGACCGGCCGCTGCCGGTGATCGTGCTGACGCCGACTCCCTGACGACCCCGGTCAGGTCGCGAGCAGGACCAGCGATCCGAGCGAGACCATCCAGCTGACGAAGCTGCCGACCAGGAAGTACTCGGTGACCTCGTCGATCGAGGGCTCTCCCGGGTCGTCGCGCTTGGTCTGGAGCTCGGGGAAGCGGAGCAACCCCTTGGCGGCGATCACGACGCTGGCAGCGGTGAGGTGCCCGGCGAGACCGAGTCCGACGATCACCAGCCGCTCCATCGGTCCCAGCAGACGACCGCCCTTGAGGGTCCGGGTGGCATCGTGGCTGGCGCCGCGTGCCGGATCCACGGTCCCGGTCGCGCGGAGCACCAGCCGCACGATCACGTTGCCGGTCGACATCTGGACCAGCAGGACCCCGAGCACCAGCAGGGCCCGGTCGAGCTCGAGGCCGGACAGGACACCGAGCGGGTTCTCCTCGAGCCACCGCTGGGGCTCCCCCGCTGCGGCGTTGGCGAGCGGCGAGGCCACCACGACGGCGACGAAGGCCGCCCCGAGGACGAGCAACGGGAGCCAGGCCCGATCGCGCCCGAACCCGTGCCGCACGGTCTGCCCCCAGGCCACGACGGCGGCGGCGATCGCCGCGACCGCGACGAGGTCACGCGGCTCGGTCAGGTCGCAGGCCAGACCGAGGAGGACCACCGCGGCCGCACCGAGGCACTCCGGCACCACCTTGACCGGACGCACCGAGTGGGCCAGGTCGGCGATCCCGACGCCGATCAGGAGCAGCGCGATCCAGCCCATCAGACGACCTGTCCGAGGAGGTCGTCGGTCGCCACCAGGGCGTCGAGGCCGTCACGTCGTACGCGCTGGGAGACCGCTGAGGGCGAGATGCCCTCGGCGTCGGCGATCTCCCGTTGACTCATGCCGCTCAGCAAACCACGCAGCACCCCCCAGGAGCGCGGTGACGCGGCGGCCAGGAGCGCGTCCCGGCTGACGAGCGCTGCGTTGACCGCAGCCGGATCCGGCCCGCCCGCGTCCTCGGCCGCCCGCCGGTACGCCGTCCGCAGGGCGCCGCTCGCCGCCTTGGCAGCGACCGAGCCGATGGCCTCCCGGGCCGCCCACCATCCGGGGCCGTCCTCGACCCGGGGTTCGTCGCTGAGGACCGTGGTGGGGCCCCAGCCGATCCCGTGCCGCAGGTCGAACTCCGGCAGCACCAGCAACCGCAGTCGCAGCGCCGCGACCAGTGCCTCGCCGACGGTCGCGAACCCGCCCTGGTACTCGTCACCTACCGTGATCCGGACTGGCACCACCGGGGCGAACCGGACGTTGACGAGGTCGACGACCGTCACCAGGCGGTCGTGCAGCGCTGCCCGGTCAGCCACCTCGCGCGATCCGACGACGTCACCGATCAACGTCGCCAGAGGCTTCAGATCAGTCATAGGAAGATATTACCTTCATTTTTGAGAAGTGAAGACAATATCGCTACTCGTCCGCCACCCGGCCCCGCAACTGCTTGGTCTGCCCGCGCTGCTTCTTCGTCTCGACCCGGCGGCGCTGCGACGCCTTGCTCGGTCTGGTCGGCCGCCGCGGCGGAGGCGGCGGAGCCACCGCAGCGCGCAGCAGGGCGACCAGCCGGTCGCGCGCCGCTGCCCGGTTGCGCAGCTGGGACCGGTGCTCCGAGGCAGTCACCACCACCGGTCCGGCCGGCAAGGACCGCAGGATCCGGAGCCGCTGCGGCTCGGTGAACGCCACCGACGACGCGGGGTCGAAGACCAGCTCGACCCGGGTGTCGCTGGTGTTGACCGACTGCCCGCCCGGACCCGGGGAACGGGAGAACCGCTCGACCAGCTCCACGGCCGGGACGACCGCCCCGTCCGGAAGCCCGGGGCCGGGCGGCACCACGAGCTCGCGGCCCGGCCCGGGATCAGACACGCTCAGCCGCCCCAGAAGATCCGGTCGACGACACCGTGGGCCAGCCGGGTGGTGCGCTGGTAGTCGTTGACCATCGTGGTCGTCTCCCCCGCGCCGTAACCGAGGACCTTCGCCAGCGCCGCGCGCTCACGGGGGTCGTTCGGGATCTGGTCCGACGGCTTGCCCCGGACCAGCACCGTCGCGTTCCGGGCCCGGCTGGCCAGCATCCAGGCTGCCCGTAGAACCGCTGCGTCCTCGGCACTGACCAGCTCGTAGGAAACGGCAGCCTCCAGCGCCTGCAGCGTCTTGGTGGTGCGCAGGTCCGGCATCGCGCCGGCGTACTGGAGCTGCAGCGCCTGGATCGTCCACTCGACGTCGGCCAGGCCGCCGCGACCGAGCTTGAAGTGGGTTGCCGGGTCGGCGCCGCGCGGCAACCGCTCGTCCTCGACCCGGGCCTTGATCCGCCGGATCTCGACCAGGTCGTCCCTGCTCAGGCCGGCCTCCGGGAACCGGAGCGGGTCGATCAACGCCAAGAACCGGTCGCGCAGCTCCCGATCACCGGCTACCGGCTCGGCCCGCAACAGTGCCTGGGCCTCCCAGACCTCCGACCACTTTGCGTAGTACGCCGCGTACGAGTCGAGCGAGCGGACCATCGGGCCGCCCTTGCCCTCCGGGCGAAGGTCCGCGTCCACCTCCAGGGGCGGGTCGGTCGCAGGCAAGGCGAGCAACCGACGCAACTCGTGGACCACGGCCTGCGCCATGCTGCCGGCCTGCTCGGGGTCCGCACCCGGAAGCGGGTCGTGCACGAACATCACGTCCGCGTCGCTGCCGTAGCCCATCTCGTATCCGCCGTAGCGGCCCATCGCGATGATCGCCAGCCGGGTCGGCAACGGCGCACCGCGCTCGCGCTCGACCGACTCGGTCGCGACCAGCAAGGCCGCCTCCAGGGTGGCGTCGGTCAGGTCGGAGAGCGCGTAGCCGACCTCGGCGACCCCGAACGGCACGCAGAGGTCCGCGGCGCTGATCCGGAGCAGCTCGCGCCGCCGGATCGCCCGCACGCTCCGGATCGCCTGTTCGGCATCCCCGCGCCGAGCCGCGTTGGCGAGCATCTCGGCCTGGATCACGTCCCGCGACAGCGGCTTCAGCCCGCCCTCGCCGCCGAGGATCTTCACGCCCTCCGGTTCCCGCTCGAGCAGGTCGGTGGCGAACCGGCTGGTGGCCAGCACCTGGGCGAGGCGCTGGGCGGTCTCGCCCTCGTCGCGCAGCATCGTCAGGTACCAAGGCGTGGCCCCCAGGGCGTCGGAGATCCGCCGGAACCCCCACAGACCGGCATCCGGGTCGGGCGCGTCGGCGAACCACTCCAGCAGGACCGGCAGCAGCGTCCGCTGGATCGCCGCAGTGCGGGAGACGCCGCTGGTCAGGGCCTCGAGGTGGCGCAACGCCGCCGGCGGGTCGAGGTACCCGAGGGCGGAGAGCCGCTCCTTCGCGGCATCGGTCGTCAGCCGGGCCCCCTCCCCGGGGATCCGGGCGACCGCTGCCAGCAGGGGCCGGTAGAAGAGCTTCTCGTGCAGCCGACGCGCCTCCCGGCGGTGATGGCGCCAGTCCTTCTCCAGCGCCTCCAACGGGTTGCGCAGGTGACCCAGCGAGCGGCCGAGGCGGCGCAGCGCCGCCTCCTCCTCCGGTACGACGTGGGTACGGCGCAGCTGGTACAGCTGGATCCGGTGCTCGAAGGAACGCAGGAACGAGTAGGCCTCGTGCATCGTCCGGCCGTCCTCGCGCCCGACGTACCCGCCCGCGGTCAGGTCCGAGAGCGCGCTCAACGTCGTGGGGGCACGCACCGAGGCGTCGGTCCGGCCGTGCACCAGCTGCAGGAGCTGGACGGCGAACTCGACGTCGCGCAGGCCGCCCGAGCCGAGCTTGAGCTGACGGCTCGCCTCGTGGGCCGGGATGTGCTCCAGCACCCGACGTCGCATCGCCTGGACGTCCTCGACGAACCCGTCCCGCTCCGCTGCGGTCCACACCATCGGTGCGATCGTCTCGACGTAGGCGTGGCCGAGCTCGAGGTCGCCGGCGACCGGACGGGCCTTGAGCAGGGCCTGGAACTCCCAGGTCTTCGCCCACCGCTCGTAGTAGCCGCGGTGGCTGGCCAACGTCCGCACCAGCGGCCCGTTCTTGCCCTCGGGACGGAGGTTGGCGTCCACCGGCCAGATCGTGCCCTCCGCGGTCTGGTCCCCGCAGACCTGGATCAGCGTCGACGCGAGCTGGGTGGCGACGCGCAGCGCCCGGGTCTCGTCCACCTCGCCGCCCTCGGCGGGTTCGGCCACGAAGATCACGTCGACGTCACTGACGTAGTTCAGCTCGTGGCCGCCGCACTTGCCCATCGCGATGACCGCCAGCCGGCAGCACCCGGCCTCCTCGCCGACCTTCGCCCGGGCTACCGCCAGCGCGGCGTCCAGCGTCCCTGCGGCGAGGTCGGAGAGCTCCGCGGCGATGTCGTCCACGCCGACGTGGTGGGCCAGGTCGCGACTGGCCATCCGGAGCAGCACCCGGCGGTACTCGACCCGCAGCGCGTCGACCGCGGCGCCGTACGGGAGCGTCGAGACCGGCTGGTCGGCGAACGGGTCCGCGCCCACCGCGGTCATCAGACCGGCGCGGACGGCGTACGCCGCCGGCCGGGTGGACCCCAGAGTCGGGTCGCGGAGCTCGTGCCACTGCTCAGGGTGCCGGACCAGGTGGTCCCCGAGCGCGGCGCTCATCCCGAGGACGCAGAGCAGCCGCATCGCGGTGCCCTCGTCGTCGGCCAGCACCTGGACCAGGAGGTCCCGGTCAGCCGCGGCGTCCGCGAGGCGGACCAACGCCTCGAGCGCCAGGTCCGGGTCCGCGGTCAGGCCGAGGATCGCGACCACCGACGACGCCGGCGGACCGAGCGCCGTCAGCCGACCGGCGGCGACATCGGTGTCCTGGAACCCGAGTCGTGCCAGGTTTCCCGCGGAGAGGAGGTGAGAGCCCTCGCGAGGCGCCATCGGTCAGATGACCGGGAGCATCCGGTCGCGCTCGAACGCCGAGACCTGCCCGCGGTACTCCTCCCACTCCTTGCGCTTGTTGCGCAGGAAGAAGTCGTACACGTGCTCGCCGAGGGTCTCGGCGAGCAGCTCGGAGCGCTCCGCGACCGCGATGGCGTCGTGCAGGCTCTTCGGCAGCTGGTCCAACCCGAGGGCCTGGCGCTCGCGCTCGGACAACGACCAGACGTCGTCCTCGGCCTCGCGGGGCAGCTCGTACTCGCCCTGCAGACCCTTCATGCCGGCGGCCAGGACGACCGCGAACGCGAGGTAGGGGTTGCAGGCCGGGTCGATCGTGCGCAGCTCGATCCGGGTCGACTGCCCCTTGTTGGGCTTGTACATCGGCACCCGGACCATGGCGGACCGGTTGTTGTGGCCCCACGAGATGTACGACGGGGCCTCACCGCCGCCGATCAGCCGCTTGTAGGAGTTGACCCACTGGTTGGTGACCGCGGTGATCTCGGCGGCGTGGTGCAGGATGCCGGCGATGAAGTGCCGTCCGGTCTTCGAGAGCTGGTACTCCGCGCCACCCTCGAAGAACGCGTTGCGGTCGCCTTCGAAGAGGGAGACGTGCGTGTGCATCCCGGACCCGGGGTGGTCGGTGAACGGCTTGGGCATGAAGCTCGCCCAGACCCCTTGGCTCAGCGCCACCTCCCGGACCACGGTGCGGAAGGTCATGATGTTGTCGGCCGTCGAGAGCGCGTCGGCGTACCGGAGGTCGATCTCCTGCTGGCCGGGACCGCCCTCGTGGTGGCTGAACTCCACCGAGATGCCCATCGCCTCGAGCATGGTGATCGCTTCGCGGCGGAAGTCGGAGCCGAAGCTCTGCGAGGTGTGGTCGAAGTAGCCGCTCTGGTCGACCGGCACCGGCAGCGTGCCGGCCTCCGGCTGACCCTTGAACAGGTAGAACTCGATCTCGGGGTGGGTGTAGAAGGTGAAACCCTGCTCGGCGGCGCTCTGCAACGTCCGCTTGAGCACGTAACGCGGGTCGGCGTACGACGCGGACCCGTCGGGCATGGTGATGTCGCAGAACATCCGCGCGGTGGACGGACCGTCCGCGCGGTCGCGCCACGGCAGGATCTGGAAGGTCGCCGGGTCGGGGCGGGCGAGCATGTCGGCCTCGGTGACGCGGGCGAAGCCCTCGATGGCGGAACCGTCGAAGCCGATGCCCTCGCTGAACGCGCCCTCGAGCTCGGCCGGGGCGATCGCCACCGACTTCAGGTAGCCGAGAACGTCGGTGAACCACAGCCGCACGAAGCGGACGTCGCGCTCTTCGAGAGCGCGGAGCACGAAGTCTTCCTGCTTACCCATGGGGCAACTCTAGGGGCAGCGCGCCTCAGCCGGGTGCAGGGTCCGACCCGACGATCCGAACACAGCAGCCGGCGCCCGGTTCGACCGCCTCGGTCGCGAGCTCCGCCCTCCCCAGATGACGCAGGACCGCGCCGACGAATTCACGGTTCATCGGGCAGACGAGCGCCCGGTGGTCGGCCGCGAGCCGGTCGTAGGGACAGTTGCTGAGCCGCAGTCCGGGCGTCCCCGCGTCGTCGTCGCGCGGTTCGTAGCCGTAGGCCTCGAGCAGGTCGCGCGGATCGCCGCCGGTGCCGGGCGCGGCCTCGACCACGATGCGCGCCGCGTTGTCGGCCGCTGCCAGCAACGCCTGCTCCATCGGGGTGCCGTCTAGCGCTCGTTCCACCGCGTCGGCGAGGACCTGGCCGGCCAGGTCGTAGCGCCGGCTCGGAACGCTGACGGTGACCTCCTTGCGGGAACGACGGTAGAGCTTGGCGGGGCGCCCGGCCCCGGGTCCGCTCCGACCGGTCAGACGACGGAACTCGGTGACCAGGAGCCCCTCCTCGACGAGCCGGTCGAGATGGAACTTGGCGGTGTGCCGCGGGACCTCGACTCCCTCGGCGGCCTGGTCGCGACTGACGGCGCCGGGCTGCTCGGCCACGAACCGGTACAGCGCACGCCGCATCGGGTCGGCCAGCGCGCCCAGCTTGGTGATCCGGCTGGCGAAAAGGTCCTCGGACATTCTTCTCGGTTTCTATCGGAGAGGCGTCTTGCCGAAACACTCCCACAGGTCTACCGTCGAAATCAACCTCCCTTAGAAAGGGAGCTCCTGAAAGGACACCGCAATGGCACTCACCCACGCGTGGCACGACATCGTCCACGACATGAAGGACGAGATGCACGACTTGGCCACCATCACCAAGGTCGACGCGGCGCGCCAGGCCTACCTGGCGCTCTGGGCAACCATGATCGCCTTCCCGCTACTCCTCGGGATCGACCGGTTCACCGGAGCCATGAACGGCGCATGGGAGGGCTACGTGGCGACCTGGATGAACGACATCCTGCCCGGCAACGCCTCGGACGCGGTCGTCGTCTTCGGAGTCGCCGAGGTCGCCCTCGCCGTCCTGGTCGTCCTCGCCCCCCGGGTCGGCGGAGACCTGCTGGGCCTGTGGTTCGGCCTGCTCGCGGTCAACCTGTTCACCATCGAATCAATGGCGTGGATCGGGATGGGCACCGCAGCCCTGGCGATCTGCTGCTTCGCGATGGCGCGCATGTCGACGGCGTACCACCACACCGACGGCTGACCTGGGTAGGCCACCGGCGTCCTCGCCGGTCAGGGGGCCTTGCCGAGGGCCCGTCTGACACTGGCGAGGATGCCGGAGGGCTTGCCGTCCTTCTCGTAGCCACCGGCGATCGCACCCGCGGTCCCGCCGGTCATCGCGCCGCTCGCCGCCCCGCTGACCGTGGCGTAGCAGCTCCCGCAGACCGCCACGCCCAACGGCGAGTACAGGTCCTCGCGCCGCTTGCTCCCACATTTCCCGCACCGCCCCATCAGGTGGCTCCTCCGTTCCTCGACGTCGTCACACCGTCCGCACCGACGAGCGCGTACCCCGCGACCCCGACCGCGGCCACGAGCGCGAGGACCAACCTAACCGTCACCGGCAGGCTCGCCCAGAGATCCTCGTCGGCGGCCATCGTGGTCACCCGCGCGAGGACCACGACCACGACCACCACCCCCACCCAGGCGGAGATCCGGCCGAGGACGGTCGCCACGGCGAAGGTCAGGGCGACCGTGACCGTCGTCCCGGGGACCAGCGACGGCAGGTCGGCACCCAGTCCGACGATCCACGCGCAGCCCGCGGCCAGCGCGAGGACACCGCCCACCCACACCCCGCGGGCCAGCCGCTGCGGGGCCGCGTGCCCGGCCGGGAGCCGGTTCACGGTCGCAAGACTCGCCAGCATCGCCAGGAACCCGGGGGTGAGCTGCCAGAAGGGGACCTTGCGAGCCTGGCCGGGCACCGGCAGCAGCCACTGCGCACCGACCGCGAGCACGACCGCCACCAGCACCATCGCCGCCCCGACCGCCTGCGCGTCGTGAGCCACCAGCCACGCCCGTACGGCGCTCGGCTCCCTCAGCGACCGCCTCATCGGCCCGCAGGGGACGTCCACGGCATCCGGATGTGCTGGAAGTCGCAGGTGCCGAGCTGGGCGTAGGTCCTCCGGATCCAGGCCTCAGCTCCCGGGTCCGCGACTCGTTTCAGCCACGCGTCGCCCTTCGCCGTCCAGCTGACCACCTGTTCCCCCTCTCGCCCCCGGATCCACAGCCCGATGAGCTCCTGGGCCATCAACGCCTTCTCCGGGGGCAGCGACCCGCGCCACTGGGGGCATCCGGCGGGCGTCGCCGCACTCCGCGCCGCGGCACGCAGGTCCCCGTCCTCGACGCTCACGACCCCGACCGACGGCGGCGGTAGGTAACCGGGCAGCGCCTGCTCGTACCGGTCCGGCGGCTCCGCCCCGACGGCTCTGAGGTGGCCCAACGCCCGCCGAAGCGTGGTCTCGGTCGCCCGGAGGCCGTAGACGCTCGACGGCGCCACGCAGATCGTGGGCTTCACCCCGCGACAAACGGTGGGGCGTTCTTCGGAGACGACCAGCCGATCCCGCCCTGGTTCACCCAGCGCCGCCCCGAACGTGACCAGGACGCCGAGCGACCCCAGGGCGACCCCTGCCGGGAGCAACAGGCCTCGGACCGCCCGGACCCGACCCCCCGCGACCACCAGTGCCGCGGCGAGCACTCCCGCCACGGCAAGCAGGCCCCCGAACTGGAGGAGCCAGACGGACCGGTCGAAGCGGAGCCCCGCCAGAGAACCGGTGCTCGGACCCTGTCGCAGGAGCTCCGCGTACGGCGCCGGACCGAACGCCCCGACCAGGAACACCGCCGGCGCGACGGCGATGACCGTCAGCCGGGACGGGAACACCCGGACGGCGAGCGCACCGAAGAGGGCGGAGACCCCGAGGACCGGCAGCCCGATCGCTGCTGCCCAGAGCGGGAACGGGCCACCGTGCGGTCGGAGCAGGGTCGCCAGCACGATCGCGGCAGCGGACAGGGCGAACCCGACGCCCCCCCACAGCCAGGCCTGGAAGGCACACCGAAGCGGCACCCGGCGAGCGCGCGGAGTGGTCCTCACCAGGTCGTCCAGCTGCGTCTGGATCCAGCCGAGGTGCGCGGCGCAGGCAGCCACGAGAGGGCCGCTCAACACCGTCAGTCCGGAGATGAGGTCGGCCGCCCACAGCCACTGACCCCAGAACCGGTTGTCGAGGGTGACGACGGCAAAGACCAGCACCCCGAGCAGCGGCACCAAGAACGCGGCGCCGCTGCGCCGACTCACCGATCCTCCTGCCGGGCGCAGAGTTTGAGGAACGCCGCCTCGTACGGACTCAGATCGGCCTCCGCGCCGACGACGGCGGCCCCGAGCGTGCCCAGCTCCTCGACGGTCCCGTCGAAGACCACTCGGCCCTCGTCGAGCATGAGGATGCGATCCGCGAGGCCGACGAGATCGCTCATCAGGTGACTGCTGACCACGACGGTGCGGTGCTCGGAGGCCTGATCGACCAAGCGGCGTACCCGGATGCGCTGCTGGGGGTCGAGGCCGGCCGTCGGCTCGTCGAGTAGCAGGAGATCCGGGCCGCCGAGGATCGCCTGGGCCAGGAGGAGGCGCCGGAGCATGCCGCCGGACAGGACGCCCACCCGGTCACCGGCCCGCTCGAGCAGGTCGGCCGCCGTCAGCGCCTCCTCGATGAGCTCCGGTCGGTCCCGGCGCGGGATCGCTCGCAACCACGCGACGTACGCGAGGAAGTCCTGGACCCGGAGCGCACGCGGCAGTTCGAGCGACTGCGGCATGTACCCGATCCGCCGTCGGGCCACGGCGACCGCCCGGTCGGCTGGGTGACCGAAGAGCTCGAGGGATCCTGCCGACGGCACCAGACCTGTCGCCAGCAACTTGATCAGCGTGGACTTTCCTGCACCATTGACCCCGATCAGGCCGGTGACGCCAGGCTGGAGGACGAAGGTCACGTCATGGAGCACCGGCCGGGCGCCGTAGCGCTGGGTCAACTCGGATGCCCGCACCGCGAGCGCCCGGCCGTGCCGATCGGGAGAGTCCATCAGTAGCTGAAGGTGGCCCAGGCGTGCGGGCTGCAGGGGTCGTTCGACCAGGCCTGGATCTCGCAGATGTCCATGCCACCCCGAGCAGCGTCCGCTGCTCCGTGCAGGCCCCTGCGCCGGTAGTCGAAGACCCAGGATGCACTGTTGGTCGCATCCGTCTGGAGGGACACGTCCTCCACCCAGCAGACGCCGCCACCACCAGAACCGCAGGACGGATCGAACTCGTGGAAGTAGTAGTCGGTCTCAACCCGGACCTTGTTACCACCGGGACGCAGGTCGTACTGGTAGGACCTGCTCTGCGCGTAGATGCCGCCTTCGTTGACGAAGTTGCCGTAGGCCTTGCCGAACTTGACCCCGTTCTCGTAGCCGTAGAGCGGGTTGCTCTTCGACGCCCACAACACGGCGTTCGCAGGCCCACTGAACGCGACGCCGAGGATCACGGCGAGGCCCACCGCCAGGGCCCTGATGAGATGCGACATAGTTGCTGAACTCCTTCCGAGAGATGAGGCTCGAAAGGTAACAGCGGGGAACTTCTAGGACAAACGGTTGTCCACAGGCTCAGTCCGGGACGTTCTCCAGCTCCGCCAACCAGGCTCGGGCGTTCGCGTCCGAGGGCATCCGCCAGTCGCCGCGCGGCGAGAGCGACCCACCGGCCGACACCTTCGGGCCGTTCGGCATCGCCGAGCGCTTGAACTGGCTGAACCCGAAGAACCGGTTCACGAAGACCCCGAGCCACTTCTTGATGGTCGGCAGGTCGTACGCGGCACGGCGGTCGTCGGGATAGCCCGGGGGCCAGGAACCGAGAGTCGGATCCGACCAGGCGTGCCGGGCCAGGAACGCGATCTTGCTCGGTCGGAAGCCGTGCCGCAGCACGTAGTAGAGGGTGAAGTCCTGGAGCGCGTACGGACCGATCGTGGCCTCGGTGCTCTGCGGGGTCTCCCCCGGCTTGGTCGGAATCAGCTCGGGCGTGATCTCCTGCGCGACGATCTCGAGCAGGACGTCGTCGACCTCGGCATCGAACTGATCGGTGCTCACCGCCCAGCGGATCAGGTGCTGGATCAGCGTCTTCGGCACGCCGGCGTTGACCGTGTAGTGCGACATCTGGTCGCCGACGCCGTACGTGCACCACCCCAGGGCCAGCTCGGAAAGGTCGCCGGTGCCGAGCACGATGCCGCCGCGGTGGTTGGCGATCCGGAAGAGGTAGTCGGTCCGCAGCCCCGCCTGGACGTTCTCGAAGGTGATGTCGAAGACGTCCTCGCCCTCGGAGTAGGGGTGGCCGAGGTCGTCGAGCATCTGCCGCGCTGCAGGCCTGATGTCCAGCTCCTCGAAGCTCACCCCGAGCGCCTTGGCCAGCCGGGTGGCGTTGTTCTTGGTGTACTCCGTCGTCGCGAACCCGGGCATCGTGAACGCGAGGATGTCGCTGCGCGGCCGACCGAGCCGGTCCATCGCCTTGGCCGCGACGATCAACGCATGCGTCGAGTCCAGACCGCCCGAGATCCCGACGACGACCTTCGGGTACCCGATGGCGCGCAGCCGTTGCTCGAGCCCGGAGACCTGGATGTTGTACGCCTCGTAGCAGTCCTGAGCCAGACGGGCCTCGTCGTTCGGCACGAACGGGAACCGGTCGACCTCACGGAGCAGCCCGATGTCGCCCGAGGGCGGTTCAAGAGTGAACTCGACGACCTGGTAGTCCTGCTCGTTGACCTGGTAGGCGTGCCGGTTGTCGTCGAAGGTCCCCTGCCTCAGCCGCTCCTGGCGGATCCGGTCGAGGTCGACGTCGACCACGGTGCGGCGCGGACCGTCCGGGAACCGCTCGGACTCCCCGAGGAGGTCGCCGCACTCGTAGGCCATCGTCTGACCGTCCCAGGAGAGGTCGGTGCTGGACTCTCCCTCCCCGACGGCGGCGTACAGGTAGGCCGCCTGGCAGCGGGCACTCGCGCTGCGCACCAGGAGCCGGCGGTCCTCAGCGCGGGCGACGGTGATCGGCGATCCGGAGATGTTCGCGATCACGGTGGCACCGGCCAGCGCCGCTGTCGCGCTCGGCGGGATCGGCACCCACATGTCCTCGCAGATCTCGACGAACAGGTTGAGGTCCGGGACGTCGGTCGCCCGGAAGTGCAGGTGCTTCCCGAACGGCACGTCGGTGCGCGAGCCGATCGTGATGACTTCCTCGACCTGGTCCTCGGCGGAGGCGTAGTAGCGCTTCTCGTAGAACTCCCGGTACGTCGGCAGGTACCACTTCGCGGGCACCCCGAGGACCTCGCCGCGGTGGATCACCACGGCGCAGTTGTACAGCCGGTGGTCCTTGCGCAGCGGGGCTCCCACCACGATGACCGGCCCCAGATCCTTGCTGGCCTCGACGATCTCCGCGATCGCCACGTGCACCGCGTCCAGCACGACGTCCTGCAGCACCAGGTCGTCGATCGCGTACCCGGTCAGGCACAGCTCGGGGAAGACCGCGACCGCGACGCCCTCGTCGTGACACTCCCGAACCTGCTCGAGCACCCTCGCGGCGTTCGCCGCGGGGTCCGCGATCGCCACCGGGATCGTGCAGGCGGCCACCCGCGCGAAGCCGTGTGCGTAACAGGAGTCGAAGTCCACCTCACCAGTCTCCCGCACCACAGGAAGTTCGTGCCAGTTCTCGGCAATCCGGCCGCGCCGAGGAGCGTCCGGGCGCGCTCTCGACCAGAATCGATCCATGACCGGCATCGCCCCCCTCCCCGAACCGCCGTACACGGCCGTGGTCTTCAGCAACCTCCGCACCGACGGCGATCACGGGTACGCCGTGATGGGTGCCCGGATGCAGGCTCTGGCAGCGGAGCAGCCCGGGTACCTCGGCTACGAATCCGCCCGCGACGAGACCGGGTTCGGTATCACCGTCTCCTACTGGACCGACGAGGCCGCTGCACGCGCCTGGAAACAGGTCAACGAGCACGCCATCGCCCAGCAGCGCGGCCGCGATACCTGGTACGCCGACTACCAGGTCCGGATCGCGACGGTGCACCGCGCCTACGGACCGGAGGGAAACTGATGTCCGAGGCCACGCTCACCACCGACCGCCTCGTCCTGCGCCAGTGGGAGGACGACGACCTGCTCCCGTTCGCGGCGCTGTGCGCGGACCCCGAGGTGATGGAGCACTTCCCGGCCCCGCTGACGCCCGAGCAGGCCGCCGAGCTGGTCGGTCGGCAGCGGGCCCTGCTGGAGGCCGGCCGACCGGGCCTGTTCGCGGTGGAGGTCGCGGAGACCCGGCAGTTCATCGGCTTCGTCGGACTGGCGACTCCGTCCTTCAACGCCTCCTTCACGCCGTGCGTCGAGGTCGGCTGGCGCCTGGCGCGTACGGCGTGGGGCCACGGCTACGCGACCGAAGCCGGGCGGGCGGTCCTCCAGCACGGCTTCGGCACGCTCCACCTGAGCGAGATCGTCTCGTTCACCACCCGGGCCAACGTGCGTTCCCGGGCAGTGATGGAGCGGCTGGGCATGAAGCAGGACCATGCCGCCGACTTCGATCACCCCGCGCTCGCCCCGGACGACCCCCTGCGCGCCCACGTGCTGTACCGCCTCACCGCCGAGCAGTTCGTGCGGTGATGAGCGACACAGGGCCAAAATCGCGCGAACAGGGCTAGCGTTGACCGTGCCCGATTCCGTCGGGAGGTCCGTGGACTCCGTCAGGGAGCCGCGAGAGCAGAAGGGCTCAACGATGAGCGAGCAGAACCAGTCAGGCAACCCCGAGACGACCGCGCCGTACGGCACCGGCGTGGCCAAGCCCTCCGGTGCAGCGCCGCGGAAACGGATCCGCACCCAGCACCTGCGGGAGATGAAGGAGCGCGGCGAGAAGTTCGCCATGCTCACGGCGTACGACATGTTCACCGCCGCCACCTTCGACGAAGCCGGCATCGAAGTCCTCCTCGTCGGCGACAGCGCCTCGAACAACGTCCTGGGCAACGAGACGTCGCTGCCGATCACGGTCGACGAACTGATCCCGCTGACCCGGGCCGTGTCCCGCGCCGCGCAGCACGCGCTGGTCGTCGGCGACCTTCCGTTCGGGTCCTACCAGCGCTCCCCCGAGCAGGCCTACGACACGGCTGTCCGGTTCATGAAGGAAGGCGGCGCGCACGCCGTGAAGCTCGAGGGCGGCGCCGAGATGACCGGCCAGATCGAGCTGCTCGCCCGTGGCGGCATCCCGGTGATGGCGCACATCGGTTTCACCCCGCAGAGCGAGCACGCTCTCGGCGGCTACCGGGTCCAGGGCCGCGGCGAGACCGCCCAGCGGATCCTGGCCGACGCCAAGGCGATCGAGGCGGCCGGGGCGTTCGCGGTGGTGATGGAGATGGTGCCCGGCGACGTGGCCGCCGAGATCACCCGCGAGCTCTCCATCCCGACCATCGGGATCGGCGCCGGCAACGGCTGCGACGGACAGGTCCTGGTCTGGCAGGACGCATTCGGGCTGCGGACAGGCAAGATGGCGCGCTTCGTCAAGCAGTACGCCGACCTGCACGCGGTCCTGCACGACGCCGCCCAGGCCTACTCCGCCGACGTGAAGGCCGGCACGTTCCCGGGCCCGGAGCACACCTTCTAGGAGCAACGTCCGGGTCCCCGTTGACGAGGACAGGCCCTCCCGCCGGGCGGCGGGAGGGCCTGTGCGTCAGGTCAGCGGATACGACGCTCCTCGACCACCGGTCCGCCGTCGTCGACGACCCGGCGGTTGCGGTAGCGCTCGCTCATGACCAGGGAGAGCACGATCGCCAGGATGCCCACGCCGATGAAGATCGCCCCGAGGGCGCCGTCGTTGATGAACTCGAGGTCCACGGTGATCACGTCGAGCGCGAGGATCAGGCCGAGAACCAGAAACACGATGCCAAGTCCGATGTACATGGGACGTTCCTTTCGTCAGTGCGGCCCGCACAACTGGTGAACCGCTGCACCCCAGGTGCCCACGGATCGGGATCCCAAACACCGCTTGACTTCATGTCGAGGTGAACTGAAACGGTGGTCCCATGACCAGCGACCAGCACCAGCACCAGCACCAGCCCGACGAGGATCTGTACAGCCAGGAGACCTGGGACGCCCGGTACGCCGGCGCGCACCGGCTCTGGAGCGGCAACCCCAACCCGCAGCTCGTCGCGCACGTCGCCGACCTGGAACCGGGAACGGCCCTCGACGTCGGCGCCGGCGAGGGTGCGGACGCCGTCTGGCTGGCGACCCGCGGCTGGCAGGTCACCGCGCTCGACGTCTCCGAGGTAGCCCTGGGCCGGGTCGCCGAGCACGCCGCCGAGGCGGGCGTCGGCGACCGGGTGACGACCATCCATCACGACCTGATGAGCGGCGCCCCGATCCCGGGGTCCTACGACCTCGTCTCCGCGCAGTTCTGGCACCCGCCGGCCGCCGAACGGGCCGAGCACGTGGCCCGCATCGGCGCCGCGGTCCGGCCAGGAGGAGTCCTGCTGATCGTCGGCCACCACCCGGTCGACCTCACCGCCGAGATGGTCGCCAGCGGACACCCGCACGTCGGCCGGGTCTTCACCCCCGAGCAGATCGCCGAGACCCTGACCGGCGCGGACTGGGACGTCCGGCTGGTGGCAGCACCGACCCGGGAGGTCACCCGCGACGACGGTCCGACCACCCTGACCGACAGCGTCGTCCTCGCTGTTCGGCGCTGAGGTCCGGGCGTACCCTCGAGAACATGCGTCGCTCCCGGGTCGTCACCACCGCTCTCGTCGCTCTCGGTCTCCTGCTCGCTCCGGCCGTTTCGACGGTGGTCGCGCCGGACGATGCCGTCGCGGCGGTCATCCCCGACCTCACCGTCAGCACCGAGGTCACCGGCCTGACGATCCCCTGGGACGTCCAGGTGCTGCCGCGAGGACGACTGCTCGTCGGCGAGCGCGGCGGTCGGCTGGTGACCTGGAAATCGGGGACGACCCGGCGGGTCACGCTCCCGACGCGCATCTGGGCCTCCGGAGAGACGGGGTTGATGGGACTCGCGGTCGACCCGAAGTTCGTCGAGAACCGCCGGATCTACACCTGCTCGGGCGGCTACAAGGCCTCCGGTGGCAACCACATCCGCGTCCAGGTGTGGCGGATGAGCTTCGACTACACCGCCGCGAGCGCGGTGAAGACGCTGCTCAGCGGCTTCCCGGTGACCTCGGGGCGGCACGGCGGTTGTCGGCTGCTGATCGCCCGGGACGGGTCGCTGGTCGTCGGGACCGGTGACGCCGCGGTCGGGACCAACCCGCAGAACCTGCGCTCCTACGGCGGCAAGACCCTGCGGCTGAACCGGGTCACCGGCGCGCCGTGGCGCTCCAACCGGTGGCTGTCCTCGAGCTCGAAGGTGGCCCGGTACGTGTTCACCTACGGCCACCGCAACGTCCAGGGCCTGGCCCAGCGCGGCGACGGTTCGTTCTGGTCGGTCGAGCACGGGACCTACCGCGACGACGAGGTGAACAAGATCGTCAACGGCGGCAACTACGGCTGGAACCCCGTCCCCGGGTACGACGAGAGCACCCCGATGACCGACCACACCCTGCCGGGCACCCAGGTCAGCGCCCGCTGGAGCTCGGGCGACCCGACCTTCGCGACCTCGGGGGCCACCTGGGTCACCGGCTTCCAGTGGGGCGACCTGCGGGGGACCCTGGCGGTGGCCGCGCTGAAGACGAGCCGGATCATCTTCATGAAGTTCGACACGAACGGGAAGCTGCTCTGGACCCGCTCCCCCAGCGAGCTCCAGAACTTCGGTCGATTGCGTTCGGTCACCCGGGACAGCAACGGCGACCTGCTGGTCACCACCTCCAACGGCACCGGCGATGCGGTGCTGCGGGTGCGCCCGCAGTAGCCGCCGCGAGCAGCTAGAGCGCCGCCAGCCCGACCGCGGCGAGCCAGAGCAGGAACGCGCCGACCCCGAGCCCCACCACACCGCGCGGTTTCGGCAGGAACCAGCGGGTCCCCTGGACCACCAGCAGCACCCAGACCACGAAGAGACCGATCGCGGACCACCACCCGTAGGTCGGGATCGAGGCGAAGATCAGGAACGGGGTGCAGGCGAGCAGACACATCCCGATGAACGAGTCGCGGTAGACCCGGATGTCCTTGATCCGGCCGCTCTGCGGCGGCTCCATCTGCTCGCTCACGTCGTGCCGTCCCGGGGGGCGTCGTCGTTCCAGACCGGGTCGTTGTCCCAGTCCTCGTTCCGCTCGGCGACCTTGTCCAACGCCCGCGCGGCGTCCGCCGCGGTCGGGTAGGGGCCCAGGCGATCCTGGTTGCGGCAGCCGTGCTCGCCCTCCACCTCGTGGTGGGTCAGGCAGAACCAGAACTCGTCCATGCCTGGAAACTACACTCGCCACCGTGAATCCCGTTCAAGCAGGCACCATCTCGCCGCGGCGCCCGGTTCCGGCGCACATCCCCCGACCCGAGTACGTCGACCGACCGGCGCCCCAGCGCTACACGGGTTCCGAGGTCAAGGACGCCGAGACGATCGAGCGGATGCGGGTCGCCGGCCGGATCGCGGCGCAGGCGCTCGCCGAGGTGGGTCGCAACGTCGTACCAGGGGTGACGCACGACGAGCTCGACCGGATCGGCCACGAGTTCCTGCTCGACCACGACGCCTACCCCTCCACCCTCGGCTACCGGGGCTTCCCGAAGTCGCTGTGCACCAGCGCCAACGAGGTGATCTGCCACGGCATCCCGGACAGCCGGGTGGTCGAGGACGGTGACATCGTCAACATCGACATCACCGCCTACATCGGGGGCGTGCACGGGGACACCAACGCCACCTTCCTCACCCCTGGGGTGAGCACCGAGGTCCGCGACCTGGTCGAGCGCACCGAGGAGGCGCTGCGCCGGGCGATCCAGGCGGTCAAGCCGGGCCGCCAGCTGAACGTGATCGGCCGGGTGATCGAGGCCTACGCGAAGCGGTTCGGGTACGGCGTGGTCCGGGAGTTCACCGGGCACGGCATCGGCACCGCCTTCCACTCCGGGCTGATCGTGGCCCACTTCGACGACCCCGAGCACGACACCCTGATCACGCCTGGGATGACCTTCACCATCGAGCCGATGCTGAATCTCGGAACCCACGAGTGGGAGATGTGGGACGACGACTGGACGGTGGTCACCAAGGACCGCAGCATCTCCGCGCAGTTCGAGCACACCCTGCTGGTGACCGACACCGGCGCGGAGATCCTGACGCTGCCATGACCCCGGCCCCCTGGTGGCGCTCCGCCTGGCCGGTCACGGTTCTTGCCGTGCTGGTGATGGTAGTCCTGGAGTACCACGAACGGGTTCCCAACCTCGGCAACCTCGGCAGCCTGCTGGAGACGTTCCTGCCGTGGCTGGGCCTCGCCGTGCTGCCGCTCGGTGCGGTGGCGGTCCTGGTCCGCGCTCCGCTCGCGATCGGAGCGGTCGGCCTGCTGGCCACGTTGTGGATGTTCCAGTTCGCCACCACGCTGTGGCCGAAGAGTGACGGCGAGGGCGCCTTGCGGGTGGTCACCCACAACATCAGTGCCCTCAACACCTCAACGCGCGAAACCGCGGAAGCCCTGCTCGAGGCGGACGCCGATCTGGTCGCGATCGAAGAGATGGAGGGCGCGAGCAAGGCGATCGTCGAGGCCGCGTTCGATGCCGACTACCCGCACGTGGCCGACGGCGGGACGGTCGGTCTCTGGAGCAAGCACCCGATCAGCACCTCGCGCCAGCTGGACCTCGGGCTCAGCTGGCCGCGGGCGTTGCGTGCCGTGGTTGAGACCGACCAGGGCCAGGTCGCCGTGTACGTCGTCCACCTGGCGTCGGTCCGGGTCGGTGTCCTCGGCTTCTCCTCCGCGCAACGCGACGCCGCAGTCCGGCTGCTCGCCGGTGAGGTCGCCGCCGACCCGGTCCGACAGGTCATCGTGATGGGCGATCTCAACGGGTCCTCCTACGACCGGGCCCTGACGCCGCTGCTCGACGAGGTCCGCTCCGCCCAGCGGATCGCCGGACGCGGGTTCGGCTTCACCTGGCCGGCCCGGTTCCCGATGGCCCGGATCGACCAGATCCTGGTGCGCGGCCTGCAACCGCGCAGCGCCTGGGTGATGGACCGGACCGGGAGCGACCACCGTCCCGTAGCGGCGACGTTCGACGAGTAGCCGCCTCAGAGGAGCCCAGCGAGGCGTTCGACCCGGAGAACCGCGAGCTCGTGCTCCGGATCCGCCGACATCGCCGCGGCCAGCCGCAGGTGCGGGAGCGCCTCGGCGTACCGGGACTGACGCTCCAGCGCCCGACCCAGGGCGAACCGGATCCAGTCGTCATCCGGGTTCTCCTCGACCAGACCGCGCAGCTCGGTCTCGGCGTGCACCAGCCGCACCCGGATCAGGTAGGCCCACGCACGCAGCACCCGCAGACCGGTGTTCTCCGGATCCTCGACCAGCGCCGGCTCCAGGACGTCGAGTGCCTCGTGGGCGGCGCGCCGTACCAGCAGGTCGTAGGCGACCCGGTATGCCGACTCCGGGTCGTGCTGCCCCGGGAACACCACGGCGGGTGCCCGCAGGTCGTCGAGCTCATCGGGGTCCATGACGGGGGAACGCTTCCGGGGCGAGGGGGATTCCGCGGCGCGAA
>JBFJNH010000049.1:0-24735 GCA_041618295.1 Marmoricola sp.
CCTGCGGGGACCACGGCTCGGACGAGCCCGGCCCGATCGGACCTCATGACCTCGCTGCCTCCTGACCCCGCCGGCCCGTCGAGCACGGCACCCACGTCCGGGGCGGTCCACCCGCACCCACCGGAGGCCTCCGAACGGCACACCGTCCGCGCCGCCCTCCGCTCGCCGCGGGCACTGCGCACCGAGGTGCTCGCCGGACTGGTGGTCGCGCTCGCTCTGATCCCCGAGGCGATCTCGTTCTCGATCATCGCCGGGGTCGACCCGCGGGTCGGCCTGTTCGCCTCGTTCACGATGGCCGTCTCGATCGCCTTCCTCGGCGGCCGACCCGCGATGATCTCGGCGGCCACCGGAGCAGTCGCGCTGGTGGTCGCTCCGCTGGTGCACGACCACGGCCTGGAGTACCTGATCGCCGCGGTGATCCTCGCCGGTGTCCTCCAGGTCGTGCTGTCGCTGGTGGGCGTCGCCCGGTTGATGCGCTTCATCCCGCGCTCGGTGATGGTCGGCTTCGTCAACGCGCTGGCGATCCTGATCTTCAGCGCCCAGGTCCCCTACATGCTCGACGTGCCCTGGCTGGTCTACCCGATGATCGGGGTGGGCATCGCGGTGATGGTGCTGCTGCCCCGGGTCGTCGACGTCGTGCCGGCCCCGCTGGTCGCGATCGTCGCGCTCACCGCGTTCACCGTCCTGGCGAGCGTCACCGTCCCCGACGTCGGCGACGAGGGCGAGCTGCCGAGCAGCCTGCCGCAGCTGCTCATCCCGGATGTTCCGTTCACCTGGGAGACCCTGCAGATCATCGCGCCGTACGCGTTGGCCGTGGCGGTGGTCGGTCTGCTCGAGTCGCTGATGACCGCCAAGCTCGTTGACGACATCACCGACACCCACTCGGACAAGACCCGTGAGGCGTGGGGCCAGGGAACCGCGAACGTGATCACCGGCTTCTTCGGCGGCATGGGCGGCTGCGCGATGATCGGTCAGACGATGATCAACGTGAAGGCCTCCGGAGCCCGCACCCGGATCTCCACGTTCCTGGCGGGCGTCTTCCTGCTGATCCTCGTCGTCGTGCTCGGCGACGTCGTCGCGGTGATCCCGATGGCGGCGTTGGTCGCGGTGATGGTGATGGTCGCGGTCGGCACCTTCGACTGGCACAGCATCGCCCCCGCCACCCTGCGCCGGATGCCGAAGAGCGAGACCACCGTGATGGTCTCGACCGTCGCGGTCACCGTGGCCACCCACAACCTGGCGATCGGCGTCGGCGTCGGGGTCCTGGTGGCGATGGTGATGTTCGCCCGACGCGTCGCGCACTTCACCGAGGTGATCGACGTGTCCCACGACGGCAGCACCCGGGTCTACAAGGTCCGCGGCGAGCTGTTCTTCGCCTCCAGCAACGACCTCGTCTACCAGTTCGACTACGCCGGCGACCCGGACCACGTCGTCATCGACATGGCCGACTCGCACATCTGGGACGCCTCGACCGTCGCCACTCTGGACGCCATCGAGACCAAGTACGCCGCCCGCGGGAAGCGGGTCGAGATCCGCGGGCTCAACGAAGCCAGCACCGACCGGCACCAGCGCCTGGCCGGACAGCTCGGCAGCCACTGATGGCCGAGCTCCTCAAGATCGGCGAGGTCGCTGAGCGCGCCGGCCTCACGCTGCGGACGATCCGGTTCTACGAGGAGGAGGGTCTCCTCGCCCCGGCGGCTCGTACGACGGGCGGGTTCCGGCAGTACTCCGACGGCGTGGTGGCGAGACTGGACCTGATCCGGACGATGAAGCCGCTCGGGTTCACCGTCGAGGAGATCCGGACCGTGCTGGCGGCCGTGGACGGGTTGGCCGAACCGTCGCCCCCCTCCGCCGAGAGGAGTGTGCTCGCCGACGTCGTCCGGGAGTACTCCGAGCACGCCGAGGCGAGGGCAGCCGAGCTGCTGGCGAAGGTCAGCCGGGGCCGGGACCTCGCCCGGCACCTGCGCGAGGTCGCCGACGCGTCCTGAGGATCAGCAGCCGCGCTCCTCCACGACAGCGACCCGGTGTCACGACCCGGTGAACACGTACGCCGGGAGCGGAGCCTCCCGGGTGGCGCGCGGGGTGGTGGCGACCGCGGTCATGATCTGGAACGGCGCGCTGAGCGCCCCCACCAGGGCGCTGGCGTAGTCGACCCCCGGGAAGAACGGCTGGGCACAGGTCGAGGTCGGGATCCGGGCCGCGTCCACGGGCCCGGGGTGGGTGATGGCGTCGAGGATGAGCGCCCAGCTCACCGCGTCGGTGCTGCCGTTGGTGAGGTGGTCGGCAACGCGGAGCGGGCAGACCGCCTGGATCGCCACCCTCCGGTACGACGTCCCCGGAGCCGGGTGCAGGACGGTGTCCTTGGGCTGCACCAGGCCGTCGAGCTCGCTGTAGACCACCGAGTAGCCGATCCCGGGGAAGGTCTCCTGACCCGAGTTCACTGCCCGCATGAACTGCGACCCCACGAGCTGCTGCCAGACGCCTTGGGGACAGGCGAACAGCGTGCAGCCCGCAGCGGCCCCCTTCGGGACCACGGCCGCCGCTCCCAGGCTGACGCCCTGGTTGTCGGGGGCCACGCTGACCAGGTCGGCCACCATCGGGCGTACGTCGGGCCAGAACCGCAGCGCCCACCGCGGACGCATCGCTCCCTGGCTGTGCCCGACCACCGCGATCGGCTGTCCGCTGAGGGCGAAGGTCTTCCTGATCGCGTGCACGTCGTACTCGCCGGCCACCGTCAGGTCGCCGAGGCTGTTCTCCGGCGGCGTCACCCCGCACCACGGGATGCCGGCGACGGTGAGCGCACGACCCCAGCTCCAGGCGAACTGGGAGGCGACGGTGAACGCGGTCCCCGGGACGAGCAGCACCGCCTGCTTGCCGTTGCCGAAGTCGCCGTGGCACTCGACGGCGGCCTCGAGATCGGCGAGCGCGGGCCGCAGCGCCGGGCCCGGGCGGTCGACCGGTGCGTACGACGACCCGACCTCGGTCGCCGAGGAGGCCGCGGACGCGAACGGCCCCAGACCCAGCAGCAGGCTCATGCCTGCGACCAGCGACAGCACCCGACGCATCCCGCTCACCCCTTGGTGATCCGGTCGAGGTACTTCTTGCGGACCGACGCGTCCACGGCGTTGATCGCGCGGTCGTCCTGGACCACGGCCCGCAAGCCGCGCATCACCGGTTCCGGCACGAGCGTCGACAGCGTCTGCGCCACGCCGACGTACCCGGGCACCGCGATCTCGGCCTGCCGGGTCCGGACCGACCGCACCACCGCAGCGGCGATCTCCTCGGGCTCGACCGCGGGCAGGATGCCGTAGTCGATCCCGGAGGCCAGCTCGGTCTTGACCGCGCTGGGGAGTACCGCGCTGACGCTCACCCCGGTCTTGTCGAGCTCGAGGCGAGTGGCCGCGGTCAGCCCGACGGCGGCGAACTTGCTGGCGTTGTAGACGGCCAGACCCTTGATCGGGAACTTCCCGGCCAACGAGCAGATGTTCACGATGTGCCCCTGGCCGCGCTCGATCATGCCGGGCGCCGCGGAGCGCATGCCGTGGATCAGACCGTAGACGTTGACGTTCATGGTGAGCTCGTCGATCCGGTCCTCCTGCTCGAGGAACGGTCCGTTGGGCATCACGCCGGCGTTGTTGACGAGCACGTCGAGGGGTCGGTCGTGGGCGGCTGACGCCTCGGCTAGGAAGCGGTCCACCGAGGGCCGGTCGGTGACGTCGAGGGCGTGGCCCGACGCCCGCGGGCCGAGGTCGATCGCCGCCTTCTCGGCGAGGTCGCCGTCCAGGTCGCCGAGGGCGACGTACGCGCCGGCGTCGACGAACGCCCGGGCGGTCTCCAGCCCGATGCCACGGGCTGCACCGGTGACGGCGACCAGCGCGCCGTCCAGGTCGATCGCGGGGTAGCGGCTCATGCGGGTACTCCTCGGGTGAGTGCGGCCCGGACCTGTGCCGGGCTGGTGCGGTGAGCGGTGGCGAGCACGTCGTCGCGTCGCCGGAGGTCCATGAAGTTGGCGCCCAGCGCGTCCAGGTCCTCGCTCGTCGGGTGGATCCGGACGACGCGGGTGCCGATCGCTGCCAGCGCGGCGATCTCGGCGTCGAGGCCGTGGGACATCCGACGGCGCAGGAGGCGCTCGACCCGAGCGGCGCCGCGGCCCGGGGCCGGACCGTCGCTCGCCATCGGGGCCAGGACGATCACCTCGTCGAGGCCGAGCGGGGTCAGCAGGTCGGCCGAGGCGGTCGAGACGGCGCCGCCGTCGACGTAGTCGCGGTACTCGATCCGAACCGGCGGAAACCAGCCCGGGATGGCCCACGAAGCCCGGATCGCGCGGCCGAGGGTGACCCGCGGCGCGCCCGGCGACCCGAAGGCGACCCGCTCCCCCGTGCTGACGTCCGCACCCACCAGCCAGGTGGCCGGGTGCGGGACCCAGCCGTCGCTGCCGGCCAGTGCTTGCCCGAACTCGTCGAGCCAGGTGGCGTCGCCGCGGCCCTGGGGCAGCAGACCGGCGAGAGCCGCCGTCACGTCGACGTCGCGTCGCACCCCGGCGCGCACCAGGCCGGTCGCCGGCCAGGACAGCCGGGGCCGCGGCGGCACCATCCCCGGGTGCCGGGCCAGGTGCCGGACGAGCACCGGGTCCGCGTGCGACCCGGAGAGCGCGTCCACGACGCTGGCCGCGGACCGGCCGGAACCGAGCACCGCGACCATCTCGGAGCCGGCGGAGGTGCCGACGAGGACCTCGGCCGTGCGGGCGTCCCAGCCGAGCTCCTGCTCGACGGCCCGGAGCGCCACCGCCGACCAGGCGAACCCGAGGGTGCCGCCGCAGCCGATCACCAGTCCACGTCTCGGCGCCGAAGGAGCCGACTTCCTAGGCATAGACGTAGTCCTCGACCGGGAACCGCTCGGCGGCACGGTGCGCGGCGAGCGTGGACGTCGGCCGCAGCAACGTGGCCTCCCCGTGCTGGTTGAAGTAGTAGCTGTTCGCGGAGGCGCACTGACCGAGCGCGAAGACGGTCCCGCCGACCTTCTCGGTCATGTCGTCGAGGAAACGGTCGTTGGCTTCCTGCCTGACCTCGAAGGTGCTGGCGCCGCGGTCCCGCATCGCGGTGAAGAGCCGGTCCATGTGCTTCATCTGGCACTCGATGGTGAGGAAGTAGGACAGGCCGCTGAACGAGTACGGGCTGTTCAGCGTGAGGAAGTTCGGGAAGCCCGGGACGGTAACACCCTCGTAGGCCTGGAAGCGGTTCTCCCGCCACCACTTCCCGAGGTCCTTGCCGTCGGTGCCGATCACCTCGAACGCCGGGAAGTTGACGTCCCACAGGTTGAAGCCGGTGGCGAGGACCAGCACGTCGATGTCGGTCCGACGGCCGTCCGCCGTGACGATGCCGTGCTCGTCGACGCGCTCGATCGAGGTGGTCTCGAGGTGCACGTGCGGCTGGGTGAAGGCCGGGAAGTAGTCGTTGGAGAACGTCGGTCGCTTGCACCCGAACGAGTAGTCCGGGGTCAGCTTGGCGCGCAGCTCGGGGTCGCGGACCTGCCGGAACAGGTGCGCCCGGCACCACTGCTCGGCGACCCGGTTGACCACGGACAGGTTCTTGTACTGCACGACACCGCCGACCATCATCGCCTCGAGCACGGAGGTGCCGGTCAACCGCACGGCGCGCTGTACCAACGGCACCGCGGCGAACGCCTTCTGCGCCACCGACGGGATCGGGACGTCCGGCTTGGGGCTGACCCAGATCGGGGTGCGCTGGTAGACGGTCAGGTCGGCCGCCAGCTTCGCGAGCTCGGGGATCAGCTGGACGGCGGTGGCGCCGGTGCCGATCACGGCGATCCGCTTGCCGGCGAGATCGTGGCTGTCGTCCCAGTCCGTGGTGTGGATGACGGTCCCGGTGAACGAGTCGATGCCGTCGATCTCCGGCATCTTCGGCATCGAGAGGAACCCGGTCGCGGTGAGCAGGTAGGTCGCGGTGACGGTCTCGCCACCCTCGATCGAGACGACCCAGTGCTCCTCGTCGGCGTCCCAGACCGCGCCGGTCACCACGGTGTCGAAGCGCATCCGCCGGATCAGGTCGTACTTCTCCGCGACGTGCACGGCGTACTTCTTCAGCTCCGCACCCGGCGCGAAGAGCCGCGACCAGTACGGGTTCGGCTCGAAGGAGTAGGAGTACGTCGAGGACGGGATGTCCACGGCCAGGCCCGGGTAGCGGTTGACGTGCCAGGTCCCCCCGAGGTCGGACTCACGCTCCAGGATGAGGAGGTCGTCGTACCCGAGGCGCTGCAGCTGGATCGCCGCGCCGATGCCTCCGAACCCTGCTCCCACGATGACTGCGTCGTGCTGGGTAACCACGCCGAACCTCCTGCGGAATCTCATGTCAGTTCAGGAACCGTATGTCATTCTTGGAACGGTGGCAATAGACTCCGAGGGTGACAGTCGAGACGGGCAGTGCCGGGACGACCCGCGCGGAGCGCAAGAAGGCCGAGCTCCGGCGCGAGATCATCGACGCCGCCTTCGCCTGCTTCGCCGAGCAGGGCTACCACGCCACCGGCATCGCCGACATCGCTGCCCGGCTCGGCATCGGCCACGGCACCTTCTACCGGTACTTCGAGAACAAGCGCGACATCGTCGACCACGTCATCAACGACCTCTTCGACCGGCTCGCCCAGGCACTCAGCGGCGCCAACGCCCCGGGAGCCGTCGACACCCTCGAGGACTACCGCGACCAGGCCGAGCGCATAGGCGACGCCTTCGTCACCGTCTTCGCCGCAGACCCCCGGGTGATCCGGCTGCTCTTCGAGGCTCCCGGCATCGACACCGCGATGTCGGACCGGATCCTCGGCTTCTACGACCTGATGACCACGGTCAACACGGCGTACATGGAGCACGGCATCGAGCGCGGGTACCTGCGCGCGGACCTGGACGCCGAGAATGCCGCCCGCGCGATCAACGGGATGATCTTGAGCGGCGCCCTCGCCCTGCTGAACAACCCCGACCTCGACACCAGCCGGATCAACACCTCCATCCGGATGGTGATGTACGAAGGCATCAGCGCGCGGTGACCTGACGGCCGTGCTCTAGCCTGCTGCGGTGACCACCACCCTGCACCCGTGCGACCACGTCGGCATCGACTTCCTGGACACGGCCAAGAACAGGTTCTCCAACAGCGTCGACCTCGCCATCACCCCGGAGCAGCTCTTCGAGGTCCTCGCCGACGCCGAGGCCTGGCCGCACTGGGCCAAGGCGATCACCAGCGTCGTCTGGACCACGCCGGAACCCCGCGGCGTCGGCATGATGCGGACGGTCTCGATGCTCGGCGGGCTCGTCGGCGCCGAGGAGTTCCTGGCGTGGGAGGAGCACACCCTGCTCGCCTTCCGGTTCAACGAGGCGTCGGAGAAGCGGATCAAGGCCTTCGCCGAGCGGTACGACGTCGTGCCCACCAGCGACGGTTGCCGGCTGACCTGGACCATGGCCATGGAGGTCACCGGCGCTGCCCGCGTCACCCTGGCACCGAGCAAGCCGCTGCTCAACGCCGGATTCCGGTGGTTCCTGCGGAACCTGCGCCGTTACACCGACGAGCGATTCGCCGTCGCCTGACGTACGTGGGGTACGGCTCAGCTCTGCGCCAGATCTGCCGATAGGAGACCGTGCGCTTCTCTCGTCCCGTCACCGCGGCAAGCCTCTCCTTGGTCCTCGCAGCCTCCTTCCTGGCTCTGCGCGAACCTGCCACCGCGGTCCCCACCAGGGGGCACGGCATCGCCTCGGCCAAGTACCTGAAGGACTCCGACCAGAACCGTCCGCACAAGTTGACCGCGGCCGGCGGCCGCTGGACCTACAACTGGACCTACCGGGTGCCGGCATCGACCCCGGGCCTCGACACGGTGCCGATGCTCCGTTCGGCGACATCGGTCACCGACGCCTCGATCAACACGCTGATCGCGGGACGCAAGGCCGGGAAGTACCGCTACCTGCTCGGCTTCAACGAGCCCGACGGCGTCAACCAGGCCAACATGACCCCGATGCAGGCTGCCAAGCTCTGGCCGAAGCTGATGAAGACCGGCCTGATCCTGGGCAGCCCGGTTCCCGCGGTCCCGAACAACGGGTGGCTCAAGGAGTTCATGAGGATCGCGAAGGCGCGCGGTCTCCGGGTCGACTTCATCGCCCTGCACTTCTACGCCGACATCAACGACACCGGTGCGGTCGCGCGCATCAAGACCTACACCCAGCAGATCCGCAACAACTACCGCAAGCCGATCTGGATCACCGAGCTCGGCGTGATCGATCGGCGCACCCATACCGGCTCTGCCTCGATCAACTGGGCCAAGGCCGTGAAGTTCATGCGCTCGGTCACCTCGATGCTCGACACCCTGCCCTACGTGCAGCGCTACGCCTGGATGGGTGACAACGTCTCCTCCCGACCGAACCTCAAGTGGAGCACCCTGTACGACAAGTACGGCCGGCTCACCCCGATGGGCGTCGCCTTCTCCAAGGTCCCCTGAGGCGCGACCGGACGGTCCCCCGGGTCCGCGACCAAGCATTTGCTTGGTAGCCTGCCCTGGTGTCCGGACGGGCGCGCACACCACGACACAAACGGAGTACGACATGGCGGGACGGTTCGAGGGCAAGAGGGCACTGGTCACCGGGGCTGCCGGCGGCGTGGGTGCGGCGACGGTCGAGCTGCTGACCGCCGAAGGCGCAGCCGTGGTCGGCCTCGACCTCAACGCGACCGGCACGATCCTGGCCTGCGACGTCAGCGACCCGGACTCGGTGACCAGCGCCGTCGAGGCGGCCGCCACCCAGCTCGGCGGGCTCGACATCGTCGTCAACGTGGCGGGGATCGACCAGTTCCGCCGTTTCGAGGACCTCGACGTCGCCACCTGGCAACGCCACCTCGGCGTCAACCTGACCGGACCGATGCTGATGAGCCACGCAGCCCTCCCCCACCTCCGGGAGAGCCGCGGCAACATCGTCACCATCGCCTCGATCGCCGGCCTGCGCGCCCAGCCGTACCAGGCGGCGTACTGCGCCTCCAAGGGCGGCGTGATCATGCTGATGAAGTCCCTGGCGCTGGAGCTCGCCGACTTCGGCATCCGGGTCAACACCATCTGCCCCGGCGGCGTCCAGACCGACCTGCCGACCAACGCGGCCGCGGAGCACGCCGACAGCAGCCTGGACTGGGGCCTGCTGATGGAGACCGCCGGCGCCCGCTACGGGTTCATGCCGCCCAGCGACATCGCCGACGCGGTCGCCTACCTGGCCTCGGACGCAGCAGCCTCGGTCACCGGAGCCGTTCTCTCCGTCGACCGAGGCACTGCCTGCTGAGCGGACCCACCCCCAACGGGCCCGCTCGCAGTCCTTACTTCCAGACCTTCACGTAGTCGACGCTCATCGTCGCCGGAATCGGCGCGCGACCGTCGTACACGTTGCCGGCGGCGCCCATCCCCTGCGTGAGCGCCATGATGTACGGCTTCATGAAGGCGGAGTCGCCGGAGGTGTTGGTCAGGCAGAGCCTGCCGTTGACGAAGATCTGGATCTGCGAGGCCGTCCACTCCAGCGTGTAGGTGTTCCAGTCGCCGCGGTACGCCGCGCAGTCCCAGGCCGTGTTGGTGCCGGGCATCGCGCCCCAGATGTCGGCGCTGTAGTGCACGAACGGGATCGCCAGGGTCGGGTACGACGAGTAGGTCTCCGCGATGTCGATCTCGCCGGCGTACGGCCAGAACGTGTTCGAGGGGTACCGGTCGTCCGGCCAGAGCCAGAACGCCTCGTGCAGACCCGGCGCGGTGGTCGCGGTGTTCTTGATCCGCGCCTCGAAACGGCCGTACTGCTGGCTGAACAGCCGGTAGCTCATCACGCCACCGGACACGTAGTTGGTCGGACCGGTGAGCCCGCCGAAGTCGCAGGAGACCGGGGTCGAGACCCGCCGCATCGTCAGGTTGAGGGACCCGTCGGCGACCGACACGTTCGCCGGGTCATCGGCGTAGCAGGTGTGCGCTCCCTGGGAGCCCATCGCGAAGGTCGTCTGCGGGACCCAGACGCTCCGGTCGAGCGCAGTCCCGTCGAAGTCGTCGACCAGGGTGCACACCCAGGCGCTGCCGTCCGCCTTGAGCACCGTGGTGCCGCAGCTGTCCGACGTGGTCGGCGGCGGGGGCAGCGGGGGCTTGGGCTTCCGGCGCGCGTCAGCGGGTCCGGACAGGGCCAGGGACCCGACGAGCACGACGGCCAGGGTGATGAGGTACTTCCTCATGAATCGACTCCTCCCTCGGGGGGACGGAGCGTCTTGAGATGACCTCGGGCGCGCACGACGTGCATTCCCTCACGGACGACCAACCCCACATTGGTACGTCCAGGTTAGCGTTGATTGTCCGAATTGTCACTATGGTTCTTTAAATTGCTTTATGACCGCTCTGTTCCCGGAGATCCCTCAGGCACCCCGGGCGATCCGCACCTGGCTCGAGACAGCCGTCCAGGGACGGCGGTGGCGAGGGCGAGGGCGAGGGCGAGACGCGGGACGCGAGCTGCAGCGATCGCTCAGCCCGCGACCGGGGCGTCGACCCACCGGCGACCCCGGTGGTTCAGCTCGGCTGCGCCCTCGGTGAGCTCGGCAACGATCTCCTCGACAACCGTGACCGCCACCGTCGGCACCGCGAGCTCCAGGGTGGCCACGTCGGTGTACTCGATCCGCAGCACCTTGGTGCCGCGCGAACGCAGCTCGTGCTCGAGGCGGCCCGCCGCAGCCAGGTCGACCGTGACGTCGCAGAGCTCCTGCTCGACCCGCTCGACCAGGGAGGTGGTGTCGAAGGCGGCGCGAACCGCGTCGGCGTACGCCCGGGAGAGACCCCCGGTGCCGAGCAGGGTGCCGCCGAACCAGCGGGTCACCACCGCCGCGACGTCGCTGACCTCGCGACCCCGGATCACCTCCAGCATCGGCGCCCCACCCGTCCCCGGGGGTTCCCCGTCGTCGTTGGAGCGCTCGATCGCCCGGTCCGGTCCCAGCACGAAGGCCGAGCAGTGGTGCCGCGCGTTCCAGTGCTCCTTGCGGGCCTGCTCGACGACGCTGCGCGCCGACATCTCGTCCTCCACCCGCACCAGCAGGCAGCGGAACCGGGAGCGGGAGACCTCGATCTCCGCCTCGCCGTCGGCGCCGATCGTGAGGTAGCTCAACTGCGACCCCCGGACTCGTGGCGGAAAGTGTGGGGTGGTGGCGGGGTACCCCTCCCAGGATCACCCCGCCACCCGATCCGTTGTGCGCCTGGCCAGAGGCCGGCGCTGCACCCCAACGGATCGCGGTCGCATCCATGTGGGGTACGGATATCGCGACCGATGAGGAAACAATAGATCACGGCTGGGCACGATACGAACGAATGTCCACAAACGGACAATACGGGATTATCCAGGACCCGATCGCGGACGTCGTGCCGACCCTCAGCGGAACGCGGCGATGAAGGTCAGCAAGTCCGCCCGGGTCATCACCCCGACCGGCCGGCCGTCCTCCTGGACCAGGAGTGCGTCGGCGTTGCCGAGAGCCTCGATCGCGTCCGCCACCCCGGCGGAGGCGCCGATCGTCGGCAACGGCGGACTCATGTGCAGCTCGACCTGGTCGGCGAGCTTGGCGGTACCGACGAAGAGCGCCTCCAGCAGCGCGCGCTCGGAGACCGAGCCGGCGACCTCCGCCGCCATCACCGGCGGCTCGGCCCGGACCACGGGCATCTGCGAGACGCCGTACTCCTTGAGGATCGCGATCGCCTCGGCCACCGTCTCGGTCGGGTGGGTGTGTACCAGGTCGGGCAGGCTGCCGCTCTTGGCCCGGAGCACCTCCCCCACGGTCTGGTCGTCCTGGGCCGCGAGGAACCCGTACTGCGCCAACCAGTCGTCGTTGAACACCTTGGTCAGGTAGCCGCGCCCGGAGTCCGGCAGCAGGACCACGATGACCGCGTCCGCGCCCTCCGGGGTGCCCGCGAGCTCGTGCGCGACCTGGGCGGCGGCGAAGGCAGCCATCCCCGAGGAGCCCCCGACCAGGAGACCCTCCTCGCGGGCGAGCCGGCGGGTCATCGCGAACGAGTCGGCGTCGGAGACCTCGATCACCCGGTCCGCGACGGTACGGTCGTACGTCTCGGGCCAGAAGTCCTCACCGACGCCCTCGACCAGGTACGGACGGCCGGTGCCGCCGGAGTAGACCGAGCCCGCCGGGTCCGCGCCGATGACCTGGATGGCGGGGTCCTGCTCCTTCAGGAACTTGCCGACACCGCTGATGGTGCCGCCGGTGCCCATCCCCGCCACGAAATGGGTGATCCGCCCCTCGGTCTGCCGCCAGATCTCCGGCCCGGTGTCCTCGTAGTGCGAACGCGGGTTGTTCGGGTTCGAGTACTGGTCGGGCTTCCAGGCTCCCGGCTGGGAAGCGAGCCGGTCCGAGACGTTGTAGTAGCTGTCCGGGTGCTCGGGAGCGACCGCGGTGGGGCAGACGACGACCTCGGCGCCGTACGCCTTGAGGACGTTGCGCTTGTCCTCGCTCACCTTGTCCGGGCAGACGAAGACGCACGTGTAGCCCCGCTGCTGGGCCACCAAGGCCAGCCCGACCCCGGTGTTGCCGGAGGTCGGCTCGACGATCGTGCCTCCCGGTTGCAGCGCACCCGACGCCTCCGCGGCGTCGATCATCCGGGTCGCGATCCGGTCCTTCACCGACCCGCCCGGGTTGAAGTACTCGGCCTTGGCGAGCACCAGGGGCATCGGACCGTCGTCCTGCGCACCCGGCTCCCGCAGGGTGCGGTCGAGCTTGACCAGCGGGGTGTTGCCGATCAGGTCCAGGAGCGAGTTCGCGTAGTCCATGGCCCTCAATCTAGTGGCCGGACCACCGATCGGCGGGCGGGGGAGGAATCGGTTGTTTCGGACCCTGCTTCCCGACGGAAGCAGGTCGACGCCGGGGCGCGGCCGCCCGCTCAGGATCGTGGAGCCGAGAAGCACGAACGCCCGCCGGACGATGACTCGTCCGACGGGCGCCCGGTGACAGCAGGATCAGTCGCCGCGCAGGATCGCCAGGATCCGCAGGATCTCGATGTAGATCCAGACGATGGTCACGGTCAGCCCGAAGGCTGCGCGCCAGGACTCGCGCTCCGGGAGACCGGCTGCGATGCCCTTCTCGACGAAGTCGAAGTCGAGGATCAGCATCAGGACGCCGATGGCCAGCCCGATGAAGCTCATGATCAGGCCGAGACCGCCGAAGCCGTTGAAGCCGAGCTGGGCATCGAAGAAGCTCAACCCGAAGTCGAGCATCGTGACGGCGACGAAGCCGAACATCATCCCGATGACCCAGGTACGGAACTTGTTGCCGACCTGGATGTCGAAGACCTTGTACGCCGTCAGGGTGCCGGCCACCGCGGCCACGGTGCCGAGCACGGCGCCGACGACGAGACCGTCACCGAAGGACGCCTCCATCACCTTGCTGAAGGCACCGACCGCGACACCCTGGAGCGCGGCGAACGCGATCACGAGGGCGGGGCTGACGACCTTCTTGAAGGAGTTCACCATCGACAGCGCGAACCCGCCGAGTGCTCCCACGATGCTGAGGACGTAGAGGCGCGACGCGACCTCGCTGTCGACCTGGCCGTCGACACCGAAGATGTCGCCGCTGAGGTACCAGGTGGCCGCGGCCGCGAGGACGACGACGCCGAGAGTGATCGCGGTCTTCTGGACGACCGAGTCGATGTCCATCCGCCCGGTCCCGGAGCCGGTGTGGGTCGCGGGCGTGCCGTAGGTGGGCTCTTCGAACCCGGCGTAGCCGGTCTGGCCCTTGCCGTTGAAGCCCTCGACACGCGTGAAGACGGGGTTGCTGCTCTGCATGGTCTCCTCCTTGGAGGCCGCTGTATCTGTCCAGAAGCCAGCTCACCACTGCGGCGCCAGCCTGACAAATCGATCGTACCGACTCGTCAGCAGTTCAACGACCCGACCCGGGGGGTTGTTCCCAGCGGGAGCGCAGGTCGGACCTCGGGGAGCCGGTTCGCGGGGCCGCCGTACCGGCGGGCCGGGACGTGTCAGATGATCGTCGGGTGACCGACGCTGCCGCCACCGAGCCCGAGGCCGAGGAACCTGCTGCACCCGAGGTGTTCGACGACGCGGGGACCGACGTGGAGACCGACGTGGTGAACACCGTCGAGGACCCCCCGGGTGAGACGTTCCAAACCCTCGGGTACGACGAGTTCGGGATGCGGTTCATGAACCTGGTCCTGCACCGGGACCGGGTGATGGAGTCGATCAACCGGGTGCTCGGGGACGACTTCCAGCTCGGGCCCATCGGAGCCGGACCGGGGCGCAAGGTCGCCAAGGTGACCGCGACCGGAACCTTCGGCACGGCGTACGGCGAGGCGCTGCCCGACGTCGTCGGCTACGAGGTCAACCTGCCGGTCAACGTGGCCTTCGACCTCGACCTCGGCGTCGACATGCTGCGCTTCAACGCCGAGGTGCTGCTCCCGCTGCGGCTGACGATGGAGCTCGTCGAGCCGCTCACGATCCTGTGGCACATCACTCCCCCGCACCCGGACGCGGTGGTGATGACGGTCGACTCCGACTCACGCCGCGCCACGGTGCTGCAGAAGCTGACCGGGCTCGACGGGGAGCTGCGCCGCTTCATCGTCCGGTTCGTCGACCGGGAGCTCGAGAAGCCGCACGTGCGCAAGGCGATGCGGATCGACCTGGTGACGCTGATCGACAACGCCTGGGAGCACATCGCTGCTCAGTTCATGCCGAGCGGTCCCGACGACCGGCGTTAGGCGATCGCCGACATCCCGGACGCGACGAGGACCAGACCGATCACCCCGGCGAGCATCGCCCCGACGATGATGCCCATCCCGTAGGCCCCGGTGCGGTCACCGGCGAGCATCAGCGTGCCGAGCACGACCGAGGCGATCGCGACCAGGATGATCCGCTGGTCGCCGGGAGCGATCATGATCCAGAGCATGTTCACCAGGACCGAGCAGACGCCTCCGAGGAGCAGGTCGGAGAGGTCGCTGGTGGGCTTGCTGGTATCCATGGGCACCAATCTACGGGCGGGCGCCCCGAGGCGCGCCGGGCGGGTAGGCCGAGCGCCCGGCCTCCGCGGGCGGGTCGCGTAACTCCACGGGCACCCGGAGAGTTGTGGGTACCGATCGGCTCTACGCTCCATCCCCCACTCGGGCCACTGCTCGCCGGCCGCTGCACCCGGCCAAGGAGAAGACCATGTCTCGTCTCACCGTTCTGACCGTCTCCGGGCTCGCCGTGATCGCCCTCGTCTTGGGCGCCAGCGGTACCGCCCGCGCCGGCCTGCGCGCGGCCGAGGAGCCGACCGCGGCCCTGGAGGAGCCCGAGATCAGCGTGCACAGCTATCCCGCGGAGCTGATCCTGCGGGAGAGCGGCCGGGTCACGGTGAAGGTCGGTCCGCCGGCCGCCGCGGGCGACACCGTCTACCTCAACACCGCGGGACCGTACAACGCCGGCTACAACCAGGTCTCCGAGGCAGTCCTGGACCGGAACCTGACCGCCACCCTGCGGGTTCCCGGGCGGGAGTTCCTCGGCACCTACAACTACTTCGCGAGCATGCCCGCGACCGGGACGCACCTGGAAGGCGCCAGCGGTCAGTTCCCGATCACGATCGTGTCCCCGCCGCCGCAGACCTCGCCGACGTGCGGCGGCGCCCAGCCGCGCAAGGCCGACGGCCGCGCCTGGGTCTGCACCTACAACGACGAGTTCTCCGGACCCGAGCTGGACCGGCGCTACTGGGTCCCGCAGGAGACCGAGAAGAGCGGGTTCACCACCGGGACCCCGGCGATGTACGCCTGCGCCTACGACAGTCCCGACACCGTCGGCGTCCAGGGCGGGAACCTGGAGCTCTCGGTGGTCGACCTCGGCGAGAGCCGCGCCTGCGGCCAGAACTTCGCCTCCCGGTACGCGTTCGGCCAGGTCATGCACCACCAGACCTACTCCCAGACCTACGGCAAGTACGAGGTCCGCGCCAAGATCCCCGACCTCCAGGTTCCGGGATCCCAGGTGTCGTTCTGGCTCTGGCCGGTCACGGACACCTACGGCCCGTGGCCGTCCTCGGGCGAGCTCGACTTCGCCGAGATGTACAGCTCGACCCCCGGCCTGCTCAAGCCGTTCATGCACTACCTGCCCGGCACGACCGAGGGCGGGACGCACAAGAACGTCCGGACGGCCGAGTGCCCGATCAGGGTCGGGAAGTTCAACACCTACGGGATGGAGTGGGAGCCGGGTCGGGTGACGATCCTGCTCAACGGCGAGGTCTGCCTGATCAACGACTACTCCTCGATCGTCCACGGCGAAGGTTCTCCGGCGCCGTTCGACCACCCGTTCTACCTGGCCCTCAACCAGGCGATGGGGACCGTCGGGAACCAGTACGACCCCGACCTGGTGCCCGCCCGGTTGACCACCCAGGTCGACTACGTCCGCGTCTGGCGGTAGCCACCGACGGGCGGGACTACGCTGCTCGCCATGGCATCCCTGCCGGGGGTCAACCTCGCCGACCTGGTCGCCTCGCTCTCGCTGGCCACCGATCTCGGCCTCGGGCTGCCGGAGGAGCACGTGCTCCGGCAGACCGTGATCGCCACCCGGTTGGCCCGGCTCGCCGGGTTCGACGAGGACGAGCAGGCGGCGACCTTCTACGTCTCCCTGCTGGCCTGGGTCGGGTGCATCGCGGACTCCCACGAGCTGGCGCACTGGTTCGGGGACGACCGGCAGATCCGGGCCGACAGCTACCAGGTCGACAAGGTCGGTCTGCCGATGATGCGGATGATGCTCAGCCACGTGGGCGCCGGATCCGGGCCGGTCCGCCGGATGACCGTCCTCGGCCGGTTCCTCAGCGGCGGCTTCCGTGACGCCGTACACGGGATGGTCCTGCACTGCCAGACCACCGGGAACATCGCCGAGCGGCTCGGCCTCGACGAGCGGGTCCGGCGGAGCCTCCCGCAGGCCTTCGAGCGCTGGGACGGCAAAGGCGTCCCGGGCGACCTCGCCGGGGAGCAGATCGAGCCAGTGATGCGGATCGTCCAGATCGCCGACGACGCCGAGGTGTTCTGCCGCCTCGGTGGTCCGGACGCGGCGGTCGAGATGCTGCTGTCGCGGAGCGGCACCGAGTTCGACCCGCACCTGGTCGACCTGCTGGTCGACAACGCCGGTGCGGTGATCGGGGACCTCGACCACGTGGACGCCTGGGGGCTGGTCATCGCCGGCTGCCGGCCGTTGGACCGGACCCTCGACGACGCCGAACTGGAGTCCGCGCTGGAGATCCTCGCCGACTACGGCGACCTGAAGTCACCCTGGTACCTGGGCCACTCCCGGGCCGTCGCCGACCTCGCCGCCCGGGCCGCGGTCGTCGCAGGCCTGCCTGCGGGCGACGTGGCGCTGGTACGGCGCGCCGGCCTGGTGCACCGCCTCGGCGCCGCCGGCGTCTCCACCGGCATCTGGAACAAGCCCCTCCCGCACACCTCCTCGGAGCGCGAACGTCTGCGGACGGTGCCCTACCTGACCGAGCGGACCCTCTCCCGGCAGCCGCAGCTCGCCCGGCTGGGCGCGGTCGCCGGGATGGTCCACGAACGGATGGACGGCAGCGGGTACCCCCGCGGCCTGGCAGGCGCTGCGGTCCCGGTGCCGGGCCGGGTGCTGGCGGCCGCCGCGTTCTACCAGGACCTCGCCGAGGAGCGTCCAGGGCGCAGCGCCCTGGGCCAGCCCGCCCGTGCCACCGCCTGTCAGGACGAGGTGCGCGCCGGGCGTCTCGACGGGGCCGCCGTCCAGGCGGTGCTCGAGGCCGCCGGCCACCCGGTACGCCGTCGGGTCAGCCGGGTAGCCGGGCTGACCGCCCGCGAGGTCGAGGTCCTCGAGCTCCTGGTCCGGGGCCTGCCGAACAAGGAGATCGCGGCACGTCTCTCCGTCTCCCCGCGGACGGTGGCGACCCACGTCGAGCACATCTTCGCCAAGACGGGCGTGACCGGACGGGGCGCCGCCGCGATGTTCGCCCTCCAGCACGGCCTGGTGGAGGCGTCCGCAGCACCCGCGAAAGATCGGTGATCCTGCCGATGTGAGGTGAGCCCAGCGCCCGTTGAATCGAGGCATGGAAACCACCCTGAGCCCCGCACCCCCGCAGGCCTGGAGCGTCGCTGGCGCGTTCCTCGACGGTCTCAGCACCCGCGACTTCGCCCAGATGGGCACCTGCCTCGCTCCCGATGTCCGGTTCCGGTGCTTGCTGCCGCGCGGCCCGGTCGAGGTGACCGGCGCCGGGGAGACCGTCGAGATGTTCCGGCAGTGGTTCGGAGGGGAGGACGCCTTCGAGGTCCTCGACGCCTCCGTCGGCCAGATCGGCCCGCGGATCTACCTGCGCTGGCGGATCCGGCTGAGCGCCGCGGACGATCCCACCGACGAGCGGGTCATCGAGCAGCACCTGCTCACCACCGGCAACGAGGTGATCCGGACTCTCGACCTGCTCTGCTCCGGCTTCCACACTCCCGGCGCCGCCCCCGCCTGCCCGCTGCCCTGACCAGCCCTGAACCCGTCCCGGCATCACCCACCCCAAAGGAGAAGCACCATGAGCAACCGCGCTGCGATCAGCCTGACCACCGGACTGGAGGACCCCGAGAAGGTCACCGTCGCCCTGCTCGTCGCCGTCGGCGCCGCCGAGGCGGGCCGCGAGTCCCTGATGTTCCTGACCAAGGAGGCCGTCCGGATGGTCCTGCCCGGGCACGCCGTCGGGCTCGCCTGCGAGGGCTGTCCCTCGATCCAGGAGCTGATGAAGCGCTACGAGGCCGCAGGGGGCCGGTTCCTGGTCTGCCCGCTCTGCTTCAACGCCCGCGCTCTGGACCCTGACGCGCTGCCGGCCAACGCCGAGCTCGGCGGGACCGTCCAGCTCTGGGAGTGGATCGGCGAGGACCCGGTCACCACGTTCAGCTACTGAGCGCCGCCGCGGCCCTCCGCCGGAACACCACACCGGCGAGGGCCGCCAGCGGGAACATCGCGATCCCGTAGACCGCGGCCGGGACGGCGTACGCATCGTCGCCGAGCACGTTGACGGCCACCGCGATCGCCAGGGTGCTGTTGTGGATGCCGACCTCGAACGCGATCGCGGTCGCCTGCCGGTCGGCGAGTCCCACCCACCTCGGGAGCAGGTAGCCGATAACCAGCGAGCAGATGCAGAACAGCACCGTCACGACGCCGACGTCGGCGAGGTAGTCGCCGAGGTTCTCCCGCTCCGCGAGCAGGGCCCCGGCGATCACCACCACCAGGACCACCGCGGAGGCGATCCGCACCGGGCGATCGGCTCGGTCCGCGAAGTCCGGCGACGATCGTCGTACCAGCATGCCGATCGCGACCGGGATCAGCACGACCGCGAAGACCTGGAGCGTCTTGCCGAGCTGGAGGCCGACGTCCTCGGCCCCGGACGGCGCGAAGTGGTCCAGGGCGAGGTTGACCACCACCGGCAGCGTGAGCACCGCCAGCACCGAGTTCACCGCAGTCAGGCTCACGTTGAGCGCGACGTCCCCGCGGAACAGGTGGCTGAACAGGTTGGCCGTCGTCCCGCCGGGGGACGCCGCGAGCAGCATCATCCCGACCGCGAGCACCGGATCCAGGTCGAACAGCTTCACCAGGCCGAAGCACAGGGCCGGCAGCAGCAGCACCTGGGCGAGCAACGCGACCAGGACGGCCTTCGGGGTCCGTCCGACCCGGCGGAAGTCGTCGATCGTCAGCGAGAGGCCGAGTCCGAACATGATGATCGCGAGCGCCGCCGGCAATCCGACCGTGGTGAGAGCGGAGTCCATGCTCCAGCGTAGGCCGGATCAGGCCAGACCGAGCGTTGCCGCCGCGGCACGCAGCTCGTCGCGGACCCGCGGGTGCGCGGCGTGGTCGATGATCGCCGCAGCCTGGTGCTTCTCGTCCAGACCGAACACCTCGGCCGGGCCGTGCTCGGTGACCACGGCGGTCATCTGGAACGACGTCGTGGGCGAGGTCAGCAGCGGCACGATCGTCGACACGTCCGCCTTCGGGTGCCACGAGCGGAGCGCCAGCAGCGCCTGGCCGCCCGAGCTGTGCATGGCGCCGACGATGAAGTCGGTCTGCCCGCCGAACCCGGAGTGGATCCGGGCGCCGACCCGGGAGGCGTTCGCCTGACCGAAGAGGTCCACCTGCAGGGCCGTGTTCACCGAGACCATCGAGGGGTTCGCGGCGATCCGGGCGGGGTCGTTGGCGGTCTCGGTCCGGATCATCCGGATGCGCGGGTTGTCGTCGACCCAGGCGAGCAGCTCAGCGGATCCGAAGAGGAACGACGGCCGCAACGGGACCTCCGGGTCGAGCGCCCCGGCGCGCTCCAGCAGCAGCACGCTGTCGGAGAACATCTCGGTCCACACCTTCAGCCCGCGCCGGCCGACCAGACCGAACAGAGCTGCGTCCGGGACCGCCCCGATCCCCGCCTGGACGGTGGCGCCGTCGCGCACGCGGGCGGCGACCGCTGCCCCGATCGCCCGGGCCTCGTCGTCGATCACGGTCGCGGGCGCGGTCACCAGCTCCTCCTCGGCGTCGACCAGCAGGTCGATCGAGCCGACCTCCACCTCGGCGTCCCCCGAGGTCCAGGGCATCGCCGGGTTCACCTGGGCGATCACCACCGCGCCTCGGGCGTGCGCCGCCTCGACGGCGGCCGGGAGGATGTTGACCTCGATACCGAGGGAGACCCGACCGTCGCGCGGCGGCGTGGTGTGCAGGACCACCAGGTCGGGCGGCATCGTCGTACGGAAGAGCTGCGGGACCAGGGAGAGTCGGCACGGCACGTAGCTCAGCCGCGGGCTGCCCCGCATCCCCGGTCCGACGAACGGCGTCTCGAAGGTGACGCCCTCACGGTCCGGCAGCCCGACCTGGCCGTTCAGCACCCACAGCCGGTACTCCGGCAGGGCCTCGTCGACCAGACCGAGCAGGTGCCGCGGGGTGGCGTGATTCCCGCTGACCACGACCCGGGGGTCGGACGGGAGGCTGTCCAGCAGCGTGCGGAGGCTCACCCCTGCAGCATCCCATCCCGGCGGCCGGGGCCGAGCGGATCGGCGCGCTGTATCCGCCGTCAGCTACCCGGACCCGTCGGCAGCTCGATGCCGCAGGCTTCCAAGGCGTCCTGCACGGCGGGGTCCGCAAGCGCTGAGAACGCTCCTCCCCGTCCCGGCGCACCCGACGGAGGAGCGCCGTCCGGCGGGCGGGGCGCGCTGCCGTCGGTCGGGAAGCCGCTGGGGGCACCACTGGGGACACGGCCGTCCGCGCCACCGGGGAGCGAGTCCGGCAGGACATCGTCCAGTCCGGCGGCCTCGAGGCAGGCTCGCATCGCGGTGAAGAACTCGGGATCCGGATGACCGGGCCGGTCGGCACCTGTGCCGTCGGACGGTTCTGGGGACGGGGCGCTCTCGGAGGAGGCTGGCGATCCCTCCGTGGATCCGGAGCCGCAGCCGGTGAGCACGGCGGCGCTGGTGACGGCAACGACGAACAGGGAGGTGAAACGGTTTGAGAACATCGGCTCGGATTTCCTTTACGACAGGTCAGCGGAGGGTGACGCGGGAGGCATTGAGCTGGTCGTCACGAGCTCCCGAACCCGTGATGGTCACGGTGTCGCCGGCGGCGACCGTGTCGGTCGAGGACCGTTGCTCGCGGACAACGGTGGTCTCGGTCGGCACGGTGATCGTGTGTCGGGTTCCACCGAGGTCCTCCACGACCCAGGTCGTACCCCGGATCGACACCACCGTGCCGATCACCGAGCGCGTCCCGGAGCTGGTGGCACCGGGCTGGTCGGTCGTGGCCCCTCGCTGACCCCCGAGCGCAGCACCCCCGGGCTGGGGGAACCCCGAGGGTGCTGCGCCGTTCGGGAACCCGCCCGCAAGTCCCGGCGGCGCGCCGGAACCTCCTGTCCCCGTTGCACCCCAGTGCTTCTGCACCAGGACACCGCCGAGGAAGGTCAACGACAGCAGAAGAGCGCCGGCGAGCAGGGCTGAGAGCCGCGAGCGCGCACGAGGTGCGGCGAGCCACTCCTCGTCGTCGGAGGTGTCGATGTCGATGCGGGTGTCACTCATAACGAAGCGCCTCGATGGGTCGAAGGGACGCGGCGCGGTGCGCCGGGTAGAAACCGAAGAAGAGTCCGATGAGGACCGCCACACCGAACGCCAGCACTACGGAGTACGGCGCCACCACGGGTTCGACGCCGACGATCGTCAGCTGGGACCCCGCGAGACCCACGACGACCCCGACGGACCCACCGAAGACGGAGAGCAGCACTGCCTCGGCGAGGAACTGGCCGACGATGTCCCCCCGGCCAGCGCCGATGGCTTTGCGGATCCCGATCTCGCGGGTCCGCTCCGTCACCGTGACCAGCATGATGTTCATGACTCCGATGCCGCCGACCAGCAACGAGATCGCAGCGACGGCACCGAGCAGCACCGTGAAGGTGCGGTTGGAGGAGGTGGCGGCCTCCAGGAACGACGTCGCGCTCGACACCGAGTAGTCACGATCGGACGCGGTGACCCCGTGACGGGAGTCAAGAATGGACTGGACCTCGGCCGTGGCGGACTCCACGGCGTCGGCAGCGGTCGCCTTCACCGTGATCGAGCTGAGCGCGCCGTACCCGGCCAGGGTGTCCTGGACCGCCGTCGCCGGGGCCAGCACCCGGTCGTCCTGGTCCTGCGGCCCGGTGCTCCCCTTCTCGGCGAGGATGCCGACGACCTCGAAAGCGACGCCGTTGAACGCGACGTACTCGCCGAGGAGGGCGGTGGTGTCGCTGCCCGCCAGGTTCTCCGCCACCGTCTTGCCCAGCAGCGCGACCCGACGGCGAGAGGTGTAGTCGTTGTCGCTGAACACAGCCCCCTGTTCCACCTCGGAGTTGTCGATCCTCACGTAGGCCGGGGTGGACCCTGTGAACGTGCTGACCGAGTGCGAGGCCCCCTGGAAGGTGGCGGTCACCGATTGCGCCGACACCACCGGCGCAACCCCGAGCACGTGCGGAGCTTCGGTGCTCGTCGCGATGGCCCGGGCGTCTTCCAAGGTGACCTCAGGGTTCCGCGACTTGGTCGCGTTCTGACTGGTCGAGGTGCTCCCGGCGAGGCCGGGCGCCCCACCGCCAAAGCCACCGGGTGGGCCGAAACCGCCCGGGCCGCCGCGGCCACCCGCGGCGGTGGAGCTGGCCGTGATCGTCAGGGTGTTCGAGCCCAGGGCGGAGATGGATTCCTGCACGCTGCGACTCGAACCCGTGCCGACAGCCACCAGGATGATCACGGCCGCCACCCCGATCAGGATGCCCAAGGTGGTCAGGCCCGTGCGCACCTTGTTGGCCGTCACTCCCCGCCACGCGAACCGTGCCGTCTCGCCGAGCATCATGGCGCCACCGCCCGCGCGGCACGGTTCCGGTGCCGAGGAGGGGGTGCGTCGACGGCCACGAGTCGCTCGTCGGAGACGATCCGGCCGTCGCGCATCTGGATCACCCGCTTCGCGTGGGCAGCGACCTCATCCTCGTGGGTGATCAGGACCAGGGTCCGGCCGGAGGCAGCGAGCTCGTCGAAGAGCCGAAGAACGTCCTCGGTGCTGTGCGAGTCCAGTGCCCCGGTCGGTTCGTCGGCCAGCAGCAGCACAGGTTCGGTTACCAGAGCACGGGCGACGGCCACCCGCTGCTGCTGACCGCCGGAGAGCTCCGAGGGCAGGTGCTCAGCCCGGTCAGCGAGGCCGACCCGAGCCAGCGCCTCGGAGGCGCGCCGACGCCGAGCCTCGGATCGGATCCCGGCGTAGGCCAACGGCAGCTCGACGTTCAGCTGAGCGCTGGTGCGCGGAATCAGGTTGAACGACTGGAAGACGAATCCGATCTTCCGGTTGCGGGCACGGGAGAGTCGACGCTCGTCCAAGCGGCGTACATCGATGCCATCCAGGGCGTACCGGCCTGTACTGCCGACGTCGAGACAGCCGATGATGTTCATCAGGGTCGACTTCCCGGAGCCGGACGCACCCATTACGGCGACGTAGTCGCCACGCTCCACCACCAGGTCGACACCGTCGAGCGCTCGCACCTCGGTCTCGTCGTGCCCGTAGACCTTGGTCAGTCCAGCGATCGCGACGACCGGTGCACTCATCGCCGCCCACCGAGCCCGCCGACTCCCGGGAAGTTGAACCCACCCGTGCCCGTGCTCGTCTCCGGCAGGACGACGACGTCGCCGCTCTCGAGACCGGAGAGGATCTCGGTGACGCCATCTCCCTTCAGACCGGTGGTCACCGGGACGACCTGGTCGACGCCGTCGTCACCGCGAACGGTGGCGGTGGTGCGCTCGCCGATACTGGTCAGGGCGCTGGTGCTCACCCGGAGCACGCCCTGCTTGCTGCCCGTGGTGATCGAGACCGCGGTCGATTGACCCAGCTTCACGCCTTCGGAACTGCTCAGCGTGACGGTCACCGGGTACTCGACGACGTTGTTGGTGATCGTCTCGACGGTCGCGACGGCGGTCACCGTCGCCGCCAGCTCGCGATTCGAGGACGAGAGGGTCACGGTGGCCGACTGACCGACCCGGACGTCATCGATGTCGGCCTCCGCCACGTTGGCGGTGACCTCGAGCAGGTCCGGCGAGGTCAGGGTGATGAACCCGCTGGTGGTCGTGGAGGAACTCGTGGTGGCCGACCCACTGGACCCCGAACCCGAGGACCCCGCGGCTGTCGAGGCCTGACCGATCGCCCCGTTGACGGCGGCGACCTGGCCGTCCACCGGAGCCCGGAGC
>JBFJNH010000050.1:0-24735 GCA_041618295.1 Marmoricola sp.
GGCCCGGCCGATGAACAGGCGACAGGGCCCGGCGCGCACGCCGGGCCCGTCCGCAGTGGGTCTCGAGCAGCCGGGACCAATCCCAGCCACGAATTCCGGTTCCCATGCACTTCAGGAAACGTCCTCACCCTGCCGTTCCGTCACGCCCGCACCGTCGTCGGGCGACGACCACAGCCGCCATCCTGATCGCGGTGGTGAGCATCGCCGGGGTCGCGTACGCCGCGATCGACCCGTGGCCGAGCTACCAACCGCAGACCGTCTGCTCCCCCACCGCGAAGAAGGGCACCCTGGAGCTCGCCCGCTACCTGCAGTCGAAGTACCCCGGGTCCGGCTCGTACGGCATCTCCCGGGCCTGCGGCTCCGGTGGACGGAGCGAGCACAAGGAAGGCCGCGCCTTCGACTGGCGGGTCAACGTCAACAACGCCCGCGAGCGCGGGTACGCCTACGCCTTCATCAAGCGGGTGCGCGCCACCGACGCCGCCGGCAACACCGCGGCGCTCGCCCGACGGATGGGGATCATGTACCTCATCTACAACGACGTGATCTACAGCAGCTCGCGCAACTTCGCGCCGAAGGCGTACCTCAACTCCGGTTGCGCGTCCGTCGCGACGTGCTCGGCCACCCTGCGGCACCGCGACCACATGCACATCTCGCTGACCCGCGCCGGCGGGCACGGGTGGACCAGCTGGTACGGCAACCACTCCATCGGCAGCGGCGGGTCGGCTCCGACAGCTCCGACGCCACCCGACCTGGCCCAGGAGGACATCGAGATCCCGATGACGACGCTGGCCAAGCCCGAGGTGCTCGTGGTCGAGCCCGGGGGCACCTCCCGCAGCCGGCTGGCGGTCCGGAAGGGCCGGACGGTCAAGGTGACCGCGTACGGCGTCACCCGGTTCGGGCCGGGCCACCAGCTGGTCTCCGACGCGACCTGCGTGTGGAACCCCACCAAACGGGCCTGGAGCAAGAATCCCCGCGCCGCGGATGAGGCGCGCTACGGCGACCCCGAGCTCCGGGTGAACGGCGTGGCGGTCTTCGCGAAGGCATCCTGCCGGGGCGGCCAGCACGTCTACACCGCCAACGTCGTCCAGAACAGCACCTCCCGGGTGAAGGTGACCCTCGGAGGACGCGACCAGGACCAGGGAGCCGTCAAGGTGATCCTGTCCCGGACGACGACCAAGGTGCAGCCGATGATCCCCCCGGTCCGGGCGGTGGTCGCCGCACCGGGGCCGACGCCACCGACCGCCGGTCGGGTGCTGACCGTCAGCGACGACGTCCGGGTCGGGACCAGCGACGTCGTCTGGTCCGACGAGGTCCTCGAGGCCGGGGTCGAGTACCGGGTCACGGTCACCGGCACCCGGCGCATCGCGCGCGGGGTCTACACCGATGGCCGGTGCCTGGCGATCAACGGCCGCTGGGAGACCCAGGGCTCGACCGACCTGTACCGCCCCGGCGCCACGCACGGTGCGCTCTACCTCGGCGGACGGCGCTTCACCGGCACGGCACCCGCTGACGACCGGACCGGCTGCGCGCTGCACACCCACACGGCGAGCTACACCCCGACGACGCCCGGACGGGTCGCCCTGCGTCTCTGGGACCCCACCGGCCCCGGGGACAACGACGGTTCCCTGACGGTCCGGTTCGAACGGGTCACCCCGGTGCCGCTGCCGACTGCCGCGCCCGCCGAGCCGGTCACCTCGACCCGGAACTGGCGACGCGGCAGCGAGACGGTCACCGTCCGGGCGCGCAGCGCGAGCGGCACGGTCAGCAGCCTCAGGCTGCTCGCAGGGACGACCGCGACCGTCTACGTCCGGGGAACCGCGATGGTCTCCGGCACCCGCTCGGTGGACGCCGCGTGCGTCCAGCGGAGCCGGAGCTGGCTCACCACGCTCGGACTCCCCTCCGGTCAGGACATCTTCGAGCTCTCGGTCGACGGCCAGGACGTCGAGTGGCGAGCCCGGAACTCCGGCGGGACCGGGTGCGACTCCCGGCACGAGTACGTCGCCCGGATCACTGCGACCAAGGACGGTCCGGTGCGGCTCGCGTTGGCCGACCTCGACTACGGCGACAACAGCGGCGAGCTCACGGTCACGATCGTCCGGGACTGAGCGCCGCTGCCTTCGCTGCCTTCACCGCCGGCATCACCGTCTCGCAGACCAGCCGCAGGCTCTCCCACGACGGCTCCTCGGGGAGCCCGCCGCAGAGCGGGTGCGAGCTGACCACCCGGATCTCGCGGCTCACGCACCGTGCGACCAGCTCCTCCGGGGTCAGCACGACGTAGACGCCCGCGGCGCGCATCTCCTCGACGCTGTCGGAGGAGTCGCGGACCAGGGACGTGGTCGTGTTGTGCCAGGCGTTGTAGCCGCGCGCCTCGGCGAGGAAGTAGCGCCCGTTCTCGGCCCAGAAGCGGTCGGGGTCCTCGGAGCAGAAGACCGTGGCCGGGCCGCCGGGCGGCAGCAGTACGAAGCCGGGCTCGCGGCCGTGCGCCCGGCACTCCGCCTGGTACAGGTCGCGCAGCGAAGGGTCGGCGGCCTGCGGTTGGAAGTGCAGCCCCAAGCGCGCGGCCCGACGGGCAGCCGCCTTCGAGCCACCGCCGTAGAACAGCACCGGCTCGGCGTACGGCGTGGGCAGCACCCGGACGGTCCGGCCCCGGTACTCGAAGGGCTCCCCGGTCCATGCCTGCTGGAGCACCCCGATCACCTCTTCGATGTCGGCGCCGCGCGACTCCCACGCAGCCTCGAACATCGCGTACTCCTCGGGCCGGTAACCGAGCCCGATCGTGTAGGTGACCCGGCCGTTGCTCAGGTGGTCCAGGACCGCGATGTCCTCGGCGAGCCGGAGCGGGTCGTAGAGATTGGCCAGCAGCGCGGCCACCGAGATCGACAGCGTCCTGGTGCGTGCGGCCACCGCGCTCGCCACCACCAGCGGACTGGGCAGGTAGCCGTCCTGCGTCGCGTGGTGCTCGGAGAGCACCACCGCGTCCTGGCCGTGCTGCTCGAGGTAGTCGACCTGCTCGAGGCAGCGCGCGAACATCTCGTGCTGCCGTCCCAGTGCCTCGCCGGGGGCACGGAAGTCGTAGCGGGTGACGAATGCGGCCATGGGTTCCTCCTCAGATCGCCGCGCGCCGGTGCACCAGGACCAGTGCGCCGTCGTCGTTGCGGGTGGCGAGGTCGTCGATGAGCACCCTCGCCGCGTTCGCGTAGCCCTTGGGGAAGAGCAACTGGGCGCGGCCGGCGAGCTTGTCGATACCGCTGCCGATGTCGCGCTGCACGGTCTCGACGAGCCCGTCGGTGTACATCACCAGGGCGTCGTCGGGCATCAGCCGTCCGCGTACCGCCTCGAAGGTGGCTCCCTCAATCAGCCCGAGCACCGGACCGTCGGACTCCAGGACCGACCAGCGCCCGGAGCCGGCGTGCAACCACAACGCCGGCGGGTGACCGGCCTTGCGGAGTTCGAAGTCCCCGGTGCGCAGGCTCAGGTGCAGGTGGATCGCGGTGGCGAAGCCCTCGCTCCACTCCTGGCGGAGCAGATACTCGTTGGCGGCCTCCAGGAACCGGTCCGGGGTCACCGCCGTGGCCAGCCCGCCGAACGCGCCCGAGAGCAGCAACGACCGCGTGCCGGCCTCGACGCCCTTCCCGGAGACGTCGACGACGACGAGGTCCAAGGCCGACCCGTCGGTACGTCGGGTGGCCACCACGAAGTCACCACCGAACGACGTGCCGCCCGCCGACCGCGAGGCCGACTCCACGTGCCAGGGGTCCGCGAGCTGCGGGATGGCGCCCTGGCGCACGATCCGGTCGCGGAGGTCGACGAACATCGACTCGCCGCGCGGGCCGGCGACCCCGAGCTTCGAGCGCCGGAACGAGGTGACGATCAGGAGCAGCGCGATCGCGAAGGTGATCACTACCCGCACCACGACCACCGGGGTGATCTCGGGGAGCTCAGCGACCAGGACGAGCACGCAGACGAGGCAGAACAGCACGAACCACGGCAGCGTCCGCGGACCCAACCAGAGGCTGGCCAGGACGATCGGCAGGAACAGCGAGGTCTGCGGCACCACGTCGGGACTCAGCAGACCGCCGGCGGTCAGTCCGAGCGCCAGCACCAGCAGGAGCAGGAGCGGGAACCGATCCGACTCGCTCATCTGACGGCGGAGCCGACCCCACCCGGTGCCGAACCACCCCCGTCCGGTCGGGAGCAACCTGCGCGGCCGCGGCATGCCTCTCCTCCCGACGTCGGTCATATCGGACGTCAGCCTACGGCCCTCGAGCGGAAGACGGGCTGGCACCGAGGGCACCAGAAAAGGTTGCGCCCCACCAGGACCTCGGTGCGGACCTTCGCGCCGCAGACCAGGCACTCCTGCCCGTGCCGACGGTAGACGTACACCTCGCCGCCGTGGTCGTCCTTGCGCGGCGGCCGCCCCATCGCCTCGGGGGTGTGCTCGGGGCGCACGGTGTCGATCCGCCCGGTCGCGACGCCGTACTCCATCAGCCCGACGAGATCTCCCCAGAGCGTGAGGAACTGCGTCCGGCGCAGCGACTTCCCCGGCCGCAGCGGGTGGATCTTGTGGCGGAACAGGATCTCGGCGCGGTAGACGTTGCCGACCCCGGCCACCACGGCCTGATCCATCAGCAGATCGCCGATCGGGCGGTGGCTCCGGGAGATCCGATCCCACGCCCGCTCCGGGCCGTCAGCCGGCTTCAGCGGATCGGAACCGAGGTGGGCGATGATCTGCTCGCGCTTCTCCGGACCGATCAAGTCGCACTGGGTGGCGCCGCGCAGGTCGGCGTAGGTCTCCTCGTTCTGGAGCCGCATCCGCACCTGGCCGGTGGTGAGGGCCGGTGGGGCGCCGGCGTACAGGTCGAACTTGCCGATCAGCCCGAGGTGGACGTGGAGGAACCGTTCCCCCGCCAGCTCGACAAAGAGGTGCTTGCCGGCCGACTCGGCGCGGACCAGCTCAGCGCCGTCGACCAGGGCCGCGTCCGCGGCGAACCGACCTTGCGGGCTGCTGACCCGGACCGGCCGACCGACGAAGGCGGCGTCGAGGTCGTTGGCGAGCCGCAGGAGGGTGTGCCCCTCAGGCACGGTGGCCCTCAGACATCGGACCCCTCAGGCATCGGGCCCCAGGCCCTGGGCCGACTCCGGAAGCGGTGGCAGGTCGCCGGTGGTCTCGTAGGCGGCCATCATCCCGATCCTGCGGACGTGCCGCTCGTCGGAGGTGAACGGGGTCGCGAGGAAGGTGGCGATGTACGACGTCATCTCGTCGAGGCTGTGCATTCGTCCGCCGACGGAGATCACGTTGGCGTCGTTGTGCTCGCGGGCCAGGACCGCTGTCTCGGTGCTCCACACCAGCGCGGCCCGGACACCGGCGACCTTGTTGGCGGCCATCTGCTCACCGTTGCCGGAGCCACCGACCACGACCCCGAAGCTGCCGGGGTCCGCGACCACGGCGGCAGCCGCACGGATGCAGAAGACCGGGTAGTCGTCGAGGGCGTCGTAGACGAACGGGCCGTGGTCGACCGGTTCGTGACCGTTGTCGCGGAGCCAGCCGAGCAGGTGTTCCTTGAGCTCGAGGCCGGCGTGATCGGATCCCAGGTGCACGCGCATGGGTAGAGGTTACCGAGCGTCCGAGCTTGCTGGTGACCGAGTGACCGACGACCCATTGACGAGCGAAGCGAGGAGCATGGGCGCCATGCGTATCCGCGTCCTCACCGGGGTCTCAGACCAGGTGCTGACCGAAGAACGCCGCCACCTGGCGGGTGAGCGGCTCGGCGGCGTCGAAGACGTCAGCGTGCCGCCAGAAGCCGTGCAGCTGACCGAGGTAGCGGGTCGCGACCACCGGCACGCCCTCCTCGGCGAGCCGGCGCGCGAGCTCTTCCCCCTCGTCACGCAGCGGGTCGTGCTCGGAGGTGACCACCAGGGTCGGGGGCAGGGTTCCGAGCCGGTCGCTGAGCAGCGGAGCGAGGTCGGGGTCGGACAGGTCCGCCGGGGTCGCGGCGTACTGCTCCCAGTACCAGGCGGCCTCACGGGGGTCGAAGCCGTCCGCAGCGGTCCGGTAGGAGTCGAAGCCCGCGGTCGGGTCCAGGAAGGGGTAGATCAGCGCGACCCCGGCGAACCTGCCCGGGTTGCGCAGCGCCGCCACCAGGGCGAGGTTGCCACCCGCGCTGTCGCCGTGGACGAAGGTCGGCAGGTCCAGGCCGAGCTCGGACCCGGCAGCCGCGAGCCAGCGCAGGACCGTGTCCACGTCGTCAGGCGCCGCCGGGAACCGGTGCTCGGGCGGGCGCCGGTAGTCGACGCTGAGCACCGCCATCCCGGAACGGTTCGCGAGCCGACGGGCCGCGGCGTCGTGGACCTCGATGTCGTGGAACACGAACCCACCGCCGTGCAGGTGCACGATCAGGGCCGCGGCTCCCTCGGGCCGGTAGAGCCGGCAGACCACGCCCTCGGCGAGCAGGTCGGTGACCTCGGCGACCGGTTCCCGGTCGGCCGCGCCCGCGAGCTCCCGGGCCTCGGCCCGGGAGGCGGCGATGTCGAAGCCGCCCTCGAACACCGGGGGCTCGTCGGCGGCGGACTCCAGCGCAGCTCGGGACTGCGGGTACAGGGCCATCAGCGCAACACCCGTCAGCGGGACATCAGCGCGTCGAGCGCCACCGTCATGGCCGCAGCCAACCGGAAGTCCACCCGCCGGTCCGGGACGGTGACGGCGTACCGGTCGCGCAGCGAGAACTGCCGGTCGACGTGGAGCACCGGGCGCCCGCCCTCGTCGATGAAGTCGAAGTGGAAGGTGAACGGCAGGTCGATGAAACGGCGGATGATCGCGATGGCCTGGTTGCGCTCCTGGCCGACCGCGTTCAGGTACGGACCGTTGAGGTGGAAGGTCGAGCGCAGCAGGCTCTTGGCGAAGTCCTTGCGGAAGAAGCCGATCGCCTCACCGCGCTCGTCGAAGACGTCGTACCCCGAGCTGAGGTCGAGCACCTGACGGGCCTTGAACGAGAAGACCGCCCGGGTGCGCTCCTCGTCGGCGTAGAAGGTGACCTGCTCCTTGAACGCCATCCGCTTCTGCTGGGCGACCGCCATCAGGTCGCCGGGCTGGCCGTCCGGCCCCACGGCCCGGATCTCGTAGCGGTTCACCATCAACGTCAGCTTCTGCTTCACGAAGAAGGCAGGCAGGTACATCGGCGGTTCGTGCTTCGGCTCGGTCACGCTAGAGAGGATAGGCCGAGCACCCAGGGCGCTCGCACGATCCACGCTCGACTCGTTCGCGTAGCCTCGACCCATGGCGATCTTCGGCTGGTCGGTGCTGTTCCTCGTCTTCGTCGACGAGCTGCTCGCGATCTCGGCGGCCGCGACCTGGGGCGAGTACCAGGGCGGCACCGGTCTCGCGGTCCTCGCCGGACTGGCGGTGGTCGCCGCCTGGTACCTCTTCGCCTCACCGAAGGCGCCGTACGGCGGCAGACGGATCCGCCCCGTGGTGAAGGTGCTGGTCTTCTCGCTGGCCACCGCCGGACTCTGGGCAAGCGGGCACGAGACCCTGGCGGTCGCGTTCCTGGTGTTCTCCGTGGCCGTCAACGCCCTGGCCCAGCTGCCCTCGATAAGGGTGCTGGTCCGGGACTAGGACCCGAGCCGCTCCAGCTCCTCCGCGACCACGCCCGGGTCGAGCTTGGTGAAGACCGGGGTGGGTTTCGCGACCGGGGTGCCGACCACGACCGGACGCCGCTCCCAGGCGGGAACGCCGGTGTAGTCACCGGTGAGGATCGGGTAGCCCGCGCCGCCGTCGAGGTCGTCGGCCTCGCGCAGCTCCGGCATCGGCTGGATCTCCCCGGTGCCGCCGAAGACCCCGTCGATCACGTTCGCCGAGAACGGCAGGAACGGCGAGAGGATCAGGTTCAGGTCGGCAACGCACTGCGCCATCACGTGCAGCACCGTGCCGAGCCGCTCGCGCTGCTCGTCGCCCTTGAGCTTCCACGGCTCGGTGTCGGTGACGTACTTGTTGACCTCACCGACCAGCCGCATCGCCTCGCCGATCGCGGCCTTCTGCCGGTGCCGGCCGATCAGGTCCCCGACCGTGCCGAAGCCGGCAGCAACGCTGTCGATCAGCGCCTGGTCCTCAGCAGCGAGCTCCCCGGCGGGCGGGATCGCCTCGAAGTTCTTGTTGATCAGCGTCGCGGTCCGGTTGACCAGGTTGCCCCAGCCCGCGACGAGCTCGTCGTTGGTACGGCGCACGAACTCGGCCCAGGTGAAGTCGGAGTCCTGGTTCTCCGGGCCGGCCGCCGCGACGAAGTACCGGAACGCGTCCGGCTGGTAGCGGCTGAGCAGGTCGCGGACGTAGATCACCACACGCTTGGAGGAGGAGAACTTCTTGCCCTCCATGGTCAGGAACTCGCTGGAGACGACTTCGGTCGGCAGGTTGAGCCGGCCGTAGCGGTGCTCGCTGCCGCCCCTGCTACCGCGACCGGAGTAGGCCAGCAGCTCGGCGGGCCAGATCTGGCTGTGGAAGGTGATGTTGTCCTTCCCCATGAAGTAGTACGAGAGTGCCTCTGGGTCGTTCCACCACTGCCGCCACGCCTCGGGGTCGTCGGTGCGCCGGGCCCACTCGATGCTCGCCGACAGGTAGCCGATCACCGCGTCGAACCAGACGTAGAGCCGCTTCGTCGGATTCTCCCGCCACCCCTCCAGCGGGATCGGGATGCCCCAGTCGATGTCCCGGGTCATCGCACGAGGCCGGATGTCCTCGAGGATGTTCTGGCTGAACTTGATCACGTTCGGGCGCCACGTGCCGCTGGCCTCGCGCTCGTCGAGCCAGGCGGTGAGGGCCTCCGCGAGAGCCGGCAGGTCGAGGAAGAAGTGCTGGGTCTCGATGAACTCCGGCGTCTCCCCGTTGATCTTCGAGCGCGGGTTCTTCAGATCGGCCGGGTCGAGCTGGTTGCCGCAGTTGTCGCACTGGTCGCCGCGAGCGCCGTCGTACCCGCAGATCGGGCAGGTGCCCTCGATGTAGCGGTCCGGCAGGGTACGGCCGGTGGAGGGCGAGATGGCTCCCTTGGTGGTCTGCTCGAGGAAGTAGCCGTTCTCGAAGACCCCGGTGAACAGCTCCTGGACCACGGCCGTATGGTTCCGGGTCGTCGTCCGTGTGTAGAGGTCGTAGGAGACACCCAGCGCGGCGAGGTCCTCGGCGATCAGCCGGTGGTTCTGGTCGGCCAGCTGCTGCGGCGTCATCGCCGCCTCGTCGGCGGCGATCAGGATCGGGGTGCCGTGCTCGTCGGTGCCGGAGACCATCAGCACCTGGTGCCCGGCCATCCGCATGTACCGGCTGAAGACGTCGGAGGGCACCCCGAAACCGGCGACGTGGCCGATGTGACGGGGGCCGTTGGCGTACGGCCAGGCAACTGCGGAGAGGACGCGGGTCATGGCGATGATCCTAGTGAGCCTCGGAGCACCGACGGCGACCGCGTGCGCGGAGCCGGGCCAGCAGCCCAAACCGGACGTTCCACCCCACACCGGACGAAGGAAACGAGAAGTTAACCAGACCACTCCTGTCACACGTTGAAAACCGGCGTCGACGCCCCTACAAAGGAGAAGCACCACTCCCTGGGAATCCCCAGGCACTACGAAACGGGGTACGGACATGAGCAACTTCAAGGACCTCGCACCGACCGAGCTCGACGCCGCCGGCGTCGTCGGTGGGGCTGCGTTCCTCGACCTGGGCACGATCGACCTGGGCATCATCACCCTCAGTCTCAAGATCGACTGATCGCAGGTCACCTCCGGTCGTCGGCGACCTCGGTGGGCGACGTTCTCCTCCCGGACGCTCCCGCCCCGGTCGCTGGTCGCCGGGTCTTCACGTCTCACGACGTGGTCTTCACGGTCGCCGACGTTGCCCGGACAGGGCGGGTCGGCGACCGTGCCGCGTCGGTCCCGGACCCAGCACCGGGCGAGGTAGAGATCGCCTTCCGGCGCGCCCGCGGCCTGCTCACCGCAGACCAGCTCACCGCCTGGCTGGACGCCTGGGCGATCACGCCCGAGGACTTCGTCGCCTGGACCGAGCACTCCGCTACCGGGACCCGCACGGCGACCCCCTGGGTGAGCTTCGTCTGCTCGGGCGGCTTCGACCGTGCTGCCGCCGACCTCGCCGCCGCGGCCGCGGCCGCCTGCGCACTCGGTCGGCCGCCGGCTACCGCCACCGACTTCGACCCGGACGGGTGGGTCGAGCGCCTGGTCGCGGCCAGCACCACCGAGTCGAGCCTGCGCGCCACCGTCGCCCGGCGGCGCCTCGGCTGGACCCGACTCACCGGCAGCACCGTCACCGCGCCGTCGCGTGCCGTCTGCGCCGAGCTGCGACTGTGCCTGGTGGCCGACCACGTCGCCCTCACCGACGCCGCACTGCGCGCGGGGTGCCCGGCGCTCCCCCTGGATGCAGATCTCGACGACGTCGACCCGCCAGCGCTGCGGCCGTACTTGGCCGGTGCACGCGCCGGCGACATCATGGGGCCCGTGGAAACCCCGGACGGCTGGACCCTGGTGGTTCTGGAGCGTCGCGCCGAGCCCGACCCTCGGGACCCCGCCGTGCGCAGCCGCGCCGCAGCCCTGGTGGGTGCCGACGCCGTGGCACGCGCCCTGGCCCGCCACATCGGGACCTAGGGATGGCCAGACCCCTCGTCGTGGACGCGCTCGACCTGACGACCGCCCCTGACCTGCTGCGACAGGTGGTCGAGGCCTGCGCCGCGTCGACCTCCTTCACCTTCGGCGACGAGCTGACCGCCGAAGGTGCGGAGACGACCGCGCTCCGGTTGATCGTCTCGGGCCAGGCCCGCGCCAGCGTCCGCGGTCCGGACGGCGACGACCTTGCCCTCGCCCGGCTCGGCCCGGGGTCGGTCGTGGGTGCCGAGGCAGCATTCGGTGCCGTCGCGGAGGTGACGGTGCGCGCCTCGGGTCCGGTGGAGACCATCACGCTGGACGCCTCGGTGGCCCGCGCGGTCGCGGCTCTCTGGGCCCCCAGCGCGACGACGCTGCGCGCCGCGGTGCTGCGCAGGCCCGGCCCCCGGCACGCCCGGGTCGCCGCGGACACGGTGACCGAGGACGTGCCGGACGCTGCGCCGGTCGAACTCCCGGCCCCAGTGCCGAGCCCGGACCCTCCGGAGGCCGCCACGGCTGACTGGTCCGCGTTCCGTACCCGGTCCCGGCGCCGGGTGCCCCAGGTGTTCGGCATCGACGAGATGGACTGCGGTCCGGCTGCCCTGACTGCGGTCTGCCGCGCCTTCGGGCACCCGGCCAGCTTCGCCGCCGTCCGCGAGGCGGTCGGAACCGCCGTCGACGGCACCAGCCTGCTCGGTCTGCACCGCGGCGCCGAGGCCCTGGGGCTGCGCGCGCAGATGACCACGGTCTCGGCCTCGCGCCTCGACGACCTGCCGCTGCCGGCGATCTGCCACGTCGACGGCAACCACTGGGTGGTGCTCGAGCGCACCGGCCGTCGGACGGTGACGGTGATGGATCCGATGGGCACCGGCACCACGCTCGCCCGAACAGCCTTCGAGTCTGCCTTCAGCGGATTCGCCCTCCTGCTCGCGCCTACCGAGGAACTCAGCCAGGTACGGACCGCCTCGCGGGGCGGGTCGATCTTCGCACCGCTGTTGCGACGTGAGTGGCTGGCGATCTCACTGGCCGTCCTCGGTGGTGCAGCGATCGCCGCTGCCAACCTGGCGGTGCCGCTGTCCAGCGGCTGGGTCGTTCGCGAGGTCATCCAGCCCGAGGACACGAGCACGCTCCCGCTCCTGCTCGCGATCGTGCTCGGCACGTTGGGGCTCTCCGCGCTCCTGACCCTCGGCCAGCGGTACCTGATCACCCGCGCGGCGCTCCGCATCGACGCCGCCAGCCTCGACCACGTCGCCGGCACCCTGCTGGGCCTGCCGACGTCGTACTTCGCGACCCGGCGCACCGGCGACATCGAGCGGCGTCTCAACGGCCTCCGCGAGGTGCGCAGTTTCTTCCTGACCCGCGGCGTCGCCGCGATCGTCGCCGCTTTCCAGGTGGTGGGTGCGCTCGCGATCATCGGCTGGTGGGACCCGGCGCTCCTGCTGGTGTACGCGGTCGTAGCCCCGCTCTACGGCATCCTCATGTATGTCGCCTCGACCCGGCTCCGACCGGCCTTCCGGAGCATGGAGGAGTCGTGGGGGCGCTACAAGTCCCGTCAGATCGACGCCATCCGGGGGATCGACACGGTCAAGGCAGCCGGCGCGGAGCCCCAGGTCCGGCGCCGGTTGGAGCAGCAGTTCGACGACCTCGCCGGTCGGTTGTTCAGCGCGGACCTGACGGTGATGCTCTACCAGGGGGCGCTCGGCGTGCTGGCTCTGGTGCCGCTGGCACTGGCGCTCTGGATCGGCTCCTACGGTGTCGTCAACGGCAGCCTCTCGATCGGGGACTTCGTCTCGTTCCTGACCCTGGTGATGGTGACGTCGGCGCCGATGACCCTGCTCTTCTCGACCTGGGACGTGGTGCAGCAGGCCCGGGTGCTGCTGGAACGCCTCGGGGAGTTCGCCGACACGCCTCCCGAGCAGGAGGACGGAGCCGGCATCACGGTGCAGGAGGTGGGTGGTGCCGTGGTCCTCGACCGGGTGGGCTTCGCGCACCCTGGCGGGGCGCCGGTGCTCGTGGAGATCTCCGCCGCCGCGGCCCCCGGGCAGACGATCGCGATCGTCGGGCGGTCCGGCGCAGGCAAGAGCACCCTGCTCCACCTGCTCGCCGGGTTGGTCCGGCCGACCTCGGGCACCATCACCTGCGACGGCATCGACCTCACCGAGGTCGACCTGCGCTCCTATCGTCGCCATCTCGGGGTAGTGCTCCAGGACAGCCACCTCTTCGACGGCACGATCGCGGAGAACATCGCCTTCGGCGAGGACGAGGTCGACCTGGACCGCGTCGCCCGGGCAGCGCGGACAGCCACCGCGGACGCGTTCGTCCGCCGGATGCCGCTGGGGTTCCAGACCCGGGTGGGCGAGCGCGGCATCCGACTCTCGGGCGGCGAGCGGCAACGCATCTGCGTCGCCCGCGCTCTCTACCGCGACCCCGCCGTACTGCTGCTGGACGAGGCCACCAGCGCCCTGGACGCGGAGTCGGAACAGGCCCTGCAAGCCAGTCTCCGGGCCGCACTGGCCCGGCGGACGGTGTTCGTGGTCGCGCACCGGCTCTCCACCGTCCGCGAGGCTCACCAGATCCTCGTCCTGGAGGGCGGCAGGATCGTGGAGCGGGGCACCCATGCCGACCTGATCGAGCGGCGCGGGCTCTACCACGAGCTCGCGGCCAGCCAGCTCGCCTGAGGTCCGGCTGGCTACCGCACCCCGATGACGGCAGTCCGGTGACGACCCTCGATCCGGTAGGTCCCCACGTAGCCGACCGTCAGCTCCAGCGGACCCGAGGTCAGCCAGGACGCGGTGACCGACATCATTCCCTTGCTCAGGTCCTTGATCACCTTCTGGCCGTCCGGTCCCGTCACGCTGACCCGGCCGTAGACGACCGGGATCCCATCGGCGCGCACCACCACGGTGATGCTGTTGGCCGACCGGGAGCTGATGTAGATCCTCGGGAAGGCCTTGACCGGCTTCTCGGCCGCCAGCGTTCGGTAGACCGGGGTGTACCCCGGCTTGCTGTAGGCGATGCCCACCTTGAGCCGCGCCGACATCTGCTCGATCGTCGGCGTGAAGGTGGCCTCGGTGGCTCCCGGGATCTTCTCCTCGCCGGCGTACCACTGGTAGCGGGTGGTCACGTCGGACGGCGTCGCCGTACCGGCCGCGACCCGGAATGCCTTGCCGATGTACGGCGTCTGCGTGACCAACCGCGGCTCGGCGTCGATCGCGATGCTCTCCGGACCGATCGGGGCGGTCTGGGCCGACCGGGCCACCGAGTCCTCGTAGCCGGCCCGGGTGCCGCGCGCCACAACGCTGATCTTCTTGTCGAGGTGCGCCGCGCTGACCTCGAGCGTGGGTCCGGTGGCGCCCTTGAGCATCCGGCCGTCGGCGAACCAGTAGTAGGTGGCGGTGTCAGCGGCGGGGGCCCAGACGGCTTCGACGGCCGTGAGCACCGCACCGACCTTCGGGAAGCCGTCGACCACGGGCACGCTGCTGATGTCCATCACGCCGGGCGCTGCCGGTGCCGTCTGGGAGCTCGAGCTCACGCCCTTGCGGAAGCCGGCCTTGCTGGCGACGACCCGCACGGTGAACTCCGCGCCGACCTGCTCCGCCGTCGGCTGGTAGGTGGTGCCGTTGGCTCCGGGGATCGCCACCCCGTCCGCGTTCCACTGGTAGGCGAACGTCGGCGCCGAGCTGTTCCACAGGCCCGGCCGCGCGGTGAGCGGCTCGTCGACCTGGGGCGTCCCGACCACCTTCGGCGCGAACCTGGCGACCAGGCGCTCGTCGGCGAGGTGGATGAAGCCGGTCGGCCAGCCGCCACCGGCCCGGGTGATCTTGCGCCAGTTGAAGTCACCGCCCCAGTGGTCCTCGGAGACCACGATGGTGTCGGCGTCGATGATCCGCTGCACGTAGGCGACGTGACTGGCGCTGCTCCACCACGCGACCGATCCGATCATCGGCTTCTGGTCGGTCTTGTCAGCGAAGACGACACCCCAGTTGCGGGCGTCACCGCTACCCGACCAGGGGCGCTCGGTCGACATCCCGTTGCGGATCATCCGGTAGGCCACGTAGTTGGTGCAGTTGTGGCCCGAGTACATCCGCCAGAAGCTCTTCCGGAACTCGTCGGGTCCGTACCCGTAGCTGCTGTACCCGGCCGCGGCGCAGGCGCTGAAGCCCTTGCAGAGCAGGGTCGAGGAAGCGCCGGCAGGAGGCGCGACGACGAGGCTGGCGAGGAGGCCGAGGACGGCCGTCATCAGGGCAGCAAGGAGCAGACGAGGGGTGCGCACCCCCGTACGGTAGGACAACTTCAGTCACTCTGACTACCATCTGTCACAAACTACAACGGTGCGACACGCCGTTACAACGATGTAATTCTTCCCGGATTTCTGTCCGTTTTCAGAGGCTTTCGCGCCCCGTTCCGCCTGGTGGCATGATGCCTCGCATGCCTGGAACCAACCTGACCCGCGACGAGGCGCAGACCCGCGCCCGGTTGATCGACGTCGACTCCTACACCGTCGAGCTCGACCTGACGACCAGCGAGACCACCTTCGCCTCGACCACCACCATCGCGTTCACCTCGACCGTCCCCGGTGGCAGCACCTTCGCCGACCTGGTCGACGCGACGGTCCACGAGATCACCCTGAACGGGGTCCCGCTCGACCCCGCGACGGCGTACGTCGACAGCCGGATCCAGCTCGACGGTCTGCACGTCGAGAACGTGCTCGTGGTGCGCGCGGACTGCACCTACAGCAACAGCGGCGAGGGCCTGCACCGCTTCGTCGACCCGGTCGACGGCCGCGTGTACCTCTACAGCCAGTTCGAGGTCCCGGATGCGCGCCGCGTCTTCACGACGTTCGAGCAGCCCGACCTGAAGAGCGTCTTCACCTTCCGGGTGACCGCGCCCGAGCACTGGAAGGTGATCTCGAACGCGCCGACCCCCGAGCCCCAGCCCGTCGGCGACGGCAAGGCCCTGTGGCACTTCCCCACCACGAAGCGGATGTCGACCTACATCACCGCACTGATCGCCGGGGAGTACCACGAGGTCCAGGACGTCTACGAAGGCAAGCACGGGACCATTCCGCTCGGGCACTTCTGCCGGCAGTCCCTCGTGGAGTACCTGGAGCGGGACCGCGAGGACATCGTGACCATCACCCGCCAGGGCTTCGAGTTCTTCGAGGAGGCCTTCGACTTCCCCTACCCGTTCGAGAAGTACGACCAGCTCTACGTCCCCGAGTACAACATGGGCGCGATGGAGAACGCCGGCGCCGTGACGCTGCGCGACGAGTACCTCCCGCGCAGCCGCCAGCCGCGCTCGTTCTACGAGTTCCGCTGCAGCGTGATCCTCCACGAGATGGCGCACATGTGGTTCGGCGACCTGGTCACCATGAAGTGGTGGGACGACCTGTGGCTCAACGAGTCGTTCGCCGAGTGGGCCTGCTACCACGCCGAGGTCGAGGCGACCGAGTTCACCGACTCCTGGACCGGCTTCGCCAACGCGCGCAAGCAGACCGGGTACCGCCAGGACCAGCTGCCCAGCACCCACCCGATCGCCGCCGACAACTACGACCTGCACGCCGTCGAGGTCAACTTCGACATGATCACCTACGCGAAGGGCGCCTCGGTGCTCAAGCAGCTGGTCGCCTGGGTCGGGCTGGAGCCCTTCCTGGCCGGGCTGCGCCAGTACTTCAAGGACCACGCGTACGCCAACTCCGAGTTCAGCGACCTGCTCTCCGCGCTGGAGAAGGCCTCCGGCCGGGAGCTGGAGAGCTGGGCCGCCGAGTGGCTCCAGACGGCCGGCGTGAACACCCTGGCAGCGTCCTTCGAGCTCGACGCCGACGGCCGATACACCTCGTTCTCGGTGCGGCAGAGCGCCGACCCGGACTGGCCGACGCTGCGCCGGCACCGGCTCGCGATCGGCCTCTACGACCTCTCCGAGGAAGGACGCCTGGTCCGTCGTACCTCGATCGAGACCGACGTCGAGGGTGCCGAGACCGCCGTCCCCGAGCTCGTCGGGCTCCAGCAGCCGGACCTCCTGCTGCTCAACGACGAGGACCTGACCTACGCCAAGATCCGCCTCGACGAGCGGTCGCTGACCACGGTGATCGAGGGGCTCGACAAGCTCGACGACTCGCTGGCCCGGGCGCTCTGCTGGGGCGCCGCCTGGGACATGACCCGGGACGCCGAGATGTCGGCGACCGACTTCGTGCGGCTGGTCCTGGCGAACATCGGACAGGAGACGGACGCCTGGGGGATCAGCCGGATCCCGGTCTACGCCGCCCAGGCCGTCAACGCGTTCTCGGCGCCTGCCAACCGACCGGCACTCAAGCGGGAGTGGGAGCGGGGCCTGCGCACCCTCCTCGCCGACGCCGAGGCGGGCAGCGACGCCCAGCTCACCTTCGTCCGGACCTACGCTGGAGCCGCGCACAGCGACGAGGCCCTCACCGAGCTCGAGCAGCTCCTCGACGGTTCGCTGGTGCTCGAGGGTCTCGCGGTCGACCAGGACCTGCGCTGGACCCTGATCGCGGCCCTGGCCCGGATGGGTCGCGTCGGGAGCCGGATCGAGGACGAGCTGGCCACCGACACCACCATCTCCGGCCAGGAGAAGGCTGCCGCCGCCCGCGCCGCGCAGCCGACGCCCGAGGCCAAGGCAGCAGCGTGGGACGCCGCGATCGTGCGGACCGACACCCCCAACGAGACCCACCGCTCGATCGTGCTCGCCTTCCAGGTCAGCGGTCAGGACGAGCTGCTCACGCCGTACGTCGAGCGGTACCTCGAGGCGGCTGAGACGCTCTGGGAGCACCTCGGTACCCACAAGGCCTCGGTGGCGCTGGAGCACATCTTCCCCCGCCAGCTGGCCTCCCCCGCGCTGCTGGAGCAGGTGGACGCCTGGCTGGCCACCACGAACGCCAACGCCGGCGCCCAGCGCTACGTGCGCGAGGGCCGGGCGGACGTGGCCCGCTACCTCGCCGGACAGGCCAAGGACGCTCGTTGAGTTCCGCCCCGTGACCGGTTGAGTCGCGGCATTGGGTCGAGACACGACGCCAACGTCGGTGACTCACCGGGACACGAGGCCCAACTCAGCTGGCGTGCAGGGTCTCCGGCTGACGGGCGGCCTCAGCGAGCTGGACGACCCCTCGCTTGATACCGCCGACCAGGTCGCCCTCCGCGAAGGCCGATTCCATCGCGGCGGCGGCGAGCCGGACAGCGTCGTCGGCGAGCACCCGGCGTACGACGGAGCCGGTGACGATCTCGAGCAGCCGGGCCGCCGGGTCGACCATGATCAGGACGCTGCGCGCGGGCGCGATCAGCGACGCGTGCAGCCGCTGCGCGAACGGGCCGGACTCACCCTCGGCCGCGCCGACGTACACGGAGAACTCGTAGCGGCAGACCGTCTCCGCGGCGCGGATCGCCCGATCGATCTCGTAACGCTGGTCGGAGGAGAACCCGTCACCACTGGCCACTGGTGCCACCTCGGTCCGCCTCGGACGCCTCGATCTGGGACGGGCTGAGCTCGTCGGCGGCGTCGACGCCCTTGCGGGGACCGCCGAACCACTCGGCCTCGGCACGCCACGACTGACCGGGCTCGTAGCCCTTGTCGCGGATCATCGAGGGCAGCGCGGCGAACAGCGTGATCGCCAGGAACAGCGCGACCGGGATCAGCACCAGGACGATCAGGAACTCCAGCCCGGAAACCTCCGGCGCGTCCGCCTGGCCCGCCGGGGTGTCCGCGAACGCGGCGACCGGGAGACCCACCAGGGCAACCAGCCCCAGTGCCAGCGCCAGGGTGGCGCGGCGGACTGCGGAACGGGACTTCCTCGACGTCTGGTCAGTCATCACCCAGGCAGGATAGCCAAGCCTGGCTGGGTCCAGCACCTCAGCACCCCGTGATCCTCGCTACGCTCGGCGGCATGGCAACACCCCTGACGTCACCGCTGAGTCTGTTCGAGATGACCGAGACCTGCATCAGGAACGGCGACGAGAGCTGGACCTGCGCCGCAGTCCTGGAGTGGACCGACAACGAGGAGCTCGCCCGCGCTGCCGGCTGGCTGATCGGCAAGCCGTTCGCGATCCTGTGGCTGGTCGTCCTCGGCATCGTGGCGCGCTGGCTGCTGCACAAGCTGATCGACCGGCTCGTCGCCCGAGCGCAGAGCGGGATCCTGCCGCCGCAGCTGGCGCGCGGCCCTTTCGCGGACACCGCAGGCGAGACCGCCACCACCCGCCGGGTGCAGCGCGCGCTGACCATGGGCAGCCTGATGAAGAGCAGCGTCACCGCCGTGATCCTGGTGCTGGTGCTGATCATGACCATCGCTGAGCTCGGCTACGACATCGCCCCGCTGATCGCCGGCGCGGGGATCATCGGCGTGGCCCTCGGCTTCGGCGCGCAGAGCCTGGTGAAGGACTTCCTCTCGGGCATCTTCATGATCTTCGAGGACCAGTACGGCGTCGGCGACGTGATCGACCTCGGGGACGTCTCCGGGACCGTCGAGGCGGTCACCCTCCGGGTCACCCGGCTCCGCGACGTCAACGGCACTGTCTGGTACGTCCGGAACGGTGAGCTGCTCAAGGTCGGCAACCAGTCCCAGAACTGGGCCCGCTCGGTCCTCGACATCTCGGTCGGCTACGGCGAGGACCTGGGCAGGGTGCGCCGGGTACTCACCGAGGTCGCCCACGCGATGGCCGAGGACCCGGTCTTCGGGCCGCTGATCATCGAGGAGCCCACGGTCTGGGGCGTGCAGTCGCTGGACGCCGACGGAGTGGCGGTCCGGGTGGCGCTGAAGACCGTGCCGCTCGAGCAGTGGCGGGTCTCCCGGGAGATGCGCGAGCGGATCAAGGAACGCTTCGACGCCGAGGGCATCGAGATCCCGTTCCCGCAGCGGGTGGTCTGGCACAAGGACACCCCTGCCGCCGAGGCACCCGGGCAACCTGAGTAGCCGAACTCAGGCGCCGGGGCGGCGCAGCGGCAACCATGGGGGGATGAGCAAGCTCCTGGACCCCACCATCTGCCCGGACTGCCGCGCCCCCCTGGACCCGGAGCGGACCTGCACGGGGTGCGGGCTCCGGCTGGTCGGCCCGACGGCCGCCGAGCTGTGGCAGCTGATCCTGGGTGCGGACGCACTGGTCGAACGGCTCCGGGCAGAGCCGCCAGCCCCCGACGTACCCCGCCCCGCCGCTCCGCTGCCCCCGGTTCACCGGTACCCCGCACCGCCGAGCGTCGCGCCCGCCGCGCCGACCCGGCAGCGGTTGTCGGTCCCGGTGGTCCTGCTCAGCCTCGGCGCGCTCTGCGTCCTGGTCGCGGCGATCGTGTTCGTCGCCGTCACCTGGAGCTCGCTGGGCCTGGGCGCCAAGGCGTCGATCATGCTCGGGGTCACCGGCCTCTTCGCGGCCGGGGGCACGGTACTCGTCCGACGCGGGCTGCGCGGCGCTGCCGAGACCGTCTGGGGAATCGTCGCAGCGCTGCTGGTGGTCGACCTCGTGGCCGCCCACGCCGCCGACCTCGCCGGCTTCGGAGCGCTCGCCCCGCGGCACGCCGCCGCGCTGACCGGAGCGGTGCTGCTGCTGCTCGGGACCGCCGTCATCGCGTGGGTGCGCAGCACCCCGACCCGGCACCTGCACGGCATGGTCGCCACCACCGCGACCGGCACCCTGGTCCTGACCGTCGCCGAGGTGCTGGCCGCCGATCGGCCCGAGGTCGCGGCGACGGCTGCTTTTCCCGTCATCCTCGGCCTCGCCGCGCTGGTCGGCCGCGCCGGGCTGCGGGCCTCGGCCATCGCGATCGGCGCGAACGCACTGCTCCCCTGGGTGGTCCTGCTGGCGGTCGGGATCGACCGCAGCTCCCGCACGGACGTCCTCGTCTGGTGGCAGGACCTCACCGGCTGGCCGCTGCTGGTCGCCGCCGGGTACGCCGCGTTGCTCACCCTCGGCGAGCGGATCCCGGTGGCGGTCCGCCTGGTCAGCTCGTCCGCGTCCTTGCTCGCCCTGATCTGCTTCGCGATCGGCGGTTCTGCCCGGGAGGAGAGCACCACCCTGGCAACGGCCTGCGGGATCGTGATCGCACTGGCAGCCCTCTCAGCTCTCGGCAACCGGGTCTGGGCCGGGCCGGCCGGGGTGCTGTCGGCGCTCGGCCTCGCGGTCGGGACCTTGATGCTCGCGGTGCGCCCCTGGGTGACGATCGCCGACCTGCCGACCACCGGCCCCGCAGACGACCTGAACCTGGACCAACGGCTCCCCCTCGTGTTCGGCGACCCAGCGCCCTGGACCGCACTCCTGGTGGCCGTCGCCGTAGCGGCCGCTGCTGCCGGGCTGCTCCGGCACCTGCCCGAGCCGATCCGGGTCGTCGTACGGACCGGATGGTTCGCGCTGGCGCCCTCGGTCCTCGCCCTGGGCGCCGCCACCGCGTACCTGGAGCGCGAACCGCAACTGCTGGCGGCGACCCTGGCCTGGTCGGTGGTGCTGGCCCTGGCCGCCTGGGGCACCGTGACCGCAGCCCGGCACCCGGCAGCGCTCGCTGCTGCCCTGGCGGTCACCGGATACCTGGCGGTGGTGGGTCTGCGGCTGGCCGTGCCCTCGCACCTGCTGGCTGCGGCGCTGGCCTCGACGCTCGCGATCGGCCTGGGCGTCGGCTACCGGCGGGCCCGTACCGACGGCCTGTACGGCGGTCTGCTGCCGGTACTCGCCGGTGCTGCTCTGCTCGCGGCGGGCTTCGCCGGCACGCACTGGCCGTACCTGACCGGCGGAGCAGGCGACACCGCCGGCCTGGTCCTGGTCGGCGTGGCCGCGCTCGCCCTGCTCGCCACCGGTCCGGCGGCTCGGACGGGCCCGACCCGGGTGACGATCGAGGCGGTTGCCACCGGGTTGGGGCTGGTGGCCACCCAGTTCCCGACCGACCGGGCACTCCCGGCACTGATCCTCACCGTGCTCGGTACGGCGCTCGCCCTGTCCGCCACCGTCAACCGGGACCGCGCCGCGCTCGGCTGGGCAGCGGTGGCGGTTCTCGGGGTCGCCACCGGTCTCCGTCTCGACCGCGGGGCGGACGCGCCGGAGGTCTACACGGTCCCGGCCGCGCTCCTGCTGCTGGCCGGGGGGATCCACCGACTGCGCACCGATGCGGGCTGCGGGAGCCTGCGGGCGCTTTCCAGTGGCCTGGTCCTCGGCCTGCTCCCCAGCCTGCTGCTCGCCCTGGACGAGCCGGTGACGCTCCGCGGCGCCCTGGTTGCTGCCGCGGGACTGCTGGTCCTGGCGGCCGGTGTCCAGGCCGGGTGGGCCGCCCCGGTCCTCGCCGGCGCCGCGACGACCGGTCTGCTCGCCCTGCGCCACCTCGGCCCGGTCGCCGACGCGGTGCCCCGGTGGGTGAGCCTGGCCTCGGTGGGGTTGGTGCTGCTGCTGGTCGGCATCACCTGGGAGTCGCGGCGCCGGAACGTCGCCACCGCCGATCGCTACCTGAGGTCGTTGCGCTGAACCGCTGGCGGCACAATGGGGTCATGGAGCGACCGGAGTGAGCACCTTCTACGACGAGATCGGCGGGATGCCGACGATGTCCGCGATCGTCACCCGCTTCTACGAGGGTGTCGCGGCCGACGAGGTCCTCCGCCCGATGTACCCCGAGGAGGACCTGGGCCCGGCCGCCGAGCGGTTCACGCTGTTCCTGGCGCAGTACTGGGGCGGCCCGACGACGTACTCCGACGAGCGCGGGCACCCGAGGCTCCGGATGCGACACGCACCCTTCGCGGTCACGCCGACCGCCGCCGGGCACTGGCTGCGGCACTTCCGGGCGGCGCTGGACTCCGTCGCGCTGACGCCGGAGCAGGACGCGCAGTTCTGGGACTACGTCACCCACGCGGCCCAGTTCATGGTGAACACGCCCGAGGCCTGAGCCGCCTCAGCCCAGTCCGGAGGCCGCCAGCTCCGCGCGCAGCCGCTTCACGTGGTCCGGGGGCAGCGGTGCTGACCGCTGGGTGGTGGTGTCGAAGCCGACCGTGACGACCTGGGTCCGCGCCAGCACGCTGCCCTGGTCGCGGAGCTCGCTGACGTAGATCGCCGAGGTGTTGCCGACGTGGCTGATCCAGCTGTGGACCTCGAACGGCTCGTTGCGGAAGCCGAGCGGTCGCAGGTAGTCGACGTCGATCCGGGCGACCACGAACTCCCCGAAGACGTCCCCGCGCTGGTGCATCGCCATCGAGTACCCGATCCGGGCCTCCTGGAAGTACTCGACGTACTTGACGTTGTTCACGTGGTGGTAGGTGTCGAGATCCGACCAGCGCACCCGAAGCGGGTAGACGTGCCGGGACCCACCTGCGGTGCTGAGCGGCATCCGCGGGACGGCGGGCTCCAGGTAGCGCTCCAGGACCTCGCGCTCCCCCGCTTCGATCCGGCGCGGCGCTCCCGAGGCCAGCTCCATCGGCGCCAGCCGCGTGGAGGCACGCAGGTAGACCACCCGGCCCTGCGGCTCGTCGTCGTAGATCTCGTACCCCGCCGTGAACGAGCCGGCCCGCACCTCGGTCACCCAGGAGTCGATCAGCACCGGGCGCTTGCGGAACTTCAGCGGAGCCAGGAACTCCAGCTCGTGACGGACCACGACCAGACCGACCCCGCTGCGGTGCAGCTCGGGGTGCGCGGCGAACATCGCGATCCGCGCTTCTTGGAGGTAGTCGACGTAGGCGACGTTGTTGATGTGGCCGAGCTGGTCCATGTCGGCCCAGCGCAGCGGGCACTCGTAGGTGTGACGCACGCCCCTGATCCTTCCACCAGAACAGGTTCTAGGATGAAGGGCGGCAGCGCTGACGTTGCCCATCTCACAGACCCAACCAAGTAGACACCGTGATCGGAGAGTCACCCATGCCCGAGGCAGTGATCGTTTCTGCGGCCCGAACCCCCATCGGCCGTGCCAACAAGGGGTCCCTCAAGGACTTCCGCCCGGACGACCTGACCGCTCTGATCACCCAGGCCGCCCTGGACAAGATCCCGGAGCTGGACCCGAACGACGTCAACGACCTGATGCTCGGGTGCGGCCTGCCCGGCGGCGAGGCCGGCAACAACATGGCCCGCATCGTCACCACGCTGATGGGCTACGAGATCCCGGGAACGACGATCACCCGCTACTGCTCCTCCTCGGTGCAGACCTCCCGGATGGCGTTCCACGCGATCAAGGCCGGTGAGGGCGACGTCTACATCTCGGCCGGCGTCGAGACGGTGTCCCGCTACCAGTTCGGCACGTCGGACCACATCCCGAACACCAAGAACCCGAAGTTCGCCGACGCCCAGGCTCGCACCGAGGAGTACGCGAAGGGCGGCCAGGACTGGCACGACCCGCGCGAGGACGGACTGCTCCCGGACGTCTACATCGCGATGGGCCAGACCGCGGAGAACGTCGCGCGTCTGCGCGGCCTGGACCGCAAGGAGCTCGACGAGTTCGGCGTCCGTAGCCAGAACCTCGCCGAGAAGGCCATCGCCGACGGCTTCTGGGCCCGGGAGATCACCCCGATCACCCTCGCCGACGGCACCGTGGTCTCCGCCGACGACGGACCGCGCGCCGGCGTCACCTACGAGGCCATCTCGCAGCTCCAGCCGGTCTTCCGCCCCGACGGCGTGGTCACCGCCGGCAACTGCTGCCCGCTGAACGACGGCGCCGCAGCGGTCGTGATCATGTCCGACACGAAGGCCAAGGAGCTCGGCCTGAAGCCGCTGGCCCGGATCGTCTCCACCGGCGTCTCGGGCCTCTCCCCGGAGATCATGGGCCTCGGCCCGGTCGAGGCGACCAAGCAGGCGCTGAAGCACGCGAACATGAGCATCAAGGACATCGACCTCGCGGAGATCAACGAGGCGTTCGCCGCCCAGGTGGTGCCGTCGTACCAGGAGCTCGGGCTCGACCTGGACCAGGTCAACGTCAACGGTGGCGCGATCGCGGTCGGTCACCCGTTCGGCATGACCGGTGCCCGGCTGCAGAACACGATGCTGAACTCGCTGGACTGGCACGACAAGACCACCGGCCTGATCACCATGTGCGTCGGCGGCGGCCAGGGCATGGCGATGATCCTCGAGCGTCTGTGATCGCCTGACCCGTTACCGAACGGCGCGAGACCGCGCACGAACGAGCCGACCCGGCCACGATGAGATCTCATCGTGAGCC
>JBFJNH010000051.1:0-24148 GCA_041618295.1 Marmoricola sp.
CCCGGCATTCGTCACCGACACTCCCGCCGCCACCTGCTGCCAGAACCTTCGCTGCACCTCGATAGGAAGCCGAGGACGCACCATGCCATCACCTCGATCACATCAAGGTGTTGCACTCATCCCTTGAATCCGCCTCCGAATGAGCCTGAGCTCACGGGTTGTGCGACACAACCGGCCGGTTGTGACGCAATCAACGAATCGCTTCTAGGCTTGCTCGGTGCACCTATTTCTTGACGATGAAAGTGACGTCCGGGCGTTCGCTTGCTCAGACTGCGGTGCCGAGTACCTCGAGGTGAAGAGTTTCATCCTCGACGAGGTAGGCCCCTATGCGATCGGCATGACTTCCCTCCACCATCACGATGGTTTCGAGGCCTGGATGGACGTGATCTTCGGATCCTTCGACGAGGCGGAGGGTACCGATCCATCGGATCGCGTGACCTTCGGTTGCCGAGTGGGGAAGGTTGACGGGAGTGTCGAGCCAGCGGCGACCGCAGTCCAGGCCGGTGCCACCTACGGTGACTCTCCGACGTTCGGTCTCAAGTTGAATCGTGACGAAGCACTCGCCCACCCGAGGATCGCCGACTTCTGGACAGTCGTCGATTTCCTGCTCGAATCCGAGCCGGCGATCAACCATCACGTCTATGGACACTTGAACCGTGATCAGCAGAGCAAGAATCGCTGGTGGCGTCGGCGGTAACGCCCAGGTCTCACAACCCTCCGTTCGTGACGCGCAGCGCGGTGATTCAGTCACCAACCATGATGGACTGCTCTAACTTCATGAGCATGCGCTGGCGACAGGGACGAACCCTGGTGATCGTTGTTGCCCTCTTCCTGCTCGCAAGTTGCGGGTCGTCGGGCGATGACGCGGATCTGGCCGCACGAGGCCGGGCATCGCTGGTAGAAACCTTCACCGACACACCGTGGAGGCTTCCGCCTGCAACCAGCGGAAAGTGTGCGACCCAGCGCCAAAGCAGCAGGTCGACCCAGGACGCCAACGATCTCCTCAAGGACGACATCTACTGCTCGCTCAACAGCAGCGCGATGACTCACCTGTTGGGGCGTCTCAATCAGGGACTCGGAAACGATGTGACAGTTACAGAGAAGACTTGCATCAGCAAGAAGGTCACTCGGATCAAGTCGCAGCGCTGCTGACGGCACGGCAGGTCGACGTAGACGACCGTGCGGCCATTGTGGCCGAGTTCGACGATCAACTCGCGTCGGTGATTCGGCAGTGCACTAGCGACTAGCCCGAAGGCCGTCTCACAGCTCTCCCGTTGCGACAGGAGGCGTGGTCAACGCCAACGTTGGAGCCAGTCGGCGGCGGCCACCATAAAGTCCTTGCCCGTCGGCTGAGCGAATCGACGTTCTGCGTCTTGCCAGATCAGCTCACATACGTCGTTCAACGACATCGCGTCGCCTTCCGGACTCCTTACGAACCACAGCCTGTTCGTAGGGAGCGGCTTCAACCCGAGATGGACCTCCGCGAAGGCCGCACGTTCGAGTTCATGCTGCTCATACTCGGACTCCGACCAAGGCCTTGTCGTTCGGACTTGATTGGGGCCGGAGAATGAATCCAGTGTCCGGAGAAGCGAATCCGGTAGCCAGCCGCAAAGATGCTGAGGCCAGACAGCGGGGAGGAAGTCCCAGAGCGGACTGCCGTCGATCAGTTCCCAGCCGTTTGAGAGAACCAGCTTCACATCGTCGAGTTCCTCAATCTTTCGACGTGGTCTGACATGCCTGCTTCCTGGCACCAGGGGTTCGACGCTCGTCCAATCATTGACGTGCACGTCGGAATCCTCACGTTGCGAGCGGAAACGTGTCCACGACGACAGTTCTACACGACCGTGCGCCAGGCGAACATGCGTCAGGCATGAGCCGTGCCGTCAGTGTGCGAAACCCTCCGGTTGTGCGACCCGACGCCTTAGCCGGGACATACGACGCGGGTTCGAGCCAGGCGCTGCCCGCCTTCCTCGACCGGCCGGGGTTGGTCAGACGACCGTCGTGATCCCGGCCCGGTGCCGCTGGGCCAACTCGGCGTAGTACGGCGGGTTCGCCTCGACCCAGAACTGGGCGCCGGTGCCCTCGATCGGCTTCTTCACCTGGGCTGGCGCGCCGGCGGCCAGGACACCGGCGGGGATCTGGGTGCCGGGGCTGACCAGGGAGCCGGCGGCAACCATCGAACCCGCGCCGAGCCGGGTGTCGTCGAGCATCGTGCTGGAGTTGCCGAGCAGTGCCTTCTCCTCCAGCACCGCGCCGTGCACGACGCAAGAGTGCGCCACGGTGGCGCCGGGTCCGACCTCGACGAGGGAGTCCGGGGCTCCATGCAGGACCGAGTTGTCCTGCACGTTGGCACCCTCCCGGATCACGATCGAGCAGATGTCGGCGCGCAGGACTGCGCCGTACCAGACGCTGGCGCCTTTCTCGACGGTCACGTCACCGATCAGGGTCGCGGTTGGTGCGACGAACGCCTCGGGGTGGACGGTGGGGCGTTTGCCCTCGAACTCGAACAGGTTCACGGAGTGGACGCTACTCGCCCGGTGGCGTCTCGGCAGGCTCGGCGACCGGGGCGGGGGTCTCGTCCTCGACCCCGTAGTCGGCGCTGGCGTTGGGCGGGGTGGTCCGCTGCACCGGTACCGTCCCTGGCGTCGTCAGGACCGGCGGGGCTACCCGGGTGTCCTCGATCGTCACCTCGACCGGCTCGGTCATCCCCGAGAGGTGGATCATCTCCCGACGCCAGCCCGGCGCTTCCTCCAGCGATCGGGCAGTTCCGGGCCCCATCAGGATCTGCCCGTCCTGGGCGCGGCTGCAGAGCCGTGCCGACAGGTTCACCGTCGTCCCGATCGCGGCGTACTCGAGCTGCTGCTCGGTGCCGATCGCCCCGACCGCGCACTCACCCGAGGAGATCCCGATGCCCACCCCGAGCGGTGTCTCCGGTGTGGCCCACCTGTCGGTCACGGTCCGTACCCGGGTCATCAGGTGACGCGCCAACCTCAGCCCGACCCGGGTGTGGTCCGGCCGCGGGAACGGGGCGCCGACCAGGATCAGCGCGCCGTCACCGGCGAAGTCCTTCACCGTTGCCCCGTACTCCTTGGCCGCGTCGATCACGACCGCGTAGTACTCCTGGAGCACCTGCACCATGAACTCGGCTCCGTGCGCCTGGGTGAAGCTGGTGAAGCCGCGCAGGTCGATGCTGACCGCGGTCAGGCTGTAGATCTCGGTACGGATGTCCATGGTGAGCCCCGAGAGGTGGGCGGTTTCGGCGATGTCGGGGGAGACGAACCGCGCCATCGCGCTGCGTTCGTCGAAGAGGGCTTCCTGCTGGGTCTCGATGATCAGGTGGTCGACGTAGGTCTGCCGGGTGATCCACTCCATCGCGAGGTTGAGCACCATCCCGGACAGCAGCGCGGTCAGCGGGATGAACAGCCCGACTGCGAGCTGCTGGTCGTCGACCACCCCGTCCGCGTGCATCTTCCAGCTCGCCAGCGCGGCCAGCAGGCAGTACGGCGTCACCGAGGCCGCGGCCACGAGCGGAGGCAGCCGGAACATGGTCAGCCCGAAGTACGCCGCCATCGTGACGCAGGCACCGGTCAGCGTCGGCTGGTCCATCTTGTAGGTCAGGGCCACGGCGAGCACGCCGCCGACCAGGTTGGCTGCCGAGCTCCAGGCCTGGGTGAGGTCGTTGCTGCTCTGGCGGCGCGACACGACCACGCCGACGAGCAGCAATCCGATCATCGACGGGATCAGTACCAGCGCCAGGCTGCGGTAGTGGTCGAGCGCGCCGAAGATCACTGCGACGAACGCGCAGAAGGCCGCCCCCGCGGCGCCGTACATGGCGACCTGGGCGAACGTGCGGACGTGGTCGCGCCGCCACGTGCGGTAGTCGGCCTCAACCGCCTCTTCGGTGAACCGCAACCCCCAGCGGGACTCCGGAGAGGAGAGCTCCGAGACGACCGGCCAACCGTCAGGCCTGGTCATCGCTCATCGGTCTGTCAGCCGCTGTGATCGCGCTGGAGCCGCTCCTCGGTGGCGCCGGTGAGGGCGTCCTTGAAGTGCGGGATCTTCGCGGTCAGATCGGCCACGGTCTCGGCCGTGAAGTGCAGCGCCTCGAGGGGGGTTTCGGAGACGACCGTCGCCGAGCGGAGCTTGTGGTTGACCAGGGCCATCTCGCCGACGAGGTCGCCGGCGCCGACGCGGGCGACCTCGGTGCCGGAACGCCGTACCGAGACCTCACCGGACAGGATCAGGTACGCCTTGTCCGCCGGGGTGTTCTCGGACATCATCGCCCAGCCCTCAGGAACGGTCAGGTACGTCGCGGCGCCCACGACCATCCGGATCTCGTCGCTGGTGAAATCCTTGAACCGGTCCAGCGAAGCAAGCTGCTGGATCCGTGCGTTGTCGTCGGATTCTTTGCCGCGCATTCACGGACTCCTCTCGTGCGACCCGAAACCCGGTCGCGCAGGCTGCTCCCCACCGACGATTCTCACGGCTCGGCGGTGGCTTGTCCATCACCCGTCCACGCGGAGGTCCCGTTGCGCCGGTCACGCTCGGGAACGCAAGCGCGGCGCGAAGCGGCGCTGAGGCCGGCCGACGGTCGAGGTCAAGGACTACGTCCCGTTGTTGAAGATGCCGCTGCCATCGCCGCCGTAGAGGCCGAGACCGAGGGTGACGACCAGGGCGATGATGCAGGCCGCCTCGAGGAAGCGGGTCGTCATCTCCTTCTGGGTCGCCGAGGCGCCGTCCGGCGTGGCGCTGCGGAGCACCAGCAGCACCAGGCCGCCGAAGACGCCCGCGGTGACGGTGGCGCACAGCCCCCACACCAGGCCCGCGCTGAGCGGGTACCCGACGATCCCGCCGGTGCCGAACTGCTCCGGCACCCCGATGATCCGAGCGGGGAGGATCAGGAAGGTCAGCCCGATGGCTGGAGCGAGCAGCAGGGAACGGTTGCGGAACTGGTCGTGGGTCAGCCGCCGGTGCCTGGACCAGAACAGCGCGGCGAGCATGTACGGCGGACCGCCCACGAGCCAGCCGAAGAAGATCCACCCGTTCGGGGTGGTGTGCGTCTTCTGCAACTGGAGCGCGATGTCCTCACCGAGGACGAGCCCGAGCGCGAGGAAGACGCTGGAGAACCCGAGGACGAGCAGACCGAAGCGCGTCCTCCGGTGCAGCGACGTCCACGCGTTTCCCACGGGGTGAATCTACTGGTCCGTCCCGCTTCGACCAGAATCCGACCGGCCGAACCGGGTCTCGGGGGTGTGGCTCAGCCCTGCGGGGAGCCGTAGGTCGGCGGGTAGTACGGCGGGTTGGCGGGTTGGGCGGGTGCGCGCCGGACCACGACCGTCTTCATGATCTTGTCGGCGAAGGTCTGCCGCTTGTCGTCCCACAGCGGCCAGAGGTAGCCGAGGTAGCACGGCAGCGCGTCCAGGATGTGCAACAGGGCACGGCCGAACGTGTTCCACCCGCCGATCGGGAGACCGCTGCGCTCGGAGACGACCGCGATGCCGACCCACTGCTTGCCCAGGCTGGAGCCGGTCCGGCCCTGCCGGATCACCTGGTTCCAGATGATGAAGGCGAGCATGGCGACACCCGCGATCAGGGCGATGACCGCGCCGGTGGACTGGGTGCTGTCGCTGACTTCCGGGTCGTCGGTCAGGACCAGGCCGACGTTCATCGCGATGTAGGCGGGGGCGATCAGCAGGTTGTCGAGCAGGTACCCGCCGACCCGGTAGCCCCAGTGGGCGTACGGGTTGGGCGGCGGCGCGGCGTACTGCTGGTACGACGGCCCGGTCGGGTACTGCGGCACGCCGTACTGGGGCTGCTGTCCGTACGGCTGCTCGCCGTACTGCGGCGGCTGGCCGTACGGCGGAGGCGGCGGGGGCGGTGGGGTCGGCGGCGGGAATTCGGAACCCGGGTACTGCGGCGGCTGGTTCGGATCGGACACGTACGCCTCCTCGAGAGATGTGTTCCGAGCCTAGGCCACCGGGGCCCTCACGGGGTGAGAGGTGGAAGTACCGACCCGTGGTCGAGGTCGAGCGTCCCGCCGCGGCCGAGGTCTCCGGCCCGGCGTGGATCGGTGCACATCGCGACGACCGCGAGCAGGTGGGCGTGCTCGGTGGTGGCCACCTTGGTGACGGCGTCCTCGGCGCGGAGCGCAGCCTGCATCGACCCCTTCTCGGTCGCTCGTGCGTAGAGCGCGGCAGCTTTCGCGACGACCTCGGCCCAGGGCTCGAACCCGATTGCGTCGATCGCGCTCCGGCACGCACCGGTGGCGGCGTCGGTCACGGCGTCCACCTGGTCGCCGAGGGCGGCGATGTCGTCCTCCCAGCCGTCGAAGGTGGTCGCGAAGCAGCGCGCCTCCTGCTGCGTGGTGCCCTCGTCGGTGTCGCAGTTCGAACCAGCGACGTAGACGGCCGCGACGTTGACGTCGTACGCGCTGACCGCGCCGGCGAGCCGGCTCTGCTCCGTGTCCGGCAGGTAGGGGAGCGCCAGGTCCGGGTCCGGGGTCGCGGTGGCGGTGAACGTGGTGCCGCCGTCGACGCCGCAGCCCCGGAAGACCTGGGTCAGCGTCCCGGTGAGCACCCCGTCGGTGGCGCGCTTCCAGGTCCAGGTGAAGGACTCCCCGTAGGTGCCGTGGTTGCTGCCCCCGCACTCGCCGACCCGGACGTGCTCGCCGGCGAAGCCGCCGGGGCGCGGGTCGAGCCGGGTCGTGTTGCCCTGGGGGCGGTCGGTGCTGGCGGCGCGCTGGTAGAGCGCGGAGCAGGCGTCGTCGGCGCAGCTGAGGAACGCCTCGGTGGAGATCTCCGAGGCGGGGCCCGGGGGGTTGTCCGGCAGGGTGGACTCCGCAATCACGGTGGTCAACCGGTAGCCGCCGACCACGGACCGCGCCTCCGGGATGGACTCGGGCGGCTCCGGGGTCCCGCCGCAGGCGGTGAGCAGGAGCGCGGCCAGCAGCGCTGCCACCAGGGGCGCGACGGGCGCCGCGGTCCTGGGTCTCGCCTGTTGGCGCATCGGTTTCTTCCTGCCACTCGTCGGTCAGCCGGGGTGCCGACCGGGGCCGAGCGTACCGACCGGGTGTCCAGGAATTAAAAGTCAGGCTTGACTGTTTGTTGGGATTGCGGTCACGATGCCATGGTGACGACCACCCGGGTGAGCCAGGAGGAGCGGACGCGCGCCATGCGCCAGCGCCTCCTCGAGGCGACCGTGCAGTGCCTCGCCGAGTACGGCTGGTCCGGTACGTCGACCACCCTCGTCTCGCAGCGCGCCGGGGTCAGTCGGGGCGCCCAGCTGCACCACTTCCCGACGAAGAACGACCTGGTCGTCGCCGCGGTGGAGCACCTGGCCCTGGTCCGCCGCGACGAGCTCGCCGAGGTGGCCGCCCAGCTCCCCACCGGACCGCGGCGTACCCGGGCCGTCCTGGAGATGCTCGGGGACCACTTCACCTCCGACGTGTTCAGTGCTGCCCTCGAGCTGTGGGTGGCTGCCCGCAGCGACCCGGCCCTGCTCGCCGCGCTCGGTCCCTTCGAGCGGATCACCGGCCGCGAGACCCACAAGCTCACCGTGGAGATGCTCGGCGCCGACGAGTCGCAGCCAGGGGCCCGCGAGCTCGTCCAGGCCACCCTCGACCTGATCCGCGGGCTCGGGCTGGCCAACACGATCAGCAACGACCGCGCCCGCCGCTCCCGGATCCTCGACCGCTGGGCCGACGTCCTCGACGCCGACCTCCCCCGCCTCACCAAGGAGACACCGTGAACCCCAAGGTCAACGCCGTCCTGGAGCAGGTCCTCGCGGACCTCAGCTCCGAGGGGGATGCGCTCGAGGCGCTGGTCGCGCCGCTCGACGAGGCCGGGTGGCGCACGCCCGTCCCGGCCGAGGGCTGGGACATCGCGACCACCATCGTCCACCTCGCCTGGACCGACGAGTGCGCGGTCGCGGCGGGCACCGACAAGGAGGCCTGGGACGCGCTGGTGCTCCGGGCGATCGGCGACCCGAACGGATTCGTCGACGCGGAGGCGTTGGCCGGTGCGCAGGCCACCGGAGCCGAGATCCTGGCGCGGTGGCGGGCCGGTCGACCCGCCCTGGTCACGATGCTGCGCACCTACCCCGAAGGTCAGAAGCTGCCCTGGTTCGGCCCGCCGATGAGCCCGACCTCGATGGGCACCGCCCGGTTCATGGAGACCTGGGCGCACGCGCTCGACGTGTACGACGCCCTCGGCGTCAGCTACGAGCCGACCGACCGGATCCGGCACGTGGCGCACCTGGGCGTCCGGACCCGGAACTTCTCCTTCGGCGTCCACGAGCTCGAACCGCCGGCCGAGGAGTTCCGGATCGACCTGGTCGCCCCGTCCGGCGAGGTCTGGTCCTACGGTCCCGAGGACGCGGCCCAGACGCTGACCGGGTCGGCGTACGACTTCTGCCTGCTGGTCACCCAGCGGCGGAACCGTGCCGACCTCGACCTGGTCGCGACCGGCACGGACGTGGACCGCTGGCTCGACATCGCCCAGGCGTTCGCCGGTCCCTCGGGTACCGGTCGTCCGCAGAACTCGGTGGTTGAGGAATGAGCGCAGCGAATGTCTCGAAACCGGTCGCCCGGATCGGCAACTGCAGCGGCTTCTACGGCGACCGTCTCTCCGCGATGCGGGAGATGCTGGAGGGCGCCCCCGGTCAGCCCGACCTGGACTACCTCACCGGCGACTACCTCGCCGAGCTGACCATGCTGATCCTCGGCAAGGACCAGCTCAAGGACCCGTCGCTGGGCTACGCGCGCACCTTCGTCGCGCAGGTCGCCGACGGCCTCGGTCTGGCGCTGGAGAAGGGTGTCCGGCTGGTCGCGAACGCCGGCGGCCTCAACCCGGCCGGACTCGCCGCCAAGCTCGCCGAGGTCTCCGCCTCGCTCGGACTGGACGCCAAGATCGCCTGGGTCGACGGCGACAACCTGGCGCCGCGGGCCGCCGAGCTCGGCCTCGGCAACGCGTTGACCGCGAACGCCTACCTCGGTGCCTTCGGGATCGCCCGGGCGCTGGAGGCAGGCGCGGACATCGTCGTCACCGGTCGGGTCACCGACGCCTCGGTGGTGGTCGGCCCGGCCATCGCGCACCACGGCTGGAAGCCGACCTCCTACGACGAGCTCGCCGGCGCGGTCGTCGCCGGGCACATCATCGAGTGCGGCACGCAGGCGACCGGCGGCAACTTCTCCGGCTTCCTCGACCTGCCCCGGGACGCGACGCCGTTGGGCTTCCCGCTCGCCGAGGTCGCCGCTGACGGGTCGTTCGTGGTCACCAAGAACCCCGGGACCGGTGGCCTGGTCTCGGTCGACACCGTCACTGCACAGCTGGTCTACGAGGTGCAGTCCACCCAGTACCTGGGCCCGGACGTCACCACCGACCTGGCGTCGATCCGGCTCGAGTCCGACGGCCCGGACCGGGTCCGGGTCAGCGGTGTCGTCGGCAGCCCGCCGCCGGAGCAGCTGAAGGTCTGCGTCAACGAGCTCGGTGGCTGGCGCAACCAGATGGAGTTCGTGCTGACCGGCCTCGACATCGAGGCGAAGGCGGCCTGGTTGCGCACCCAGCTTGACGCCCGGCTGTCGCAGCAACCCCCGGCCAGCGTGGTCTGGTCGCAGGGCTCCCTCCCGATCCCCGACGCCGACACCGAGGAGGGCGCCTCCTGCCTGCTCCGGGTGACCGTCAAGGACCCGGCCGCGGAGGCCGTGGGCAAGCCGTTCACCGCTGCGGCCGTGGAGCTCGCGCTGGCGTCGTACCCGGGCTTCACCCTGACCGCGCCCCCAGGTCGCGGGTCGCCGTACGGGATCTACCGGCCGGCGTACGTCGACCGGGCCGAGGTGACCGAAACGGTGCACCTCTGGGACGGGACCGCATCGGTCGTCGAGCCTGTCGAGACGCGGGCGACCCAGGTCGACCCGACCAGCGCTCCGACCCCAGCGCCGACCGGGATCGCGCCCGACGCGCCGACCTCGGTGCACCCGCTCGGCACCTTCGTCCACGCCCGCTCGGGCGACAAGGGTGGCGACGCCAACATCGGGCTCTGGGTCGGCACCGCCGGTAGCCCGTCCGACGAGCTCCGCGAGCGACGGATCAGCTGGCTGCTGCACCTGATCACGCCGGAGTCCGTCCGGGCGCTCCTGCCCGAGGCGCGCGACCTCCCGGTCGAGATCTACCCGCTGCCGAACCTCGGCGGCGTCAACGTCCTGATCCGTGGCCTGCTCGGTGACGGCGTCGCCGCCAGCACCCGCTTCGACCCCCAAGCCAAGGCGGTCGGGGAGTGGCTGCGGTCCCGGTACGTGCACATCCCCGAGGAGTTGGTGTGACCCGCCAGTTTCACTGGCTACCCAGTGAAACCCCACTTGAGCACGCGAAGCATTGCGTGTTCTTCCACAGCATCGTGTGTTCAACCAACCGGAGTGACCGATGACCATCCTGAATGACGACCGCCGCGCCCTGCAGGCGAGCACGAGGACCTTCGTGGAGCGCGAGATCGTGCCGCACCTGCAGGAGTGGGAAGACGCGTGCGCGATCCCGCGCTCCTTGCACCAGGCCGCCGCGAAGGCAGGCATCCTCGGACTCGGCTTCCCCGTGGAAGCCGGTGGCGAGGGCGGCGACCTGCTCGACGCGACCGCGATGCAGGAGGCGTTCTTCGCGGCCGGTGGTTCCTCGGGCCTGGCGGCCGGGCTCTTCACCCACGGCATCGCGCTGCCGCACATCATCGCGAACGGTAGCCCCGACCTGGTGGACCGGTACGCCCGCCCCACGTTGGCCGGTGACCTGATCGGCTCGCTCGCGATCACCGAGCCGGGCGGCGGCTCCGACGTGGCCGGGATCCGCACCACCGCGGTGCGCGACGGCGACCACTACGTCATCAACGGCGCCAAGACCTTCATCACCTCCGGCGTCCGCGCCGACTTCGTCACCACCGCCGTCCGTACGGGGGGGCCGGGCCACGCCGGCATCTCCCTGATCGTGGTGGACAAGGGCACCCCCGGTTTCACCGTGGACCGGTCGCTGCAGAAGATGGGCTGGCACTGCTCCGACACCGCCGAGCTCGGGTACGCCGACGTACGGGTCCCGGTGACGAACCTCGTCGGCGAGGAGAACACGGGCTTCTACCAGATCGCCGAGCAGTTCGTCGTCGAGCGGATCGGGCTCGCCGTGCACGGGTACGGCGTCGCCGGTCGGGCGCTCGAGCTCACCGCGCAGTACTGCCGGGAGCGGGAGACGTTCGGCAAGCCGCTGATCGCCAACCAGGTAGTCCGGCACAAGCTGGTGGAGATGCGCCGGCTGGTGGAGATCTCGCGGGCCTACACCCACGAGGTGATCCAGCGTCATGTCGCCGGCGAGAACGTGATCGCCGAGGCCTGCCTGGTCAAGCAGACCGCGGTCGAGGCGTGCGAGGCCGTCGTCGACTCCGCGGTCCAGCTGCACGGCGGGGCCGGCTACATGCACGGCACCGAGGTCGAGCGGCACTACCGGGACTCCCGGATCCTGCCGATCGGCGGTGGCGCCACCGAAGTCCTCACCGACCTTGCCGCCCGACTGATGGGATACGCCTCATGAGCACCGAGACCGTCGAACCCGCACCCGAGCTCGGCCGCCGGGAGGCGATGCTCGCCAAGCTCGCCTCCCTCGACGAGCAGCACGCGCTCGCCGTCGCCGGCGGCGGGGAGCGGTACGTCGAGCGGCACCGCGCCCGCGGCAAGCTCACCGCGCGCGAGCGGATCGAGCTGCTCATCGACCCCGGCACCGCGTTCCTCGAGCTCTCCCCGCTCGCCGGCTGGGGGTCGGACTTCACCGTCGGGGCCAGCGTCGTCACCGGCATCGGCGTCGTCGAGGGCGTCGAGTGCCTGATCAACGCCAACGACCCGACGGTCAAGGGCGGCGCGTCGAACCCGTGGACCCTGAAGAAGGGCTTCCGGGCCTCGCAGATCGCCGAGGAGAACGACCTGCCGACGATCTCGCTGGTCGAGTCCGGCGGCGCCGACCTGCCCACCCAGAAGGACATCTTCATCCCCGGCGGCAAGATGTTCCGCGACCTGACCCGGGCCAGCGCCCGACGGCAACCCACGGTCGCGCTGGTCTTCGGCAACTCCACCGCCGGCGGCGCCTACATCCCCGGGATGAGCGACTACACCGTGATGGTCAAGGAGCAGGCGAAGGTCTTCCTCGGCGGCCCGCCGCTGGTGAAGATGGCCACCGGTGAGGAGTCCGACGACGAGTCGCTCGGCGGTGCCGAGATGCATGCCCGCACCTCCGGTCTGGCCGACTACCTGGCCGTCGACGAGCACGACGCGATCCGGATCGGCCGCCGGATCATCGCCCGCCTCAACAAGGAGAAGCTCGCCGCCGCGAAGGCGACGCTGACCTTCGCCGAGCCCGAGGAAGACCCGGACGGGCTGCTCGACCTGATCCCGACCGACCTGAAGGAGCCGTTCGACCCGCGCGAGGTGATCGCCCGGATCGCCGACGGCCGCAGTCCGACCAACGGCGCCGTCTTCGACGAGTTCAAGCCGCTCTACGGCAACTCACTGGTCACCGGGTGGGCCAAGATCCACGGCCACCAGGTCGGCATCCTCGCCAACGCCCAAGGAGTGCTCTTCTCCGAGGAGGCCCAGAAGGCGACCCAGTTCATCCAGCTGGCCAACCAGATCGACGTACCGCTGTTGTTCCTGCACAACACCACCGGCTACATGGTCGGCGCGGAGTACGAGCAGGGCGGCATCATCAAGCACGGCGCCCAGATGATCAACGCGGTGAGCAACTCCAAGGTGCCGCACATCTCGGTGGTGATGGCTGCGTCGTACGGCGCCGGCAACTACGGCATGAACGGTCGCGCCTTCGACCCGCGCTTCCTGTTCACCTGGCCGAGCGCCAAGTCCGCGGTGATGGGCCCGGCGCAGTTGGCCGGCGTCCTGTCGATCGTGGCCCGCGCTGCTGCGGAGTCCAAGGGCAAGGAGTACGACGAGGAGGCTGACGCCGGGATGCGCGCCTTCATCGAGGCCTCGATCGAGGAGCAGAGCCTGCCGTACTTCCTCTCCGGGATGCTCTACGACGACGGCGTCATCGACCCGCGCGACACCCGCACCGTCCTGGGCATCTGCCTGTCGGTGATCAACAACAAGCCCGTCCAGGGCACGGACCGCTTCGGCGTGTTCCGGATGTGACCCCCGGGTCATCGAGCCTGTCGAGATGGAGCAGAAGGAACCCATGAGCATCCAGAGAATTCTCGTCGCGAACCGGGGCGAGATCGCCCGGCGCGTCTTCACCACCGCCCGGCGGCTCGGCATCGGCACGGTGGCGGTCTACTCCGACGCCGACGCCGGGCTGCCGTTCGTGGCCGAGGCCGACCTCGCGGTCCGGTTGCCGGGGAACGCTCCGTCGGAGACCTACCTCCGCGGCGACCTGGTGATCGCGGCCGCGAAGAAGGCCGGCGCCGACGCCATTCACCCCGGCTACGGTTTCCTGTCCGAGAACGCGGAGTTCGCCCGCGCGGTCGCCGACGCCGGACTCACCTGGATCGGGCCGACGCCGGAGTCGATCGACTCGATGGGCTCCAAGATCGCGGCGAAGAAGCTGATGGCCGATGCCGGGGTCCCCGTCTTCGGCGAGATCGAACCGGCTGCTGCGACCGCGGCGGACCTGCCGCTGCTGGTCAAGGCCTCCGCGGGCGGCGGTGGCCGCGGGATGCGGATCGTGCGCAACCTCGCCGACCTCGCCGACCAGGTCAAGCTCGCCTCCGACGAGGCCGCGTCCGCGTTCGGTGACGCGACCGTCTTCTGCGAGCCGTACCTGGAGAACGGTCGGCACGTCGAGGTCCAGGTCGTCGGCGACACCCACGGGAACGTGCTGGTGCTCGGCGAGCGTGACTGCTCGTTGCAGCGCCGGCACCAGAAGGTGGTCGAGGAAGCGCCCGCCCCCGGGCTCTCCGACGAGGTCCGCAGCACCCTGCACGAGGGCGCCCGGCTCGCGGCGACCGCGATCGGGTACGTCGGTGCCGGCACGGTGGAGTTCATGGTCTCGACGAGCTCCACCGACGGGGCGGCGAAGGTCTCCTTCCTGGAGATGAACACCCGGCTCCAGGTCGAGCACCCGGTCACCGAAGCGGTCTTCGGGCTCGACCTGGTCGAGGCGCAGATCCGGGTCGCCGAGGGCGGTACCGTGCCGGAGGTGCCGACGCACCCGCGCGGCCACGCCGTCGAGGTTCGCCTGTACGCCGAGGACCCGGCCGCGAACTACCAGCCGCAGAGCGGCCTGCTGGACACCTTCGACATCCCGACGGACCTGGCTTTCGACCAGTTCGCCAGCTTCGGCAGCCGGTTGGACAGCGGGTTCGTCGCGGGCAGCGAGGTCGGCACCCACTACGACGCGATGCTGGCCAAGGTGATCGTCTGGGCACCGTCGCGGGCCCAGGCGTTGCGCCAGCTGGCCGGCGTCCTGCGGCGCTCCCGGCTGCACGGGATCCGCACCAACCGCGACCTCCTCGTCGAGCTGCTCGGCCACCCGGACGTCGTCGCCGGACGGATGACGACGAACTTCCTGGCCGACGCCGACCTGGCGGCCACGGTGGACCGATCCCTGCCGGGCACCCCGGTCGACCAGGGCTGCGCCGTCTTCGCCGCCGCGGTCGCGCTGGTCGGGGAGTCGGTCCGGCACCGGCAGGTGCAGCAGGCCATCCCGCCGGGGTGGCGCAACGTGTACTCGGCACCCCTGGTCGAGACCTTCGACCTGGACGGCACCGAGATCAAGGTCGGGTGGCGCAACGTCCGTGGGGTCCTGGAGTTCGTCGACGTCTACGGGGAGGTCAGCGGCGCGACTGCCGCGATGCCGGTGCCGATCCCCGGCGGGTGGCGGGTCCAGGTCGAGCACGACGGGATCGCCCGGCCCCACGACGTACTCCTGCACGGGGACCGGGTCGACGTCGAGGCCCCGTCGGGGCACCTGGCGCTCCGTCGGGTCCCCCGTTTCGTCGACCCGGCCGAGCAGGTCAGCGCCGGCTCGCTGCTGGCTCCGATGCCGGGCACCGTGATCGCGGTCCCGGTGGAGTCCGGTGCGTCCGTCGAGGCCGGGCAGACGCTGCTCGTCCTGGAGGCGATGAAGATGCAGCACTCGATCAGTGCTCCTGGTGACGGCGTCGTGGAGATCGCCGTCAGCGTGGGCCAGCAGGTAGCGGCGGGCGACGTGCTCGCCGTCGTTTCTACAACCAGTGTTTCGTCCGACGACAGCACCGAGGAGTCAGCATGACCGAGACCATGTTCACCGAGCCCGACGAGCGGGTCGCCCTGCGCGAGGCGGTCGCGAAGCTCGCCGGCAGCTACGGCCACAGCTACGTCGAGGAGAAGACCCGGTCCGGCGGCAAGCTCACCGAGCTGTGGCAGGACATGGGCAAGCACGGCTTCCTCGGGGTCAACATCCCCGAGGAGTACGGCGGGGGTGGCGGCGGGATGGCCGACCTCGCCGCTGTCCTGGAGGAGGCGGCGGCGGCCGGCGCCCCGCTGCTGATGATGGTGGTCAGCCCGGCGATCTGCGGCACCATCATCAGCCGCTGCGGGACCGACGAGCAGAAGCAGCACTACCTGCCGAAGATCGCCGACGGGTCGATGATCATGGCGTTCGCGATCACCGAGCCGGACGCCGGCTCGAACAGTCACCAAATCACCACCACGGCCACCCGCGACGGTGACGAGTGGGTGCTGACCGGCCAGAAGACCTACATCTCCGGTGTCGACGAGGCGGACGCGATCCTGGTGGTCTCGCGGACCGCGGACGCCAAGACCGGCAAGCTGAAGCCGGCCCTGATCATCCTCCCGACCGACGCGAAGGGTCTGGAGAAGCAGGTCATCCCGATGGATTTCCACGCGCCGGAGAAGCAGTTCACGCTCTTCTTCGACAGCGTCCGGGTTCCCGCGGGCAACCTGGTCGGCGACGAGGACGGCGGCATCTGGCAGCTCTTCGCGGGCTTGAACCCGGAGCGGATCATGGGCGCGGCGTTCTCCAACGGGATGGCCCGGTTCGCCCTTGCCAAGGCGGTCGAGTACGCCAAGACCCGCAAGGTCTGGAAGGACGTGATCGGCACCCACCAGGGCATCGCGCACCCGCTGGCGAAGGCGAAGATCGAGCTCGAACAGTCCCGGTTGCTGCAGCAGAAGGCGTCCGCCCTGTACGACGCCGGTGACGACGCCGGGGCAGGGGAGTACGCCAACATGGCCAAGTACGCCGGCGGCGAGGTCGCCTGCAACACCCTCGACGTGGCGGTGCACACGCACGGCGGCAACGGGTTGGCGCAGGAGTACGGACTGGGCAACATGCTGCTCGCCGCCCGGCTCGGCCGGATCGCCCCGGTCAGCCGGGAGATGATCCTCAACTTCATCGCCATGCACAGCCTCGGCCTGCCGAAGTCCTACTGAACAGAGGAAAGATGACCGAGTACGACGAACTGGTTCACTACGCGGTCGCCGACGGCGTCGGGACGATCACGCTGGACTCCCCGCACAACCGCAACGCGCTGTCGCGGCAGCTGATCGACGAGCTCTTCCAGCACCTTGACGCGGCCGCGGAGGACGAGGCCGTCCGGGTGGTGGTGCTGCGCTCGGCCGACCGGGTCTTCTGCTCCGGCGCCGACCTCTCCGAGGCGGCGTCCGGCTCGATGACCGAGGGTGCCGGGGCGCTGGTCGAGCTCCAGCGGGTGATCGTGACGCACCCGAAGCCGATCGTGACCCGGCTCGCCGGGCCGGTGCGTGCCGGCGGGCTTGGGATCGTCGCCGCCAGCGATCTGGTGATCTGCTCCGACGAGGTCACCTTCGCGCTGACCGAGTCCCGGCTCGCTCTCGCGCCCGCGGTGATCTCGTTGACGCTGGTCCCTCGGCTGACCAGCCGGGCGGCGTACGACACCTTCCTCACCGGACGGGGTTTCGACGCGGCCGAGGCGGCAGCGATGGGCCTGGTCACCCGGAGTGTCCCGGCGGCCGAGCTCGACGCTGCTGTCGGGGCCGCCTGTGCCGAGCTGCTCAAGGCGCACCCCCAGGGTCTCCGGGAGACCAAGAAGGTGCTGGCCCGGGGACTGCTGGAGTACCTGGAGGCGAACGCGGAGGAGATGATCGCCCTCAGCGCCCGGTTGTTCTCCTCCGACGAGGCGCGCGACGCGATGCTGGCGTTCCTGACGAAGAAGTAGTCGGGCCCGCCCGGTCAGCTCAACCGAGGTCGGCGACCGGGAGCGCCAACCACCCGCGTACGAACGCCGACTGGTGCCGGGTCCCGGCGCCTGCGTCGACGCGGATCCGAGGGTGCGCGGCGAGGAGTTCCTCGACCGCGATCCGGGCCTGGAGCCGGGCGAGATGGCTACCGATGCAGAAGTGCGGGCCGCTGCTGAAGGCCAGGTGCCGTCGCGTCTCGCGGCGTACGTCGAGCAGGTCGGCAGTGGGTCCGAACTCGCGGGGGTCCCGGTTTCCCGAGCCGTAGAGCATCATCACCTTCTCGCCGGCCGGGATGGTGACGTCGTGGATCCGTACGTCCCGGGTGGTGGTCCGTGCCAGGCCCTGCACGGAGGACTCCAGGCGCAGGAACTCGAGCATGGCCGGCCCGATCAGGGCGGGGTCGTCGAGCAGCAGCTGGCGCTGCTCGGGCGCGTCGTCGAGGAGCAGGACCGCGTGCGAGATGAGCGCGGCGGTGGTGTCGCTCCCGCCGGCGGTGACGACGAAGCAGAAGCCGAGGATGTCCCAGTCGGTGAGGCGCTCCCCGTCGAGCTCGGCCTCGATCAGCGCGCTGATCAGGTCGTCGCCCGGACGGGCCCTGCGCTCGGCGATCACGTTGGTGAAGTAGCTGAGCAGCTCGGTGACGGCGGTGAGTCCGTCCGCACCGGCTGCCTCGAGACCGGCGCCGTTCATGCTGAGGTCCTGGATCGCGGTGACGTGCTGGACCCAGGGGCCGAAGCGCTCCCGGTCGGACTCGGGGACGCCCCAGAGCTCGCAGAGGACGTACGTCGGGATGGTCGCGGAGTAGTCCTGGTGGAGGTCGACCTGTTCGCCGTCCGCGGCACGGGCGGCGATCTCGGCGAGCCGGGTGCGGACGAAGCCGCGGATCTTCTCCTCCAGCTGGGTCACCTGGCGCGGGGTGAAGCCGCGGCCGATCAGGCCGCGCAGCCGGGTGTGCACCGGTGGGTCGAGCATCACCAGGTTGGGAGGCAGGCCGAGCTTGCCGATCTCGTCGCCGAAGAAGGTCATGCCGCTGGCCGAGGAGAAGGTCTCCGGAGCGCGCACCGCCTGCCAGATGTCCTCGAACCGGGACAGCGCCCAGAAGCCGGGGGCGCGGTGGTCGGCCGGGCGGTAGTGCACCGGGTCGGTGTCCCGCAGCACGGCGTAGCCGGCGTACGGGTCCACGTTGAAAGCCGGGTCGAGGGGGTCGTAGGCGAGCGTGCTCATCGAACCTTCTAACGGTCTTTGTTAATAGCGGTTGTCGTTAGTATCAGCACCCGTGGCCCGAGACGCAACCCTGACCCGCGCCCGGCTGCTCCGCGCCGGCGAGCAGCGGTTCGCCCGCGACGGCGTGGCAGGGGCCCGGATCAGCGACATCGTCCGCGACGCCGGTCAGCGCAACGACTCCGCCGTCGGGTACCACTTCGGCTCCCGGCAGGGTCTGCTCGCCGCGATCGTGGACAAGCACATGGCGCTGATGGAGCTGAACCGGGAACTGCCGCCGGAGGACGCCGACCTGCGCGGCGTCGTGGAGGCCATCGTCGCGCCGACAGCCGCGCTGCTGGCCACCGAGGACGGCCGGGACTTCCTCCGGATCACCGAGCAGCTCGCCGCCTTCTCCGGGGTCGGTACCGGCAGACCCAACCAGGTGCTCGAGGGCACCGTCCTCGGCGAGCAGCTCGCCCGGCTCGGGCCGCTGCTCCGGCCAGAACTCGGACCCGTGCTGACCGGCGAACGCGTCGCGCTGATGGTGACCTTCCTCACCGCCGCCCTCGCCGAGCGGGCCCGTTCCCGCGAGGCCGGCGACCGGCACCGGCTCGGTCACGACCGCTTCGTCGGACACCTGGTGGACGTGCTCAGCGGCGCGCTTTCGGCCTGACATCCTGTCCCGGTGAATCGCACGGAACGCCGCACCCTGCTGGTTGCTTTCGCCGCGGTCCTGCTGCCGCTCGCGGTCCTCCCGGTGGGGGTCTCGACAGCCTCACCCGGCGCCGTCGGAGGGGTCCTCGGCTCCGCGGACGGCCCCCAGTCCGTCGAGCCGGGGACGGTCCTCCAGGCCCGCCCTCCGGCCCATTCTCCGGCTCCGGCCGACGCCCGTTCCCGCTCCGTCGCGCGCCCGCGACCACCGTGCCGCACGGGCTCGATCGCGCTGACCTTCGACGACGGGCCGACACCGGTGTCGACCTCGCGCCTGGTCCGGGTCCTGCTGCAGGAGCGCGTTCCCGCGACCTTCTTCATGAACGGCGCCAAGGTCCGCCGCTCGCCGCACACCGTCCGGTACGTCGACCGGTCCGGTTTCACGATCGGCAACCACACCTGGTCGCACCCCGAGCTACCCCGGCTCTCGGGCCGTCAGATCCGTGGCCAGGTCCTCAGGACCGGCGCCGAACTGCGCCGGCTCGGCGTCGACACCGGCCCGCTGATGCGACCGCCGTACGGCGCGATCAACGCCCGGGTCGCCCGCGAGGTCCGCAGCGTCGGCCTGGTCCCGGTGCTCTGGACGGTCGACTCGCGGGACTGGAGCGGAGGTTCGGCCCGGCAGATCGCCCGCCGGATCCTGGCCCAGCTCCGCCCGTACCAGAAGAACATCGTCCTCCAGCACGACGGCGTGGAGAACTCACCGGCTTCGGTCTCCGCGGTACGGATCGTGATCCGGGCGGCTCGTGCCCGCGGGTACTGCTTCAGCGACCTCGGTCCACGCGGTGGGGTGGCGCCGTACCGCTCGGTGGTGCCCCCGGGGACCCCGGTCGCCCCGCAGACCGCATCCCGGGTTCCACCCGGGTCGGCATCCGCAGGTTGGTCCCCCGTCCCGACCCGATCGGCGGATCCGACCCTGGGCGCCCGGCAGGTCGGGACGTGGACGCCGCTGCCACCGTGGGCGTTCGCGGGTTCGCGCGACCGACCACAGCCCTGAGGTCGCTCAGCCGAGCCACCCGGCGAGCCGGTCGAGACCGCGGGTGATCTCCTCGGCGCTGCCGGCGAAGGAGAGGCGTACGAACTCGTGGCCGCGCCGGGTGTCGAAGTCGATCCCGGGGGCGACCGCGACCCCGGTCTCGGCGAGCAGCCGCTGGCACCAGGCGTAGCTGTCGTCGGTCAGGTGCGCGATGTCGGCGTACACGTAGAACGCGCCATCGGCCGGGGCCAGCCGGTCGATCCCGAGTCGTGGCAGCCCCTCGAGCAGGATGGCCCGGTTGCCGGCGTACCGGGCGACGTGCCCGTCGAGCTCGGCGTACGACTCCTCGGTGAACGCGGCCAGGGCGGCGTACTGGGAGAGCACCGGCGGGCAGATGGTGAAGTTGCCGGTCAGGACGTCGACCGGGCGGCGGAGGTCCTCGGGCACCACCATCCAGCCCAGACGCCATCCGGTCATCGAGAAGTACTTCGAGAACGAGCCGAAGATGACCCCGGTGCGCGAGGTCTGCCACGCCGAACTGGTCTGGTTTCGAGACGGTTGCTGCGCAACCTCCTCAACCCCAGGGTTTCGAGACGGTTGCTGCGCAACCTCCTCAACCGGCAAGGGATAGGTGATCCCGTGGTAGATCTCGTCGGAGATCAACCGCACCCCGCTCTGCTCGCACCAGGCGGCGATCGCGGCCAGCTCGGTGGCGGGGATGGTCGTTCCGGTCGGGTTCGCGGGGGAGGCGATCACCACCCCGGCGACCGGGCCGGGGACCGCGGCGAGCATCTCGACCGTCGGCTGGAAACGGGTCTCGGGGCCGCAGTCGATCTCGACCACCTCGACCCCGAGCGCGGCCAGCACGTTGCGGTAGCAGGGGTAGCCGGGTCGGGCCATCACCACCCGGTCGCCGGCTTCGAAGGCGGCGAGGAAGGCGAGCAGGAACCCGCCCGAGGAACCGGTGGTCAGCACGATGTCCTCGGCTCCGACGTCGATGCCCGAGGTCCGGCGGTGGTGCTCGGCGACCGCGGCCCGGAGCTCGGGGATCCCGGTTGCCACGCTGTAGCCGAGCAGGTCGCTGTCGAGGAGACGCTTCGCCTCCTCGCGCACCGGGCGCGGCGCGCCGGTCGAGGGTTGGCCGGCGACGAAGTTCACCAGGTCCCCGTGGCTCGACGCGCGGCGCTGAGCGGCGGCGAGCAGGTCCATCACGTGGAACGGCGGTACGTCGGCCCGCCGGGCTACCTGGAGGCGCTGGCCCGGGTGGCTGTCGGGCTGCTGCTCGGTGCTGCTCACGCGCTCACGCTAGTACCTCGGACGTCGAGCTCGTCGAGACGCGGGGCAACCGGCTCAGGACGCCGTCCCGGCCTTCAGCCGCTCCGGCCGCTCGGTGAGCAGGAACCGGATGTCCTCAGCGAACTGGACCGGTGCCGTGTCGCCGCTCCAGAAGATCGGCGCCTCGTGCCGGTCGTTGATCCCGATCACGTACGACGCGTGGCTGTTGGGGTCGTAGCCGCCGCCCGGCAACTCCTCGCCGGCGTCGACGAAGACGCCGACCGATTCCCCGACCCGGGAGATCGTGGCGATGTCCCCCGAGAGCCCGATGATCCCGGGCCGGAACCGGTCCAGGTACTCGCGCAGCACCTTCGGGGTGTCACGGTCCGGGTCGCTGCTCACGAAGACGATCTCGACCTGGTCCTGCTGCTCCTCGGTGAGCCGGAGCAGGCCTGAGGTGATCGAGCTCAGCACGGCGGGGCAGATGTCGGGGCACCGGGTGTAGCCGAAGAAGACGAGCGTCAGCGGGGCGGTGGTGTCGCTCGCCAGCGAGAACGGTTCGCCGTCGGTGGTGGTCAGGCTGTCGGCCCCGACGGTGAACGGGGGGTCGACGACGGTGCCGTGCAGGTTCACCGACTTCTCGGTGCCGCCGCACGCGGAGACCAGGAGCGCGGTGGCGGCGAGCAGGACGAGCAAGCGGGACTTCATCGGATCTCCAGGGCGGCGAGAACGGTGGCGCGGTCGGGGAAGGGCCCGATGTGCACCGCGACAGCCATGCCGTCGCGGACCAGGATCGAGGTCGGGATGGCGTTGACCGGGATGCGCGCGACCGACAGCGCGACCGTCGCCTCCGGGTCCAGCCAGTTGCGGTAGGTGACGCCGGCGGCCTCCAGGGCCTCGACCGCGCGGGCGCGCTTGAGGTCGCGGGTGAAGCCGACCACCTCCATCACCCCGCTGGCGTCGACGGCCTCGAGCATCGGCAGCTCGTCCTTGCAGGGTTCGCAGTAGCTGGCCCAGATGTTGACCAGGACCGGGGTGCCCGGCTTCGCCGGGATAGGGAGGTCGGGCTGCTCCTCGGCCACCGGGTCCGCGGTCGGTAGGTCGATCGCGATCGGCTCGATCCCCTGCCAGCCGGCACCGCGCAGCGGTACCGGTCCGTCGTCGGGCCGGTCGACGTAGGTGGTGGGTCCGCAGGCCGCCACCAGCATCAGTGCCAGCAGGCCGGTGACGACGGCGAGCGGTCGCCGGGCGCGACGGGGAGGACGGAGCACTCGGCGATGGTAGTCGCGGATGCTGAGACGAACCTGGACGTGGCCGCGGGCCGGGATCAGTGCGCGGCGGCGTGACGGCCGGCCCGGCGGCCGAAGTAGGAGCCCTCGGCGAGCTGGGTACCGGAGGCGTAGCTGGCACCCGTCTGGGCGATGTTCGCGGCGCAGGCGCCGGCGGCGTACAGGCCGCTGATCACGGAGCCGTCGGCCTGCTGCACCTGGCCGTCGACGGTGCAGCGCATCCCGCCGAGGGTGAAACCGGCGTACAGCGCCTTGCCCAGGGTCAGGTCGTAGGCGCCCCACGGGCCGTTGTCCTGCGGCGCGGTCCAGTCCGGGTGCTTGTGGAACTCCGGGTCGGTGCCCTCGTGGGCGTACTTGTTGTAGTTGGTCAGGGTCTCCACCAGGTTCCCGGTGGGGATCCCGAGCGCCGCTTCCATCTCCTCGACGGTCTCCCAACCGTCGATGAACGGGCACAGCGGCATCGTCGGGTGCTCGATGTGGACCGAGTCGACGATCAGGTACGCCTTCTGCTCGGGCTGGTGCATCACGTGGTACGACGTCCGCGAGTGGTAGCTGTCCTCGGCGACGAAGCGCTTGCCGTCCTTGTTCACCACGATGCCGGTGACCAGCTGCGAGGGCGGGTAGAACGGCGCGGTGATGAACGGCTCGTCCATGAACTTGAGCTCGGCGCCGACCGAGGCTCCCAGGCGGAGACCGAGGCCGTCGTCGTAGGTGTTGCCGAGGACGAAGAGTTTCTCGCTGAGCGCCGGGGTGTGCTCGGCGACCATCTCCGGGTTCATCACGAACCCGCCGGCGGCGACGATGACGGAGCGGGCCCGCAGGACGCCGGTCTCGGTGAACTTCTTCCACGCCACCCCGACGACGCTGCCTGCCTCGTCGACCACCAGGTTGGTCGCGCCGGTCTCGTAGCGGACCTCGACCCCGGCCTCGACGACCCGCTCGTTGAGCAGGTCCATCACCATCTGGGTGCCGCCGGTGTCCCCGGGGACCGGGACCTTGTGTCCGCGCGGCGCCGGGACCGCGGCGTCGCGGTAGGGGTAGACCTTCTCGTTGCCGGTGAACATCAGGCCCTCGGTGTTGGGCTGGATGACCGCCTTGCCGGGGAAGTAGGAGCGCTCGAACTCGAAGCCGAGCGCCTCGATCCAGTCGAAGTGCTCGACGCTGTCGTCGCAGAACACGCGGATCTTCTCCGGCTCCGGGTCCTCGCTGACCGCGACGAGGAACTTGTACATCTCCTCGGCGCTGTCCTCGTGGCCGGTGGCCTGCTGGACCGCCGTACCGCCGCCGAGGTAGAAGTGCCCGCCCGACATCGCGCTGGTACCGCCGTACACCGCGGCACGCTCGAGGAGGACGACCTTGGCACCGGAACGCGCTGCCTCGAGGGCGGCGCAGCCACCGGCGATGCCGAAGCCGATCACGACGACGTCGGCCTGCTCCTCGTCACCGGAGAGGGTGGCGGCAGGGACGACGTCAGGAAGCGCAGTGGTCATGGGCGAAGCCTAA
>JBFJNH010000052.1:0-23455 GCA_041618295.1 Marmoricola sp.
CGTCGTCGTGGTGCTCGCGGTCGCGGTGGCGCTGTTGTTCGACTCCCGGGCGCTGCTCTACCCGTTGGTGCTTGCCGGCCTCGCCTTGATCGCCGGGGAGGGCCCGTCGGTCCGCAGACGTGCTGCCGTGCTCGCGCGCGATGCGGCCTGGGTCTGGTTCGGGCTGGCGCTGGTGCTCGGCGGCTACGCGGTGCTGAGGTGGCAGACGGCGCCGATCGAGCTCGTCGTCGGCGACGAGCTCGGCGACGTCGTCACCGGCTACCTGCGGCACGGACTGGCCGAGGTCTTCGGCGGCCCATGGCTGGTCAACCTCCCGGCGCACGCGTACCTGGTCCCCACCTCTTGGATCGTCGCCCTCAACGGTGCCCTCCTGCTCGCCCTGGCCGGTGCCACCCTCCAACGCGGCGGCGCGTCGACCCGGGCGGCCTGGGGGCTGCTGGTCGTCTTCGTCGGCGCGAGCGTCGGCGTCCTGGCCCTGGAGGGACGCGGTGACCTCGTCGGGTCGCTCGGGTTGGTGCACCGGTTCGCTGCGGACCTGGCGCCGGTGGTCGTCCTCTGCTTCGCAGGAGCGCTGCACGAGGTGGCGCTGCCGCCGGTGACCGGGCTTCGGCGGGTCCTGGTTCCCGCGCGGGTGGAGGTCGCTGTCGCCGTGCTCGCCGTCGTCGTGCTGACGGCGTCGTGCGCGTTGTCGACCGCCCGGCTCGCCGGCAACCTCTTCCACACCGACGACCGCGCGTACGTCGAGGCGATACGCGCCGGCCTGCGCGCGGATCCGCAGGTCGTCCTGCTCGACGGCGGCGTACCCGAGGGCGTGGTGAGCCCCTGGTACGCCGACCGCGCACGTGTCTCCTCGGTGGTCGGGTACGCCCCGGAGAACCCGGTCTTCGACCTGCCGAGCCACGCAATGCGGATCGTGCGCGAGGACGGGTCTCTGGCGCCCGTGGTCCTCGAAGGCGCTGTGGTGGCGGCCCCGGCGGCGGACGCCGACTGCCCCTACCCGGTCCGGTCCGCGGGGACCGAGATCCCGATGGCGGCCCAGGTGCCCCTCGGACGGTGGATGGTCCGGCTCGGGTACTACACCAACGTCGACGGGTACGCGGTCGTGGACATCGCCGGGACCAGTCAACGCTTCGCGGTGCGCTCGGGTCTGAACGCCGTCCAGCTGGTCGTGGAGGGCGGGTTCGACCGGTTCCGGATGACGCTGGAGCAGAGCGACGCGACGCTCTGCCTCACCGACGCGGCAGCGGGTGTCCCGCGGGCGGGGACGCCGTGAACGAGCGGGTCCAGGACCGGGTGGCGGCGCTCGTCCTCGTCGCGGCCGCCGTCCTGGTCTGCGCCCCGGTGCTGCTGTCGCGCGGCTTCGTGCTCCTCGGCGACATGACGTTCGTCCCCGAGCAGCCCTGGAAGGACGCCTGGCTGGGCCTGGACGGGTCGGCGCCGCGGGCCGTCCCTGCTGACGCCCTGGTCTCGATCGTGACCCAGGTGATCCCGGGGGACCTGGTCCAGAAGTCCGTCCTGCTCGGGACGCTGGTGCTTGCCGGGGCGGGCATGTACCGCCTGGTCCGCATCGGCCTCGGAGCGGTCGGCACCACGCCGGCCCTGGCCGCGGCGGTCCTCTACCTGTGGAACCCGTACGTGCACGAGCGGCTCGGGATCGGCCACTGGGGCCTGCTGCTCGGGTACGCCGCGCTGCCCTGGATCGTGCTCGCTGCCGGAGCAGTCCGGCGTGGAGAGCGGGGGGCGCTGGCCCGGCTGGCGCTCGCGGTCGTGCCAGCCGCCTTCGGAAGTCCGACCGGGGGGCTCCTCGCAGGGCTGGTGGTCCTGGCCGTGGTCGCTGGCCGCGGTGCCGCCGCCCTGCGCCGCACGGCACTGGCGTTGGCGGTGGTCGTCGTCCTGGACCTGCCCTGGCTGGTCCCGGGACTCGCCGGCGCGGAGACCGGAACGGACCCCACGGGGGTCGATGCCTTCGCCGCCAGGTCGGACACGCCACTCGGCCTCGCCGGTTCGCTGGTGACCCTCGGCGGTATCTGGAAGCAGAGCATCGTGGCGGGGGAGCGGGATGCGTGGCTGCTGGTCCTGATCGCGTTGGCGGTCTCGCTGAGCTCGTTGGCGGCCTTGGTACGGCACCGGTCTGCACCCCGCAGCTCCCGGCTGCTGGCACTCGGTGCCGTCGGCCTGGTGCTGGCCGGTGCGCCGGCCACGTCGCTCGGCGCCGACGTGGTCGCCGACCTGGTCCAGCACGTCCCGGGTGCCGGGGTGCTGCGCGACTCGCAGAAGTGGATCGCTCTGCTGGCCCTGGCCGTCTGCGCCGGGTTCGGCCTGGTGGTCGCCGTGGCGGTGGAGTGGGTTCGCGTGCGTGGCATGCCGTCCGGAGTGGTCGCCGTCGGTGCGGTGCTGCTGCCGCTGGTACTGCTGCCGAGCCTCGCCTGGGGCCTGGCCGGGAAGTTCGAACCGGTCCGGTACCCGGCCGAGTGGGCCCGGGTGCGAGCGGTTCTGGCGGAACGACCCGCTGAGCAGCTCCGGACCGTCGTGCTGCCGTTCTCGGCGTACCAACGGCTGCCCTGGAACGACGGTCGCGCCGCCCTGGACCCGGCGATCCGTTTCTTCCCGGGGCAGGTGGTCACCAACGACGAGCTGGTCCTCTCCGCCGACCGCGCGGTCGACGGGGACAGTACGGACGCGGCGTTGATCGGCGACGCCGTACGACGGGGCGCCCCGTTGGACCCGGTGCTCGCCGAGATCGGGGTGCGGTTCGTCCTGGTCGAGAAGACCGCGGCGGGTGCCGACCGCCTCGTGGTCCCCTCCGGTGGCGTGCTCCACGACGGCGCGGAGCTGATGCTCCTCGACACCGGGAACCGGCCCGACCTCACCGCCGCGCGGCACCGGGCGGTGATCATCGCCGGTGACCTGGTCGCGGGCGCGGCAGCACTGTTGGCCGGGGCTTTCCTGGCATTGAGGCGGATTCGCCGCATAAACCCCGAAATCGGGTAACATGGGCGTGGGAGTACGTTCTACGAACTGGTGAGGGACCTATGTTTTCGATCTTCGGACTCGGCACGGGCGCAGCAGCGGCCGGCAGCACGGGCACAGCAGTCACGCTCGGCACCATCGCCGTCGCCGCCGTCGGCGGCGCGGTCGCTGCCGGAGCGATCGCGGTGGCGTCGACGCAGGTCGCCGCCAACGTCACCCAGCCGAACCAGACGCCCGCCAACGTGGGCGCTGCGGTCAACGCGCCGAACTACGCCGACTGAGCGAGGCCGAACCGAGCCTGCTCGGCCGCAAACACCGCCGTACCCCTCGGGGTGCGGCGGTGTCGTCGTTCCGGGACCCGGTGACCGGGTCAGGAGTCGAGCGCGACCGCGATGCTGGCGGCCGCGGCCTCCCAGGTGAACTCGGCGGCGCGGACCTGCGCCTTCTGGCCGAGTTCGGCGCGGAGGTGCGGATCCCGCAGCAGCGCCGCGATCCGGCGGCGCAGGTGGTCCTCGTCGGTGGCGAGCAGGCCGGTGACGCCGTCCAGGATTGCCTCCGAGACGCCGCCGGCCGAGGCGTAGGCGACCGATGGAGTGGCGGCGTGCCCGGCTTCGACGATCGACAGCCCCCAACCCTCCTTGACCGAGGGCAGCACGTGCACCCAGGCGCGGGAGAGCTCCTCGAACTTGGTCCGGTCCGAGACGTGGCCGAGGAAGTCGATCCGGCACGAGGTGGCAGGGCCGAGCGCGGCCGCCTGCCGGCGGAGCTCCTCGCCCCACCAGCCGTCGCCGAGGACCCGCAGCCGGATGCCCGGGAACTCGGCGGCCAGTGCCGGGAGTGCTGTGATGACGTGCTCGATCTGCTTGTGCGGGACCAGGCGGGAGAGCACCACCAGGGTCGGCTCCCCGGCCCGCTCGCCGGGGTCGTACGCCGGCACCGGGGGCATCCCGTTGTAGGCCAGGGTGATGTCGCTCGCCCGGACGCCGAGCCCGACGAGCTCGCGCCGGGTGACGTCGGAGACGGCGACGTAGCGGTTCCCGCGGTTGGCCAGGACGGCGAGGCGTGACTCCAGGAACCAACCGATCTTGGCGAGCACCGGTCCGACCACGGCCCACTGCTCGCGGTGGACGTGGTGGACCAGGACGGTGACCTCGGCCCGGGTCAGCCAGGAGGAGAGGAACGGCATGCCGTTCTGGACCTCGAGCACGGCGTCGACCCTTCCGGTACGGCGCCGGAGGCTGCCGGTGAGCAGCATCCAGGCGACCCACAGGTAGACCGTCAGGTGGCCACCGCGGCGGAGGAACCGGATCCCGTCGACGACCTCGTCGCGGGCTGCACCCGGGTAGGAGGCAGTCACCCAGGTCAGGTTCCTGCCTGAGTCGCGCAGCTGCTGCGCCACCTGGTGGACGTAGAGCTCAGAGCCCCCGCCCTCCGGGTGCCACGGGTCGCGCCAGTTCAGCACGACGACGTTGCGCCGCGGTGCTGTCCGGGCACCCCGGACGTCCCTCCCCAAGGCTTGTCCTGAGGAGGGCGCGCTGCGCCCGTCTCGAAGGGCTCGCACTGTGGTTCTCCCTCCCCGGTGCGACACCGAATACCTTTTTGACGGTAGCATTTTCGGGTGGCCTTTGTCCGTTTGTTCCGAACTGCCGGTCTGGTCCGCTCTGTGCGGTTGTTTCGGTCGTTCCTCACCGAGCAGACCGACCCGGACGGGTTCTACGGACTCATTGCCGACGACGCCATCGCCCTGGTGGCCGAGCATGTCGAGATCGCCGGCGCGACGGTCGCGGACTTCGGCGGGGGACCGGGGTACTACTCGGCGGCCTTCCGCGCTGCCGGTGCCACCACGGTGCTCGTCGACGCCGACATCGACGAGATCCGGCTGCACGGGCGCCGTACGCCCGGATCGGTCGTCGGGCTCGCCGAGCAAGCGCCGCTCCCGGACGGCGCGGTGGACGTCGCGTTCTCCTCGAACCTGCTCGAGCACGTCCGCGACCTGGGGGCGACCTGCGACCAGATCCTCCGCGTGGTGCGGCCGGGGGGAGTCGCGGTGCTCTCCTACACGATCTGGCTAGGCCCCTGGGGTGGTCACGAGACCTCGCCGTGGCACCTGCTCGGCGGCCACCGGGCTGCCCGCCGCTACGAGCGCAAGCACGGCAAGCCGCCCAAGAACGTCTTCGGCACCTCGATGTTCGCGGCGTCGGTCACCGATGGTCTGCGCTGGCTCCGGTCGCGTCCGGACCTGGAGGTCCTGGATCTGCGGCCCCGCTACCTGCCCCGGTGGTCGGCCTTCCTGCTGCGGGTCCCGGTCCTGCGCGAGCTGGTCACCTGGAACCTCTGGATCGTGGTGCGCAAGCGGGGCTGAGCCCAGGTGGACTACACCGGGTATGTCACGGTTCAGGTAACGAAGTGGTTAATGTCCTGTTTAGGTCATGTTTCCTGATAATCTCAGTGAGTGCGTCGTGGGAGGGAGCCCAGGTCGCCGTACTGGGAGGGAGCGCGTCATGCGCCGAATGAGTCTTGTCCTGATCGCCGTCGGGGCGTTCCTGATCGTCCTCGGGCCGATGATCCGGTGGTACGCCTACCCGCGTCTCGCGGTGGCTCCCGCCAACCAGCGCAGCATCACCACCCTGGTCGGTGAGAACGCGACGATCTTCGACATCGCGACGTTGAAGGAGATCACCACCGATCTCACCACCGTCGTCAACACGACCGGTGACGCGAGCACCCCGGACAAGCAGCCGGGTGCGGTCACCTACGTGAACTCCACCTCGACCACCTCTGCGGACGGCGTGATGCGGTCCCGCGACGTCGAGCGGATGACGTTCGACGCACACACCGGGGTAGCCATCAAGGACTGCTGCGGCGACTTCATCTCGACCACCACGGGGGTGGAGACGCCGATCGTCCACGACGGTCTGGTCGCCAAGTTCCCGTTCCAGACGGAGAAGAAGTCCTACAACTTCTGGGACGCCGAACTCCGCGAGGCGCAGCCGATCCAGTACCTCGAAGAAGGTCGGGTCGAGGGCGTCGACGTGTACAAGTTCGCGCAGAGCATCCCGGCCACCAAGGTCGGCACCCTCGAGGTGCCGCTGAGCGTGCTCGGTCTCGAAGGCGACGAGACCGTGGTCGCCGACACGATGTACTCCAACGTGCGCACCCTCTGGGTCGAGCCGGAGACCGGTGTGGTCATCAAGCGGAGCGAGGCGGTGAACCAGACCCTCGACTACCAGGGCCAGTCCCGGGTGACCCTCACCGAGGTCGTCACCGAGTTCGACGACGCGACCGTCAAGGCCAACGCCGACGAGTACGGCGGCCAGGCGACCCTGCTGCACCTGGTGCGCGCGGTCGTACCGCAGATCAGCTTCGTGCTGGGCCTGGCGATGCTGATCGGTGGCGTCGTCCTCGGCCGCCGCCGGGGCTCGACCTCCGGTACCCGCGTCCGGGAGATGGCTGACGCCCGGGGCTGATCCCCGGATCCATGCGTTTCAGCGTTTCAGGTCGGCGACGTACAGGGCGGTCCCGGGGGTGAGGAGCCCACGGGTCCGGCTCCAGCCGCCCCAGACGCGGTCGTGCTCGGCGGGCCACTCGGGTTCGATCAGGTCGACGAGCCGGTAACCGCTCGCGGTAAGGGCGCGCACCCAGTCGCCCAGGGTCCGGTGGTGCTCGACGTAGGAGGTCTCCCCGGTCTCGTCGTCGACCTCGACGTACGGGGTCCGGTCCCAGTAGGACTGGGTCGCCACCAGGCCGCCCTCCCCGGGGTCGTCGGGAAACATCCAGCGGGTCGGGTGCGTGACCGAGAAGGCGAGTCGCCCGCTCGGTCGGGTGACCCGGGCGATCTCCGCGACCAGCGCGTCGGCGTCGGCGATGAACTGGAGCGCGCCGAACGCGGAGAACACGATGTCGAAGGAGTCGTCGGCGAACGGGATCGCCGCCGCGCCGGCACAGACGGTCGGGACCGCGGTGCCGTGCTCGAGGTCGATCCGCCGGCTGTGCTGCAGCTGGCGCATCGAGACGTCCAGGCCGACCGGGTACCCGCCGTTGCGCAGCACCCAGCGCGAGCACTGACCGGCGCCGCAGCCGAGCTCCAGGACGTGCTTCCCGGCCACGTCGCCGAGGGCTCCGACGTGTTCCTCGCGGACCCCCTCCGGGCCCCAGAGGAAGCCGTCGTCGCCGAGGAACTCGCCGTGGGTGGCCTGGTACTCGTCGGCGTACCGGTCCCAGTCGGCCCGGTTCGCGACCAGCGAATCACGTTCGTCGACCGGCCGGCGCTCGGCGCGGACCGGCCGGGGTGGTGAGGTTGCATCCGCGGGCATGTCCAGATGATCGCACTGGACCGCCGGATCGGGGGCATCGCCGGTTGGACTCAGGCGTGCCGGACGCCGTACTCTTGTCGGTGCGCCAGAAGTCTGCCTGAGTCTCAGACGTAGCAGCCTCTAGCTCGCTGTCAGGTCCTGTTGCTCGTTTCGGGACCAGCGGAACATTTCGTGATGGTGAACCGGACCTTTGCGCGTGCCCGTACTACATCTGTCCACCAAGGATCTATTTCCCTTATGACTTCCATCCTCTACTCCGACGCACCGCAGGTCGCGATCAACGACATCGGCTCCGAGGAAGACTTCCTCGCCGCGATTGACGCCACCATCAAGTTCTTCAACGACGGCGACATCGTCGAAGGCATCATCGTCAAGGTCGACCGCGACGAGGTCCTTCTCGACATCGGTTACAAGACCGAAGGTGTCATCCCCTCCCGTGAGCTCTCCATCAAGCACGACGTCGACCCCAACGAGGTCGTCAAGGTGGGTGACTCGGTCGAGGCCCTCGTTCTCCAGAAGGAGGACAAGGAAGGCCGTCTGATCCTGTCCAAGAAGCGCGCCCAGTACGAGCGCGCCTGGGGCACCATCGAGCAGGTCAAGGAAGAGGACGGCGTCGTCACCGGCACCGTCATCGAGGTCGTCAAGGGCGGCCTCATCCTCGACATCGGGCTGCGCGGCTTCCTGCCCGCCTCGCTGGTCGAGATGCGTCGGGTCCGCGACCTCCAGCCGTACGTCGGCAAGGAGCTCGAGGCGAAGATCATCGAGCTGGACAAGAACCGCAACAACGTCGTGCTCTCGCGCCGCGCGTGGCTCGAGCAGACCCAGTCCGAGGTCCGCCACGGCTTCCTGACCCAGCTCCAGAAGGGTCAGATCCGCAAGGGTGTCGTCTCCTCGATCGTCAACTTCGGTGCGTTCGTGGACCTCGGCGGCGTCGACGGTCTGGTGCACGTCTCGGAGCTGTCCTGGAAGCACATCGACCACCCGTCGGAGGTCGTCACCGTCGGCGACGAGGTCACCGTCGAGGTGCTCGACGTCGACATGGAGCGCGAGCGCGTGTCGCTGTCGCTCAAGGCGACCCAGGAAGACCCGTGGCAGCACTTCGCCCGGACCCACCAGATCGGCCAGATCGTGCCGGGCAAGGTCACCAAGCTGGTGCCCTTCGGTTCGTTCGTCCGGGTCGAGGAGGGCATCGAGGGCCTGGTGCACATCTCCGAGCTGGCCGAGCGCCACGTGGAGATCCCCGAGCAGGTCGTCCAGGTCAACGACGACGTCATGGTCAAGATCATCGACATCGACCTCGAGCGCCGTCGGATCTCGCTCTCGCTGAAGCAGGCGAACGAGACCTCGACCGCGGTGGAGGCCGAGGACTTCGACCCGACGCTCTACGGCATGACCGCGACCTACGACGAGGCCGGCAACTACATCTACCCCGAGGGCTTCGACCCCGACACGGGCGAGTGGCTCGAGGGGTACGACGAGCAGCGCAAGCTCTGGGAGGACCAGTACGCCAAGGCGCACGCGCGCTGGGAGGCCCACGTCAAGCAGCAGGCCGAGGCGAAGGTTGCCGAGGCCGAGGCCGGCGAGGCGACGTCGTACTCGAGCGACGCCGGTGCCGAGGGCGACGCGCCCGACGGCGGTTCACTCGCCTCCGACGAGGCCCTGCAGGCCCTGCGGGAGAAGCTCACCGGCGGCGGCGCCTGAGCACCGCACCGAACTGAGTCGAAGGGCGTCCGCCGTTGAGGTGGGCGCCCTTCGTCGTCCTGCCGACCTCGAGGTCCCCGCTGCGGGGGCCGGGGAACGGTCCGGCGAAGACGTCGTGGGCGGCGTACCGGATCAGGGCAGCCAGGCCGGCGAGCAGGACCAGGGCGGTGATGGCGGTGTTCAGGATCTCGTTCATGGCAGTAATTCTCTGCTCACTGGTTTCCTGCCACCAGTGGCAGGAAAGTCACTAACCCTCGATTTTCTGCCACTTTCGTGCGACGCTAGGGCGGTGCTGACCAACGTTGCGGTGATCGTCTTCGACGGCGTCGCGCCCTTCGAGCTCGGGGTGCTCTGCGAGGCGTGGGGCGTCGACCGGACCGCGCAGGGCGTGCCGGCGATCGAGTTCGCGGTCTGTTCCGCGGACGCAGCGCCGGTGGTCACCAGCATGGGCTTCGACCTCCACGTGCGGCACGGGTTGGACAGGGTCGGCGAGGCGGACCTGGTCTGTGTTCCCGCCATTCACGGCGGCTGGTCCGCCCCCGAGGCGGTCCTGGCCGAGCTGCGCGCCGCGGTTGCGCGCGGCGCCCGTGTGCTCTCGGTCTGCTCGGGCGCTTTCGTGCTCGGTGAGGCCGGACTGCTCGACGGTCGTGGCTGTACCACCCACTGGCTCTACACCGACGACCTGCAGGAGCGCTTCCCGCGGGCCCGGGTGGTACCTGAGGTGCTCTACGTCGACGAGGACCCGGTGATCACCTCGGCGGGGTCGGCAGCGGGCCTGGACGCCTGCCTGCACCTGTGGCGCAAGGAGTACGGCGGACGCATCGCCTCGACGGTCGCCCGCCGGATGGTCGTGCCGCCGCAGCGCGAAGGTGGTCAGGCGCAGTACATCGCCCGGCCCGTGCCCGACTGCACCGCCGAGACCCTGGGGCCGTTGCTGACCTGGATCCTGGAGAACCTCGCCGAGGACCACGGCGTCGAGGGGCTCGCCAAGCGGGCGCACATGTCGCCCCGCACCTTCGCCCGCAGGTTCCGGGCGGAGACCGGGACCACGCCGCACGTGTGGGTCAACAACCAGCGGGTGCTCGCGGCCGAGGAGCTGCTGGTCGCCAGCGACTCCTCGATCGAGTGGATCGCCACCGAGGTCGGCTTCGGGAACGCCGCCACGATGCGCCAGCACTTCGGCCGGGTGCGTGGTGTCAGCCCGCAGGCCTACCGTCAGTCGTTCAGCTGCCCGGACCCTGCGTCCGCCTGAGCGTCGCCGGCCGCGTCGCCCGGGGATTCGCTCAGCACCCGGCGCAGGATCTTGCCGGTCAGGGTCCGCGGGATCTCCGCGACGGCGACGTAGGCCTTGGGGCGTTTGGGCGGGCTGAGCCGCTCGGCGACCCAGGCGCGCAGGTCCGCCTCGCTCGCCGGGCCGGTCACGGCGGCGCAGACGCGCTGGCCCCACTCCGGGTCGGGGACCCCGTAGACGGCGACGTCGTTGACCCCGGGGTGCTCGGCGAGGACGTTCTCCACCTCGGCCGGGTAGACGTTGACCCCGCCGCTGATCACCAGGTCCTCGCGGCGCCCGTCCAGGTAGAGGTAGCCGTCGCTGTCCAGCCGCCCCAGGTCGCCGACGGTGAAGGAGTCACCGCGCCAGGCGGCCGCGGTCTTGCCGGGCGCGTTGAAGTACGTGAACCGGGCGTGCGGCGGGACCGCGCACCAGATGGTGCCGTCCTCGTCGACCGTCAGGCTCCGGCCCGGGCGGGCGCGGCCGACGGTCCCCGGGCGCTCGGCCCACTCCTCGCTGCGGCAGGCCGTGAACTGGCCCTCGGTCGCGCCGTAGAACTCCCAGGTCGACCCCGGGGGGAAGGCTGCGATCAACCGGTGCTTGAGCTGGTCCGGGCACGGCGCACCGGCATGGGCGACCAGTCGGAAGCAGGTCAGGTCCGGCCACCCGTGTGCGTCCCAGTGGGCGAAGAGCCGCTGCAGGTGCGCCGGGACGCAGAACAACGTGGTCGGACGCTCCTCGGTGATCGACCGCGTGACGGCCGCCGGGTCGAACGACCCGGAACCGCTCGTGGCCGGCAGCACGATCCGGCCACCGGCGAGCAGGGTCCCGACGGCGAACCGCAAGGGCGCCGAGTGGTACAGCGGGCTGAGGACCAGGTTGACGTCGCTGGCCTGGAAGCCCCACAGGTCGCGTTCCTCGGCCAGCAGGGCCGCGGCGTCGTCGGCGCAGAGCACGCCGCTGGCAACGCCCTTCGGGGAACCGGTGGTGCCACTGGTGACGTGCATCGGCCGCGTCAGCGGAACGTCACCGGGTGACCACCCGGTCCTCAGGTCTCCGAGGTCCGCGGGCTGGGTGACGACCAGGGTCGGGTCCAGGTCGCGGAGGATCCGGGTGCGTTCGGCCTCGGTCAGCCGGGGGTCGAGCGGGATCGGTACCACGCCCCGGACCAGCAGCGAGAGGACGGCGTCGACGTACGCGGCGGAGCCGGGGACGAGCAGGGCGACGCGGTCGCCGCTGTCCAGCTCGGTCGTCGCTCGGTGCGCCATGGGCCTCATCCTTCCAGGGGCGCCGGTACGCGTAACCTCGACCCGTGACGAGACGAGTGGGGCTGACCGGTGGCATCGCATCCGGGAAGAGCAGCGTGTCCGCGATCCTGGCCGAGCTGGGTGCGGTGATCATCGACGCCGACGCGCTGGCCCGGGAGGTCGTGGAGAAGGGAACCCCGGGGCTGGAGGCCGTGGTCGCGGAATTCGGCGTCGGGCTGCTGACCCCCGAAGGCGACCTGGACCGGCCGGCGATGGGGGCCCTGGTCTTCGCCGACGCCGACGCACGCCGACGGCTCGAGGCGATCGTGCACCCGCTGGTCTTCGAGAGGATCGTGGACCTGGAGACGCACGCGCCAGCGGACGCCCTGGTCGTCCACGACATCCCGCTGCTGACCGAGAGCGGGCGGGCCGACACGTTCGACGCCGTCATCGTGGTGCACGCACCCGAGGACACCCAGATCGACCGGATGGTGCGTGACCGCGGCTGGACCGTCGAGGAGGCCCGAGCCCGGATCGCCGCTCAGGCCGCTGCGGAGGACCGGCTGGCCATCGCCACCCACGTCATCGACAACACCGGGACGATCGAAGACCTCCGTCGCCGGGTGACGGAGGTCTTCGACCTGCTTCGGGCGGGTTGAGCAGCCGCCGACGGAGCCTCAGGCAGCGAGGTCCGGGTCGGCGAGCCGACGCAGCTTTGCGATCGCCTCGCGCTCGAGCTGACGGACCCGCTCGGCGGAGATGCCGTGCTTGGTGCCGATGTCGGCGAGCTTGTGCTGCCGGCCGTCGACCAGTCCGTAGCGGGAGCGGATGATGTCCGCGGAACGCTCGTCGAGATGCTCGACAAGGGTGTTGAGGCGGTCGCGCGCCTCGTGGTCCAGGACGTTGAGGTCGGGACCCGGGCTGTTCTCCTGGGCGATCAGGTCACCGAGGGAGGTGTCGCCGTCGACGTCGAGCGGCGTGTCCAGGCTGACGTGGTCGCGGCCCCAGCTGATCAGGTCGAGGACCCGGCTGAGGTCCATGCCGAGCTCGGCGGCGATCTCGGCCGGATCGGGCTCGTGACCCAGCTGGCGTTCCAGGGTGCGCCGGGCCGAGGAGACCTGGTTGAGCTCCTCCACGACGTGCACCGGCAGCCGGACGACGCGGGCCTGCTGGGCGATGCCCCGGGTGATCGCCTGGCGGACCCACCAGGTCGCGTAGGTCGAGAACTTGTAGCCCTTGGCGTAGTCGAACTTCTCGACCGCGCGGATCAGCCCGGTGTTGCCCTCCTGGATCAGGTCGAGCATTGGCATCGCGCTGCGGCCGTACTTGCGGGCGATCGAGACGACCAGGCGGAGGTTGGCGTTGATGAACTGCTGGAGCGCGCGCTCACCTTCCTCCACGAGCCACTCGAGCTCGGCCTGGGTGGCGAAGCCGGGGGCGCCGCCTTTGCGGCGACCGACGCGGCCCTCCTCGAGGAGCTTGGCCGCGAACAGCCCGGCCTCGATGGTCTTGGAAAGCTCGACCTCGGTGATGGCGTCGAGCAGCGGCGTACGCGCGATCTCGTCGAGGTACAGGCCGACGCTGTCGCGGCCCTCGATCTCACGCTCCGTGCGACGTACGGTCACGGTGGCCCTCCTAGTCCAGCAGCAGAGCCGTCATTCCGGCTCCACTGGTTTCAACGCGTGGTCCGAGCGGAGGATTCCCGCCCGGTGTCTTGACTGGTACGACGTCCGAGGAGCGCCTGAAGTTGCGCCAGCGGCACCTTCTCAGTCACTTCTCAGTCAGTATTCGGAGCCCGAGGCCCGGCAGACTGGTCCCATGTACCCAGAAATCGGCAGCCTGGACCTCAATGCGGATCTCGGCGAGGGGGTCACCGACGACGCGGGCCTGCTGGAGGTGGTCACCAGCGCGAACGTCGCCTGCGGGTTCCACGCCGGTGACGCGCGGGTGATGCGCGAGGTCTGCGAGCGGGCAGCCGAGCGCGGGGTGGTGGTCGGTGCCCAGGTCTCGTACGCCGACCGCGACGGTTTCGGCCGGCGGCCGATGGACCCGGGTGCTGCCGTGCTCGCGGCCTGGGTGGCCGAGCAGGTGGCCGCGCTCGCCGCCGCCGCTGGAGCGGCCGGGACGTCGGTGCGGTACGTCCGGGCGCACGGCGCCCTGTACAACCGGATCGTCGACGACGAGGAGCAGGCCCGGGCCCTGCTGACCGGCAGTGAGGACCTGCCCGTGCTCGGGTTGCCGGACTCCGCCGTCCTCCGGCTCGCGGCGGCGGCCGGGAGGGTCACGGTCGCGGAGGGCTTCCCGGACCGGGGCTACACCGCGGACGGACGTCTGGTGCCGCGTTCGGAGCCGGGCGCGCTGGTCGAGCCGGCCGCTCAGGTCGCTGCGAACGCAGTCCATCTGGCCCGTTCCGGGCGGGTGGGCAGCGTCTGCGTGCACGGCGACTCGCCGGGTGCGGTGGCGACCGCGAGGGCGGTCCGGTCGGCGCTGGAGGAGGCCGGGATCCAGGTCGTCCCCTGGGCCAGGTGACCCCAGGTTTTCCACAGGTGCTTGTGGGTAACACTGTGGACGGACCCTGAATTCTGTGGACAGATTGGCCCTCCATGTGGACAACCCGGGGCGTCGGAAAAAAACCTCGGAAATGTTGGCGGAACCCCTTGCGCACGTGGTGCAGGTCACGTAGAAATCTCTTACCGCAGCCCGTCAGGGAAGCGGGGATCGGCCGGAAGGCAAGGATCTGATCCAGCGGGGAAACCCGCAGGAAATCCCCCGGTGGTGGGGGGATTGGATCCTTGGACGAAGGCAGGTCAGGGCTGGAGCATCACCGCCGGTCCAACCTGTAGGGCCCGTGAAACTCATACTTTCGCGGGCCCTACGCCCATTGTGGCGACATTTTCCCGACGTGCCGATAAAGGCGCCGGGAATGTCGCTCGAATTGTGGCGATCTGCATTTGTTGGCGCGGCTGGTCAGCCTGTGGGGAACAATGGCCTGATGCAGGTGGTCCGGGTTGGTCAGCGAGCGCTCCTCGTGGAGTGCGACGGACCGGACGCGGTGGCGGCTACCTACCGGTTCCTACGCGATCGGGCCGCCGAGGTCGGCGCTGAGGAGGTCGTACCGGCGGCACGGACGGTGCTCCTCGACGGGCTCGCGGACCCGATCAGGACCGCGGCCCTGATCGGCTCGTGGGAGGCCCCACCGTTCCCAGCCGAACCGGACGGAGAGCTGGTCGAGATCCCGACGACGTACGACGGCCAGGACCTCGACGAGGTCGCCCGGCAGTGGGCCACAACCACCGCCGAGGTCGTCCGCATCCACCAGGAGACCCTCTTCCGGGTGGCCTTCTGCGGGTTCGCCCCCGGGTTCGCCTACTGCACCGGGCTTCCCGGGGGGCTCGGCGTGGCGCGGCGTGCCGAACCCCGTCCGCGGGTCCCGGCTGGTTCGGTCGGCCTCGCCGGGGAGTACACCGGGGTCTACCCGACCTCCTCCCCGGGCGGGTGGCAGCTGATCGGCCGCACCGCGGTCGCCCTCTGGGTCCCGGACCGCGACCGGCCGGCCCTGCTCGCACCCGGGGACCAGGTGCGGTTCGTCGATGCCTGAGCAGCCGAACCTGGAGGTGCTCGACGCCGGTGCGCTGACGACGGTCCAGGACCGGGGCCGTCCTGGGTACGCACACCTCGGCGTTCCCCGGTCCGGTGCCCTGGACGCCCCCGCGCTGCACCTGGCCAACCGCCTGGTCGGCAACCCGGAGCAGACAGCCGGCCTGGAGACGACCCTGACCGGGCTCCGGTTCCGGGTCTCCCACGGCGTCCGACTGGCGGTCACCGGCGCCGACTGCGCTGTCCTGGTCGACGGACGGCCGGCAGCCTGGGGTGCGGCGCTCTCGGTAGCGGGCGGCGCCGTCGTGGAGATCGGGCCGGCGAGGTCCGGTCTCCGGTCCTACCTGGCCCTCGCCGGCGGGATCGAGGCCGCGCCGGTCCTCGGGTCGCGCTCGACCGACCTGCTCTCCGGTCTGGGCCCGGCCCCGCTGGGTGCCGGCCAGGTGCTGCCGCTCGGGGCGGCGTACGGTCTGGCCCCGGCGGTGGAGGCGGTCCGACCGCCGTACGGATCGGTGCTCCGGGTCGACCTCGGCCCGCGCACGGACTGGTTCACCGCCGCCGCGCTCGCCGGCCTCGACGGCGCAACGTACGTCGTGGGGGCTGCGTCGAACCGGATCGGCCTGCGGTTGGAGGGGCCCCGGCTCGAGCGCAACCGCCGCGGTGAGCTCCCGACCGAACCGATGGTGCTCGGCGCGGTCCAGGTCCCGCCGAGCGGACAGCCGGTGGTCTTCCTGCACGACCACCCGACGACCGGGGGTTACCCGGTGATCGCAGTGGTGCGCCCCGAGGACCTCGGCGTCTGCGCGCAGGCGAGGCCGGGGGAGCGGCTCACTCTTCGCGTGGTGGGGTGAGCGGGCGCAGGGCCGGGTCGTCGGCCGCTAAGCTCATCACCTTGCCGGCGGGGGACTCCGCGGTCTCGAACCTGACCGTCACCACGCCGCGTCCCGATCCCCAGACCCAGCCCTGACCCAGCTCGTCGTGGACCACGTCCAGGCCGGGGAGCCAGACCCGGCGCCGGCTCATCGAGGCGAGCGCGGACTCGGTCTCCTCGTCGAGGAGCTCGTCCGGCATCTCGTCGGTGTCGCTGAACAGGTCGTCCTGGATCCAGTCCGCGAGGGCCGAGACACCGACCCCGAGGAGGCGGACACCCCCGGAGGTGTCCAGCTCGCCGAGGAGCGTCCGGGCGACCCGTGAGACGGTCCGGGCGTCGTCGGTCGGGCCGGGCAGGGTCGCCGACCGGGTGTGGGTGGAGAAGTCGTGCAGGCGGACCTTCAGCGTCACCGTCCGCCCGGACAGCCGAGCCTTGCGAAGCCGCTGGGTCACCTTGGTCGCCTGGCGTTCCACCAGCGCGCCGAGCAGCTTCCGGTCGACGTGGTCGGTGTCGTAGGTGTCCTCCACGCTGATCGACTTCGCCTCGCGCTCGGCAACGACCGGACGGTCGTCCTCGGCCCGGGCCATCAGGTAGAGGTTGTGTCCCTGGGCCTTGCCGAGCACCCGGACCAGCTCGTCCTCGCTGATCTGCTCGAGCTCGGCCACCGTGTGCACCCCGATGCGACGGAGGTTCTCGGCGGTGGCGGGCCCGACCCCAGGGATGACGGTGACCTGCATCGGGCGCAGCAGGTCCTGCTCCAGCCCGGGCGCGACCACGGTCAGGCCGTCGGGCTTGTCGAGCTCGCTGGCGATCTTCGCGATGAACTTCGAGCTGCCGATGCCGACCGACCCGGTGAGACCGCCGGTGACGTCGTGCACCCGCTCCTTCAGCTCGCGGCCGAAGGCGGTGACCCCGGCGACCGAGCGGTCGGGCAGGTCGGCGGCGGCGAGGTCGACGAACGCCTCGTCCAGCGACAGCGGCTCGACCAACGGGCTGATGCCGCGCAGCAGCGCCATCACCGCGTTGCTCGTCTCCCGGTAGGCGTGAAAGCGCCCGGCCAGGAAGGCGGCGTTCGGGCAGCGTCGGCGCGCTTCGGCTGTGGGCATCGCCGAGTGGACCCCGAAGGCGCGGGCCTCGTACGACGCGGTGGCCACGACCCCGCGACCGCCGACGCCACCGACGACGACGGGCTTCCCGCGCAGGGAGGGCTTGTCGCGCTGCTCGACGGCGGCGAAGAACGCGTCGAGGTCGACGTGCAGGATCGTCGGCTCGGCGCGCATCGCAGCATCGTAGGGGCGCCGGCGGGCCGCGGGCTCCACAACCGGGCGGGACGACGCCGGTTCCACAGGTCGGCGAGCGGCCCGGTCGGTAGTGCTGCGCGGTTCCGCAGAGTGCGGCCATGGACACCTTCACAGCCCGTACCTCCGTCGACCTGCTCGCCGTCGTTCCGTTCGTGATCGGCTTCCATCCCGAGGACTCGGTGGTGCTGCTCACCTTCTCCGCGAGCGGCCCCGCGGGCAGGGACCGGGCCTCGTTCCACGCCCGCGTCGACCTGCCCCTGGTCGAGGACGAGCAGCGCCAGGTCGCCGCGCTGCTGCGCGAGGTCGCCACCCGCCACGGCGCCCGGACGGTGGGCCTCGTCCTCTACACCGACGACAGTGCGGCCGCCCGGCTCTTCGCCGACCTGCTGGTGCCCGACCTGCTGGCCGACGACATCGAGGTCGTCGACGTGCTCCGCGTCGACGGAGATCGCTTCTTCTCGGTCGAGGACCTCGACGACCCCGGGACGCCGTACGACCTCGCCGCCCATCCCTTCACCGCCAGCCAGGTCCTGCTCGGCCGGGTCGCGCACGAGAGCAGGGCCGCGTTGCGCGACACCCTGATCAGCCACGACGACGAGGACGCCGAGGCCGTGGCCGCTGCGGCTGACGCCGTGGTCGACGGGCTGATCGGGGCCGGGCGGGGAGCGCCCGGCGCCGGCGGCATCTCGGCGTTGATGGTGGCCGAGGCTCGCTGGCTCCAGACGACCGTGCGGTCCTGGGTGTCCTCCGGGGCGGCGGTGTCGGCCGAGGAAGCCGGACGGGTCCTGGTGCTGGTCTCGTTCGAAGCCCTGCGCGAGGTCGCGTGGTCGGAGATGTCCCGGGCGACTGCCCGGCAGCACGTCGAGCTCTGGCGCGGACTGGTCCGACGCGCGCCGGTCGACGTCCGCGCCGGCGCGGCTGGCCTGCTCGGCTTCGCGGCTTGGCTCGCGGGCGAGGGTGCTCTGGCCTGGTGCGCGCTCGAGCGCTGCTTCGAAGCAGATCCCGACGACCAGCTGGGCCAGCACGTGGCCGCGCTGCTGGAGTCCGCGACACCGCCCGTCGTCTGGACCCCGGTGCCCTCGGCGTCGTTGCGGATCTTCCGGACGTGCGCGGAACCCGGGACTTCTTGACCCTGCGGTGGCGAACGTCGATGCCCTAGGGTCGGTTCATGGGTCAGGACGTGGACCAGCAGGAGTTCAGCCGCGCCGACCGGACGCGGCACCGGGAGAAGGTCCGACGCTGTCTTGACGTCTTCGCGCTGATGCTGCGCCAGGCCCAGTTCGACGCCGACGATCCGATGACGGGCCTGGAGATCGAGTTCAACCTGGTCGACGACCGGGGTCGACCGTCGCTGAAGAACATCGAGGCCCTAGAGGCGATCGCCAACCCGATCTTCCAGACCGAGCTGGGCCAGTTCAACCTGGAGATTAACGTGGCCCCCCGTCGGCTCGGCCACGGCGGGGTCACCGGGTTCGAGGCGGACCTGCGCGCGAGCCTGAACGACGCCGAGGAGCGCGCCAGCCGGGTCGGCGCCCACCTGGTGATGATCGGCATCCTGCCGACGCTCGAGCCGGACCACCTGACCACCGCGACGATCAGTCCGAACCCGCGCTACCAGCTGCTCAGCGACCAGATCCTCAACGCCCGTGGTGAGGACATCGCGATCGAGATCAGCGGTGCGGAGTCGCTCTCGACGACGGCGGACTCGATCATGCCCGAGGCCGCGTGCACGAGCACGCAGCTGCACACGCAGGTCAGCCCAGAGCAGTTCGCGCCGTACTGGAACGCTTCCCAGGCGATCGCCGGCGTGCAGCTCGCGCTCGGGGCGAACTCGCCGTACCTGATGGGCAAGGAGCTGTGGAGCGAGACCAGGATCCCGCTGTTCGAACAGAGCGCAGACACCCGCAGCGACGAGCTCAAGGCGCAAGGCGTGCGCCCGCGGGTCTGGTTCGGGGAACGGTGGATCACCTCGATCTTCGACCTCTTCGAGGAGAACGTGCGCTACTTCCCGGCGTTGCTGCCGGTGACCGAGGACGAGGACCCGCTCGCCGTCATCGAGGCCGGTGGTACGCCGATGCTCCACGAGCTGCGGCTGCACAACGGCACGATCTACCGGTGGAACCGCCCGATCTACGACGTTGTCGACGGGCGCCCGCACCTGCGGGTGGAGAACAGGGTGCTGGCCGCCGGGCCGACCGTGGTCGACACCCTCGCGAACGCTGCCTTCTACTTCGGGGTGACCCGGGCGCTGGCGCTCGACGAACGGCCGTTGTGGTCGCAGATGTCGTTCTCGGCGGCCGAGGAGAACTTCCACGTGGCCGCCCGGGACGGGATCGACGTACAGATGTACTGGCCGGGCCTCGGACAGGTCTCCGCGACCGAGCTGACCCTGCGCAGGCTGCTGCCGTTGGCGCGCCACGGTCTCGCGGCGTGGGGCGTCGACGACGGTGCGTCCGAGCGGCTGCTCGGGATCATCGAGGGCCGCTGCGCCCTCGGTAGGAACGGCGCGAGCTGGTTCCGCGACCAGGTGCACCTCCGCCAGGACGGCGGCAGCGACCGGGCCGAGGCGCTGCGGCTCACCCTGCTGGAGTACCGCGAACGGATGCACAGCAACGAACCGGTGCACACCTGGTGACTACGCGCCCGGTCGCGGGGCAGACGGTCAGGGGCGGACCCGTCCGGTCCGGACCGCGAGCCCGGCCACGAGATCGAGCCAGCCGTACCGGGTGACGACGTAGAAACCCCGAACCGTCAGGGAGTGTCGCCCGAACGCCTCCATCGAGGCTGTCAGCCAGGCGTAGTCGGCGTCGCCGGCGGCGAGTTCGCCGGAACGGGTGATCCACGGGGTCGGGGGGTTGGCGGCGTGCAGGTCGATCCCGTCGAGCACCCGCTCGACGACGTCGGCCCGGAGTCCGGCGTCGAGGGTCGGGTCGTCGGCCAAGGTCCGGTGCTCGCCGCCGAGGGTGCCGAGGTGGAACTCGCGGGGGAGCGAGCGTCGGGTGCCGGCGGCGGCGACGAACGCGGCCTGGGCTCGCCGGAGCTCCCGGATCGGAGGCGGCTGGGATGTCTCGTTCACGGCGCCAGCGTGGCCGAGGAAGCCGCCTGGGCGCTCGGTCCTTCCACAGGGTGCGGCATCCTTGGCCCATGGCTATCCAGATCACCGGCGACGACGCCGCCGACAAGGTCCTCTCCGAGGACCCGTTCGCTCTGCTGCTGGGGATGCTCCTGGACCAGCAGTACCCGATGGAGCACGCGTTCCGCGGGCCCGCCAAGCTGCTCGACCGCTTCGGCACCCTGGACCCGGCGAAGATCGCCGCCGCGGATCCCGAGGAGTTCGCCGCGCTCTGCGCCGTCACGCCAGCGGTGCACCGGTTCCCCGGCTCGATGGCGGCCAAGATCCAGGCGGTCGCCGCCGACGTCGTCGACCTGTACGACGGCGACGCGTCGCGGATCTGGACCGAGGCGACCAGCGGTGCCGACCTGGTCAAACGGGTGATGGCGTTGCAGGGGTTCGGCAAGCAGAAGGCGCAGATCTTCACGGCCCTGGTCGCCAAACAGGTCGGCGTCCGTCCCGACGGCTGGGAGAAGGCGGTCGGCGACTACAGCCTGGAGGGCTACCGGTCGGTCGCGGACGTCGTGGATCCGGACTCGCTGGCCAAGGTCCGGGCCTACAAGAAGGAGAAGAAGGCAGCCGCCAAGGCCTGAATCGCCGGATCGGCGGGGCCGGTCCCCGGTTCTCGGGGTACCCGTGACAGAATGACGGCGCGGCTGTTGACAGGTACGGGCTTTGCCGCGCCCGAAGTACGATTCACTCAGTCTGACCGAGAGGTAGTTCGTGTCCTCGAGCTCGTCCACCGCGACCCCCCGGAAGTCCGCCGCCAAGACTGCCGCGACCGCGACGAAGAAGGCACCTGCCAAGACCACCGCCAAGGCGCCTGCGAAGGCGACGAAGGCCGCGGAGAAGGCCCCCGCAGCGAAGGCACCCGCCAAGAAGGCTGCCTCGGTCGCCAAGAAGGCCGCCGCGAAGAAGGCTCCGGCCAAGAAGGCCGCAGCCCCCGCTGAGGTCGTGGCCGTCGTCGGGCCCGACGGCGCCAAGGTCCTCCCTGACATCCCCGACGAGCAGTTCGAGGTCGACGTCAAGACCGACGCCACGATCGTCGAGGACGAGAAGCAGGCGTTCACCGTCTCCGCCGCCGACGACACCGACGAGCCCGAGCAGCAGGTCATGGTCGCCGGCGCGACCGCTGACCCGGTGAAGGACTACCTCAAGCAGATCGGCAAGGTCCCGCTGCTCAACGCGGAGATGGAGGTCGAGCTCGCCAAGCGGATCGAGGCCGGCCTCTTCTCCGAGGAGAAGCTCGCCAAGGGCGGCAAGATCAGCGCCAAGATGCTCGACGAGCTCGAGTGGATCTCCGAGGACGGCAAGCGCGCCAAGAACCACCTCCTCGAGGCCAACCTCCGGCTCGTGGTCTCGCTGGCCAAGCGCTACACCGGCCGCGGCATGCTCTTCCTGGACCTGATCCAGGAGGGGAACCTCGGTCTGATCCGCGCGGTCGAGAAGTTCGACTACACCAAGGGCTACAAGTTCTCGACGTACGCGACCTGGTGGATCCGGCAGGCGATCACCCGCGCGATGGCCGACCAGGCCCGCACCATCCGGATCCCGGTGCACATGGTCGAGGTCATCAACAAGCTCGCCCGTGTCCAGCGGCAGATGCTCCAGGACCTGGGTCGCGAGCCCACGCCCGAGGAGCTCGCCAAGGAGCTCGACATGACCCCCGAGAAGGTCATCGAGGTCCAGAAGTACGGACGCGAGCCGATCTCGCTGCACACCCCCCTGGGTGAGGACGGCGACTCCGAGTTCGGTGACCTGATCGAGGACTCCGAGGCGATCGTCCCGGCCGACGCGGTCAGCTTCACGCTGCTCCAGGAGCAGCTGCATGCCGTCCTGGACACGCTGTCGGAGCGCGAGGCCGGCGTCGTCTCGATGCGGTTCGGTCTGACCGACGGCCAGCCCAAGACGCTTGACGAGATCGGCAAGGTCTACGGCGTGACCCGGGAGCGGATCCGCCAGATCGAGTCGAAGACGATGTCGAAGCTGCGGCACCCCAGCCGGTCCCAGGTGCTGCGCGACTACCTGGACTGAGACAACCGGCGACCGCTCGCGTCCGCCTCTCAGGCGGTGCGGGCGGTTTCGCATTCCCTCGACCAGGAGATGTCCATGACCGCAAGCAGAGCCGCTCGGGAACGTCGTGCGGCGGCACAGGCCGGCAGCCTGGCCAAGGTGACCGTCGAGGTCGGCTCCGACGACGCGCTGGTGTACAAGATCCGGTGCCGCGAGTGCGAGGGTCGGCCAGGGGTCGCCTGGGGCACCTACCGGTCGGGGGAGGAGAACGACTTCCTGGGAGCGATGGACCGGTGGTCGCTCCACCTCGCGCGGAAGCACCCCTCTGCTGAGGCGCCCTGCCTGGAGTTCCTCGACCAGGCGACGGCCCGGCTCCAGGACCGGAACCCGCGGACCTGAGCCCGCCGGTCTGGACAGGCGTAGCCGAGGCTGGTTCGGGACGGCGTACAGGAACATGCTGGCGACACACCGGGGCGACGTCCCCGTTCCCGGCGAGCAGGGTTCCTACATTGGGAGGACCTCGGGAGTACTCCACCAACTAAGGAGACACCATGGGCCTCACCATCGGCATCGTGCTCATCGTCCTCGGGTACACCCTGCTTCACCGCGCTCAGGCGGAACCGCGTTCGCATCCGTGATCCGCAGAGCCCCTTCTGGTGGCGCCCGCAAACGGGTGTCGCCCCGCCTACGTGCTCCGATGGGGGTCCGGGGCAGCGGCGGGGCGACAGACGCACGCTGGGGGGCCATGCGTCACTTCCGACTTTATCCGGCGGTCTGCGCAAAAAGGTCGCGACCGTCGGAGAATCCGATACGCGGACTCTTCCTCAGGTCTCTGAATGGGGGTCAGGAGCAGTCGGACCGCGCGGACTCCGAGCGCGACCACGAGTCGGGCGAGGGACGGCGAGACGGATCCGAGGTCCGGCGGGGCGGGGACGACGGTACTGGGTGTCATGGCGTGCCTCCTCGTGCTCGCGGACAAGACGATCTGGAGACACCGGAGGCCGTCCCCGGTCACGCGACCGGGACCTGGCGGAAAATGGGAAGCGCCCCGCCGTCTGAC
>JBFJNH010000053.1:0-23270 GCA_041618295.1 Marmoricola sp.
CGGAGCGTCGATGCTGGCGAAGGTGGCCCCGAAGGCCTCGTTGATGTTCACGGTGCCGCACTTGATCTGGCGCGCGATGATCCGCGCCCGCTTGGTGTCGCGGCTGTAGATCGAAGCGTTCAGGCCGTACTCACCGTCGTTCGCGCGGGCGATGGCGTCGGCCTCGTCGCTGAACCGGTAGAGGCTGATCACCGGCCCGAAGGTCTCCTGCCCGAAGCAGGTCATCTCCGGGCTGACACCCTCCAGGATCGTCGGCTCGTAGTAGAACGGGCCCAGGTCGGGCCGGGGCTTGCCGCCGGCGAGGACGGTGGCGCCCTTCGCGACAGCGTCGTCGACGTGCGCGGTGACGGTGTCGAGCTGGTCCTGGCTGATCAGCGAGCCCATGTCGCTGCCCCAGTCGAGCCCGGCGGAGAGGTTCATCGCCCGGGTGGCCGCGACGAACTTCTCCTTGAACTTGTCGTAGACCTGGTCGGCGACGAACATCCGCTCGGTCGAGACGCAGAGCTGTCCGGCGTTGGAGAAGCACGCCCGGACCGCGCCCTCGGCGGCCTTGTCCAGGTCGGCGTCGCGGAGGATCAGGATCGGGTTCTTGCCACCGAGCTCCAGCGAGCAGCCGATCAGCCGGTCGGCGGCCTGCTTGGCGATGATCTTGCCGGTGGCGGTCGACCCGGTGAAGCAGATGTAGTCGGAGCGCTCGATGATCGGCGTCCCGAGCTCGCGACCGGGGCCGGCGACGACGTTCCAGAGGTCCCGCGGGAAGCCGGCTTCCTCGAGCAGCTGGGCGCCGAGCAGGGCCGAGAGCATCGTCTGCGCGTCCGGCTTGGTGACCACCGCGTTGCCGGCCAGCAGCGCCGGGATGCCGTCGCAGAGGGCCATCGTGAAGGGGTAGTTCCACGGCGAGATGATCCCGACGACTCCCTTGGGAACCCGGTTCACCTCGGCACGGGTCAGCCCCGGGATGACCCCGAGGCGCCGCTCGGTGTCGAGGTGCTCGTGCGCCGTACGGGCGTAGTAGCGGGCGGTGAGCGCGATGTGCAGCGGCTCGTCGAAGGCGTGCTTGCGGGCCTTCCCGGACTCCCAGCAGATCAGGTCGATGATCTCGTCCTGGCGGTCGAGCACCAGGTCGTGCAGGCGCAGCAGGAGCTCGGCGCGGTGGTCGAGCGAGGTGCGCTGCCAGGCCTGCTGGGCGCGGCGGGCCCGGACGAACGCCTCCTTCACGTCGGCCGCGGTCGACTGCGGGATCACCGCGAGCGGCTTGCCCGTGGCCGGGGCGTACGACCTCACCCCCGCCCCGGAGGTGGCGATGATCCGGTCGGTCAGCGCGGCCACGTACTCCGGCTCGAACGCGTACGACGCGCGCGGGTCGTGCTCGGGGTCGGCGGGGAGCTGGGTCGAGGGGTTCACACTCATGAACGCAGCGTAAACCCACCGGTAACTTGACACAATGGGTCAGTCTGTAAACCCGGTGTCGCCGGTGTCACCCTCCGCGGATCACACGAACTTGAAGTAGGTCCAGGTCCCGGATCCGGGACCGTTGAAGGAGTCGCCCTCGAAGACCGCGTTGACCCGGAAGCGGTACCCGACCGGGTGCGAGCCGTACCAGCGCCAGGCGACCTTGCCCTGGTAGTTCGAGATCGCGCCCGGGTACTTGCAGCCGCCGGTCAGGAGGGTGCTCCACCCCGCGGCACGCTTCACCTGGACCCGGTGCCGGATGCACATCGACTTGCGGGCCGGGTAGATCCCGGTGCTGAAGAGCGGCTTGTCCCCGCGGGCGTAAAGGGCGTAGCCACCGGAGTAGCCCCGGGGCGCGCTCGGGAGCGTCGCCATGCTCGGGTAGACCGACACCTTCTTCGACCCGACGACCTCGCCTCCCTCCCCGGTGAGGGTGGCGACGACCCGCGTGGTGAGGGCCATGAAGACCTTGCAGGTCAGGGTGACGTCGTTGACGCCGCCAGCCCCGCAGGGCAAGGCGTAGACCTTGCCGTTGGCGGTCTGGGCGCGCACCGTCAGGTCGCCGTTGCCACCGTTGACGACGCGGATCGTGAACGAGGCGTTGACGCCGGCGGCGTACCGCGTGTGCGCAGCGGTCACCGTGACCGTCGGCCCCTCGACGGCGGACGCCGTCCCCACCACCGGAGAGATCACGACGACCAGTAGCGCAGCGAGGGCCGGTACGACGAGCAGGTGCAAGGGGCGCTTCATGCACTGACCAACGCAGAAGGGACGTTCCGGTCACGGTGACCCGCGCCTCACCGGCTCACGCGGGCTCGGGCGGCTCCTCGTTCCCGGCGGCCTCGTCGCGGTCCGCCCACTCCAGCAGTGGCGCCAGGTCGAAGACGTGGTCGTCGATGTCGTGGTGCAGGTCGCCGAGGCGCTCGTAGCGCTCCGGCACGGTGGCGATGGTGAAGTCCCCGGGCTCGCAGGCGTCGACCTCGGCCCAGTCGATCGGGGCGCTCACGGTCGCCTCCCGGTTCCCGCGCACCGAGTACGCCGCAGCCATCGTGTGGTCGCGGGCGTTCTGGTTGTAGTCGACGAAGAGTGCGGCCGGGTCGCGGTCCTTGCGCCACCAGGTGGTGGTGACCTCGCTGCTGCGTCGCTCCACCTCGCGGGCGAAGGCGAGCGCGGCCCGGCGGACGGCCTTGTGGTCGTGGTCGGGACGGATCCGGACGTAGACGTGCAGCCCGGAGCCACCGCTGGTCTTCGGGTAGCCGACCGCGCCCAGCTCGTCCAGCACCTCGTGGGCGACGTGGGTGACGCGTCGTACCGTCGACCAGGTGCACTCCGGGCCCGGGTCGAGGTCGATGCGCCACTCGTCGGGCTTCTCCACGTCGGCACGGCGGCTGTTCCAGGGGTGGAACTCCACGGTGCTCATCTGGACCGCCCAGATCACCTGGGCGAGCTCGGTGACGCACAGCTCGTCGGCGGTCCGCTTCCAGCGGGGGAAGAAGACCTCCACGGTCTCCATCCACTCCGGCGCACCCTTCGGCAACCGCTTCTGGTGGACCTTCTCGCCGTCGACTCCCGTCGGGAAGCGGTGCAGCATGCAGGGCCGCTCGCGCAGGGCGTTGACGATGCCGTCGCCGACCGAGAGGTAGTACTCGACCAGGTCGAGCTTGGTCTCGCCGCGGGCCGGGAAGTAGATGCGGTCGGGGTTGGAGACGCGCACCACCCGGTTCTCGATCTCGAGCTCGATCGCGTCCGCCACGGGACGATCGTGCCAGACGCCGCGGACCCAGCCCGCTCCTCAGCCGCGCATCGCGACCCCTTGGCGCCAGTACCCCATGAACGCGACCTGGGCCCGCGACATCCCGAGCTCGCCGACCAGGTGCCGCCGCAGGCGCGTGACCATGCTCGCCTCCCCGGCGATCCAGGCGTACCGGTCGTCGACCGGCCCGGCGTCGAGGGGCTCACCGGACGAGGAGTGCACCGGCGTCTCCCAGAGGTCCGGATCCACGTCGAGCCGGCCGCCGATCTCCGCCACCACGGGCGCGGTGAAGCCGAGGCGGTCCCCGACCGCAGCGACGGCGAGGTCGCCCACGGGGCGTCCGTCGCGGACCAACCAGGTCACCGAGACCCCGGCGACGGCCGGGAGGTCCACGACGTCGGCGGCCAGCGGCACCTCGAGGAAGACCGAGCCGTCGACACCGGCGGGAAAGGCGCGCAGGATCTGGGTGATCGCAGGCAGCGCCGTCTCGTCGCCGACGAGCAGCACCCGGGTCGCCGACCCCGGGTCGAACTCGATCCCGCCGCCCGGCGTTCCCGCCCGGGGCAGCACCGCCAGGACCTCGTCGCCGGGGCGCGCTGCCAGCGCCCAGTCCGAGCCTGGTCCGTGCGCTCCGGGGTGGATCACGAGGTCGACCCAGAGCCGGGTCTCGGTACCCGCGCCGGTGACGTCTGCGACCGTGTAGGTACGGATCGAACCGCGCTCGGTCTCGGGGAGCGCGGCGAAGTCGGACCACCAGGACGCCTCGCGGAGCACGGGCAGCCCGCACGGACCGGGGAGGACCAACTTGATCCGCTGGTCCAGCAACGGACCGTCGACCCCGAACGCTGCCAGATCCTCGCCGGCGAGACCCACCCGGACGAAGGACGGTGACGGCCGCGACACGTGCGCGACCCGGAGGTGGGCGAGCAGCATCAGACCGGCACTCCCGTCATGCTGTGGTGGCGTCCCCGGGGGATCACCAACGGTGTCCCGGAGACCGGGTCGCTGATCACGACCGACTCGAGGTCGAAGACGATCCGGACCAGGTCCTCGGTCACCACCTCTGTCGGAGCACCGGCCGCCACGACCGCTCCGTCGCGCATCGCGACCAGGTGGTCGGCGTACCGCGCGGCCAGGTTCAGGTCGTGCAGCACCATCGCGACGGTCGTGCCGCGTCGCCGGTTGAGGTCGGTGAGCAGGTCCAGCACCTCCACCTGGTGGGTGACGTCGAGGAAGGTGGTCGGCTCGTCGAGCAGCAGCACGTCGGTCTGCTGCGCGAGGGCCATCGCGATCCAGACCCGCTGCCGCTGGCCTCCAGAGAGCTCGTCGACGGCGCGCTCGACCAGGTCGGCGACACCGGTCACCGCGAGCGCGTCGGCGACCGCGAGGTCGTCGGCCGGCGTCCAACGAGCCAGCATCCCCTGGTGCGGGTAGCGACCGCGCGCCACCAGGTCGCCGACGACGAGGCCCTCCGGCGCCTGGGGTGACTGCGGGAGCAGCCCCAGCGCGCGGGCGACCTCACGGGTCGGCAGCCGGTGCAGGTCGTGGCCGTCGAGCAGCACCTGCCCGACGCTCGGCCGCAGCAGCCGCGCCATCGCGCGCAGGACGGTGGACTTCCCGCAGGCGTTGGCGCCGACGACAGCGGTGACCCGGCCCGGCGGCAGCGCCAGGTCGAGCCGGTCGACGACCGGCCGGTCGCCGTACCCCAACGTCGCGTTCTCCACCCTCAGGTGATGTCGGTGGTTCACAGGGATCCTCCAGCTTTCGTGGTTCGGGTGATCAGGACGAGGAGGTACGGCGCCCCGAGCGCGCCGGTGACGACCCCGACGGGGTAGCGGGTCTCCAGCGCCCACTGCCCCACCTGGTCCGACGCCAGCACGATCAGCGCTCCGACCAGGGCCGCCGGCACCAGGAGCGAACGTCCCGGTCCGACGAGCCGGGCCGCGATCGGGCCGGCCAGGAAGGCGACGAACGCGATCGGGCCGGCGGCCGCGGTGGCGCACGCCACGAGGAGCACCGCACCGACGACGGCAACGACCCGGGTGCGCTCGGTGGCCACTCCGAGCGCCGCCGCGGTGTCGTCGCCGAGCCCGAGCAGCGCCAGCGCCCGAGCCTGGCTGAGCAGCACGGGCACGACGACGACCACGGCCACCAGCAGCGGCCCGACGGCGCCCCAGGACGCGTGGTTCAGGCTTCCGGTCAGCCACCGCATCGCGACCTGGAGGTCCCACTGGGACGCGCGCAGCAGCACCCACGAGATGACGCTGTGCAGCATCGCGGCCACCCCGATCCCGATGAGCACCAGCCGGGCGCCGGCGACGCCATCCCTCCAGGCGAGCAGGTAGATCGTCGCGGCGGTGGCGAGCGCACCGACGACGGCGGCGGCCGACACGGCGAGGCCGGAGAGCCCGAGGACGACGATCGCAACGACACCCGCCGCGGCCGCTCCCTGGGAGACGCCGATGATGTCCGGCGAGGCCAGCGGGTTGCGCAGCAGCGTCTGGAAGGTGACCCCACCGACCCCGAAGGCGACGCCGGCCAGCAGGGCCAGCGCGGCTCGCGGAAGGCGGAGCTCACCGACGGTGAAGGAAGCGCCCGGGACGGTCTCCCCGGTCACCACCCGCCAGACCGTGTCCGGCCCGTAGTACGTGTGCCCGACCATCAGGCTGACCCCGAGGGCCACCAGCACGAGCGCGGCGAGCAGAGCGAGCGCGCGGCGACCCTGGTCGCCACGACGCCGCGACGCGGCCACCGCACCGGGGGCGCTCACAGCGCCCGCACCCGGGTCCGGCGCACCAGCGCGATGAAGAACGGAGCGCCGATCAACGCCACCACGATCCCGACGTCGACCTCCGACGGGCGGGCGATCAGTCGCCCGACCACGTCGGCACCGCAGAGCGCTGCCGCGCCGACCAACGCGGCGGCCGGGAGCAGCCAGCGGTGCTCGGTGCCGATCACCAGACGGCACAGGTGCGGCACCACCAGACCGACGAAGGCGATCGGTCCGGCGACCGCGGTCGCCGCGCCGCAGAGCACCACCGACCCCGCGCCGGCGAGCACCCGGGCCCGGGCGACCCGGGCACCGAGGCCGGCAGCGACGTCGTCCCCGAGGGAGAGCAGGTCGAGGCTCCGGGCCGCGAGCAGGCACGTCGCCGTACCGACGACCAGGAACGGCACTGCCTGCGTGATCCGGGACCAGTCCGCACCCCCGACACCGCCGATCTGCCAGAACCGGAACTCGTTCATCACGTCGATCCGCGGGAGCAGCACCGCGCTGACCAGCGAAGAGCAGACCGCGGCCGTCGCCGCGCCCGCGAGGGTCAGGCTCAGCGGGGTGAGACCACCGCGACCCAACGACCCGAGCAGGAACACCACGACCGCCGTCACCGCAGCGCCACCGATCGCCACCCAGAGGTAGGACGTCGGGTCGACCAGGCCGAAGAAGGCGATCCCGCAGACCACGGCGAGCGCGGCACCTCCGGTGACCCCGAGGAGCCCCGGGTCGGCGAGCGGGTTGCGGGTCACGCCTTGCATCACGGCGCCGGAGAGACCGAGCGCGGCCCCGACGAGGAGGGCGAGCACGGTGCGCGGCACCCGGGTGACCACGGCGGCCGACCCGAGCGTGGTGTCGTCCCCGACCAGACCGAGCAGGACGTCGTCCCAACCGGTCGCCCGGACGCCGAGCGCGACCGAGGCCAGGGCGCTCACCAGCAGCGTCGTGAGCGCGAGGGCGAGGACGGCCCCCCGGGATGCCGCCCGCCGCCGGGTGGCGGCGACGGCGGGCGGCAGCTCGACCTCGTGGGTCCGGCTCACGCCTTCTCGGCCGCGGCGGCCAGCAGCGCGAAGTACTCCTCGATGCCCCAGCCGATCGACAGCGGCGACGGGTTCGCCGATGCGGCGAGCGGCGTGGAGTCCTCCAGGATCGCGACCGCGCCGTTGCGGATCGCCGGGATCTTGCCGATCAGCGGGTCGCGCTGCAGCGCGGCGAGAGTCGTCCCGTCACCCTGGCCGTACCCGACGAAGACGTCGACGTCGTCCAGCTCGGAAGCCTTCTCGGCGCTGATCGTCTCGTAGAACGCCTCCGACCCGGCGGACCGCTCGGCGACGAGGGCCGGCGCCGGGAGCCCGAGGTCCAGCAGGAACCCTGGACGGGTGTCGTGCGTGGTGTAGAACCCGATCTGGCTCAGGTCCTTCGGGTCGAGGTAGCTGAAGAGGACCTTCTTGCCGACCAGCGTCGGATGCTTCTCGAGCGCCGCGGCGACCTCGTCCTCGAGCGCGGCCACCAGGTCCTCCCCCTCGGCGGCCAGGCCGAGCGCCCGGCTCTCCATCAGGATCATGTCCTCCATCGACGTCGCCCACGGGAGGCCCGGTTGGGCGATGGTCGGCGCGATCTTGGAGAGCTTCTCGTACTCCTCCTCGGTGAGCCCGGAGTACGCCGCGAGGATCACGTCCGGCTGCGTGTCGGCCACCGCCTCGAAGTCGATGCCGTCGGCCTCGTCGAAGAGGACCGGGGTGGCGGCACCGAGCTCCTCGAGGCGCTCGGTGACCCAGGGCAGCACGCCGTCGCCGTCGTCGTCCCCCCAGGCGGCGCGGCTCATCCCGACCGGGACGACGCCGAGAGCCAACGGAACCTCGTGGTTGGCCCAGGCCACCGCAGCGACCCGGGTCGGCTTCATGGCGATGGTCGTCTCGCCGTAGGCGTGCTCGACCGTCACCGGGAACGCGCCCGTCCCGCCCTCACCGCCGCCGGCGGGATCGTCGGCACTGCTGCCGCAGGAGCTCAGGGTGAGGGCGAGGATCGCGGCGGCGACCCCGGCGCGGGTGACGTGGGTCAGCATGGGACGTCCCTTCAGAACGGCTAGGTTAGGTTTGCCTAACCATACTAAGGACGCCCTTACTTCTGCACGCCGGGGTCCCCCGCCCGTTACTTGGCGTAGTTCGAGGCTCCCCACCAGTCGACGACCACAGCGGGCTCGTCGCCGACGACCCAGGCGTCGTGCCCGTGCGGCAAGGCGGTCACGTCGCCGGCGACCGCGTCGAACTCGGTGCCGTCGGCCATCACCACGTGCAAGGTGCCGGAGACGTGGTACTGGAAGTGCGGCGCCTCGCACAGGTCGGTCCCGGCGATCGGCTTCACGTGGTCGGACCAGCGCCACCCCGGTTGCAGGGTGAGCCGACCGATCTCGGTGCCAGCGATGCTGACCAGCTCGACCTTGCCGCACTCGAAGGAGCGGGTCTCGTCGGGGGTCTGGAAGTTCTTCTGCTCCACGGCTGCAGTAGTGGTGCTCATCGGTATCTCCTGGGGTCAGGTGGCGCCGACTGCGCCACCTCCCGAGGTTCTCCGAGCCCCCTTGCAACCACCTTGCAGACCGGCTCCCGGCAGTCCGGAGCAGTACGATGCGCGCGTGGAAACGCCGTCGTTGCGCGTGCTCGGCGAGCTCTCCGTCAACGGCATCGACCTAGGTCCCCGCCTGGACCGCAAGGCCCGGATGCTGCTGCGGCTGCTGGCGCTGGCCCGCGGTCGACCCGTCCCCGCCGGGGCCGTGGTCGAGGCCCTCTGGCCGGACGCGCCCCCGAAGAGGCCGCTCGACCAGGTTCTGGTGCTGGTCAGCCGACTGCGTCGAGAGCTCGGCAAGGACGCAGTCCTCCACGGCGACCAGGGTTACGTCCTCAACGGGATCGATCTCGACCTCGACGAGCTCGTCGTTCTGGTCGCCGAGATCGAGCGCCGTCTCGCCGGCGGGGAGACCGTCCGAGCCGTGGCCACTGCCCGGGTCGCGCTCGCCCTGGTCCGGGGCCCGGTCCCCGAGCCCGACGCCGACCTCGACTGGGCCCTGGCCGACCACGCCGCGGCGGCCCGGCTGGTCGCCCGCTGCCGCCGGGTCGCGGCGACCGCTCTCCTCGAGGCCGGCGAGTGGCTCGATGCCCTTGACCTGGCCGCCGCCGACGCGACCGCGGATCCGTACGACGAGGAAGCGGTGCGCTTGGTGATGCGCGCCCAGGCACTGGCCGACCGCCCGGCTCTCGCGCTCGCGGCCTTCGCCGACCTCAGCGCACGACTCGCCGAGGACCTGGGCACCGACCCGTCGCCAGCAACGACCCACCTGCACACCGCGATCCTGCGCGGCGAGCTCGCTCCGGCCGCGGGGACCACCCCGACCGGGCTGGTGGGCCGCACCAGCCAGGTCGCCCACCTCGACGCCCTGGCCGCCCGGGCACGCGAGGGGACGGTCCGGGTGGCGGTCGTCCGGGGTGAGGCCGGGATCGGCAAGACCACCCTGCTGCAGTCCTGGTCGCGGTCGAGGACCGAGCTCGGCGACATCGTGCTCACGGGCGCCTGCGGCCCGTTGGACCGGTCCGCGCCCTTGGACGCGGTCCTGGTCGCGATAACCGACCACCTCCGACGGAACGGTGACTCGGCGGCAGCGGTCGGCCCTGAGGCAGCAGCGCTGGCCGCGCTGCTCGACCCCGCCGGCGGCCGCACCCCGGCCATCCAGCTCGACCAGGTCCTCGGACCGGCAACCCTCTACGCCGCCGTGACCTCCGTTCTCGACGCGATCGCGGGCGACGGCGTGGTGATCCTGATCGTCGACGACGCGCACCTGGCCGGTCGGGCCCTCGCCGACTGGCTGCGGTTCGTCGTCCGGCACCCGCTGCGGCTGCTCGTGGTGGTCGCCGAAAGGCCCGCCGAGGGGTTTCCGCTCCCGACGACCGACGAGGTCGGAGTCGGCCCGTTGGACCTGGCCGCGTGTGCCGAGCTCGTGGGCGCCGACCGCGCTGAAGCGCTGCACGCCCGCTCGCAGGGCCACCCCCTTTTCCTCTCCGAGTTGGCCGACTCCCCGCACGGCCCGATGCCTCCGTCGCTGGTCGAGGCGATCACGAGCCGCTGCGACCAGCTCGGCGACGACGCGGAGCTGATCCGCGCCGCGGCGGTGCTCGGGACTGTCTTCGGTGCCGACGTGGACATCGAGGTGCTGGCCGCGGTCCTCGACAGACCCTCGCTCGCGGTGCTCTCCGGACTCGAGCTCGCCGAGGCCCGCCACCTGGTGGTGGAGCGGGCCGGCCGGTACCGGTTCCGGCACGACCTGGTCCGCGACGCCCTCGCCACCGGCACCCGGCCGAGCCGGGCCGCGTTGCTGCACCGGGAGGCCGCCCGCTACCTGGTGCGTCGCCCCGACGCGGACCCCCTCGAGGTCGCCGAGCACGCCCGCCTGGGCGGCGACGTGCACCTGGCGGCGCAGGCGCTCCGGGATGCCGCGGACCGCGCCGCTTCCCACTTCGACCACGCCACCGCGGACGCCCTGCTCGCGGAGTCGCTGACCCTGGTGCCGGACGACGACGCCCTGCTGACCCGGGCCCGGGTTCAGATCCGGCAGGGTCGGTACGCCGAAGCCGAAGCGGCCGCGCGCACCGCCACGGTACCGGGACCCGCCGCCGAGGTGAGCGCCTGGGCGGCGTACTTCGACCGTCGCTTCGACGACGCCGTCCGGTACGCCGAGGACGGGGTCCTCGCTGCCGAGGACCCCGGCGTCCGAGCCCGTTGCCTGATGGTCGGTGGCCGGACGCTGCACGCCCGGGGCAGCCTGGACGTCGCCGAGCAGCGGCTCCAGGAGGCTGTCGCCGTGGCCGACGGCGCCGACCGACTCACGGCGTCCGCCTGGCTCGGGGTGCTGCACGCGCACCGGGGGCGGACCGACCAAGCCATCGACCTGCTCCGCCCGGCGACCCTGCCGGGGCTGCACGTGGACCACACCTCCGCGACCTTGCACGCCCTGCTCTTCACCGGGCACGCGCTCGCCCTCACCGGCCGGCCGGCCGAGGCGCTCCGGATGTTCGACCGCTACACCACCGAGGTGGAGCACCGCCAGGTGCCGCGGTTCGCGGGCCGCGGGGTGAACTTCGGTGCGTGGGTGCTTCGCAACCTCGGGGCTCGTGCTGCCGGGGTGGACGGGCACCTGGTCGCGCTCGGGCTCGCCGACGCCGAAGGCTCGACCGAGTCCCGGGTCGCGGTCCTGGAGGACCTGGCCGAGGATCACCTGGCGGTCGGCGACGCCGCCGCGGCCAGCGAGCGGCTCGCGGGCGCCCGGGCAGCCCTCACCGGCGACCTGGTCTTCGGCTGGCGACTGGAGATGAAGCTCCGCCTCCTCGAAGCGAGGCTGGCCCTGCTCCTCGACGACCCGGCTGGAGCCCTCACCGGGGCCGAGGCGCTGGTGCGCGACGCCACCGCGGCAGGGGTGCCACGCTACGCCAGCGTCGCAGCCCTGGTGGCTCACCAAGCGCGCGCCGCCCTCGGCGAGCACGTCGACCTCGACGCGGCTTGGCGGTCGCTGGCCGGGGTCGAGCAGGCTGCTCGGCTGGAGGCCTGGTGGTGGGCGGGCGACACCGGCGCGGCACTGGGGCAGGAACGCTGGCTGACCCGGGCCGAGGAGCTCGCCGCAGACCTGGCCGGTTCGAGCGACGACCACGCAGCGACCCTGCAGGCCGAGGCGGACCGCAGGCTGCAGCGGTGGCGGGACCTCAGCAGGCGCTGAGCACCAGCAGCGGTACCACCACGGGCGGCATCCCCGCGACGACGTCCTCGGCGGCACGCCGGGCGCGCGCCCGCTCGACCGGGGTCAGCGTCGCGACGAACGGGGCCAGGTGAGCCATCCCCCAGCGCCACTCGACGACCGCGCCCGCATGCTCGAGCCCGGCGTCGACCTCGACCCGGGCCACCCGCACCTCCTCGTACCCGGCGTCCCGGGCCAGCCCGGTCAGCACCACCGGGTCCTCCACGGCAGCGGCGTGCTCCTTGATCTGGCGGTACCACCCGGGAACCTCGAAGCCGAACTGCGCCATCGCCGCGTCGACGGCGACCTTCGCCGGGTGCGACCAGTCGGGGTCGAAGGCGGAAGCCAGCAGCGCGGGGGCGACCCGACGAGCCTCGCGTGCGGCGGCGAGCGGGTCGGGCAGGTGGCCCAGCACCATCGCAGCGGTCACCAGGTCGAAGGACCCGTCCGGGAACGGCAGCCTCGCCGCATCGCCAACCACCGCCCGGACCGGAGCAGGCACCCTGTGCAGCATCCGCGTCGCGAGATCGGTGGCGACGACGGAGGCGGCGCCGCGCTCCAACGCCGCCACGGAGGCGACCCCGGTGCCGGCGCCGAGGTCCAGCACCCGTGCCCCCGCGACCAGGCGCGGTGCCGCTGTGTCCAGCAGAGCGGCGGAGAGACGGGCGTAGACCCGCGACGGGCGGCCGCCCCACGCCGACGCGGAGGCGTCGTACGCCGCCCCGACGTCTGCACCGACGTCAGCTCCGCGCCTCCCACCGGCGCCCTTCACAGCAGTGGCGCTGCCCGCAACGCCCGGTCCTCCCACCAGGCGAGCTCGTCGTCGTACCCGCTGAGCGCCTTCTCCCAACCGAACTGGACCAAGGCCCCGAGCAGGGCCAGGTCGAGCTGCTGCGACCACCAGCCCTCGGTGCTGACCCCGTGCCGCGCGAGCGCGTCGCGGTAGGCGGCGACCGCTTCCTCCTTGGAGGTGGCCAACCGACGGCAGTTGATCGCGAGGAACCAAGCCAGGTCGCTGAGCCCCACCCCGCGGCCCGGCAGCTCCCAGTCCAGGACGATGGTGCGGCCGTCGGGCGCGGACCCGAGATTGTCCAGCTTCCAGTTCCCGTGCACCAGCGTCTGCGGGGTGCCCGCGAGCGCCGCGACCAACGGCCCCGGCTCCCGCACCAAGGGGACGACGACCGCGGCCGCAGCCGGCGCCACCTCCTCGAGCAGCGGCCAGCCCTTCGCGACCAGCTGCGGCACCAGGTGCGTCGACCCGAGCGCTGCCTCGGCCTCGGCCATCTGCGGCGAGAGCTCGGTGTACCGGCGCTCCGGGGTGACCAGGTCGATGTCCCGACGGGTCTCCCAGAAGGCGGCGTGCAGGGCCGCCATGTGGTCGAGGAACAGCTCCTGCTGGGCCAGCGGCAGCACCGCCCCGGAGTCGGGGACCAGGTGCGCGCCGACGTCCTCCATCAGCAGCACCGAGACCCCGGCCCCGGCGTCCTGGCCGATCGCGACGATCGGCTGGAGGAGGCAGGACGGCAGATCGCGGAGGATCCCGCGGCGCCAGAGCTCGACGACGGCACCCCCGGGTACGCCGGCGGCGCGGAGCGACCAGTCGGCGTTGTCGGCGAGGTACTTCAGCACGTAGGGGCGGTCACCGATCCGGCAGCGCTCCAGGAGCGCACCAGACTTGCCGTTGCTCTCCAACGGGATCCGGTCGACGACGTCAGCGAGGAGCACCTCGACCGAGCTGACCTCGCAGCCGCCCTCACGCATCGACCGTCCCCCGGGCCCGCTCCTGGGCCGCTTCCATCTCGGCCATCAGGGACGCCGGCCAGCGTCCCCCGCAGAAGACGGTGTCGGCGACGATCCGGTCACCCTCGACCTCCAGCAGGTGCTGGTGGTGGGCGGTGTGCGGGACCCCGTGCTCGTGCCAGGCGAGCAGGTAGGTGACCACCTCGCCGCCGGGAACGGGGTCCCGGCGCAGCTCGGCGAACTCTCCCCGATCGGCGAACCAGTTCCGGTACGTCGCCCTGATCGCCTCGGGGCCGCGGACCTGGAAGCGCCACTGCGGCACCGTGGCGTCCAGCCGCGCATCAGGCGCCCACGCGTCACAGTCGTCGATCGACGCGGCGAGGACCGCGTCGAGGAACCGGTCGACCGGACCGGGGCTGGCGGCTGCGTCTGCGGACATGGGGTCCTCCTGGGGTGGGTCCATCCTGGCACCGTCCAGCGTGCGCCGACCCCCTTGCAGCGACCTTGCAGCCGGGCGGCGTGGACCCGAGCCGGAGCTCAGTCGGTGCCGTGCCGGGCGACGAACTCCAGGATCGGCTCGGCCAGCTCGGGTCGGCAGACGATCAGGTCCGGCAGCCGCACCTCGCGCTGGTTGTAGACCAGCGGCGAGCCGTCGATCCGGCTGGTGAACAGCCCGGCCGAGCGGGCGACCGCGACCGGCGCCGCGGAGTCCCACTCGTACTGGCCGCCGGCGTGCACGTAGGCGTCGGTGACGTCCCGCGCCACCGAGATCACCTTGGCACCGGCCGAGCCCATCGGCACCAGCTCGGCGTCGATCTCGGCGGCGAGCGCCTCGACGAACTTCGGCGGGCGGGTCCGCGACACCGCGATCCGCGGGCGCGGGGCGGTGCGCGCCGGCACCACCGGGGGCTGGCCGGTGTGGAAGGTGCGGGCGAGCCCGGGTTGGGCGACGGCTCCGGCGACCAGGGACCCGTCGGCCGACCCGTCGGCAGCCCAGAGGGCGACGTGCACGGCCCAGTCGTCCCGCGGCGGCTCGGAGTACTCGCGGGTGCCGTCGACCGGGTCGATGATCCAGACCCGCTGCGCGGTACGCCGGTCGTGCTCGCCGGAGGTGCCTCGGTGCTCCTCTTCCGAGAGCACCGCGTCGTCCGGCTTGTACCGGGCGAAGAGGCTCATCAGCAGCTCGTGCGAGGCCAGGTCGCCGGCGTCCTTGAGTGCCTTGCCCTCCAGACCGCTCTCCCGGACCTTCAGCAGCAGGGTGCCGGCGGCGGTGGCCGTCCAGGCGGCGAAGAGGTGGTCGTTCTCGAGGGCCTCGGCGGGCGGCGTACCAGGATCGAAGTCGGTCACGTGCGGAGCCTACCGAGCGCCCGAGCTCGCTCGCGGCCGAGTGGGCGACGGCGCGTTGCCGAGCGCAGCGAGGATCACGAGCAGGAACCCTAGTGCCTCACCGGGAACGCCGCGCACGTTGCGCCGATCAGCGGTTGAACCGCTGCTGGGTCTCCTCGAGACCCTTCTCGATCAGGCACTCGACCGCGTCCGCGGCCGCGTCGATCTGGAACGGCAGTTCCTTGCGCTCGACGGTGGAGTAATTCCCGAGCACGAAGTCGGCGGGGTCCTGGCGCCCCGGTGGTCGGCCGACCCCCGCCCGGACCCGGTAGAAGTCGCCGGTCCCCAGGGAGGCGCGCATCGACTTCAACCCGTTGTGGCCGTTGTCGCCGCCCCCGAACTTGATCCGCAGCGTGCCGAAGTCGATGTCCAGCTCGTCGTGCACCGCGATCACGTGGTCGGGGCTGACGCCGTAGAACTTGGCCAGCGTCGAGACCGGGCCGCCCGACTCGTTCATGTAGCTGCGGGCACGGCCGAGCACGACCTTCGGCGCCGGGGCGCCCGGAGGCGCGAGCCGCCCTTCGAGCACCTCGGCCCGTCCGGACTTGTGCGCCTTGAGCGACCCACCCATCCGGCGCGCCAGCTCGTCGACCACCAGGTAGCCGACGTTGTGGCGGGTGCCGGCGTACGTCGGGCCGGGGTTCCCCAGCCCGACGATCAGCCAGACGTCTGTGTTCTCACTCATCGGTCACCCGTCTCGACAGGCTCGACGACTCGACAGGCTCGACGACCGAGGAGGCCGGACTCACTCGGAGTCGTCGGCGTCCTGGATCGGGGCCTCGGCCGGCGGGCCGGCGTTCTCGGCGACCGCGGCGTCCAGCTCGGCCTCGGCGGCCTCGGTGGACTTGCCCTGGGTGATGTTGACGATGAGCTGCTCGGGGTCGCTGACCAGGGTCGAGCCCTTGGGCAGCTCCAGCTGACCGGCGAGGATCTGGGTGCCGATCTCGAGGCCCTCGATCGAGTGCTCGATCTGCTCGGGGATGTGGGTCGCCTCGGCCTCGAGGGTGACCACGTTGTTCTCGAGCTGGACGAACGAGTCCTTCTCGGCCTCGCCGACCAGGTGGACGGGCACCTCGACGGTGACCTTCTCACCCTTCTTGACCGCGACGAAGTCGACGTGCTCGAGGAATCCCTTGATCGGGTCGGACTGGACCTGCTTGGTCAGCGCGAGCTGGACCTTGCCGTCGATCTCGATGTTGAGGACGGCGTTGGCGCCACCGTGGCGGATCGCCATCAGGGTGTCGTGCGCGTCCAGGGTGACGTGGATCGGGTCGTTACCGTGGCCGTAGATGACCGCGGGGACCTTCTTGTCGCGGCGGATCCGGCGGGCAGCGCCCTTGCCGAACTCGGTGCGGGCCTCGGCGACGATCAGTTCTTCCGACATGGTGGGGCTCCTCGAACAGGGGGTCTGGGCAACGTAGGTGGTTGCTGCGGCAGGGTCCGGAGACACGACATGCACCGCGCGACAGGGCACGGTGCATGGATTCACGAACCGACCGCGTCGATCACGGAACATCCCGTCGCCGGGAGTTCCCTCGCCGAGGCAACCTGGAAATACTAGCGACGCAGCGCGACGAAGGCGAATCGACGACCACGAAGGAACCGTCATGGAGAAGCACCGGGTCTGGGAGCACATCGACCACGAGCGGCAGTACCTTCGTGACCTGCTCGCCGGGCTCGACCCAGATCAGTGGGAGCACCCCTCGCTGTGCACCGGGTGGCGGGTCCGCGAGGTGGCGGCCCACGTCGTGAGCTCGCCGGCGACGTCTCCGGGACAGGCCGCCCTGGCCCTCCTGCGCGCCAAGGGCAACCTCAACAAGATGATCGACACCATGGCCCACGAGGCCGCGGCCGCGAGCGCTGCGGAGATCGTCGCCCGGTACGACCAGTACGCCGGGTCGCGCCGTCGCCCGCCGGGCACCGTCGTGCTCGACCCGCTGTGCGACGTGCTGGTGCACACCCAGGACATCGCCCGACCGCTGGGGATCGACTACCAGCCCGACCCCGAGGTCGTCGCCCTCTGCCTGTCCCGGGCGCGTCAAGCAGCCTTGGCTTTCGGCACCCGGGCGCTCGTCCGCGGGCACCGGTTCGAGGCGACCGACGCGGACTGGTCAGCCGGACGCGGCGACCTGCTCCGTGGACCGGCGCTGGAACTGCTGCTGCTGCTCACCGGCCGGCTCACCGCGGACCAGGTGCGCGCTCAGGCGTGACCGTCGAACATGGAGGTCACCGAGCCGTCCTCGAAGACCTCCTTGATCGCCCGGGAGAGCAGCGGGGCGATCGAGAGGCAGGTGAGCTTGTCGAACTCCTTCTCGGGCGCGACCGGGAGGGTGTTGGTGATGACCACCTCGACGGCCGGGGAGTTCTTCAGCCGGTCGACGGCCGGGTCGGAGAGGATCGCGTGCGTCGCCGCGATGATGACGCCGGCCGCGCCGTCGTTCATCAGTGCCTCCGCGGCCTTCACGATGGTGCCGCCGGTGTCGATGATGTCGTCGGTCAGGACGCACATCCGGCCCTTGACGTCACCGACGACGCGGTTGGCCACGGTCTCGTTCGGCCGGTCGATGTTGCGGGTCTTGTGGATGAACGCCAGCGGGACCCCGCCGAGCCGTTCGGACCAGCGCTCGGCCACCTTGATCCGACCGGCGTCCGGGGAGACCACGGCGAGCTGCTGGTCGCCGTACTTGTCCTTGATGTAGTCGGTGAGGATCGGCAGCGCCATCAGGTGGTCGACCGGACCATCGAAGAAACCCTGGAGCTGGTCGGCGTGCAGGTCGACGGTGATGATCCGGTCGGCACCAGCGGTCTTGAACAGGTCGGCCAGCAGCCGCGCCGAGATCGGCTCGCGGCCGCGGTGCTTCTTGTCCTGCCGGCTGTAGCCCCAGAACGGCATCACCACGGTGATCCGCTTCGCGGAAGCGCGCTTGAGCGCGTCGACCATGATCAGGTGCTCCATGATCCACTCGTTCACCGGAGCGGTGTGGCTCTGGATCACGAAGGCGTCGCAGCCGCGCACGGACTCCTCGTAGCGGACGTAGATCTCCGAGTTCGCGAACTCGTACGCCGAGGTCGGCACCAGCGAGCTGCCGAGCTGCTCGGCCACCTCGTCGGCGAGCTGGGGGTGCGCCCGCCCGCTGAAGACCATCAGGTTCTTCTCGGTTGCCTTCTTCATCCCGCTCACGCTGGGCTTCATCCCGCTCACGCTGGCTAACTCCTCGCGGACCCTCGACGGTCGTCCTTCGTCCACCCGATTGTCACCCACCGCGTCGCGAGTCCCCAACACGACACCGGGGGTGTGCCAACATCTGGACGCTATTCGTCGTCCGTCGCCCCAGCAGCCTCATCAGACTCGGGGCCCGCCTCGGCAGCCGCTTGGGCTGCGGCCCGGGCCTGGGCGGTCCCGGCGCGCCGCTTCTGCACCCAGCTGTCGAAGTGCCGCTGGGTGCCGGAGCTGACGGCCAGCGCCCCCGGCGGGACGTCCCGGCGGATCACGCTGCCGGCTCCGGTGGAGGCGCCGTCGCCCACGGTCACCGGCGCCACGAAGGTGTTGTTGCTCGCGGTCTTCGCGTACGCCCCGATGACGGTGCGGTGCTTCTCGACGCCGTCGTAGTTGGCGAAGACGGTGCCGGCGCCGATGTTCGCGCCCTCCCCGATGGTGGCGTCGCCGACGTAGGAGAGGTGCGGGACCTTGGCGCCCTCACCGATCTGGGCGTTCTTGGTCTCCACGAACGCGCCGATCTTGCCGCCGGCGCCGAGCTCCGTGCCGGGGCGAAGGTAGGAGAAGGGGCCGACGTTCGCGCCGGCACCGATCACCGCGAGCTCCCCGTGCGTCCGGACCACCCGCGCGCCGGCCCCGACCTCGACGTCGGTGAGGGTGGAGTCCGGGCCGATCACCGCGTCCTCGGCCACCGCGGTCGTCCCGAGCAGCTGGACCCCCGGCAGCAGGGTCACGTCCGCGGCGATCGTGACGTCGGCGTCGACCCAGGTGCTGGCCGGGTCGACGACGGTGACCCCGGCACGCATCCAGCGGTCCAGGATCCTGCGGTTCATCTCGGCCGCCAGGACCGCCAGCTGGGCGCGGTCGTTGGCGCCCTCGGTCTGCATGACGTCGGCGAGGGTGAACGCCCCGACCGTGTAGCCGGCGGCCCGGGCGAGCTGCACGGTGTCGGTCAGGTAGTACTCGCCGTTGGCGTTCTGGTTGCCCAGCCGCGGTAGCGCGGTGTCGAGGAAGTCGGCGTCGAAGGCCAGGATGCCGCTGTTGATCTCGGCGATCGCGGCCTGCTCCGCGGTGGCGTCCTTCTGCTCGACGATCGCCTCGACACCACCGTCGTCAGCGCGGACGATCCGGCCGTAGCCGTGCGGGTCGTCGAGGACGCCGGTCAGGATGCTGACCTTGTCGGCCGAGGAACGGTGGAAGTCGACGAAGGCCCGCAGGCTCTCGCCCTGGAGCAGCGGGGTGTCGCCGTACGCGACCACGACGGTGCCGGTGCGGGCCTCGGCGGGAAGCGCCTCCCAGGCGATCCGGACGGCGTGCCCGGTCCCGTCCTGGGTCTCCTGGACGGCGAGGACGACGTCCGGGACGAGTTCGGTGATGTGCGGCCCGACCTGCTCCCGCTGGGTTCCCACGACCGCGACGACCCGGGTCGGCTCGAGGGAGGTGACGGCGTGCAGGACGTGGCCGATCATGCTGCGCCCGGCGATCGGGTGGAGCACCTTCATCGTCTTCGACTTCATCCGGGTGCCGCCGCCGGCAGCCAGGACGATGACCGTCAGGTCCTCAGACACGTGCCCTCCTTGTGACCGCGGGTGGCGGGTACGCCCGCGCCCCAACTCTAGCCACGCCGATGCCTGCGAGCCGGTGGACCCGAAACACTGCCGTCGCACGGCCCGCCTAGGCTGCACCCCATGCCTGCCAACGCCTCGGCCACGTCCCGCGCCGACCGCCTGCTCGATGCTCAGATCACCTGGCTCCTGGGGCGGTTGAGCGGCCCCGGCCTGACCGCGGCGATCGCCGAGGACGTCGACGACCTGCTGCTCGCCGGATCCCGGCTGTCGCTCGGCGAGGTCGCATCCGCCGAGGACGTCAAGGCAGTCGCGCACCTGCTGTTCACCAAGGTCCCCCCGAGTACCGCGGCGAGCACGTTGGTCGGGGTCGCCGCGGAGGTCGCCTACGACGGACCCGCCGAACGCTTCACCCTGGCCGACCTGATCGACCGGGAGCACGTCGAGAGCCTGGCCGACGAGGTGCTCGGCATGACCGACCTCGCCGAACGGTTCCTCGACGACCTCACCGAGAGCCCGCTGCTCGCAGCCCTGGCGTCCCGCTTCGTCGGCCGGATCGTCAACGACGTCGTCGCCATGAACCAGGCCGTCGCCGACAAGATCCCCGGCCTCGGCTCCCTGGTCTCCTTCGGGACCGGTGCCGCCGGCAAGGTCCTCGGTGCCGCCGACAAGGGGTTCCAGCAGGTCCTCGGCGACACCGCCGGCAAGGGCGCCGCCTTCGCGATGCGTCGGCTGAACAAGGTGCTCATCGAGACGCTGAAGGACCCGACCACCCGGGAAGCCGTCCTCGAGGTCTTCGACCTGTACGCCGACAAGCCGGTGGTCCGGCTCGACCAGCTCGGCTCGCAGGAGGACGTGACCCGGATCGCCGGGCTGCTCCAGGACATCGTGATCGCCGGCGCCCCCACCGAACCCGTGCTGGCGCTGGTCGACGCGCTGGTCGACGGCTTCTTCGCGACCTACGGCGAGCACCCCGTCTCCGCGCTGCTGGAGGACCTCGACCTGGGCCGCGACGACCTGGTCGCGCACGCGACTGCGCTCGTCCCGCCGGTCCTGGACCAGGCCCGTGAGTCCGGCGAGCTGGAGCGGCTGCTGCGGGCGCGACTGGCACCGTTCTTCGCCTCGCCCGAGGTCGCCGCCATCCTCGAGGGCTGACGCTCCCGCCCCACCCGGGCTACCGCGAGACCGCCGACGACCGTCCCGGAACGGCCGGCACAGCGGACCGGCGCCGCTGCTCCCGGACCCCGCGGGCTACCCGGAGCATCATCGTCGGCGACAGCAGACCAGCAGCGGGGTCGGTCAGGCCGATGACCCGGGAGAACCGCCGGGCCACCTCCGGGTCGACCTCGGCAGCGGTCTGCACCGCACCGATGTACCGGCCGACCAGGGCCGCCGGCCCGGCCGCCTCCCCGTCCACGAACGGACTGGCCAGGTCAGCGCCGGTGGCGAGCTGCCAGATGTCCCCGATCGGCTTCGCAGCCTTCCGCTGGAAGCGCCGCGGGTCGGCGGCGCCGGCACGGGCCCAGTCGCCGAGCACCAGCGCCTGGCGCAACGCGGAGGTCATCCCCTGCCCGTAGATCGGGTTGAACCCGGCGACGGCGTCACCCAGCACGACCAGCCCCTGCGGCATCCGGCGCAGCCGGTCGTAGCGGTGCCACCGGCTCGCCGGGTAGCGGAACCGTTGCGTCTCCGCGAGCGGGGTGGCCGCCGCGACCGCACCGACCACGTGCTCGGGGACCAGGCTCCGGAGCCCGTCGAGCACGCCCGCGAACGACTGCTCCGGTGCGCGGCCGCCGTACCCGTAGACCATCACCGACCAGGTGTCGTGCTCGGCACGGATCAGGGCGCACCCGGTGGGGCGGGTCGGACTGGCGCTGACCAGGACCAGGTTCTCGGCGAGCGCGTCGCGGGGCATCGACACGTCCTGGGAGGTGTAGACGATGTCGACCTTCACCTCGTCGACCTCGGGTGCCGCGTAGCCGTTCGCCGCCAACCAGGTCGGCGTGCGGCTGCCCCGACCGGTCGCGTCGACGACCAGGTCCGCCGCCACCGTGCGGAGCGACGACCCCGGTCGTCGCGGCGCCACCACGACGCCGTGGACCCGCCCGTCGGTGCCGACCAGGTCCACGATGTCGCTGGGGTCGACGACCTCGACCTGCGGAAGCCCCAGCACCCGGGCCCGGACGAGATCCTCCAGGAGCCCCCGCCGGGCCTGGTAGGAGTGCGGCGTGAACTCGACCTCGGGGACCACGAACGGGTGACCGTTGATCTCGAAGTGGTAGCGCGCCAGGTTCGTGGAGACGGTCGCCCCCGCGGACCGGAGGTCGTCCAGGATCCCCGGCAGGAGTTCCTCCAGGTCCGCGGTCGCCCCGGTGCTGAGGCTGTGCGGGTGGCGCGCCTGCGGCACTCCGCGGCGGGGACCGGCAGCGGTGACCAGGTCGTCGCGATCCACGATCAGAACACGGGGCAGGTGCCGGGCCAGGGCCGCGGCAGCGAAAAGACCGGCGATGCTGCCGCCGAGCACGACAGCGGTCCGAGGAGAGGGGTTCGAGTTCGTCATGGGGAGACCATGGCCGTCCCGACTGCTCACTTCGTAGCCCGATCGTTGCCCAATCCGGCCCCGATCCGCGCCCGGTCGACGATCGGACCCTGGATCAGCTGTCGCCGTACAGCTCCGCCTGCCAGAGCAGGGCGACCAGCCTCTCCTCCGCCTTCGCCAGGTGGCGCCGGTAGGTGCCCCACGGCAGCCCGAGGACCTCGGCCGCCGCCTCCTGGGTCCCGGCCGGGCGCAGGAAGGTGCGGTCCAGGACGCGGGCCAGCCGCTCGCCGCGCGGCTCCTCGGCGATCGTGGCCATCGCGCCCTCGATCAGGGCGGGGAGCGAGGTCCCGACCGCCAACCGGGACGTCCGCAGCGGGTTCGTCGCGAGCGCGTCGGGACGCTTCAAGTCGCGCAGGGCACGCCGTACGGCGGCTGCGAAGTCGGGCGCCGACAGCACCGCGACCTCGTCCTCGGGTCCGGACGGGTCCGGCACCTCGGCGAGGAAGCCGAGGTTGTGCGAGCGGTACCACTCCGCCGGGCCGGTCCGGCGGAAGTCGAAGCCGAAGGTCGCGTAGGTGCGCTCACCCACGGCGTACTCGGCGTCCCGGAGCCGCCGGTAGCCGGCGTTGGCGAGCATCACCTCGTAGGTGTCCCCGTCCTCGTACGCCGCGACGAAGTCGTAGGTGTCGGCACACTCGTTCAGGCAGTGCCAGACGTGCCAGGTCGTGATCGCGTTGTTCGAGGCGGAGGCGCCCTGGTACTGCTCGACATCGAGGAAGAACCGCCCGGCCACGCACCGGTCCCCCGGGCGGAGCGGCGCGAAGCGCTCGACGTGCTCCCAGACGGCGCGCGCCCCGGGGTCGGCGGCGATCTGCTCCGCGGTCGCCAGGTGCAGGTGCAGGTGACCGGCGAACCCGACGAGCTTCTCGCCGTGCCGGAAGGCCAACAGGCTCAGCGCGTCGGTGCCGAGCCAGGCGTCGAGGATCTGTGCCTGCTCGGCTCCCTGCCAGCGCCGGACGGCGGCCCGGATCTCCTCGAGGTCGTCCTCGCGGGGCTCGGCCGCGAGGAC
>JBFJNH010000054.1:0-22569 GCA_041618295.1 Marmoricola sp.
GAGAGGTACTGAAGCCACCCAGTCGGCCCCGTGATCGGCGTGACGAACTGAGCGTCGGCAGCCACCCCGAACTCCGATGCGGCCTCGAGCCAGGCAGCGACGATGGACCGTCCGGGACCGCCACCGTGTCTCTTATCGGCGCACCTGGAGTGCCGCCGGGGAACGTCCACCCCCTTGGGACTGAGACCCCCGTGTGTGATCGAGTTCGCAGAAGTCCTCCCACCTCCCGCCTTAGCGTCGCGCCACTGCTGAACCTGAGGAAGAGGACTGATGAGACTGAAGACGATGCGCCGCGGACTGCTCGGGATCCTGGTGCTGGCGGCGAGCTTGATGACGACCTCCAGCCCGTCGATCGCCGCCAGCCAACCGAAGGACCCGGTCGTGCTGGTCGGTGGACTGTTCGGTTCGGGGGTCCTGACCCAACCTGCCTACTGGCCGATCAAGGCGCGGCTCGTCGCTGCGGGGTACGACGTCCACATCTTCACCACGCCGGACTACGGGATCGGCGGAGCCTCGGACAACGCGGCACTGCTCGAGCGGTTCGTCGACCAGCTCAGGGATGCGACGGGGGCCCAGAAGGTCGACCTCGTCACCCACTCCCAGGGCGGCATCATCGCGCGGAACTACATCAAGAACTTCGGCGGTGCCACCAGTGTCGATTCCCTGGTCATGATGGGTACTCCGAACCACGGTACCGTCCTGGCCGCCGCGGCCGACGAGTACCTGGGATGTCTGGGTGGCATCGCCGGCTGCGTCGAGCACGACCCCGATGGCGCCTTCCTGACCGAGCTCAACGACGGTGACGACTCCCTCGGCGAGGTGCACTACACCGCGATCGCGACCAAGTACGAAGAGCTCGTGCTCCCCTACACCTCGATCCACCTCGACGCTGCGGACGGCAACATCACCAACGTCACGATCCAGGACTACTGCCCCTATCGGTTCGTGGAGCACGGCAGCTACGTCGTCGACGGTGCGGTCTTCACCGGTGTCCTGACGGCCCTGCAGCACAAGCCGTTCGCCATGAACTGCTGGGCGTTCTGATGGGGCGCGGACCCGATCGCCAACGCACGATCTACCTCGACGGCGCCCGGGGCTACCGGCCCGACGTGCCGGCGGACTTCGCTGCCCTGGAGGCCAAGGCGCAGTCAGCCTGCTCGTCGACGGCCTGGGCCTACGTAGCCGGCGGGGCGGGACTCGGGCAATCCATGCGCAACAACCGGAGCGCCTTCGACCGCTGGCAGGTCCAGCCTGCGATGGCTGCCGGAGCGGCCGAGCGCGACCTCGGCATCGACCTTCTCGGTGAGCGGTTGACGTCACCGTTGCTCCTCGCCCCGATCGGGGCTGCCGAGCTGGTGAGCCCGGAGAGTGATCTGAAGATCGCTCGTGCAGCCGCGTCCCAGGGTGTCCCGTACGTCCTGTCGAACCAGGGCTGCTCCTCGATGGAGGACTGCGCCTCGGCCATGGGACCTGACGGGCGCCGGTGGTTCCAGCTGTACTGGAGCAGCGACGAAGACTTCGTGAACAGCCTGATTCGGAGAGCCGAGAAGATCTCTGCGGGAGCTCTGGTGGTCACCCTCGACTCGACGATGCTCGGGTGGCGGCCCGCAGACCTGAACCTCGGCTCGCTGCCCTTCACCCGTGGTATCGGCATCGCTCAGTACGTGTCCGACCCCGTCTTCATGGCCCAGGTGCGCAGCAGCGTCGAGGGATCCCCGGCGCGCAGGGGGCGCCCCTCCCTGGGGGCGCTGCGCACGCTGCTCGCCTGCGCGCGCAACCACCCCGGGAGCACGGTGGCCAACCTGCGCTCGCCGGTGCCACTGGCTGCCGTCGAGAGGTTCCTGAGCACCTTCAGCAAGCCGAGCCTGAGCTGGGCGGACCTCGCGACCCTGCGGACCCGTACCCAGCTGCCGATCGTCCTGAAGGGGATCCTGCGCCCTGACGATGCCCGGCGGGCGTTCGACCTCGGTGCAGACGCGATCGTGGTGTCCAACCACGGAGGGCGCCAGGTCGACAACTCGATTGCGACGCTGGACGCGCTGGTGGCGATCCGGGAGGAGATCGGCGCGGACCCAACGCTCCTGCTCGACAGCGGAATCCGGTCCGGCACGGACGTCTACCTGGCGCTGGCCCTGGGAGCCGATGCGGTGCTGCTCGGACGGCCCTACGTCTACGGTCTGGCGATCGCCGGTCAGCAAGGGGTAGAGAGCGTCATCTCCAACATCCTCGCCGAGTTGGACCTGACGATGGGCCTGACCGGCGTGACCGACATTGCCGGTATCGGGCGGAGCGGCCTCTCCCGGTTGTGAGGGTCTTCTGGGTGCAGGAGGGTGACAATAGCGCGAGGAGGCGAAGGGAGAGGCAGCATGACCAAGCCCGGCAGCGCGGCCGCAGGACCCGGGTGGAACTTCTCCCCTGCGACGCTCCAGGACCTCACCGACCTAGCCGTCCAGCAGCGGGTTCCTGACGGCGGCCGCATCCACAGCGTCAACGATCCTGCCGAAGAGATGTTGCACGTCGTACGCGGTGCCGTGGAGATCAGCGCGGTCAGTGCTGAGGGCCGCGAGAATCTCATCACGGTCTTCAGAGCTGGCCATTGGTGGGGGGAGATCGGACTGTTCGACCGCGGCCCGCGCACGCACAACGCGACCGCGCGCGGAGATGTGATCCTGTTGCGCGTGGCAAACGTCGACTTCCTGGCATACGCAGACCGACACCCGGAGGTCTACCGGCAGATCGGTGCTGTTCTGTCGGCCCGGATGCGGTTGGCCCTGACAGGTATCGACTACTTGACACTGATGAACCTGCGGCAGCGGACCGCGATGCGGATCCTCACGCTGGTCGCGGAGGACGGTCCCTTCATCCTGATGTCCCAGGACCGTCTGGCACGGATGGTCGGCGGTACCCGCGAGGCGGTCGGCCGCGTCCTCAACGACTGGAAGGCCCAGGACTTCATCAGCACCGCTCGTGGCTCACTCACGGTCATCGACATCGAAGCACTCCGACATGAGGCGGAGTTCTAGGAGCCCGCATTCATCGTCGTCGTCCTGACAGGGAACAACGGAGAGCGATCCCGGTGCCACGTTGCACCGGGATCGTTCGCCGTCGCTCGGCTGGTCCTGGTCAGGCGATCTCGTCGGTCCTGGGTCGCCGGGCGACCCGCACCAGGACGGAGCCGGCCACGATCAGGGTGAGCGCCAGGACGACACCCGGTAGCAACCACGGCGCGGAACCGGTGTCCGGCAGGGCCGGACCGGACCCGTCGGCGTGGCCGGTCGGCGGGACCACCATCGCCATGTGGTTGGTGAGCGTGACCACCGTGCCAGGCTGGGCCTCGCCGTCGGCGACGATGGTGAAGCTGTCTGCTTCGGTCCCGTCGACGGTGAAGACACCATCGGTCCAGAAGAACGACCGGGGCAGGATGTCCTCGTCCGGCTCCAGCTCACGCAGCGTGATCTCCGTCCCGACCGGGAACTGCGGGGAGAAGGTCTGCTCCCCCGGGACCACCACCAGCGGCTTCTCCACCGGAACACCGTCGACCGTGTAGGCGACGGCGAACGACGTTCCCGGAGCGAGCTCCTCGGTGGTTACCGGTCCTGCCAGCTCCTTGGAGAGCACGAACGAGCCGGTCGGTGCGGCGCTGAAGGTGTTGGTGACCACCAGCTCGACCGTGCCGGTGGCGTCCTTCGTGACCGTGACGCCGGCCGCCGGTGCGATCGAGGTGGCAGCCGCTCCCCCGTCCTCGGGTTCCGTCGCCGTGCAGAGGCTGGCGATGGGCGCCTGGATCGTGGTGCTCCCCGGCCCGTCGAAGGTCAGCTCGCGCGGGAATCCCGCGGCGGACCGGCCGTTCCAGACGCAGTCCACGGCGATCGTGAACAGGCCCTCCGCGGACTCGGCTGCCGGACCGTTCACCTTCTTGACGATCGTCAGCGGTCCCCTGCCGTCGCCGTCCCCCACTCCCCCGGCGTCGAACCGGGACACCGTCGCCGAGGTCGCCGTGCCCGTCGTGGTGGTCGTGACCTCGGCGTCGTTGGTGTACTCCGGCAGCGTCGGATCGGTGATGTCGGCGGTCAGGCTCACCTGCACGATCTCGCCCTCGGCGAGGGCTCGGTCCAGCGTCACCGACCAGGCGTCCGGAGAGCAGACCGCGGTGTACTCGGACTCAGGAACCAGGGTGAGGTCCAGGAGGTAGCCGGAGAACGGGTCGACCCGGGTGGTCCGTTCGACGACCAGGTCGGTGCATCGGAAGGACTGCCCGGTGTTCGCAGTGTCCCGGAACTCCACCCGGTCCGACGGGCCACGCGGGCTCGCCACGGCCCAGGTCAGCGCACCCTCCGGGGTGGTGAGTCCCTGGTCGTCGGGATCGGTCCAGAAGCCGGCCTTGACCGGTCCGGACCGATCGATCGGGCTGAACCCGTTCACCTCGATCTTGTCGGTGAACACGCTCCCGCTGGTGGGGAAGGTGAGGGTGAGGGTCTCCCCTCCGGTCGACTGCGCGACGAAGGTCGCCACGAGGTACGCCGAGCCGGCCACCTGGTCGTGGGTCTCGACGAAGTCGGTCACGGTGAACGTCACCCGGCCCGACGCCGCGACCACCGCGCGTGCCACCACCGCGCCGTCGGGGGCGCTGAGCTCGAAGGTCGTCGTCCGCCGGGCGAGCTCGGGGGGTAACTGGAGCCAGAAGGTGTCGCCGGCAGCCGCCGAGTCCGGCAGCGCCCACCTCACGTCGACGCGGATCTGGTCGCCGTACTCCGCGGAGGTCGCCGTCACTTCGACCGCGGTGATCGCGTCCGGGATCTCGGCCGCCGATGCGCCAAGAGCAGGGACCAGCACCGCGCCGAGCCCTGCCAGGGCGACGAGCAGCGCTGCTGCTGCTGCTCGTCTCACTCGTGTCACAATTCTCTTCGGCACGTGCCGACTCACCTTCCTCGTCCGCAGGCGGATCCCGATGTCCGCCTGTCACGAGGGAGACACGCCAACCGGTGTCCGGGCACGCGAGATCGCGGTGGCCAGCGCCACACCGGAACGCGTGGGGCCCGCTATCGCCCGACGTAGGCGGCCAGGTGGGTTCCGGTCAACGTGGGCTCCGCGGCCGACACCAGCTGGACCGGCGTGCCCTCGAAGACCACCTTGCCGCCGTCGTGGCCCGCCCCCGGCCCGAGGTCGATGATCCAGTCTGCGTGCGCCATCACCGCCTGGTGGTGCTCGATGACGACGACCGACTTGCCGGAGTCGACCAACCGGTCCAACAACGCCAACAGCTGTTCGACGTCGGCCAGGTGCAACCCGGTGGTGGGTTCGTCGAGCACGTAGACGTCGCCCTTCTCAGCCATCTGGACGGCCAGCTTCAGCCGTTGCCGCTCCCCTCCCGACAGTGTGGTGAGCGGCTGACCCAGGCTGACATAACCGAGACCGACGTCGACCAGCCGCGCCAGGATCTTGTGCGCCGCCGGGTTCGCCGCCTCGGCCGAGGAGAAGAACGCCTCCGCCTCGGTCACCGGCATCGCCAGGACCTCGGCGATGTTCCGGCCGCCGTAGGTGTACTCGAGCACTGCGGCCTGGAAGCGTCGCCCCTCGCACTCCTCGCAGACCGACTCCACCGTCGCCATCACCCCCAGCTCGGTGAAGATCACCCCTGCCCCGTTGCAGGCCGGGCAGGCGCCCGCGGAGTTGGCGCTGAACAGCGCCGGCTTCACGTCGTTCGCCTTCGCGAACGCCTTCCGGACCGGGTCCAGCAGGCCGGTGTACGTCGCCGGGTTACTCCGCCGGGACCCCTTGATCGCGCTCTGGTCGACCACGACGACCCCGTCGCGACCGGCGACCGAGCCGTGGATCAACGAGCTCTTGCCGGACCCGGCGACGCCGGTGACGACGCAGAGCACTCCGAGCGGGATGTCGACGTCGAGGTCGCGGAGGTTGTGCGTGGCCGCCTGTCGGACCTCGAGTGCGCCGGTGGCGCGCCGGACGGAGTCCTTCAACGCGGCTCGGTCGTCGAGGTGCCGGCCGGTGACGGTACCGCTCCCCCGGAGCCCCTCGACGGAGCCCTCGAAGCAGACCGTTCCGCCGGCAGTGCCGGCCCCGGGTCCGAGGTCGATGACGTGGTCGGCGATCGCGATCGTCTCCGGCTTGTGCTCCACGACCAGGACGGTATTGCCCTTGTCGCGCAGCTGGAGCAACAGTTCGTTCATCCGCTGGATGTCGTGCGGGTGCAGGCCGACGGTGGGCTCGTCGAAGACGTAGGTGACGTCGGTCAGCGACGAGCCCAGGTGCCGGATCATCTTGGTGCGCTGGGCTTCGCCGCCCGACAGCGTGCCGGCCGGTCGGTCCAGACTCAGGTAGCCGAGCCCGATGTCGGAGAAGGCGTCGAGCAGGTGCTGGAGTCCGGCGACCAGCGGTGCCACCGACGGGTCGGTCACGGAGCGCAACCACGCCGCGAGATCGGTGATCTGCATGGCGCACAGGTCGGCGATGTTCTTGCCCTGGATCGTCACCGAGCGCGCCTCGGCGCAGAGCCGGGTGCCGTCGCACTCCGGGCACGTCTGGAAGGTGACTGCTCGTTCCACGAAGGCGCGGATGTGCGGTTGCAGGGACTCGACGTCCTTGGAGAGCACCGACTTCTGCAGCTGCGGGATCAGTCCGAGGTAGGTCAGGTTGATCCCCTCGACCTTGATCTTGGTGGCCTCCTTGTAGAGGAGGTCGTTGAGTTCCCTCTTGGTGTACTTCTTGATCGGCTTGTCCGGATCGAACCAGCCGCAGCCTCGGAAGATCCGTCCGTACCAGCCCTCCATGCTGTAGCCGGGGATGGTGATCGCGCTCTCGTTGAGCGACTTCTCCTGGTCGTAGAGGGCGGTGAGGTCGATGTCGCTGACCGTGCCCATACCTTCGCAGCGCGGGCACATGCCGCCCAGGTAGACCGCCTCCTTGACGACGTTCTTCTCGACGCGGCCCCCCGCCTTCTCGGTGCTCATCACCCCGCTGGCTTTACGGGTCGGGACGTTGAACGAGAAGGCCGTCGGGGAGCCGATGTGCGGCGTCCCGATCCTGCTGAACAGGATCCGCAGCATCGCGTTGGCGTCGGTGGCGGTGCCGACCGTGGACCGCGGGTTCGCGCCCATCCGTTCCTGGTCGACGATGATCGCGGTGGTCAGCCCGTCGAGCAGGTCGACCTCCGGACGGGCCAGCGTCGGCATGAAACCTTGCAGGAACGCGCTGTAGGTCTCGTTGATCATCCGTTGGGACTCCGCGGCGATGGTGGAGAAGACCAGCGAGCTCTTGCCGGACCCGGAGACCCCGGTGAAGACCGTCAACCGGCGTTTGGGGAGCTCGACGCTCACGTCCTTCAGGTTGTTCTCGCGGGCGCCCTGCACCCGGATCAGGTCGTGGCTGTCGGCCGGGTGCTGCTGGGCGGCGCCTGCCTTGGTCGCGGCCTTGCTCATCGTTGCTCCTCGTGTCCCGGGATGGTGTGCTCGAACGCTACGCAGACGCTACTCAGACCGACCACGACCCGGCGCGCATCAGCGTTCGGCCGGAGATCTCGTCAGCCTCGCGCCAGGCCTGCAGCCGGTCGGGGCGCAGGACCAGGTAGACGTACCCGCTGCTCGTCCGCGGATCCCAGTCGGACTGGGCGGCGTAGGCCTCCCCCAGTGCTGGGTCCGCACCGACCTCGACCACCCTGTCCAGGACGACGTCGATCATCACGACGTCGCGGGTAGGACCGACCGCCAACCGAGCCCGGCCGGAGGCACGCAGATTCCGGGCGGTGACCGACGTCGGTTCGGCCGCGACGACCACACGCTCCCCGACCCACGCCAGCGACAGCGGCACCAGGTGCGGGTCCCCGTTCGCGGACGCGGTGGCGACCCAGACATCGATCGCGGGGGTAGCCAGCAGGGCTAGCGCGTCCGCCTTCCGGGTGGCAGCGTCCCGCGCCACCTCAGCGGACCTCGTTGATCCGGAGCAGGTTCCCGAACGGGTCGCGGACGGCGCAGTCGCGGACGCCGTACGGCTGGTCGATGGGCTCCTGGACGATGTCGGCATCGCTCGCCACGAGCTGGGCGAACGTGGCGTCCAGGTCCGGCGTAGCCAGGGTCAGGATGGCGAAGGTGCCCTTGGCCATCATCTCGGTGATCGTGCGCCGCTCCTCCTCGGTCACGCCGGGGTCGGCAGCCGGCGGGGTGAGCACCAACGAGGTGCCGGGCTGGTCGGGGTGCCCGACGGTGAGCCAGTGCATGCCGTTGTAGCCGACGTCGTTGCGGAGGTCGAAGCCGAGCGTGTCGCAGTAGAACGCCACGGCGGTATCGCGATCGGTGTGCGGGAGGAAGGCGTTGTGAAGGGTGATGTCCATGTCGCAGACGCTAACCGGGACTACGAGACCGGCGCTTCTTCATTCCTGACCGGTTCCACGGTGTCCGCCCGCGCGCGGACCGGACGGGTGACCTGCTTGGAGAGGCACGGCGTTATCTCGCCGCCCCTCGCGGCGGCGTGCTGGTCGCGGTAGACGCTCGGCGCGACGCCGACGAGCTGGGAGAACCGGGTGCTGAAGGTGCCCAGCGACGAGCAGCCGACGGCGAAGCAGACCTCCGTCACGCTCAGTCGGCCGAGGCGGAGGAGCGCCATCGCCCGCTCGATCCGGCGCGTCATCAGGTAGGCGTAGGGCGACTCGCCGTACGCGAGCTTGAACTGCCGGCTCAGGTGTCCCGACGACATGTGCACGCCACGGGCGAGTGCCTCGACGTCCAGCGGCTGCGCGTAGTCGCGGTCCATCCGGTCCCGGACCTTGCGCAGCAGCACCAGCTCGCGCAGGTGCGGGTCCGTGGTGCTGCTCATGCGCCTGATCCTGCCACGCCCCACCGACGCCGTCGCGTCCGCACGCCGAGCCTCAGCGCGGGACCGGCACGGCGGACGTGCTGGTCGGGTCGATCAGGATCTTGGCGTGGGACTCGGGGTCCCCGAGCGCGTCGAACGCCCCGGCGACGCCGTCCAGCCCGACCACACCGGTGACCAGCGGTTCGGCGTCCACCTTGCCGTCGGCGAGCAGCTGGAGCGCGTCGTGGAACTCCAGGGGGGTGTAGCCGAGCACGAACCGGAGATCGATCTCCTTGTTGATCGCCATCGCCGGGCGGAACCGGTCCGCCTGCATGCAGACCCCGACGACGACCACCCGGGAGAAGACCGGGGCGGTGGAGATGATCTCCTCGATCACCCCGGGGACGCCGACGCACTCGAAGATCACCGGGTGCTTCGGGTCGGCCGCACCGAGCTTGTCGGCCGCCCGCCAGACCGCGTGCCAGGGCAGCACCGGGATCTTGCGCAGCTTCTCGACCGTGCCCACGCCGAGCCCGAAGACCTCGGACGCCGACTCCAGGTGGCCGTGCCCGCGGGCCGCCGAGTACGGCGACTCGGTCGCCGGATCGACCACCACGTCCGCACCGCAGACCGTCGCGAGCGCCCGGCGTCCTGGGGAGAAGTCGCTGGCGACGACCGTCTTGACGCCCTGGGCCTTGAGCATCGAGATCACCGAGAGGCCGACAGGGCCGCACCCGATCACGATCGCGACCTGACCGGAGCCGACCTCGCCGCGGCGGACCGCGTGCAGGCCGACGGCCATCGGCTCGGTGAGCGCGGCCAGGTCGGTGGGCAGCCCGTTCGGGACCGGAAGCGTCAAGGAGTCCTGCACCAGGACCTTCTCGGCGTACGCGCCCGGGGCGTGCACCGAGAGCCCGGTGGTGTGCACGGCCTCCCCGCGGCGCAGGAGCGGGAAGGAGACCACCGGGGTGCCTTCGGCGAGGCGGGCGCCCTTTCCTCGTGCGGTGACGATGCCGGAGAACTCGTGGCCGAGCACGATCGGCTCGGCCGAGCGCATCAGGCCGTCGTACCCGATCTCGGCGGCGATGTCGGCCAGGGCGTCGGCGTGGTGACGGGCGTGCAGGTCCGACCCGCAGATGCCGCAGCGCACGACGTCGAGGACCAGCTGGCCCGGTTCCGGCGTCGGGATCCCGACCTCGCCGACGCTCAGCTCGGCCCGGGTGACGACGACCGCCTTCATGGCTGCTCCTCTTCCGAACGGGCGCTCACGGTAGGCATCAGGCCGCTTCCGCGATGGCGCGGATCCGTTCCAGGGTCTGCCGCATGCCGCGCTCGTTGGTCTTCGACCGCGCCCAGCCGAGCAGGCCCCAGTAGATCCGGGTCGGGAGCGAGCTCGGCAGGGAGAAGTACTCGGTCACGTCCGTCCCCCCGTCCGCGGCGGCGAGTCGGTAGCCCCAGGTGTTCAGCCGCTGACCGTTGAGCACCACCTTGAACTCGAAGTGCTCCTGGGGCACGCACGCGGTGACCACGCACTCGGTCCAGTAGACCGGACCGACGCCGTTCCGCTTCACGTGGCCCTTGAACCGAGCCCCGGCAGCCGGGCCGGTGGCGCCGTCCAGCCAGACGGCTTCGAACGTCTCCGGGGAGAACTCGCCGATCCGGGTCACGTCGCTGACCAGGTCCCAGGCCACGTCCGGGCTAGCGGCCATCTGCACTGTCACTGATCCCTGCATGTCCCGGAACCTAGCAGCGTTCCGGGAACCGCTGCCGGTCAGCGCGGCCGCCACCGCTTCCACACCGCCGACGCAGCCGCGCGCTCCTTCCCGGCCCACTCCAGCCAGACCTCGGCCGTGATCGCCGCCTCGGAGGCCTCGGTCACCCGGGCGGCCAGGCTCACCGGTTCCCCCAGCGGCGCCGGGCGCAGGTACCGGACGTCGAGCCCCGAGGTCACGTACGGGAGCGCTGCTCCGGGCAGCGGTGGCCAGCCGCGGGTATAGGCCTCGTGGGTCACGGCTGCGGCGCTGTGGCAGTCCAGCACGGTCGCGATGATCCCGCCGTTGAGGTAGCCGAGGCCGTTGTCGTGCTCGGGCCACGGGGTGAAGGACGCCCGGACGACGCCGTCGTCGGCGACGAAGCTCTTGAGCTGGAGGCCTCGTTCGTTCGCCGGCCCGCACCCGAAGCAGGGCAGTTCCGGGAAGTACTGGTCCTGAAGGCTCGCGGTCATGACGCCATCATGGTCCCCGTGAGGCCGGACCGGCCTCAGGCGGCGCCGAGGACGTCCGCGATCGTGTCGAGGATCGCGCCCATGCTGCCGCCCTTGACGAGGTACCGGTCAGCGCCCGCGGCCATTGCCTCCCGCTCGAGGGTCGCCTGGTTGAACCCGGACAGCACGATCACCCGGACCCCCGGTACTGCGTCCCGGATCAACGGGAGCGCTTGGAGGCCGTCCATCTTCGGCATCGCCATGTCCAGGACGACCAGGTCGGGCTGGAGGGTCCTAGCCTGCTCCACGGCGCCGAGGCCGTCCTCGGCCTCGCCCACCACGTCGTACCGCCCCTGGTGGGCGAGCTTGAGACGGAGCAGCATCCGGATGTCCTCGGCGTCGTCCACGATCAGGATCCGGGGCGCTTGCTCCACCGGCACGCTCGGCTCGGCGTCGGTCTCCAGGTTGACCTGCGGCTCGAGCGACGCGGCGTGCGCCCGGATCAGGTCGCCGGGCCTGATCTCCTGACCTTGCGGCTCCAGGAGGTCGTCCATCATGTGCCGCGCTGCTTGGAGCGTCCGGTTGAGGTACGACCGGGTGGCCGGGGAGTCGTCCTGCTCCAACGCGTAGGACGCTGCGGTGAGCCCTTGGACGACGTTGTCGTTGATCTCCAGGGCCTGCCGCCGTCGCTGCTGGGCCTCGCCGAGCCGAGTGGCCATCGCCTCCCGGTCCAGTCGCGGTCCGGCGTCGGCCAGGAACACTGCGGTCATGTCTCCACGCTCCGATTCCTTGAGGGTTACCGCTACCACGTCCAGGACCAGCGGTTGGCCGCTGCTCCCGAGTGCGGCGATCGCTTGTCCGGTCTCGGCGCCGAGCGGCAGGAAGTCCCGCAGGCGGCCTCCGGTCGGATCGCTTCCGAGCACCTCGGCGGCTCGTGGGTTGGACTGCACGATCCCTTCCTCGGCGTCGATCACCAAGATGGCCTCCGGTGCCGCGTTGACCAGAAGCTGGAACCGTTCGCTGACCCGTTCCCGTTCCTGGTCGGCCAGCACCCGGTCGGTGATGTCGATACAGGTCCCGCGCATCCGGACCGGGGTCCGGGTCGCGTCCATGATCACCTCGCCGTTGGAGGACAGGTACCGGACCTCACCGTCGGGCCGGACGATCCGCTCGATCATGTGGTACGGATCGCCGGTCGCGTAGGCCTGCTGGTGGATCCCCTGGATCCGTTCCCGGTCGTCGGGGTGGATGTTGGCCAGGAAGCGCTCGTAGGAGGGGTTGAACGACTGGGGCTCGTAGCCGTAGATGCGGTACAGCTCGTCGGACCACTGGTTGGTGTCGGAGGCGATGTGCCAGTCGTAGTCGCCCATCGAGGCCAGGTGCTGGGCGCTGTCGACCCGCGCGGCCAGGTCGTGCAAGGAGGAGTCGAGAACGAGCCTGGAGAAGGTCAGCGCAACGAGGTCGAGGACGACCGCGAGCTGGGCGGAAACCGGGGTGGTCTCCTCGACGTTCGACCAGCCGAGTGCGAGCACCCCGGAGTGCCCGGCCAGCCGCTGCGAGACGACGTGGCCGACGCCCAGCGCGCGCCACTGGTCCGGCACCAGGACGACGCTGTGGGTGCCGTCGGCGGCGACGCTGACACCGCCCGCGGGGACGGCCAGCCCGTCGACGAACGCCACCTCGGGGCCGTCCGCGCCCGGGACCTCGACGACGAGGGTGCGGGCGCCGAGTAGTCGGCGCACCTTCGGCAGCACGCTCTCGCGCGCCGAGGCCTCGTCAGCGGCGGCCGTGCACGCTCGCACGACCTCGATCAACGAGTCGTGGCTGTGGTCCTGGTCCATCCGCGTGCTCCTCCCCCGTACCCCACTTCGCATCGTAGGCCGATGTGCGCGCCTCCGGGTGGTGTTCGGGATACCAGTCGCTAGCCTTCGGACATGGACGAACCCGAAGACGTCGTACGCCGGTTCTTGGACCTCCTCGCGGCAGGTGAGGCCGACACCGCGGTCACCCTGCTGACTCCCGACGTGGTCTGGAAGAACACGGGCATGCCGACCTTCACCGGCGGGCGCGTGGTCGGGATGCTCCGGGACATGGAGAAGCGCCGGATCGGTTTCCGGGTGGACATGCACCACATCGCGAGCACCGGACCGATCGTGCTCACCGACCGGACCGACTACCTCCGCTACAAGCGCTGGGAGTCCGCGTTCTGGGTCTGCGGCACCTTCGAGGTCCGCGACGGCCGGATCGCCGTGTGGGACGACCACTTCTCGATGGGCAACCTCGTCGCCGCGTCGATCCGGGGACTGGTGACCGCGGTCCGAGGTTGAGCACCCGTCACGGCCGCAGCAGTACCTTGATGGCGCGACGCTCGTCCATCGCCCGGTAGCCCTCGGCGACGTCGGCGAGCGGCATCTCCGCGTCGAAGACGATCCCGGGGTCGACCGCCCCGGAGGTGACCAGGTCGAGGAGCTCGGGAAGGTAGCGACGTACCGGGGCGACGCCACCGGCAAGTCCGACGTTCTTGCCGAACATGCGCTCCACCGGGAGCTTCACCCCGTGCGGTACGCCGACGAAACCGACCATCGCGCCGGGACGGGCCGCCTGGAATGCCATCCGCATCGAGTCGTCGGTGCCGACGCATTCGAGGACGGCGTCTGCTCCGACACCGGCGGTGATCTCCTTGATCCTCTTGGCGCCCTCGACGCCCCGTTCGGCGACCACGTGGGTGGCGCCGAAACGCCGAGCGATCTCCTGGCGGGTCTCGTGCCGGGACATCGCGATCACCTTCTCGGCCCCCATCTGGACCGCGGCCAGCACCCCGCACAGGCCGACCGCCCCGTCTCCGACGACCACGACCGTGTCGCCGGGCTTCACCCGGGCCGAGACTGCGCAGTGCCAGCCGGTGGGGAAGACGTCGGAGAGGGTCAACAGTGCCGGGATCAGGGACGGGTCGGGCATCCCGTCGGTCTTGACCAGGCTGCCCTCGGCCTGCTGGACGAGCCCGTACTCGCCCTGGCCGCCGGTGGTGAAGCCGCCGTTCAAACAGGCCGACTGGGCACCGTTGGTGCAGTGCGCACAGGTGTTGTCGCAGGTGCAGAACGGCACGATCACGAAGTCGCCCGGGCGGAACGATGCGACCCCCGCGCCGACCTCCTCGATCACGCCGACCATCTCGTGCCCGATCGTCGACCCGGCGGAGATGGGGTTCTCGCCGCGGTAGGGCCACAGGTCGGAGCCGCAGATGCAACCGGCGGTGATCTTGATGACCGCGTCGGTCGGGGCCGAGATCGTCGGTTCGGGGCGTTCCTCGAGGCGGATGTCGCCCGCGGCGTGGATGGTGGTCACTCGCATGGCCCGATCCTGCCAGGACCGTCCTGGCGGTCTCGCATTGGCTGCATCTCATATCTGAGATAACGTCCGCCAGGTGACTGCCGACTACCTCACCCAGATCGGCACGCTGATCAGGAGCGCCCGCCGCCACCGCGGTTGGACCCAGCAGCAGCTGGCCGATGCCCTCAGCACCAGTCAGAGTGCCGTCAACCGCATCGAGCGGGGGCACCAGAACGTCTCCCTGGAGATGATCGCCCGGATCGGCGAGGCCCTCGACGAGCAGATCGTCAGCATCGGAGCGGGACCGGTCCACCTCCGGGTCACGGGACCCACGACGCTCTCGGGCAGCATCGACGTCAAGTCCTCCAAGAACGCCGGTGTCGCACTCCTCTGCGCGGCCCTGCTCAACACCGGTCGGACCACGCTGCGCAAGGTGGCGCGGATCGAGGAGGTCAGCCGGCTGCTGGAGGTCCTCGACAGCCTCGGCGTCCGCACCCGTTGGCTGAACGACGACAACGACCTCGAGATCGTGCCGCCGGCCCGGTTCGACATTGCCGGGATCAACGGCGACGCGGCCCGGCGTACTCGTTCGATCATCATGTTCCTGGGCCCGCTGCTGCACCGCAGCGAGGACTTCGAGCTCCCCTACGCGGGCGGCTGCGACCTGGGCACCCGCACCGTGGAACCACACCTCACGGCACTGCGTCACTTCGGCCTCGAGGTGAAGGCCACGGAGGGCAGCTACCACGCTGTGGTCGCCCGAGGCGCTTCCCCGCAAAGACCGATCGTGCTCACCGAGCGCGGCGACACCGTCACCGAGAACGCCCTGATGGCGGCCGCCCTCAACCCTGGCACCACGGTGATCCGGAACGCATCGCCCAACTACATGGTCCAGGACCTCTGCTTCTTCCTCCAGAAGCTCGGTGTCGTGGTCGAGGGCATCGGCACCACAACGCTGACGGTGACCGGGTGTGCGGAGATCGACGTAGACGTCGACTACTCCCCCAGCGAGGACCCGATCGAGGCGATGTCGTTGCTCGCGGCGGCGATCGTCACCGGTTCGGAGATCACCATCCGACGGGTTCCCATCGAGTTCCTCGAGATCGAGCTGGCGCTGCTGGAGGAGATGGGTTTCCGCTACGAGCGCACGCCGGAGTACGTGGCCGCGAACGGGCACACCCGTCTGGTGGACCTGACCACCTCGGTCTCGCCGCTGCACTCCCCGATCGACAAGATCCACCCGATGCCGTTCCCCGGGTTGAACATCGACAACCTGCCGTTCTTCGCCGTCATCGCCGCAGTCGCTCAGGGGCAGACGATGCTGCACGACTGGGTCTACGAGAACCGGGCGATCTACCTGACCGAGCTCAGCAAGCTGGGCGGCCGGGTCACCCTGCTGGACCCGCACCGCGTGCTGATCGACGGTCCGACGCACTGGTCGGGGGCTGAGATCGTCTGTCCCCCGGCCCTGCGACCGGCGGTGGTCATCCTGCTCGCGATGATGGCCTCCAAGGGCACCTCGGTCCTCAGGTCGGTCTACGTGATCCACCGTGGGTACGAGGACCTCGCCGAACGGCTCAACCAGCTCGGCGCCCGGATCGAGACCTTCCACGACCTGCGCTGACCCGCGCCGGTTCGCTCGCGGCTCCGGCCGCTGGGGGCCTCAGGCCTTGAAGAGGGTCTCCACGAAGGCCCGGCTCGCTGCCGGGAACACCGGCGGCGAGGTCATGTCCGAGGTGATCCGGGGCAACGCAGCGGTATTCGCAGACTGGTGCGCGTGCCAGTCGTTCTCCGCCTCGATCAGGGCTCCGAGGTCGGCGCGTGCGAGGAAGACACCGGAGCAGGACTCGCACCGGTGCACGGTCAGATGGGTGAACGCGCGCTCCACCATCGGGCTCTGGCACTGGGGGCAGGTCATCTCATCCACGTTCCGACGGTACTCCTCCCACGAGCCGGTGGGCCGCACCGACGCGACAGATTCGCGTGCCCGACTTGCCCCGGATTCGGCGAGCACGGTGAATACTGGTGTCCGGGGAGCGGAGGACAGGTGCCATGGATCGACCACGCACGGGTTTCGAGTACCTCGACACCGTCCTGGAGCAGCCGGGATCGGTGATCGCGATGGCGCACCGCGGCGGCGCCGAGCACCCCGACCTGCACGGTCTGGAGAACACCCTGCACGCGTTCCGGCACGCGGTCGACCTCGGGTACACCTACCTGGAGACCGACGTGCACCGGACCGCCGGTGACCGCCTGATCGCCTTCCACGACGACGTCCTGGACCGGGTGACCGACGCCTCCGGCGCGGTCGCCGAGGCCAGCAGGGACGCTCTGGTGGCAGCGCGGATCGCGCGGGTGCACCCGATCCCGACGATGGCAGAGCTGCTCGAGGAATTCCCCGGGTGCTCGTTCAACATCGACCTCAAGGGGGACGGCGCCGGCGAGGCCCTGGCCGACCTCCTCGATGCGACCGGGGCGCACCACCGGGTCTGCGTCGGCTCGTTCTCGACCCGCCGGATCCGGGACTTCCGGTCCCGCACCGGTGGTCGGGTCGCCACCTCGGCCGCGCCCGCGGAAGTGGCGGCCTTCCTCGGTTCCCCCAACGGCACCGTCGCACGGAGGTTGCTGGGTGGACGGGTTCCGGTGCTCCAGGTGCCCGTGCGCCGAGGACTGCTGCCGATCGTGACGCGTCGTTCGGTCCGGAAGGCGCACGCCGCAGGCCTGCACGTCCATGTCTGGACGGTCGACGACCCGGTGGAGATGGCTGTGCTGATCGACCTGGGAGTCGACGGCCTGATCACCGACCGGACCGATCTCCTCAAGGAGCTGCTGGTCTCCCGGGGACTCTGGAGGGAACGCCGATGAGCCACGACACGGGTACCCCCGGCCCGGCGGAGATCGCCGACCCGGCCGCACTGGACCGGCGACGTCAGCAGAACGCCTGGAACTGGTACGACTGGGCGAACTCGGCGTTCTACACCACGGTCCTCTCGGTCATGTTCGCGCCGTACATGATCACCGTCGCCGGCAAGGCAGCCGGCTGCGTGGACGCTGACGAGACCTGCTCCCGCACCGTCTCCTTGCTCGGCCTGGACCTGGCCGCCGGCTCGCTGCCGAGCTACCTGACCAGCTTCGCCACGATCAGCAGCGCCCTCGTGCTGCCGATCGTCGGGTCGTTCGTCGACCGCTCCGCGCACAAGAAGCGTCACATGGCCGGGTACGCCTGGGCAGGTGCTGCGATGGGCGCGCTGCTCTTCTTCCTCGCCGACGACAACTGGCAGCTCGGAGCGGTCGCCGTGGTGCTGGCGAGCATCTTGGCGGGCTGCTCGCTGATCAGCTACTACGCGATCCTCGTGGACATCTCCACCGAGGACGAGCGCGACGGCGCCTCCTCCCGCGGGTGGGCCTGGGGCTACCTCGGCGGCGGCTTGCTGCTGGCCCTGAACCTGGTGCTCTTCCTGGGCCACGACACGTTCGGGTTGTCCAAGTCGATGTCGGTGCGGATCTCGTTGCTCTCCGCCGCTCTGTGGTGGGCGGCCTTCACCGTGATCCCGTTCCTCAAGCTGCGCGACTACGAGCCGCAAGGTGTGGTCCCGGAGTCCGGCAACGTCGTCCGGCAGAGCTTTGGTCAGCTGTACGCGACCTTGAAGGACCTCCGCAACTACCCGATGACGCTGACCTTCCTGGTCGCGTACCTGTTCTACAACGACGGCATCCAGACCGTGATCTACGCCGCCTCGACGTACGGCGAGAAACAGCTGAAGTTCGACACCTCGGTCCTGATCGGGACCATCCTGCTGATCCAGTTCGTCGCGTTCGGCGGGGCCCTGCTCTTCGGGCGGTTGGCGGCCAAGCACGGGTCGTACCGGCTGATCCTGGCGGGGACCTTCGGGTGGATGGGGATCGTGGTGGCAGCGCTGTTCCTGCCCGAGAAGAACGTCGTCCTGTTCCTCGCGGTAGCGGTCGCCATCGGGATCGTGATGGGCGGTACCCAGGCGCTCTCCCGGTCGTTCTTCAGCCTGCTCATCCCCCGGGGACGTGAGGGTGAGTACTTCGCCCTGTACGCCGCAGCGGAGCGCGGCACCTCCTGGTTCGGCACGTTGCTCTTCGGAGTCACCTTCCAGCTCACCGACTCCTACCGCCCGGCCATCCTCGCGCTGATCCTGTTCTTCGTCCTCGGGGCGTTCTTCCTGCTCCGATTGGACCCCGAGCGCGGGATACGAGAGGCTGGGAACGACCTTCCGGCGGTCACCTGACCTGCTCGGCCTTCCGCGGCGAGTTTCCAGGGTTCACGGCGGGAATCCTCAGCACGTCCCGTTCGTTGACGATCTGTTGGGGGAAGGTCGGGCGTGACCACGCCCGCAAGGACGTTTCGGCGTCACGGACGTCTTGTCTGATCGTCCCTGAGGTTGTACGCATGAGGTAGCGCCACGATCTGGTGCTACCAAGAGTTGGAGGATTCCATGGGAGACCGCACTCTGCGAGGCGCACGCCTCGGAGGCCAGAGCTTCGAGGACGAGCGCGGTATCGAGTTCGCGGCCCGGCAGCAGGTGGGCTACCAGTGCACCCGCGGGCACCTCTTCGAGATCACCATGTCGGTCGAGGCCGAGGTTCCGGCGAACTGGGAGTGCCCGCGTTGCGGGGCCGAGGGCCTGAGCACCGACGGCATCGTGCCGGAGCAGAAGGTTGAGAAGCCGGCCCGCACGCACTGGGACATGCTGTTGGAGCGGCGTTCGATCAGCGAGCTCGAGGACATCCTCACCGAGCGCCTGGAGCTGCTCCGCGGTGGCGAGATCGGGCCGGCGCACCTGCACCGTCCGGCCAAGAAGAGCACCAAGAAGAAGGCGACTGCCTGAGCGCAGCCGACCGTCCCTGAGGCCTCAGGGATCGACCACGTCGCCCTGGACCACGTCCCCTGGTGGTCCGGGGCGTTGTCGTCCCGCCGGCCCGCCGAACCCGGGGCCGCCGAACCCGGGGCCAACGGTGCCGAGGTTGAGCTGGCGGCTGATGACCCGGGCGAGGAACTTCCGTCCCAGCGGTCTGGTCAGCGGGAAGATCGCGAGCACCCCGAAGACATCGGTGACGAAACCCGGGCTGATCATCAGGGTGCCGCCGAGGACGATGAGGATGCCGTCGGCCAGCTCCTTGGCGGGCATCCTCCCTTCGGCCAGTGCGACTCGCAGGGCGGTCCAGGCGCGGCCGCCCTCGTGACGCAGCAGCCACGACCCGATGATGCTGTCCGCGATCAGGAGCAGGATCGTCCACCAGACGCCGATCACCTGACCGACCTGGATCAGGACGTAGATCTCGGCGATGGGGACGAGGAGAAGGGCCAGGAAGACCAGTCCCCACGGGAACGGCCGCTTCACCGGGCCTCGACTCCTGGACCGACACACTCGCGCATGGCCCCACGCTAGCCGGAGGGTCAACCGACCCGGCCGGAGAGATGGCGGCGGGGGGAGGAACGGGGCCTTCGGACCGCCCGCACGATGACTGGATGTCACCGGGCGACCGTTGTCTACTGGCTCCGCACTCCCCCCGTGTTCTCCCGTCCGACCGCGTGACCTCGACACAGCCGTTGGGGTCCACCCACACCGTGGCGGCCGGTGAGGCTTGTCCCCTCATGTCGACGCTCGCAGCAGGACGATCTGCCAGGAGGAACGAGGTAACCCAACCCATCCGGAGGCGTGCTGTCAACCACCTGCTGACCTGCGCAGATGCACGAATCCGCAGGTCAGAGAAGTGTCGCCTGGCCCAACTTTGGGCGAAGAATTCCTGTGCTCCCGGCGTGTCCCGGAGGACACGCTTGAAGTGTCGCTTGAGAGTTCGACGTCTAGCGTGCGTCCGTGATGGTCGAGACGAGCCGGGCGATCGGGGTCTCCAGCCCCCAGCGCTCCGCGAGGGCCGTGAGCGCCTGCGGGTCTCGCGGGGTCGGCGGCAGCACCGGGTCCAGGTCGCCGAGGTCGATGTCGCGGGCGACGGCTACCACGGTCGGTGCCACGTCCAGGTAGGCAGCGGCGTCCAGGACCTTGCGTCGCGGTCCCGGTGCCAGCTCGCTCGTCGGGTCGAGCGCTGCCTCGCGGATGGCGGTGATGGTCCCGTAGCGGTTGAGGAGCGTCGCCGCCGTCTTCTCCCCCACTCCCGCGACGCCGGGCAGCCCGTCGGAGCTGTCCCCGCGCAGCGTCGCGAAGTCGGCGTACTGGTGTGCCTCGACGTCGTACTTCTCCCGGACCACGGCTGCGGTGACTCGTTCGTGGCGGCCGACCCCGCGGGCGGTGTACAACACCCGGACTCCGAGGTCGTCGTCGACGAGCTGGAAGAGGTCACGGTCCCCGGTCACGATCTCCACGGGCATGCCGGCCCCCGTGGCCAGGGTGCCGATGACGTCGTCCGCCTCGTAGCCGTCCGCCCCGACCACCGCGATCCCGAAGGCCTCGAGGACCTCCAGGATGACGGGGATCTGGACCAGGAGCGGGTCGGGCACCTCCTCCACGTCGGAGCCGCCGGGCACGATCTCCTCGACCCGGTGCGCCTTGTAGGTCGGAATCAGGTCGACCCGCCACTGCGGGCGCCAGTCGTTGTCCCAGCAGCAGACCAGGTGCGTGGGTCGGTACTCCTCGACGAGGCGGCTGATGAAGTCGAGCAATCCGCGGACCGCGTTGACCGGGGTCCCGTCAGGGGCGCGCATCGTGTCCGGAACGCCGTAGTAGGCGCGGAAGTAGAGAGAAGCGGTATCGAGAAGCATCAGGGAACTCACCGGTTCAACCTACCGAGACGCGTCGACAGCCGCGGCCGGCATCAGGTGAGAGCGAATGGTAACCGTCACGAAACCAAGTGGTCCCCGCCAGAAACATCGACTCTCTAGCGTCCCCGTTCAACCGCCGAGCACAGCGTCGTGCCCGTCCTTTTCGGCCCTCGGGGGCGCTCACGAGAGGTAAACAACGCCTTGAAGAATCTCAGAGCACACAAGCTCGTGACGACCACAGTCGTCGTCACGGCTGCAGCACTCGCCCTTGCCGGTTGCGGCTCGAAGTCGGACGAGGGCGCCACGGCCACCTCGTGCGTCAAGACCGACGGCGACACGATCAAGCTCGGGTTCCTGAACTCGACCAGCGGGGTGATGTCGCTGAGCGAGCAGACCGTTCGTGACTCGCTCAACCTCGCCGCAGAGGAGATCAACGCCGCCGGCGGCATCCTGGGCAAGAAGATCGTCCCGGTCGAGGAGGACGGCGCCTCCGACCCGGCCACCTTCGCCGAGAAGATCGGGAAGCTGATCACCAGCGACTGCGTCGCGGCAACGTTCGGCGGCTGGACCTCGGCGTCCCGCAAGGCGATGCTGCCCGTCGTCGAGGCGAACAACGGCCTGCTGTTCTACCCGGTCCAGTACGAGGGCCTGGAGGCGTCGAAGAACATCTACTACACCGGCGCCACGACGAACCAGCAGATCATCCCGGCCATGGACTTCCTGAAGTCCAAGGGCACCAAGACGCTCTTCCTCGCCGGATCCGACTACGTCTTCCCGCGGACGGCGAACAAGATCATCAAGCAGTACGCGAAGGAGCTCGGGATCGAGATCGTCGGCGAGGAGTACGTCCCGCTCGACAAGGACGACTGGTCGAACCAGGTCGCGAAGATCGTCAAGGCCAAGCCAGACTTCGTCTTCAACACCATCAACGGTTCGTCCAACGTCGGCTTCATCAAGGCCTACTACGAGCAAGGTCTGAGCCCGGAGACCAGCCCGATCATCTCGGTCTCCATCGCCGAGGAAGAGGCGCCGTCCATGGGCAAGGACGTCACCGGGCAGTACGCCGCCTGGAACTACTTCCAGTCGGTCGAGTCGCCGACGAACGACACCTTCATCAAGGCGTTCCAGGACGCCTACCCGGGCCGGCCGACGTCCGACCCGATGGAGGCTGCCTACACCTCCCTGTACCTCTACAAGAACATCGTGGAGAAGGCAGGATCCTTCGACGTCGACAAGGTCAACGCCGCTGCAGACGGGGTCAGCTTCGAGGCCCCCGAAGGCATGGTCACCATCGACGGCGAGAACCACCACATCGCCAAGACCGCGTTGATCGGTCAGATCAACTCCGAGGACCAGTTCGACATCGTGTGGACGTCGGAGACGCCCATCGACCCGGACCCGTTCCTCACGGGCTACGACTGGTGGGACCCGAGCGCGTCCTGACGCGCTCGAGCACGGTTCGTCCGGTGGTCCCGCGTCCAGCACC
>JBFJNH010000055.1:0-21810 GCA_041618295.1 Marmoricola sp.
CTCGGGCGCCTTCAAGACGTTCTTCCACGCGATGCTCGACGCCGGGGTCTACCTGCCGCCGAGCGCCTTCGAGGCGTGGTTCTGCTCCTCGGCCCACGACGACCGTGCGGTCCAGCACGTGCTCGACGCGCTGCCGGCGGCGGCTGCGGCCACTGCCCGGGTATCCACCACAGCAAAGGGATCCTGATGACCACCACCGTTCACGTCCTCCGGCACGGCGAGGTCTACAACCCCGAGGGCATCCTGTACGGCCGCGCGCCGGGCTTCGTGCTCTCCGACCGCGGCCTGGCGATGGCCGAGCGCGTCGCCGAGCGGATCGGCGACCGCGACATCACCCACATCGTGGCCTCCCCGCTGGAGCGGGCGCAGCAGACCGCCGCGCCGTTGGCGAAGGTCCGCGGCGTCGACGTGGTCACCGACGACCGGGTGATCGAGTCGGAGAACATCTTCGAGGGCCGGCCGTTCTCGGTCGGCGACGGCGTCCTGCGGCGCCCGTCGGCGTGGAAGCACCTGTGGAACCCGTTCCGGCCATCCTGGGGCGAGCCCTACGCGCAGATCGCCGCCCGGATGTGGGCGGCCGTCGAGGACGCCCGCGACGCCGCCGAGGGTCACGAGGCGCTGATTGTCTCCCACCAGCTGCCGATCTGGATCTGCCGGCTGCACGCCGAGAAGCGCCGGTTCCTGCACGACCCGCGCAACCGCCAGTGCACCCTGTGCAGCCTGACCTCGTTCGAGTTCGACGGCACCGAGCTGGTCTCGGTCTCCTACGCCGAACCGGCCGGCGACATGATCCCCGAGGCCGAGCGCCGCGCCGCCTTCTCCTCCGGCACCGGGTTCCTCACCGGTGCCGTCACCGAGCCGAACGACCTGAGCGCCCAGCCGGGGTCGAACCCCGCGGGCGTCGAGAAGGCCGACGACTGACCCATGCCCCGCTCCCCGCGCCTGATCGCCACCGTGGCGGTAGCCCTGCTGGTGTCCTTCGTGGCCGCCGGTTGCGGCGGCGTCGGGTCGACCGGCGACAAGGGGTACGTCGACGGCAGCGGGGTGATCACCCTGCTCGACGAGGCAGAGCGGAGGAAGCCTGGCACGGTCGCCGGCACCACCCTGGAGGGCGAGCCGGTCTCCCTGGACCAGTACGCCGGCAAGGTCGTGGTCATCAACGTCTGGGGTTCGTGGTGCCCGCCGTGCCGTTCCGAGGCCGACGACCTGGTCGTCGCAGCCGAGGAGCTGATGCCGACCGGCGTGGTCTTCCTCGGCATCAACACCCGCGACAACAGCGCCGAGACGGCGCTCGCGTTCGAGAAGGCCCGCAACGTCCCCTACGCCTCGATCTTCGACCCGGGCGGGAAGAACCTGCTGGCGTTCTACGGGACGCTGAGCCCGAACGCGATCCCGAGCACCGTGGTCATCGACGCGCAGGGGAGGGTCGCTGCCAGCATCATCGGTGAGCTCACCAGCGCCCGCACGCTGGTCGCCCTGGTCGAGGACGTGCGCGGGTGATCCCCGACCTCGTCGCCGGGCTGGTACCGCTCGACATCGGCACCTGGTTCCGCGACACCGCGTTGGACGGGTCGCTGCTGCTCGCCGTACCGGTGGCCCTGATCGCCGGCCTGGTCTCGTTCTTCAGCCCGTGCGTGGTGCCGCTGCTGCCCGGCTACCTCTCCTACACCACGGGGCTCTCGGGCGCCGACCTCGAGTCCGCCAAGCGCGGCCGGATGCTCGCCGGCTCGCTGCTCTTCGTGGCCGGGTTCTCCTTCGTCTTCGTCGCCTACGGCGCCCTCTTCGGCGGCCTGGGCCGTTGGCTCTTCGAGTACCAGGACCAGATCACCACGGTGCTCGGCGGCTTCACCATCCTGCTCGGCATCGCCTTCCTGGGCGCGGTCCCGTGGCTCCAGCGCGACGTGCGTTTCCACCGAGTCCCGAACGTCGGGCTCGCCGCGGCGCCGATGCTGGGCGTCCTCTTCGGGCTCGGCTGGACCCCGTGCATCGGCCCGACGCTGGGCGCGATCACCAGCCTCGCCTTCACCGAGGGCAGCGCCGGGCGCGGTGCCCTGCTCAGCCTTGTCTACTGCTTCGGCCTGGGGCTGCCGTTCGTGGTCGCCGCGCTGGCCTACCGCCGGATGCTCGGCACGATCGGCTGGATCCGCCGGCACCAGCGCTGGGTCACCCGCGCCGGCGGCCTGATGCTGATCGCGGTCGGCCTGCTGCTGGTCACCGGCTGGTGGGACGTGATCGTCGACGAGATGCGGGCCAACATCTTCCCCGAGTTCACGGCGGGCGTCTGATGAGCGAGGGCACCGACACGACGTACGGCGAGGACCGCAACCGCGCCCACGAGGTGGCGCCGCTGGCCCCCCGCGAGTTCGGGCGCTGGGCCTGGCGGCAGCTGACCTCGATGCGGACGGCGCTGATCCTGCTCTTCCTGCTGGCCCTCGGCGCGGTGCCCGGCTCCGTCGTACCGCAGGAGTCGGTGGACTCGCTCGCGGCGGCCCGCTGGCGCGACCAGCACGAGACGCTCGCGCCGATCTACGAGAAGCTCGGCCTGTTCTCGGTCTACGACTCGCCCTGGTTCTCGGCGATCTACATCCTGCTGATGATCTCGTTGGTCGGCTGCATCCTGCCGCGCACCAAGATCTACCTCACCGCGATGCGGGCCCGGCCGCCGAAGACGCCGCGGAACCTGGCGCGGCTCCCGGAGTACCGGACGTTCACTACCGAGGCCGACCCCGAGGCGGTCCTGGACCGAGCACGTCAGGTGCTCTCGGGCTACCGGGTGGACCGGCACGAGGGTTCGGTGGCCGCCGAGCGCGGCTACCTGCGCGAGGCCGGCAACCTGCTCTTCCACGTCTCGGTGGTGATCGTGCTGATCGGTTTCGCGGTGGGGTCGTTGTTCGGCTTCCGCGGCGGGGTGATCGTGGTGACCGGCGGCACCTTCGCCAACACCGTCAGCCAGTACGACGAGTTCGACCCGGGCACGCTGTTCGACGCGGGCGGCCTGACGCCGTTCTCGTTCAGCGTCACCGACTTCGACGTCACCTTCGCCACCGAGGGCCGCGAGGCCGGGATGGCCTCGGACTTCTCCGCCGCCCTCGACTACGTCGCGACCCCCGGTGGCGAGACCCGGTCGGCGCGGATCGAGGTCAACCATCCGCTGACCATCGACGGCACCAAGGTCTTCCTGATCGGCCACGGCTACGCACCGGACATCACCGTCCGCGACGCCGACGGCGAGGTGGTCTTCTCAGGCCCGGTGGTCTTCCTGCCCGAGGACACCACCTTCCGCTCGCTCGGTGTCATCAAGGTGCCGGATGCGTCGCCGCAGCAGCTCGGGTTCCGCGGCGAGTTCTACCCGACCGCGGGCTTCTCGATGGAGACCGGGCCGGTGACGGTCTTCCCCGAGGCCAAGCAGCCGCTGCTGTCGCTGCAGGTCTTCGTCGGTGACCTCGGCCTGGACGACGGCGTACCGCAGTCGGTCTACGCCCTGGACACCGACGAGATGGAGCCGGTGAAGCGCGCCGACGGTCGGGACTTCCGGGTCGACCTGTCCCTGGGGGAGCTGAACTTCACCGGTGACCCGATCACCGACACCGTCACCCTGCCCGACGGTCTCGGCTCGATCACCTTCAACGGCGTCGAGAAGTTCGTGAAGCTCCAGGTGAGCCGCGACCCGGTGGACTGGCTCGCGCTGACCGGTGTCTCGCTGGCGCTGCTGGGGTTGCTCGGCTCGCTGTTCATCAGGCCCCGACGGGTCTGGGTGGCGGCACGTCGCGAGCAGGGACGTACTGTCGTGGAGGTCGCCGGGTTGGACCGGTCGTCCGGAGGCGACCTGGCCGACGAGATCGAAGGTCTCGTCGCACAGCTGGAGGATCGGGCACACATGGAGGACGGACGATGAGTCACGAGCAGTTCGAGCTGCTGAGCAACCAGGCGGTCGTCGGGTGCGCGGTGTTCTACTTCGCCGCGCTGCTGGCGCACGTGGCCGAGTGGGCTGCAGCCCGGACGGTGCCGGTCGCTGTCCCGGTCGGCGTGGGCGCGTCAGGTGGTGGTGACGACACCGAGGTGGTGGAGGAGTCCACGGCCAAGCGTGACCGGTTCGCCCGCCTCGGGGTGATCGCGACCGTGGTCGCCGCTGGCCTGCACCTGCTCGCCGTGGTCACCCGCGGCCTCGCCGCCGACCCGATCCGGGTGCCCTGGGGCAACATGTACGAGTTCACCCTGACCGCCACCTGCGTGGTGACAATCGGCTACCTGCTGCTCTACCGCAAGTACTCGCTGACCTGGCTCTCCCCGATCGTGACCGGCTTCGTGCTGGTGATCCTGATGGCCGACGCGCTGCTGCTCTACGACCCGGTCGTCCGGCTCCCCGACGCCCTGGAGTCGCCGTGGCTGGTGATCCACGTGATCGCCGCGATCATCGCCACCGGGGCGTTCACGATCGGCGGGATGGCCTCCGCGCTGTACCTGGTCAAGGCGCGCTGGCTCGACCGCTCAGGCGAGGAGCGCCCGCAGCGGGCAGGGTTCCGCGGTGCTGTGGCTGCGATGTTCCGCAACTACCTCGCGCGGCTGCCCGAGCTCACCCAGCTCGACCGCTTCGCCTACCGGGTGCACGCCTTCGCCTTCCCGATCTGGACCTTCGCCGCCCTCATCGCCGGCCCGATCTGGGCCCAGGCAGCCTGGGGCCGCTACTGGGGCTGGGACCCCAAGGAGGTCTGGGCCTTCATCACCTGGGTCGTCTACGCGGCGTACCTGCACGCCCGCGCGACCGCAGGCTGGAAGGGCCGCGCCGCCGCGATCATCGCGATCATCGGGCTGGCGACGCTCTGGTTCAACTTCGTCGGGATCAACTTCTTCTTCGGGGCGAACAGCCAGCACTCGTACGCGTAGGGGGGGGCTTCCAGATCGAGATTGCTCGGTCCGTCCCGTATTTGAGATGGCGTCCGATAAGCGGCGAAATGATGCGACTACAGCACCAGCACCTCTACGCTTTGGCGAGGAACGACGCCAACCTCGGGTGCGCGTTGAATCGCCGGGAAGACGTCGGGGGAACCATGACTGAAGAAACGCACGTGTCCGACGAGGCGATCAAGTGGCGTCTGACTGGGTCGGCAGTGAACCTGCTCGAGCTCCGCGACGAGATCGCCACGTCCGACCTCCCAGGCGTGAGCGCCGGCAAAGTGCTCAGCGTTTCCGGCGACTCCCGCCATCTGGGCAACGCAGAGCTGGCCAGTCTGGCCATCTCCATTGCTAGTGGGTCAGTTGTGGTGGCCTTGGATCACCTCATCGACGCTGCCCGCGATCGGGGACGAATCAACAAGGAGTTGCTGCCAGAGAAGTCCGGGTCCAAGAAGTCCGGCTCCAAGAAGTCCGGCTCCAAGAAGTCCGGTTCCAAGAAGTCCGGCTCCAAGAAGAAGTAGGGAACCCGGAAAGTGGAGATCCCACCGCTCCAGTTGGGCAACGGCTGTTCCGAGGCGTACCTGGACCTTCGCACCTACCTGCTATTCCTGCAGGAGCCGCTGCCGGCAGAAACCGAACGAAGTATCGCCTTCTGGAACGCTCGCCTTCACCATGAGGTCGGCCACTGGCGCCGGATGCTCGGCACTACCTTCGGCCACTTCATTCTCCTCCAACGCCTAGCGAGAGACACGACGCTTTGGGAGGCGTTCGAAGCTCTCACGCCCGAGCAGCTCGCCGCCGTTAGAAAGCACCGAGAGAACGGCGAACTTATCTGGAGCGTGGAGCCGCCCTACAACCCGGGACTGGCTGGCGAGAACTTCGGGCTCTTCGGCCAGTTCTGGGGCGAGATGGTCCTGGCGACGACCAGCCTCATGGACGGCATGACGGATTGGGTCGACGGCACGGCACGCGACGAGATCATGCGGCTCGCTCTGGCCGACACTTGGCTGCACGCAGCACGCGCCCAACCGCAGAAGTATGCGCCGTACCCCACCAAACACAAACGTGCGCGAAGCTGGCTGGTCGGCCGCTGTGTTGACGAGACCTATGTGATGCCGCCACGCGGAGGTGGTCGGCCCCAGCACGGCTACAACTTGACTAGCCGGCTCCTGCTCGAATGCGCCAGCACCATCGACGAGGTGCTTTTGGAGGGCAAGGAGAAGACGGAGACGTGGGAGTCCGTCAGAAAGTTCAACCGCCGCAAACTCGAGAGAACCCTTTACGGAGTTCCCGCATCCGTTGCCCGCGACATCATCGGTCCGCACGTGAGCCTTCACACGATCCTGGCGCTGATTGACTGGGCCCTAAACCCGCCGCTGCCAATGCTGCAACCGAGCCTGGATTGGGCCTGGTGGCGCGAGTTCTACCCGCCTGCCCGTTTTATCGACGCCGCCGAGATGGTCGCCAAAGACTCGCGACTGGAGGTCTTCGGGTCCGCCAGTGACGGATATCGCGCGTTCCGTGACGGGCTGCGTGCCGCTGGCCTCCGCTACGGGGAGGTAGAAGTTGACCTGCAGCCCAACCTGGCAGTGCACTTCCCCGGCGTCGCCACCGGCCTGGATGCGTTCTACATCCCGCTGTTGATGGCCTCCTCAACTCTGCTGGCGCAGCGGGAGGAGAATCCCGACCTGATAGTCAGCCCTCGGACCTACATAGCTAGGCAAATGGACAACCCTGAGGACCCCGAGGGAGAGAACGAACGGTTCGCTCGTTGGCTGACGGCGTTCTACCCGTTCGTCACCGTCCACTCCGACGAGCTCGAATGCGGCCCTGGGGTCCACCCGGAGAAGGCCCGGACCTTCATCGAGGCATCCCTTGCAGCGACGGCCTTAGAGACCATCGTCAACGAGACGGCCGCCATGGGTGACCAGGGTCTCGGCAGGTCCATCGACACGACACAGATGCTGAAGTCGGCCACTGACGTAGCCGGAGACCTGACCGGGATTCGACTCCGAGCCTCGCCGACCGGACGCACCTCAGGAGATCGTCTAGGAAGCTAGGGGACCTGACAGTTCGGCCCGCTGTGGCGGACCTTGAGGACCTTGACCCACGACGCAGATCGACGGCACGCCCCAGGACAGCGGGCGACATGGGCACCAGTGCCTTAATCGACCGACAGAGGAGCATCGCGGCGCCTGTGGTTGGCGAGCACGGTTGCGGCGGAATGACTCACTCCGCTTGGGGCTCCTCGGGGACGACCAGACGATCTTCGACGACCTCACCGTTCAGTCGAGTGGTGGTTTGGCTCTCGCCCTTCTTCACGTCAGCACCACCCGGCGTGATCCACAGACTGTCGGTTACTTGGGCTGTTTGCGTTTCGGTCAGCCCGCCGAAGGTGCCGTCGACCTGGAGTGTGAAGGTTCGTGTGCCGTCAGCGTTGTCGACGACTGCGGTCATGGACGGCACAAGCGAAAGGCCGGGTGGGTCCGGCCACGCCTCGTTGAAGGTCGCTTGTGACAGATCAACCGTGAGCCCGGCACTGTCCGTGTAGGTTCCGGTGCCCTGGAACACCGGGCGCCACGCTCCCTGTGGGGTGTCGAAGCGCTGGTCGAAGAGGGGGCTGTCTTGGGGGACGCCGACCTCGCGCAGAATCGCTCTGCGTACGTGGTTGATGCACTCGTCAGCGACCTTGCTTAGCTGCTGGACCTTGCCAAAGTCCATGTACCCGTGCTCGAACCCGTCGCTCATCTTCCGGATGCCGTCGTACAGATTCTTGTCGCCACCGAGGATGACGTCCTTGCGGATGAATACATCGAGAGCGGTCAGGTGGCTCGTGTCGCGCTTCAGGTTCTTGGGATCGAGCTGCCCTTCGTCGATCGCCTGCTGGACCAGCGGTGGATGCTCCTCGAGCTTCTTCGGCTCGAAGCCGACGGCCAGAGCCAGCTGGTGTTTCGCATCAGGAGCCATCGTATCGATGCCTTGTTCGCCGCACAGCCGGCCGTAGACCACATGCGTCAGGTTTTCGATCGCCATCCACAGAGACTCAGCCACCAGCACGCGGTTCATCGGATCAAGCTGGTTCAGTGCCATCCGGAAGTGGGCCATCGTTCGCATCAGTCGGTCGCTGCGCGGATGCGGATTCAGCAACCTCAGAAACGACAGCGCGTCGGCGGCAGCGACTTTGCGAAGACGCGCGGCTGGAGCTCGCGCCTCGGAGTGGCGCTGGACCACGAACTGGCCGACATCCGTCGCATCCTTGGGCGGGGAGTAGACGACGATGTCCTCGGTTTCCTCGGCGCCACAGTTCGTGATTGTCGCCATGACCTGGAAGTACGGGGTCGCGAGGTTGCCCAGGACGCTCGCGGCTTCCTCGGCAGTCCCGAAGACTCCGGCGGCCTCGGCGATGAACGAGCCGACGAACTGCGGTGCGTCCTCCCCTCGCCTGTCGGTCGACCAGGCGACATGGTCGCGCAGGCGAACTCCGATCATGCCGTCGAATGATTCGGCCGAAGCGACGATGGTCAGGTGCTGCCTGTCTTCGAACCGAAATGCAGCCTTCGCGGCGACAACAACGATCCATGTGCGACGGTCGGGACTCTCTGTCATCTCGACACCAATCGTAGAGGCAGGTGTTCAAGTGACACGCGGAATTCGGGGCTGTATGACGACCAGCTCCGGGATGGTGGGCCATCCGCGGCGGAATGACGTACAGCATCACGTCGGCTTCCTGAGTGCTTCTTGTCGGGGTTGGGCCTTCTCTTGATGCAGATCGTTGCTATGTCTCCGTACTCAGCACTGGAAACCCTCGACGCTCAAGGTCCGAGGCGAGCACGTCGATTGTGCCGAGCGTTGCGTTGAGATCGGCCTCGGTGACGAACGCCGGAGGATGCGCGACAGCATTTCGCACAGATCGCACGGCATCGAGCTCCCTTCGGAACTCGACGTACCAGTCGGCAAGTTGACGGACCTGGGAATTGGTGAGTTCTGAGATGAACGCACGAGCCCCAGGCGGCAGGAGTCGATGCATCTCGTCCATCGACCGATCGCGAGATGCTGATTGGCCAATCACCATTGCGGGATGTACGCGCTCGTAGGCCGACAGGACTTGATATTTGAGAGCGGCGAGGTCCGGCGAGTCGGGCACCGAGGTCATCGCAGTTGGATGGCCCTGAAGATCGCGCTGCGCCTTCTGGCGAGCGGACGCACTCACTGCCTGTGGGTTCTGGAACGAATCCGAACCGAAGTTCTGAACTACAGATTGCTGTTGGTTCGCTGTTAGCCGGACCTCCAAGAGTTGGCGCTCCAGCTCCTGTTGTCGCATTTCCTGCTGCTCGACCTTCGTCTTGAGTGAGATCACCCCAGGGATCGCCAGCTCGGAAACTTCTCCCAGAAGAAACAAGCCGGCCAGAACGATGAGCGGCAAGACGTCAGACAGATCGGGGCGCGACGGCGAACAGGTCTTTGTTGTCTCGCTGGACGTCGAACCTTTGGCAGTCGTAGCTGATCTCGTCGTCGAAGTGCAATCGTCTTGCTGGGGACCGAGTATCAAAAGGACCGCGGCCATGACAAGACATGCACCAGCAGCGATTCTTGAGACCGTTCGGAAAGCCGATGATCGGGGCGCCTCGCGCGCCGGCGTAGTCGAGTTCGCGCCGCTCGCCGGATGTTCCGTCTTCAAGGCCGCCTCCAAGACACGTGTCGCCTGCGCCGGTTCGCAAGTATGCACGCATTCGTTGTCCGAGTGCTCGTCGGTTGCGGCGAAACGACTCTGTCAGCGCGGGGTTCTGTCAGCTCCCGCGGACGCGGAGGCTCTTAGCGCAGATCGGTCGGGGCACCTTGTTATTGGGGAAGCTGTAGCCGGACGGTACGGGTCTGGCCTGTGGTGCTCAGCACTGCGGTGACTTGCCCTTCAACGGACCACCCGGTCGCGGCCTTGCGGAGGTTCTTGGCCGTGCTTTTGTTGTGGTTTTCGGGTGACGCCAGGAGGCGTGCGAGTGGTCTCCAGCCGCGAGGCGTGACTGTCAGTGCGGCGATGGTGACCGGGATCCAGTCGGGGTCTCCTTGGTCTGCCATGTCGTCGAGGGCTGCGAGGCACGCGGCTGGGAGTTGGGTGTTGGGCTTGGTGTTGCCGCGGGGGCCTCGGCTGTAGTCGTCGTCTTCGTCATCTAGTGCGCCGGCGAAGTCGAGTGCTTCGACGGTGTAGTAGTCGTTCATCCAGGCGGATGTTTGCGAGACGATTGAGACCGTCTTGCCGGCTATGGGGTCGGGCATCCTGGTCATATTTGTCAGTCGGTTCTCACACCATGCCCCTAGTGCGTCAGCTTCGACCCAGACTCGTGCTCCTTGGTTGAGCATTTGGCGACGTTTGTGGACGTAGGCAATGAAGTCCGAGGGTGAGGCGAGGACGTCGGCGAGGAGGACGAGGTCGCAGAGGCTCAGAATCCAGGACTTCTCGGAGTCGCCGGCTCGCCGTGACGGTGAGAGGAACGCACCGAATGGGTCGATGCGTTCGAGGGTGACAGTGATTGGGTAGGCGGTGGCGTCCTTGTCGAGGTCCAGAGGCAGGTTGTCGTCGGTCTTGAATGGTTTCGCGTCTTTGATGGCTGCGATGGTGCGCGTGTTCTGGTCGTTTGCTTTGTCGGCGAGGTCGTTGATGTGGCGTTCGACCCGGCGCGGGGCGGCGCGGCGACCTTCGCGGGAGAATCGGCCCCCTTTGCATTCGATGACCAGGGTTGCGCCAGGCAGTGTGACCAGGACGTCGGCTTCGGCATCGGACTCGGTGTCGGGGTATGTCACGGATCGGTGGACGTTGTCGGGACCGAAGACTTTGGTGAGGAGTTGTCCCGGCAGTTCCTCGGCGACCTTTTGACGGGCTTTGTCGAATGCGGACATGAGCCTTGCTTCGGGTTTGCAGATGGTTGCTGCCCACTCGAGGGCTCCGTGTACGAAGTCGATGGGGCGGGCGAAGAGCCATTCGCCGGTGCTGAGGGTGAGTAGTGGCGAGTGTCGGAGAGGGTTGTCGCCGAGAAGTTGGTCTTCGGCGAGGGTTCCTACGCGGGTGCCCATGGCGTTGGCTAGGCGCGAGAGTTCATCGGTTGGGATGTTCAGGAGTTCGGCTATGTGCTCCTCGAGCTCGTCGTGTCCTTCGAGGCGTGCGGCCGCGGTCATCGCGAACAGGACCATGTGGCCACCTTTCCAGCGGACCACTTGATCGTGGGTTCCGTTGGTTGGGTACGGCGGGTAGTTCGTGGCCATGTACTCGTTGGCCTGGTTTGCGTGCTGCATGCGTACCTGGCCGTAGAGGTGGGCGAAGCGGAGGGAGTCGGTGAGTTTGAAACCGAGGCTTTGGTGGCAGCGGTCATCGACCTTGGAGAAGATTTCGAGGGCGACTCGGCGGACATGTGAGTCGAATCCGGCCATGCGGTCGAATCTGTTTTCGAGCTGAAGCATGTTCATCATGCCGACGTTGTCTGCGTCATCAAGTTGGCCGAGGTTGGTGAGATCCGCCATGAGTTGCATGTTGGCGATTTCGCGAAGGGCAGTGTCAATTTCAGACACGACGAACGGGTCGAGCGAGCCTGCGATGTTGGGCAGGATCTCAGCTTCGTCGATGGTGGCGACGGTTCCGGCGAGCAGCTCGACCATGGCGTCGCTACCGAAGCTCTGGGGACCTTGTAGTGCCGACCTGCGGACCGCGTCGAGGACGTCGATAGACGCGACGAGCCGGAGCGCATCGACCTGCTTCAGTCGCACTCGAAGGTCTTGAAGCTTGACGGGTAGGTCTCGCTTTGCTTCATTGGCTGCAGTGACTGTGTCTTGCCGGAACTGGGCGATCTGGTCGGGGCTCGCACCGGTGGCCATGATGTTGTGGAGCTCAGATTCCCACGACGAGTCGAGGTAGTTGTACCCGGTTCGACCGGGCGGGGTCGCCGCGGGAGCGCGGGCTCCACGCGTCGGGTTCTGGTGCCTTGCCATGGTCGAAGTATGGGGAGTGGCGCCGACATCCTCGACGGATTATCTCGTTGTGGCGTTCGGCCAGCCGGCCGTGGATGAGGTTCGTGCTCGATCGGATTTGCGGCGGCATGAGGCACCACAGCGACAATTGCGTGGGCAGACGGAGCCCGCCGTGGCCTAGTCGGACGTAGCGCACTCGGCTGCGGCTCGTGCGCCGTCCCGTCGAACGGCGGTTACCAGGTCGTTCAGCGTCAGAAAGACGGTCTGGTCGCGCCCGAGTGTCCGTTGGGCGTCCTGCAGTTGTCGGCCTGTGTGGGCCTCAGCGCACACGTAATTCGCGTATCCGGCGGCGCTGGAGAGGTGGAACATGTCGACGAGGTCGTTGCGTCGCCATCTGCTCATGTGGTCGGTGAATCGGCGTATGAACAGCTCGGACACGAGGCCGACCATGGGTGAGTCCGCGAACAGCTCTACCAGTTGTCGGTCGCTGAAGGTTGGGAAGTCTGTGGAGTACGTGAGGCGGCGGTAGGGGGCGGTGTAATAGCCGATGTTCTCGTTCCAGTAGCGACGCCTGGCGAGTCGACGGCGTTGCTCCTTCGGCAGTTCTTCTGCGTGGATCTGCGCGGTGATCCTGGCGTGGTGGGTGACCCACTTCGCCAGCGGGTGCTTCGGCATCCGGTCGGGGTCTATCAATGCGTCGAGGACGACGCTCGGCATGGTCAACATCGCCATGAGCTTGTCCATGTCCGGTGTTTGCTCCGTGATGCCCAGAGCCGTGTCTCGCCCGAAGAGAGCACCGGGCTCGGTGACGATCGCGTGCATGGCTGGTGCGTTCTCCATCAGGTCAAGGCGACGCCGAACGGCCAGTTCACACTCGTGCTGCCACAGGTCGAGCGGGTTCCGGATCTGCCAACCTCCAGCCAGGTGCGCCATGGCCACCCCGACCTCGTAGCGCCGGTCGCCAGCCAGGCCGGCAGTCTCCAGGAGGTGTCCTGTCGAGAGCGGGAGGACGATGCCGCCGTCGGTTGCGAGCCCGATGAGATCCAACGCCGCACGGCGCTCGTCAGGATCTTCGACGCGGGCCGGATCGTGAACGGCGTCTGCGATGGTCCGCCACCGATTCTGGTCCAGGTAGACCGACGGTCTGCCATTGAGCTGGGGAGGAGAAGCCGGGTTAAAACCCTCGGAGATGATCAGGTCGTTCCGGATCGTGGTCGACAAGATCCACCACTTCTCCCAGTCGAACGTAGAGGTTGCGACCTGCGAGTCGAGACGCTGGTGGCGAAGCTCGAGTTCTTCGTCGAAGACCCGACCGTCCTGACACACGATGCGGATGGACCTGTTCTGGTAGTCGACGTGCCAGTACTTGTACAGGTCCGCCGAGATGACCAATGTTCCATCCACGAACGCAGGCTAACCGGTTGTCGTCCACAACTTACGCCGAGTCCGAAGCTCTCATTCCCAGTTCCCATGCGTCAATCTGGGCGAACTGAGCGACCTGTCGGGTCAGACCTCCGATAGATCCATCATTCCGGCGCCAAGAGGCCTGCCACTTGTTCGGCAAGCCATCGGTTGAACGCAAGGTCTTGGACCTGGCCCTCGACGGTCGTTCTGATGTTCAGGTCGGTTGATTCTTCTCCGTTGTCCGAAGCTCCAGGGAGATAGATGCCCGCGGGGACTGCGGAGGTAGCTTCTGAGAAGGGGCACGCACACGGAGTCTGTTTCGGGTCGTTACACCGGTGTGCACCGGCAAGCCATCCATCCGTTCGAAGTACTAAGCCAACGTCACCGCACTGCAGCCACCAACCCTCGACACGGCCTTTGCCCATCGGCCATGTCCAGTTCCCGCGATCCTTGTGGGCGGTTCGGGCGGTGATCGTGGCAACCCCGGCCGTCTCGAGCGTCGCGGCAGCCACAGCTAGGGCGTTGACGGCTTCCGCGAGGAGCGCACGCTCTCGTTCGATGCGGTCAGCCTCAAGTCTGGAGGACCGCTCCCGTTCCGCCTGAACCTCGCGCAGGTCGTCCTCGAAAGTCACCACGGAAGACTAGGACGATCCAACTGAAGCCGCGTCGGAATCGCTCGAAACTACGACGAGCGCGCGTCATTCTGCTGTCTGCGGTGATGCTACGCCGTGCACCGAGTGCCAGAGGATCTGCACACCAGGGTGGTGCTCGACGCTCGACAGGCGTCTTTGGAGGCCCTCCCAGCGGTACTTTTTCGTTCTGTTGTTGTCGAGGATCCCGAGGAACGCAATCGGTTGTGCAATACGGCGACGTTCGCACTCCTCCAGTAACAGGCTGAGCTTGTAGACATCTTGAGCGACTTCGCGATGATCCAGCCCACCGCCTTGGGTCGACCCAACCTTGAGTTCACTGATGACAGCAAGATCCGCCAGTGTCGCCATGCCAGTTGTGTCGGTGGGGTCTGACCCGGCTCGATGCACGTAGTGCGGAAGGTCTACTCCAGGATTGCGCAGGACAACGGCATCCAACTTGAGCTCCCCGCCTGGCACCAATGTCTGCCAGGTAGACCCCAGGTCACGATGTTTGAAGATGGGTTCGCGGGCAACGCGGTCGATCCCAAACTGACTGATCAGGTAGTGCGAGAACCAGGCCTGGAAGGTTGCTTCAGGCGCCACGGCCCCGGCGCAAGTCCGAGCGAAAACTTCCCAAGCGGCGCGGAACTTTGCATCGATGTCTTCCACGGCATCAGCATGACGGAGCGCCCAGCATCAGTCATCTATTCGACTGCCCACCCGCTCCGGCCACCGCCACGCCACCGCCATCCCGGCCCCGACCTCGACACCACGCCACTGATCCGAGAGCGCGTCCAGCCGCACGAACACCCGGTCGAGGTCCTGCTCGGAGAGCTCGGTCGGGGGCGGGTCCTGGAGGACGTAGTGGCTGTCCGGCGCGAGCCCGCGGCGTCGCAACCAGCGCGGGTAGACCTGGGCGACGAGGTCTTCTGATCGCGCCATCTCGGTTCCGGTGGACCGGTTGCGCCGCTCGACCTGACGTGCCCACGCCTTGGTGCGCAGTTCCTCTGTCGGCACGAACGTTCCGGCGTTGCCGCCCGCAGCGAGTTGGCCGAAGATCCCGTCGCGCAGGCCGAACTCCTCCTCGACCACCAGGTGCACCAGGTCGTGCGGGATCAGCTCGGAGTAGCCGGGAGCAGGATCCATGCGCAGGTCGCCGTGCTGGTCGCGGAGGATCGCGACGGCGTACCGACGTGGTCCGGTGCGTTCGAATCTGACCTGCATGCCCGCCAACGTAGGGGCCTGCGCCCTACGTCGCGACCGGTTATCGGGCTGCGCCGACCCGGCGAAGGTGACATCCGCGACCACCGCGCCGGCGTAATCAGCCATCCGCAGCAGGGTCTCCACTCCGTCCGAAAACCGGCACGGAGGAGGAAGAAACCATGACCACGACGACGTACGACGCCCGCACCCGACGGCATCGCGGCGTGACCGCGGCCGAGCTCGAGACCGGCGACGAGGTCTACCTCGACGGTCGCCGGCAGCTCGTCGCCCGGGTCGTCCCGTCCCGCAGCGAGGTGATGGTCGAGCTGTGGAGCCGCGGTGACGTGGAGCACCGGGCGCACTTCTTCGACCCCGCTCAGCGGCTCGAGAGGGCGGTCGCATCATGAGCGCGCAGCCCGTCGACGGGACCGGAATGTGGCTGGGAGATGAACAACGGGCGCTCGTTGCGTGGCAGGAGCACTGCGCCGCGCGGGAAGCCCGCGGATGTGACGTGATCGGCTCCAGGACGGCGTAATCGCCCTACGGCACAAGGGTCCTTGGGTGACAACAAACCCATGAGTGCCCGTGCTGCGGGCGCTGAACCAGAAGGAATCCTGATGATCCGTATGAACCTGAACCGGCCGCTCCTGGCCGCCGCGGGTGCCACCCTGGCCGTGGTGCTCGCCTCGATGGGTCCCGCCAACGCGCACAACGGCGACGACCACACCACGCCTCCCGCCCCGGGTGGCTCCGCCTCGAAGTCGCAGGTGATCGAAGGCAACCTGCACGACCTCCCGATCGGTCCGCTCACGGTCGCGAATTGGCCCTCCGGCCCGACCCACGCCGTCCTGGCCGGCTCCCAGCACGTCCTCGACTTCGGCATCCTGGAAGCCAACGCTGCCGGGTCGCTGGAGGACGGGTGGATCTCCGCCGACGCCGCCGTGGCGAGCATCTCCGGTGGGATCAGCGGCGTCCTGACCATCGACCTCGGTGCCATCACCTCGGAGTGCCGCAGCGACGTCGACGGCCAGACCGGGTCGGCGAGCATCGCGGGCGGCTCGATCAGCGTCCTCGGGTACCCGGCCCTCAAGATCCCGTTGAACCCGGCCCCGAACACCACCCTGAGCATCCCCGGCGTCCTCGACGTCGTGCTCAACAAGCAGGTGGTGAACCCGGACGGGTCGCTGACCGTGACCGCCCTGGACATCCACGGGTCGACGCTGCTGCAGACCCTGCTGCTGACCATGCACCCGCTCTACCTGACGGTCGCCCAGTCGACCTGCGACACCTACGTCCCGCCGCTGGCCGTCCCCACCGTCGCCATCGCCGGTGAGGGCACCGGTACGGCGCTGGCCGGCGCCGGCCTCGCCGCTGGCGTCCTCGGTGCCGGTGCGCTGGTGCTGGCCCGTCGTCGTACGTCGTCCGCCGCGGCCTGACCGCCGCACCCCCGGTTGGGTCGGGGCCCGGTCACCGGGCCTCGACCTGCCCCCACCCCTCCCGGAGAACCGCCATGCCTGCACCTGCGCCGTCACACCCCGGCCCGCTCCTCGACCGCCGTCGCCTGCTCGGCCTGGCCGCCGGCCTCGCCGGGACCGCCGTCCTCACCCACGCCGGCGCCGCTGCGGCGGCCGACGGGGTCGACGAGGTCGACTACGTCATCGTCGGCTCCGGCCCCGGCGGGTCCCCGTTGGCCGCCCGGCTGGCCGAGGCCGGCTTCACGGTGCTGGTCCTCGAGGCCGGCCCCGCGGAGGGCACCGAGGCGTTCTACGACGTCCCGGCGCTCAACCTGCGCGCCACCACCGACCCGGCGGTGCGCTGGGACTACTACGTGCGGCACTACAGCGACAACGCCGCCCACGGCAGCCAGTGGGTGCCCGAGCACGGGGGAGTGCTCTACCCGCGGGCCTCGACCCTCGGCGGCTGCACGGCCCACCACGCGATGGTCAGCATGTACCCCAACCACTCCGACTTCGAGCACGTCCGCACCCTCACCGGTGATCCGGGCTGGGCGCCGGACGCGATGTGGCAGCACTGGTGCCGCGTCCAGGAGTGGCAGTCGCTGGAGAACGGCGCCCTCGCTCTGGGGATGCGCGACCTGATGCTGCTCGACGACCAGCTCCCGCGGCTGTACGCCGCCGCCCTGGCCCAGCTGCCCTTCCTGCCCGGCTACCTGCCGAGCCTGGACCCCCGCATCAACTCCCGCCTCAACGTCGACGGCTCCACCCAGGGTTTCTTCGTGCCGCCCTCGGCGACCCGCAACGCCACCCGGGTCGGTCCGCGGGAACGCCTGCTGGCCGCCGCCGCGGCCAACCCGGGACGGCTGCTGATCCGGACCGACGCCCTGGTCGAACGGGTCCGGTTCGCCACCAGCACCGACGGTCGCCCCCGGGCGGTCGGCGTGGACTTCCTGGACGCCCCGCGGGCCTACGGCGCCTCGGTCGACCCGACCCGGATGACCAGTGCCGAACGGGCCGCCCGCCGCCGCAGCGTCCGGGCCCGCCGCGAGGTGATCCTCGCCGCCGGCGCCTTCAACAGCCCCCAGCTCCTGATGCTCTCGGGGATCGGCCCGGCCGCGCACCTGCGCGAACGCGGCGTCACCCCGCTGCTCGACCTGCCCGGCGTCGGCGGCAACCTCCAGGACCGCTACGAGGTCTCGGTCACCACCCGGCTCGACCGTTCACTCCGGCTGCTGCAGAACTGCAGGTTCACCGGCACCGCCGACGACCCGGCGTACGTGGAGTGGCGCGACGCCCCGCTGCGCGCGTTCACGCCGTACGGGTCGACCGGCATGCTCGGCGGCATCCGGCGCAAGAGCCGCGCCGGGCTGCGCGACCCCGACCAGTTCGTCTTCGCGACCCCGTCGAACTTCACCGGCTACCGCCCCGGGTACGACGACCAGGCCTACAGCCACGACCACCTGACCTGGCTGGTGCTCCAGGCCCGGAGCTCCCGGGCCGGGACGGTGCGGCTCCGGTCCGCGGACCCGACCGAGCCGCCGTGGATCCACAAGCGGTCCTTCGCCGACGGGCACGGCGGCCAGGCCGAGGTCGACGCGATGGTCGACGCGGTCCGGATGGTGCGGCGGATCAACGGGCTCGCCGCGCTGGGCCGGGAAGCGACCCCGGGGCGGCAGACCTGGACGCGCGAAGCCCTCGGTGCCTGGGTACGCCGCGAGGCCTGGGGTCACCACGCCTCCTGCTCCAACCCGATCGGGGCCGCGGGCGATCCGCAGGCCGTTCTCGACGGGCAGTTCCGGGTCCGCGGGACCCGCGGCCTGCGGGTGGTCGACGCGTCGTCGTACCCGCGGATCCCCGGGCTCTTCCCCTGGGTGGCGGTGGCGATGGCCAGCGAGAAGGCGGCCGCCGACATCCTCGGCCGATCGTGATGTTCGCCTCGTCGATCCGGCCGCCGGCCCGCGTCATCGGCCGGGTCCGCAGGTGTCTGAGAGAGGTGGCGTCGATGGGGCGCCCCGCAGACAGAGGTGGGAAGTAGCGATGTACCTGAACAACGCGTTTGCCCCGGGAGTCACCTTGGCGGTCCTGCCGGCCACCGGGTTCGCGGCGTCGCGGTGGGCGTGGGTGGCCGCGCTCGCCGTCCTGGTCGGACTGGTCCTGGTCAGGCTCGCCGTCTCCGAGCCGCTCCGGTGGCGGGCGACCGTGGCGGCGACCCGGTGACCCGGGTCGCGGTGGCGGCCCCGGTGCAGGTGCGCCGGGTCCTGGCGGTCGCGATGGTCGGCGGGGCGCTGCTCCTGCTGGTCGCCGCGCACCCGGTCCGGGTCGCGGAGGCGTTCGTGCAGGCCGGCCTGCTCCGGGTGCTCCGCATCGAGGCCCGCCAGGTCGAGAGCGTGGTCCAGGTGGCCCACGACGGCGGCTGGTTCGGCCTGGCGATCACCGCCGGCTGCAGCGTCGGGCCGCTGCTGGCGGTCTTCCTGGCCGGTGCCGCTCCGTTCGTCTGGTGGCGGGACCTGCCGGTACGCCGGGTGCTGCGCGCGCTGACCCAGTTGGCGGTGGTGCTGTTTCTGGCCAACCAGGCCCGGATCGTCGTGATCGTGCTCGCCATGCGCGGCTGGGGGGTCGAACGCGGGTACGAGGTCTCGCACGTCTTCGTCGGATCGGCGATCACCACCGTCGGCTTCGTCCTCGGCGTGGTGCTGCTGGTCCGCGGGATGGCGGCCAAGGACGAGGAGCCCCGGTGATCGGTCTCTCGGCCGCGGTCGACCTGGCCGCGTTGGTGCTCTGCGTGCTCTTCCTCGCCTACGTCGCGCTGATCCTGGTCCCGTTCCTACAGCGGACGCCGGACCGCCCCGGCGACGCGGGCGACTTCCGGTGGCACCTGATCCTGCCGTGCCTGGACGAGGAGGTGGTGATCGCGCGGACCGTGACCCGGCTGCGGATGGACCACCCGGACGCGCACCTGTGGTGCGTCGACGACGACTCCTCCGACGACACCGGGGTGATCCTGGGCAAGCTGCAGCGGCGTGACCCGTACGTGCACCGGATCAGCCGCCGGGCACCGAACGCCCGGCAGGGGAAGGGGGCCGCGCTCAACGCTGCCTGGGTCGAGCTGACCGACTGGCTCGCCGAGCACGACCCGGACGCCGACCCGTCCCGGGTGATCGTCGGGGTCGTCGACGCCGACGGCCGGCTCGACCCCGCGGCGCTGGACGTGATCGCCGGCCCCGACGGTTTCGGCGACCCCGCCATCGGGGCGGTGCAGGTCCAGGTGCGGATGATGAACCGCGGCCTGGACCGGATCGACGGCGGCGACCCGGCCGCCGCGACCCGGTTCCAGCGGCTCCTGGTCACCCTGCAGGACCTCGAGTTCCGCACGGTGATCGCTGCGATGCAGCACCTGCGGCACCGGATCGGCAGTGCCGGGATGGGCGGCAACGGCCAGTTCTCCCGACTGGTCGTCCTCAACGAGATCGCCGCCGAGAACAGCACCCCTTGGCACGGCGCGCTGCTGGAGGACTTCGAGCTGGGGCTGCACGTCCTGCTCGCCGGGTGGGGCAACAAGTACTGCAACGACACCTGGGTCGCCCAGGAGGGGCTGCCCGACGTACGGCTGCTGGTCCGGCAGCGTGCCCGGTGGGCCCAGGGCGGCATGCAGTGCGCGAAGTACTTCCGCCGGATTCTGCTCAGCCCGCGGATCGGGACCGCCTCGGCGTTGGAGATCAGCTACTTCCTGCTGATCCCCTGGACCCAGCTCCTCGGCACGCTCGTGTACGGCGCCGCCGCGCTGATCCTGGCGTACTGGGCGCTGGCCTTCCCGGCGGGTGTCCTCGCCTGGTTCACCGCGGGCGCCTGGGGCCTGGTCCCGCTCGCCCTCTGTTTCGGGGTGACACCGCTGGTGCTCTGGGGGTTCGTCTACCGGTCCCGCTGCGAACCGACGTTGTCGCGGTGGCAGGCGCTCGGACTCGGGCTGGCCTACTGGGGCTATACCTACCTGATGCTTCTCGCCGTCTGGTCGGCGTTCTGGCGGCTGGTCAGGTCGCGGGACGGGTGGGTCAAGACCGCCCGGGTGCTGGACACGAGCGCTCCGGTGGCGGTGCGGAGTGAGACGCAGGTCACGTTGTCCGGCGCGTGACGGTCCTCGGGCAGCGGTGTCCACCGGGTATGGCCCCCTCCTGGTCGACCCCGCCCGCGGAGGCGAGCGACAGCGAACTGATCGCCCGCACCCGTGCCGGCTCCGACGACGCCTACGCCGAGCTCTTCACCCGCCACCGCGGGATCGCACTCGGGGTCGCTCGCCGCGTCGCCGGTCCCGACCAGGCTGACGACCTCGTCGCTGATGCCTTCCTCAAGCTGCTCGCGGTGCTGCGGGCCGGCGGCGGTCCGGACGACGCCTTCCGCAGCTACCTGCTCACCACCGTGCGCAACCTGCACCTCAACAAGATCCGCGCGACCCGCCGCGAGTCCCTGGTCGCCGACTACGAGGACGTCGAGCGGCACCTGGTCCTCGAGGACGGCGTCGACGGCCTCCTCGACGAGCACGCGGTCGGGCGGGCGTTCGCAGCCCTCCCGGAGCGCTGGCAGACGGTCCTCTGGCTGGGGGCCGTGGAGGGCCGCTCGAACGCCGAGATCGCCGGGCTGCTCGACCTCAAACCGAACGCCGTCGCGGCGTTGAGCTTCCGTGCCCGTGACGGCCTCCGCGAGGCCTACCTCGCCGACCACCTCCTGGCCGCCCAGGACCCGCGCTGCCGGCGGATCACCGACCTGCTCCCGGCGTACGTCCGGGGCAGCCTGACCCCGCCGCGGCAGAGCCTCGTCGTCGCGCACCTCGACGGCTGCGCGCGCTGCGCCGGGCTCGTCGCCGAGCTGAGCCTGGTCGAGGCCAACCTGGCGGCGTACCTGGCGCCGCTGCTGTTCGTCCCGCTCCTCGGGACCGCGGCTGCCGGCAGCGGTGCCGGTGTTCTCGGGTGGTTCACCAAGCTCGGCACGGTCGGCAAGGCCGCCGTCCTCACCGCGACGGTCGGGCCGATGCTGGCCACCACGGTGGTGACCGGGGTCGCGCTCCGCGGGGAGGAGCGGCTGCCCGGCCAGGAGCGCTCGGCCCCGGTCGTGACCGGCCGGGACACGGCCGACAAACCCGGGCCGGTGGACCCCCCGGTACGCCGCCGGGTCCCGGCGGTCCCGGAACCGGCGGTCCCGGAACCGGCGGCCGACGGACCGGCGCCGGAAGCCGGTCAGGACGCCTCCGGTGCCGCCCCCGCCGCCCCCGACGC
>JBFJNH010000056.1:0-21217 GCA_041618295.1 Marmoricola sp.
GCGCCTCGCCACCGTCGCCACCCTGCCGACCCTCGGCCACGGGGAGGGCTGATGGACCTCGCGCCCACGATCGGCATCGGAGGCGGCTTCGCCGTCGTCATCACGGCCAACGTGATGGAGGGCGGCAACCCGATGAGCCTGTTGCTGCTGCCCCCGCTCCTCCTCGTCTTCGGCACCACGATCCTGATCTCCATCGCCGGCGGCACGATGTCGGACGCCAAGAACATCCCGAACTCGCTGAAGCGCGCCTTCACCGGCAAGGTCGAGCCAGCAGCCGACCTGATCCCCGAGGTCGTCTCGCTCGCCGAGCGCGCCCGCCGGGAGGGCCTGCTCTCGCTGGAGGAGTCGATCACCACCATCGACGACCCCTTCCTGGTCAAGGGCGTCACCATGGCGATCGACGGCACCGACCCCGAAGAGGTCCGCGACATCCTCGAGGCCGAGATCTTTGCCAAGCGTGCCGAGGACAAGCAGGCCGCGAAATTCTTCGGCGACGCCGGGGCCTACGCGCCGACGATCGGCATCATCGGCACCGTGATGGGCCTGGTGCACGTGCTGGAGAACCTGTCCGCCCCCGAGGAGCTCGGCCACCTGATCGCCGCCGCGTTCGTGGCGACGCTGTGGGGCGTCACCTCGGCGAACGTGATCTTCCTGCCTCTCTCGAGCCGGCTCAAGCGGCTCAGCGAACTCGAGGTGGCCCGGATGGAGCTCGCCATCGAGGGAGTCGCCGCGATCCAGGCCGGCTCGAACCCGCGGATCATCGCCCAGAAGCTCAGCTCGCTGGTGCCCTCGGCGCAGCGCGAAGCAGAGGCGGCCTAGCCATGTCGCGGAAGCGCAAGGAGCAGCACGAGGAGCACGAGAACCACGAGCGCTGGCTGGTGACGTACGCCGACATGGTCACGCTGCTGATGGTGCTCTTCATCGTGATGTTCGCGATGAGCCAGGTCGACCAGAAGAAGTTCAACGCCCTCCGGCAGGGCCTCGCCGCGGGCTTCGGCCAGTCCACCTCGATCCACACCGGTTCGGAATCGATCCTCTCCGAGCCCGGGATGGCCGCGGCAGCGCCGATCGCGCCGCAGAAGTTCGCCGTCGAGGTCAAGGAGGTGAAGACCTCCCAAGTCTCCCAGGCGATCGCGGACCACGAGGACCGCGAGGCGGAGCAGCAGCGGGCCGAGGCCGCTGCCGAGGTGGACCGGCTCAGCGGCCTGCTCGCCCGGCTGACGGCGGCGCTGCGCAAGCACGGCCTCGAGAACGACGTCCAGGCGATGATCGACCCGCGTGGGCTGGTGGTCAGCCTGGTCTCCCGGCACGTCGTCTTCGAGCCGAACCTGCCGACGCTCTCCGCGCGCGGCCGCGAGATCGTCGACACCCTGGCCCCGGTGCTGCGCGACATCCCGGACCCGCTCCAGGTCGACGGTCACACCAACCAGGTGAAGGTGAAGCCGAAGTACTTCGCCACCGACTGGGAACTGTCCTCGGCCCGTGCGGTCACCGTGCTCCGGCGCCTCAACGAGCGCAACGGCATCCCGGCCGAGCGGCTCACCGCCTCGGCCTTCGGGAACACCAAACCCCTCATCGACCCGTCCAAGCCGGGCTCGCAAGCCGTCAACAAGCGGGTGGACATCGTGATCCTCTCCACGTTGCCCAGCGAGACCCGGGAACTGATCGACGACGTGATCAGAGTCCAACGAGCCGGAGGAAAGCTCTCATGACCGTGACCGCAATCCCGCAGACCGCCGCACCGACGGACGCCGACCCGGCCCCGGAGAAGGGCGGCAAGAAGAAGCTGATCATGATCCTGGTGGCGGTCCTCGCCCTCGGCGGTGGTGGTTACTTCATGTTCCTCAAGCCGGCACCCGACGGCCCGCCCGAGCCCGGCGAGGTGATCAAGCTGGAGCCGATCCAGGTCAACCTGGCCGGCGGCCACTACCTGCGGATCGGGATCGCGCTCCAGGCCGTCGCCGGTGCCGGCGGTCACGGCCCGCTCGACGGCAGCAAGGCGCTGGACGCGGTGATCGCCGAGTTCTCCGGGCTCCCGATGACCGAGGTCAACGACCCGAAGCACCGGGCGAAGCTGAAGACGGAACTGGAGAAGGAGCTCGACGAGTTGTACCACCACGAGGTGATGGGGGTGTACTTCACCGAGTTCGTGACGCAGTAGCTGGTCCAGACCACTCCGCTTTCACCTCAAGTGGGGGTCCGGCACGCCGATACCTCCCCACGTGAGTCTCCTTGCGTCCAGTTCCTCACCCCGTGGCGGGTCCGCGGGCGCCCGTACCCGTCGGCGTTCCGCGGCGGAGCCGGTGCCGTACGACTTCCGTCGCCCGATCCAGCTCTCCCGGGAGCACTCCCGGATCCTGCAGATCGGGTTCGACGGCTTCGCGCGCCAGGCGACGACCGTGTTCACCTCCTCCCTGCGCACGGTCTGCCAGATCTCGCTCGCCGCGATCGACCAGCGCAGCTACGCCGAGTACGTCGACTCGCTCGACGCCGCGACGTACCTGACGATGTTCTCCGCCGACCCGATGCCCGGGCTCGGCGTGCTGGAGATCCCGCTGGTCGCGACCATGTCGTGCGTCGACCACATGCTCGGAGGCCCCGGCAACGCCGAGCAGCCGCAGCGACCGCTGACCGAGATCGAGAGCGGGGTGATCGGCGGGCTCATCGAGCGCCTGCTCGGAGAGATGCGTTACTCCCTCGCCGGGATCGTGCCGCTGGAGCCGGCCGTGATCGGGATCGAGTACAGCCCCCAGTTCGCCCAGGTCGCAGGTGCGGCCGACGTGATGGTGGTGGCGTCCTTCGACCTCCGCGTCGACGAGCGCTCCCACCGCATGACCATCTGCCTCCCGTTCAGCGGCCTGCTGCCCCACCTGACCTCGGCCGCCGCCCCGGCTCCGGCATCCGACCGGGAGCGGGCCAAGCGCGCCCAGGCCGCCGAGATGCTGAAGGAGCGGTTCGCGACGGTCCCGATGGACGTCGCGGTCCGGTTCCGGCCCACCCAGCTCGGGCCCGACGCCCTCAGCGAGCTCCAGGTCGGCGACGTCCTGCGCCTTTCCCACCCCGCTTCCGCCCCCCTCGACGTCACCGTCGACGACACCACGTTTGCGCACGCCACCGCCGGCGCCCAGGGACAGCGGCTCGCTGCCCTGATCGTCGCCCGTAAGGAGAACTGATGACCACCTCCCCCACCTCAGAGCCGACCGGCGCCGACCTCGCGCTGGCCGCTGCCGCTGCTGCCGCCGCGGTGCTGCCCTCGGTCGACCCGCTCGTCGCCGCCGGCGCGCAGCCCGGCAACGAGCACGTGACCGCGGCGTTCTCCGGCGCAGCCATCGCCGAGGTCGACGGGCCGGTGTCCGGCCGGATCGCCGTCCTGGTGGGCGACGAGCTGACCCAGGCGCTCGCCTCCAGCCCGATCGAGGGCCTTGACCTCGCCGCGGCGACCCAGCCCGCCCTCGACGCCGCCGCGGCCGTGCTGGGCGGTTCGGCGAAGGCGGCCCGCACCGTCGACCTGGACCTGGTCATCTCCGATCTCGGCAACGACTTCACCGTGGTGCCGCTGATCGGGGCCGGCATCGCCGCCTCGGTCCTCATCCAGGACCACCTGCTCGCCGGACCGGCCGCCGAGGCCGCTCCGGTCGAGCCCAGCGTCGAGGTGCCGGCACCGGTGGTCGAGCCTGCGGAGACCCCGGCTGCCCCGGTCGCCACCAGCGCGTCGGTGACCCCGCTCCCGCACCGGGGCATCGAGATGCTGCACGGCGTCGACATGGAGGTGACCGTCGAGCTGGGTCGGACCCGGATGACGGTCCGCGACCTGCTCGCCCTGACCCCGGGCGCCGTCCTCGAGCTCGACCGCGCCGCCGGCAGTCCGGCGGACCTGCTGGTCAACGGCCGGCTGATCGCCCGCGGCGAGGTGGTGGTGGTGGACGAGGACTTCGGTCTCCGCGTCACCGAGATCATCGACGAGTCCTCGGCCGGTTGAGACAGGACATCGACTGATGCTGGAACTCACCATCCGACTGGTCGTCTCGCTGGCGGTCGTCGTCGGACTCCTGATGCTGCTGGCCCGGTTCGGGGCCAAGAGGTTCCGCGGCAGCAGCGACGCCCTGGTGAACGTGGTCCACCGTCAGCCGCTGAGCCGCACCTCCGCGGTCTCGGTGGTCACCGTCGGCAACAGGATCCTGGTCCTGGGCACCACCGAGCAGCAGGTCAGCGTGCTCGCCGAGCTGGACCCCGAGGACCTCGACCCGGAGACCGCCGCCGAAGGGACCGCCGAGCCAGCCGGCCAGTTCGCCGACGCCCTCGAGGCAGCCCACGGACAGATCCTGCAGGCCGGACCGGTCGAGCCGGCGGGACCCGCCGCCCCGGCGGCACCGCGTCGGCCGCAGGCCCGCCCGGCGTCCAAGGCCCCGGCCTGGGACCCGAACGCCGCGCTCCGGTCGCTGCCCCCGGTCCGGGCACCGAAGGCCCCCGCTGCCGCCGCGCCGAGCGCCGCGGTCGACGCGATCCTCGCCGCCGTCGACGCCCACAACGCCCGTCCGGGGCAGTTCCCGGCCCAGCCGCCGGCGCTCGCCCTCCTGGACGACGAGACCGCCAGCGGGCCGCGTCGCCTGAGCCTGGCCCCGCAGGTCCCGATCGAGGCCTCCGGCCGGCTCGCCGGCTCGGTGCTCTCGCCCCAGACCTGGAAGCAGGCTCTGGCCGCGGTCACCTCCCGGCGGGCCTCGTGACCCGTTTCGGAGTGTTCCTCGGGCGGCTGGCCCTCGTGGTCATCGCCCTCGGCGGCACCGTCGCCCTGACCACGAGCCCGGCCTCAGCAGCGCCCGAGGCCGGCATGGCGCAGATCGTGCCGATGCCGGACGACCTCGGTCCCGAGGGACCGCAGGGACCGGACGGCGGCACCGGGAACGACACCTCGGTGACGGTGGACCTCAGTGGTCTGACCGACAAGCCCAGCACCTCGGTCACGGTCATCATCGCGATGACGCTGCTGTCGCTGCTCCCGGCGATCCTGCTCACCTGCACCAGCTTCACCAAGATCCTCATCGTCCTGGGACTGACCCGGAACGCGCTCGGGCTCCAGCAGACGCCGCCGAACCAGGTCCTCGCCGGCCTGGCGCTGTTCCTCAGCCTGTTCATCATGGGCCCGGTGCTCAGCGACATCAACGACGAGGGCGTCCAGCCCTACCTGAAGGGCGACAAGGAGAGCTCGCAGGCGTTCAGCGACGGCGTCGAGCCCCTGAAGACCTTCATGCTCGCCCACACCGACGACGCCGAGATGCTGCTGCTGACGAACGTCGCCGACCGCGAGCAGCCCAAGAACCGCGACGACGTCTCGCTGGCGACCCTGGTGCCGGCCTTCGTGCTGAGCGAGCTCAAGGAAGCCTTCATCATCGGTTTCATCGTCTTCATCCCGTTCCTGGTGATCGACATCGTCGTCAGCGGCGCCCTGATGGCGCTCGGCATGATGATGATGCCGCCGGTGATGGTCTCGCTGCCGTTCAAGCTCCTGCTCTTCGTCCTCGTCGACGGCTGGGGCCTGGTCATCAAGTCCCTCGTCGCCAGCTACGGGACTTAGCTGTGTCCGATACCGCCATCATCGAGCTCGCGCTCCAGACCATGTTGGTCGCGCTGAAGCTGTCCGCGCCGATCCTGGTCACCTCGCTGGTGATCGGCTTCACCGTGTCCCTGTTCCAGTCGATGACGCAGATCCAGGAGTTCACGCTCTCCTTCGTCCCGAAGCTGATCGGGGTCGGTGTCGCCCTGCTGCTCTCCGGGAACTGGATGCTGCACACGCTGGTCGACTTCACCCAGGACCTCTTCGAACGACTTCCCTCGCTGCTCGCATGACTCTCACCCTGGCCGGCGAGCCGTTGATCGCCTACCTCCTCGCGTCGGTCCGGATCGTCGCGTGGCTGGCGATCGTCCCGCCGTTCTCCTCCCGGGCGGTCCCGGCGATGGCGAAGGTAGTGCTCTCCCTCGGGCTGGCCTTCGCGATCACCCCGGGGCTCTCCGGGGACATCCCGGTCAGCTTCTGGGCGCTGGCGGTCAACATCGTCACCCAGGTCCTGATCGGGACCGGCATGGGTTTCGTCACCTACCTGCTGTTCCAGGCGATCGCCACCGCCGGAAGCCTGATCGACATGTTCGGCGGTTTCGCCCTCGCCCAGGGGTTCGACCCGCTCGGACTGACGATGAACACCGTCTTCGGCAAGTTCCACCAGATGCTCGCCACCATGCTGCTCTTCGCCACCGGCGGCCACCTGCTCGTCGTCGGCGGCCTGCTGAAGACCTTCGACTTCCTGCCGGTCGGTACCAGCCCCGACATCAGCAAGCCGACCGACATCCTGGTCACCGCGATGGGCATGTTCTTCACCACCGCCGTCCAGATCGCGCTGCCGATGATCGCGGTGCTCTTCATCGCCGACCTCGGGCTCGCGCTGCTGACCAAGGTCGCGCCGCAGCTGAATGCGATCAACGTGATGTTCCCGGCGAAGATCGGCCTCACCCTGCTCCTGCTCGGGCTGTCCTTCCCGGTCCTGCCGGAGGCCATGGAGCGCCTCGTCGACCTCGCCAACCAGGCCACCGCCGTGATCGCAGGTGCCGAATGAGCAGCAGTGGCGGCGGTGAGAAGACCGAGAAGCCGACTCCGAAGAAGCGCAAGGAGTCGCGCAAGGAAGGTCAGGTACCACGGACCCAGGAGCTGGGCGGCTGGGGCTCGATGCTCGCCGTCGGGATGGCGCTGCCCGCGCTCCTCGGCCACGAGCTGAACCAGCTGCGCGAGCTGATGATCGTGAGCTTCACGGTGAACGGGGAGGACGCCACCGCAGGGAAGGCGCTGTTCCTGCTCGGTGACGCCGCGAAGCACATCTTCCTCGCGCTGCTCATCCTCGGCAGCGCGGTGATGCTGATCGGCGTCGCGTCCGCCATCGCCCAGGGCGGGTTCTTCCTGGCCACCAAGCTGATCCAGCCGAAGTGGTCCAAGCTCGACCCGATCAAGGGCGCCAAACGGGTCTTCGGCCCGCACGCCCTCTGGGAGGGCGCGAAGATGATGCTGAAGAGCTCCTTCGTCGCCACCGTCGCCTACTTCGCGATCAAGTCGATGATGCCGCTCATCGGCGGACTCGTCCCGATCCCCACCATGCTCGACCTCGTCGCCTCCAAGTCGCTCGGCATGATCCGCAACATCGCCCTGGTCGGTCTCGCTATGGCCGCGGCCGACTACCTGATGCAGCGGCGCCGGATCGGCAAGCAGACCCGGATGTCGAAGGAAGAGGTCAAGCAGGAGCACAAGCAGACCGAGGGCGACCCGATGGTCAAGAGCGCCATCCGGTCGCGTCAGCTGGCCGCGGCCCGGAACCGGATGATGGCCGACGTCCCGACCGCCGACGTGATCCTGGTCAACCCGACGCACGTCGCCGTCGCCCTCCGGTACGACGCCCAGAAGGGTGCTCCCCGCGTGGTCGCCCGGGGTGCCGGGGCGATCGCGGCCAAGATCCGTGAGATCGGCGCCGAGGAGTCGGTTCCGCTGGTCCGCGACGTCCCGCTGGCACGGGCGCTCTACAAGTCGACGAAGGTCGGGCAGGAGATCCCGCCGGAGCTGTTCGGCGCGGTCGCACAGGTCCTCGCCTTCGTGATCAGCCGACGCAGCCGGGGGCAGCGCGGCGGCCAGTACAGCTCACCGCGACCCACCGCGGAGCTCCCCGTCGTACCGACCGGGCCGCGGCGGCGACCGACCCCAGCTCTGAAATCCGGGGGTCCGAAGCCCTCAGTCCGTCCCGCGCTCGGCCGATAGGGACTCCGACGTCAGGACGACGTTACTTTCCGGCGCCACGGACGGCCCTTCGAGACGGTCGCTGCGCGACCTCCTCAGGACAAGTGCCAGGAGTGGAAGTACATGAAGCGTGTGATGCAGCTCGGTGTCCCCGTCGGCATCGTGTTCGTCGTCGTGATGCTCGTCGTACCGCTTCCGGCCATGGTCCTGGACCTGCTGATCGCCCTCAACATCACCGGCGCCCTCCTGATCCTGCTGACCGCGATGTTCATCAACAAGCCGTTGGACTTCGCCGCGTTCCCGTCCGTCATCCTGGTGATGACGCTCTTCCGCCTCGCCCTGAACGTCAGCGCCACCCGACTCGTCCTGCTCGACGGGTACGCCGGCAAGGTGATCGACACGTTCGGCCACTTCGTCGTCGGAGGCTCCCTGATCGTCGGCATGATCGTCTTCGCGATCCTGCTGGTCATCCAGTTCGTCGTCATCACCAACGGTGCCGGCCGGGTCGCCGAGGTCGGGGCCCGGTTCACCCTCGACGCGATGCCGGGCAAGCAGATGGCGATCGACGCCGACCTGAACTCAGGCCTGATCACCGAGGAGCAGGCCCGCACCCGCCGCCTCGAGGTGCACGCCGAGGCCGACTTCTACGGCGCGATGGACGGTGCGTCCAAGTTCGTCAAGGGCGACGCGATCGCCGCGATCGTGATCACCCTGGTCAACCTGATCGGTGGCTTCGCGATCGGGGTCGGCCAGAAGGGGATGGAGCTCGGCGACGCCATCTCCACCTACAGCCTGCTCTCCATCGGTGACGGCCTGGTCTCGCAGATCCCGGCGCTGCTGCTCTCGGTCGCGACCGGCCTCATCGTGACCCGTTCGGTCGGCGAGTCCGACATGGGTTCGGACATCCTCAACCAGCTCACCGCACGCCGCACCCCGTTGCGGGTCGCCGGCTTCGCGGCGCTCTCGCTCTGCCTGATCCCGGGGTTGCCGAAGATCCCGTTCATCGCCGCCGGTGGCCTGATGCTGCTCGCGAGCACCCGGATCGAGGAGGACACGCCAGCCGAGGCCGCCGAGACCGACGCCGAGCGGGCCCTGGCCGCACTTCCCTCCCCCGACTCCCCCGAGGTGCTCGCCGCCGAGATCCAGGTGGACCCGCTCGGCCTGGAGCTCTCGCCCGACATCATCGACCTGGTCGACGCGAGCGTCGGCGGCGACCTGCTGGAGCGGGTCAAGGCGCTGCGCCGGAAGGTCGCTGGCGACCTCGGCATCGTGGTGCCGCCGGTCCGTACCCGCGACAGCCTCGACCTGCCGCTGCACACCTACGCGATCAAGCTCTTCGGTATCGAGGTCGCCCGCGGCGAGTCCCCGGCGGGGACCGTCCTGGCGATCGGCGACTTCCTGGGCTCGCTGCCCGGCCAGCCGACCCGGGAGCCGGTCTTCGGCCTGGAGGCCAAGTGGATCCCGGCCGAGCTCCGCAACCAGGCGGAGATCTCCGGCGCGACCGTGGTGGACCGCGCCTCGGTGATCACCACGCACCTGGCCGAGGTGGTCACCACGCACGCCTCCCGGCTGTTGGGCCGCGAGGACGTCAAGCTGCTCACCGACGTGGTCAAGCGCTCGCACCCGGTGGTCGTCGAGGAGCTCACCCCGGCCCAGCTGACCCTCGGCGAGGTCCAGCGGGTCCTGCAGACGCTGCTCGACGAGAACGTCTCGGTCCGCGACCTGGTCCGGATCTACGAGGCGCTCTCGCTCCGGGCGGCGGTCACCAAGGACACCGACACCCTGGTCGAGGCCGCCCGCAACGCCCTGGGCCCGGCGATCGTCGCGCCGTTCGTCTCCGACCGGACGGTGCAGGTCATCAGCCTGGAGCCGCAGTTGGAGCAGCAGATGCTCGAGGACCTGCGTCCCACCGAGGCCGGGCCCGTGATCGCGATGAACCCCGACCTCGGCCAGTCGGTGCTCACCCAGCTCTCGGCGCTGATGACGGAGGCGGAGAACCAGAACCTGCGGCCGGTCCTGGTCTGCTCGCCGCAGCTGCGCGCCGCCGTACGCCGGTTGGTGCGGCCGTCGCTGCACCAGCTCCCGGTGCTGTCCTACACCGAGCTGGTCGGGGCTGAGCAGGTGCGCTCGGTCGGCGTCGTCTCGTTCGCGCCGGCAGCCCCGGGCCAGATGCGGGTGAGTGCATGAGCCCGCTGTCCGGAAGCGTCCTGATCGGCGCGGCGGTCGTCTCCTCGCCGGCGCTCAAGGCGAGCCTGATCGACCAGACGATGCCGCTCGACGTCGGGCTGACCCGCTACCTGATCGCCGTGGTGATCTGCTGGGTCCTGCTCAGCGTCGTCGTGGAGCTGGCCTTCCCGGCACCCGGAACCGTGAAGCCGAAGCCGGAGCAGAGCGAGACGGAGGCACCGGGGTCGAACCCGTCTGCCTAGCTCAGTAGCGCGCTGCCGGCACGAACCCGCTGCCGCCCTCGGCAACGGCGACGATCTCGCACTCCTCGATGAGGACCGGACCGGAGCCGACGATCACCGACCCCGGCGACGTGTCCGCAACGGGCACGAACGACGCCTGGAACGCTGCCCGGGCGGCGGCGTCCTCGAAGACGTAGCACCCCTCGAACCACTCACCGGTACGCATCCGCCAGGTCTTGAAGCGCAACCCCTCCATCCCGGTGAACCGGGCGTGCGAGGCCTCCTCGACGTAGTCGCAGAGCGCGGCCTCGACGCCGTCGGGCGCCTCGGCGAGGGACCAGCGGACCGTCAATCCGGCGAGCGTGGCCATCAGCGGACTCCTTCGATGGGCGCAGAAGTGCCGAGCCAGTGCAGCAGCAGGCGGACGCCGAAGCCGGTGGGGCCGGGCGTCCACTCCCCCACGTCCCCGACCGAGTCGCCGACCGAGGCGATGTCGAGGTGGACCCACGGAAGCCCGCCGGTGAAGTGCTGGAGGAAGAGCGCCGCGGTGATCGCCGGGGCACGGCCCGGGGCGTTGTCCGCGTCCGCGACCTTGGAGGAGAGGAACGACTCGTACTCCTCGGCCAACGGCATCCGCCACAACCGCTCGCCGGAGGCCGCGCTCGCGCGTTCCAGGTGCTCGGCGGCGGCATCGTCGGTGGCGAAGTAGCCGCCGGTGTTCAGACCCAGGGCCACCTTGATCCCCCCGGTCAGAGTGGCGACGTCGACGAGCAGGTCCGGCTTGAGCCGGGTGGCGGCGTACTGGAGCGCGTCGGCCAGGACCAATCGGCCCTCGGCGTCGGTGTTGGTGACCTCGGTGGTCCGACCGCCCCAGTGCGTGATCACGTCGCCCGGGCGGACGGCGTTGCCGCTTATCGCGTTCTCCGCGATCGGGAGCAGACCGGTCACCCGGACCGGGCAGTCGATCGCGCGCAGGGCGCTCATCGTGGCCGCGACCACCGCGGCGCCGGTCATGTCCCGCTTCATGGTCGTCATCGCCTCGCCGGGCTTGATCGACAGACCGCCGGTGTCGAAGGTGATGCCCTTGCCGACCAGCACCACGTGCGGCGCCTTCCGGGCTCCCTTGGCCGGGACGTAGTCGATCTGCACCAGGCACGGCGGGGTGGACGAGGCCTGGCCGACCGCGAGGATGCCCCCGAAGCCGTCCTTCTCCAGCGCCGCCCGGTCCCAGACCTTGGTGGTGAGGCCGGACGGGGCCGCGAGCTGCTCGGCCTCGCGGGCGAGCCAGGCCGGGGACTTGATGTTCGACGGGGTGGTCGCCAGCCGGCGGGCATGCCGGCTCGCCTGCGCGATCGCCTCGGCGCGGGCCAGAGCACCCGCCTGCGCGGGATCCGAACCGGCCAGCACGATCCGGCCCACCGGCGCCGGCGCGGTCTCCTCGGAGCGGAGCGAGAACCGGAACGACGCCAGAACGGCACCGGCCACGAACGCGGTCAGACCGTCGTCGCCCGCCACCGCCTGGACCGACGAGGTGACCGTCTCACGACCGACCGAGGCCCGGGCCAGCGCAGCTCCGGCCGCCCGCAGCGCCGTCGTACTGGTGTCCCCGACGCCGACGGCCAGGACCACCAGACCGGGCAGGTCCAGCCGGGTCACCTCGCCGGCGGTCGCCCGCGCGCCCGCCTGGTCCAGCAGCGCCAGCAGGTCCGCGTCGCCGAGGCCGTCGGCGAGGTCGGCCGCGCCCGGCCCGAGGACCAGGGACCCGTCGTCCTCCAGGAGCGGGATGGCCACCGCCCCGGCCTGCGCAGAGAGAGGTCCGGGACTCAGGTCGAACGCGGGGGCGACAGGCACACGGTGACAATACCGAAGGCCCCGGCCCCCCTGCCGGGGGTCGGGGCCTTCGTCAGATCGAGGGTGACCGGCGTCAGCCGACCACGTTCTTCAGAGCGTCTCCGAGTGCGCCGGCCTCTTCCGCGTTGAGCTCGACCACCAGCCGACCACCGCCCTCGAGGGGAACCCTCATCACGATGCCACGACCTTCCTTGGTGACCTCCAGCGGCCCGTCGCCGGTCCGCGGCTTCATCGCCGCCATGCGCACACCTCTTCCTTTGCCTGAATCAGAGCGCCGAGCAGATGTGACGCCGTTCGCACCCATTATTCCCCATCAGCCCTCGGTCGGGATAATCGCGGGCTTGCGGGTGGCCCCGATCGCGGAGAGCAGGCCGGTCGGTCCGGTGACGGTTTCCTGGTAGATCGTCACCCTCGACCCGTACTCCACGGTCAGCGCCTGGCCGGGTTTGGTGGCGTTGAACCACTGCGTCAGCGTGCCCCGGCAGACCGAGTTGCAGCGGAACACCTTGCGGGGCAGGTGCAGCCCGCGGGACAACCGGTAGGCGAAGGAACGCGCCTTCGGGTAGGAGTTGTCGACGCCGTACAACGGCTGGTGCAGGACCGCGACGTAGTCGGGGTTCACTGTACGCAGGAACCGCAGCACCGCGCGGGTCTCGGGTTCGCTCGCCGGGCCCGACCCGGAATAGAACGGGGCCGGTTGCCGGACCCACTCGACCGGGAAGTTCCGGTTCAGGTCGACCCCGCGCGCGTTGGTACGCCGCTGGTGGACGACGCCGTCGGGGTTCATCCGCGGGATGACCCAGATCGCCGCACCGCGCACGGCCGGACCGGACATCAGGTTGAGCAGGATCTTCGAGGGCTGCGACTCGTTCCCGTGGATCCCGCCGATGAAGACCGCCGACACCGGGGAGTACCGGTCGCCGATCCGGTAGGCCTTGATCGCCCGCCCCTGGACGCTGGTCCCGATCACGCTGGTCGCGAGCACCGCCCCCGATGCCGGAGGCGGCACCAGGACCAGGCCCAGGACCACGCCGAGCACCACGGACAGCCAACCAGCGAGCCATCCCGAGAAGCGACGCATCACATCAGCCTTCAGTCCTGGGTCATCTCGTCAGTGGCAGGTGGAGGCTCGGCGTTGGCCAGCTGGGCAGCCAAGCGGTCCAGCAGGGCGTCGACCTCGCTGGCCCGGTACCCCCGGAACGTGGTGGTGAAACGCACCTGGAGCAGGTCGTCAACACCGAGCGGACCCTCAGCCGGTACGACGACGTCGGGCCGGTCGTCGTACACCCGCGCGAGCGGATCACCGGCACCCGCGGCGACTACCGCGACCGCCCCGATGACGAGGACCACGAAGACCGCCAGCACCCACATCATCGCGAAGCCGCCATGATCGCGACGGCCTCGTCGACGTCGTCGGTGAGGGTGAGGGCGTCCAGGTCGGACTCGGAGATCTTGCCGTCGGTGAGCACCGTGCCCCGGAGCCAGTCGAGAAGCCCGGACCAGTAGTCGACGCCGACCAGGACCACCGGGAACGAGGTGATCTTCTGCGTCTGGGCGAGGGTGAGCGCTTCGAAGAGCTCGTCGAACGTGCCCATCCCGCCGGGCAGGACGATGAAGCCCTGGGCGTACTTGACGAACATCGTCTTGCGGGCGAAGAAGTAGCGGAAGTTGACGCCGCGGTTCACGTAGTCGTTGACCCCGTCCTCGAAGGGGAGCTCGATGCCCAGGCCGACGCTGACGCCACCCGCTTCAGCAGCCCCCTTGTTGGCCGCCTCCATCGCCCCGGGGCCGCCCCCGGTGATCACCGAGAACCCGGCCTCCACCAGCTTCGCGCCGATCTCGACACCTTTGGCGTAGTGCGGATCGTCTTTCTTGGTCCGCGCCGATCCGAAGACGGCGATCGCCGGCCCGAGCTCGGCGAGGGCGCCGAACCCCTCGACGAACTCGGCCTGGATCCGGAGCACCCGCCACGGGTCGGTGTGCAGCCAGTCGCTCGAGCCGCGGGTGTCGAGCAACCGTTGGTCGGTCGTGGAGAGGTCGACCTGGGTATCGCGCAGGAACATCGGCCCCTTGCGCTTCATCCGGCGACCGGCGCCCGGCGGGCGCTCCACACTCACCGGTCGGCTCCGAGCCAGGTGCGCAAGGTCGCTTCGCAGCGGTGGATCTGCTCGATCGGCACGTTCTCCTCCTGCTTGTGGGCCAGCACCGGGTCACCGGGCCCGTAGTTGACGGCCGGGATGCCCAGACCGGTGAAGCGGGCGACGTCGGTCCAGCCGAACTTCGGGTTCGCGGTACCGCCGACGGCCTCGACGAACGCCCGGGCCGCCGGGCGGTCCAGGCCCGGCAGGGCCCCCGGGGCGGAATCGGTGACCACCACGTCGTACCCGGCGAAGTAGTCGCGGACGAAGGCGAGCGCCTCGTCCTCGCTGCGGTCCGGCGCGAAGCGGTAGTTCACCGTCACCGTGCACGCGTCCGGGATCACGTTGGTGGCGACACCCCCGCTGATCAGGACGGCGTTGAGACCTTCGTGGTACTCCAGCCCGTCGATCACCGGCTTCCGCGGCTGGTACGCCGTCAGCCGGGTCAGCACGTCCGCGGCACCGTGGATCGCGTTCACCCCCCGCCAGGCGCGGGCCGAGTGGGCGCGCTCCCCGCGGGTGCTCACCTCGACCCGCAGCGTCCCCTGGCACCCCGCCTCGACGACAGCGTCGGAGGGCTCCATCAGGATCGCGAAGTCGGCCTCGAGCAGATCGGGTCGCTGCTCGGCGATCAGCCGCAACCCGTTGTGGACCGAGGCGATCTCCTCGCACTCGTAGAAGAGGTAGGTCACGTCCCGGACCGGCTCGGCCAGGTCGGCGGCCAGCTTGAGCGCCACCGCGACGCCGCCCTTCATGTCGCACGTGCCGAGACCGTGCAGCAGGGTGCCGTCGTTGCGGGCCGGCAGGTTGTCGTTGACCGGGACGGTGTCGACGTGGCCGGCGATCACGACCCGCTCCGCGCGACCGAGATCGGTCCGGGCGACCAGCGAGTTGCCGATCCGGGTCACGCTGAGGTGCGGGAGCTCGGCCAGCGCCGCCTCGATGGCGTCGGTGATCGCCCGCTCGTCCTGGCTCACCGACTCGATGTTCACCAGCGCCTCGGTGAGCGTCACCACGTCCGCGGTCAGGTCCAGAGCCATGACCTCATCCTGTCAGGTCAGCGGACGGGGAACACGCAGAACTCGTTGCCCTCGGGGTCGGCGAGCACCGTCCAGCGCGGCAACTCCTGGAGCAGGGTCGCGCCCCGGGCCAGGAAGTCGTCGACGTCGCCGTACACGTCCCAGTGCATCCGGTTCTTCACCGTCTTCGGCTCGGGCACCGGCCCGAAGACCATCGCGAAGAACGGTGCGACCGCCGGCGACGGGAAGCCCGGGGCGCCGGTGAACCACCACCAGTCCACGCCCTCCTTGGTCTGGGCTTCGACTCCGAAGACCCCGGCCCACCACCGGGCGCTCGCCTCGGCGTCGACGGAGTCGACCGCGATCTCGAAGACCCGGTAGTCGGCGATTCGCTCCGGAGGCTGCACGAAGGCGCAGAACTCGCCGCCCTCCGGGTCGGCCATCACCGTCCAGCCGATCTCCTCGTCCTGCGGGCGGAGCACGGTGGCGCCGAGGTCGAGGACCTCGGACAGGTCGCGCACGCTCACGTCGAGGTGCACCCGCTGCTTGACCGTCCGCGGTTCCGGGACCGGGCAGATCGCGATCCCCTGGCCCTCCTCCGGACCGACGACGTCGCCGTCCTCGAACGCGCAGCCGGTCACCGCGGCCCAGAACCGTCCGAGCGCGGCGACGTCCTGGCCGGGTGCCGGGTGGGTGTCGAGACAGAGCTCCTTGAAGATGGCGATGGAGCGGTTCGTACCCATGTCCGCAGCCTGCCACCGCGCACCGACATCCACACCTGCCCCGCTAACCTGAACACCATGGCTGCAACGACCCCCGACTCCCCCACCCACGCCTGGGGCTTCGGCCTCGCGACCACCGCCGAGGACGGCGCGGTGCTCGACACCTGGTACCCGGCCCCCGCCCTCGGCGAGGCCCCAGCCGACGCCGCCGCGCCGGCGTACCTGACCGCGCTCGAGGGCAAGGACGACGCCCGCCGGGTGACCACCGAGGTCGTGCTGACCACCATCGCGCTGGCCGACGAGCCACGCGACGCCAGCGACGTCTACCTGCGCCTGCACCTGCTCAGCCACCGCCTCGTGGCCCCGCACGGACAGAACCTGACCGGCATCTTCGGCCTGCTCAACAACGTCGTGTGGACCAGTCGCGGACCGTGCGCGGTGACCGGGTTCGAGGAGGTCCGCGGCGCCCTGAAGGCGACCGGCACGGTCGAGGTCTTCGGCGTCGACAAGTTCCCCCGGATGACCGACTACGTGCTGCCGACCGGCGTCCGGATCGCCGACGCCGACCGGGTCCGCCTCGGTGCCCACCTGGCCGAGGGCACCACGGTGATGCACGAGGGGTTCGTGAACTTCAACGCCGGGACCACCGGCGCCTCGATGGTGGAAGGCCGGATCTCGGCCGGCGTCGTCGTCGGCGACGGCTCCGACATCGGCGGCGGCGCCTCGATCATGGGCACCCTGTCCGGCGGTGGTTCCCAGGTCATCGCGATCGGCCAGCGCTGCCTGCTGGGCGCGAACGCCGGCATCGGCATCTCGCTCGGCAACGACTGCGTCGTGGAAGCGGGCTGCTACATCACCGCCGGCACGAAGGTGACTCTGCCCGGCGACACCCCGCGGACGGTGAAGGCACTGGAGCTCAGCGGCGCCTCGAACATGCTGTTCCGGCGCAACTCGGTCACCGGCACCGTCGAGGCGGTCCCGTGGAAGGCCGAGGGCATCGCCCTCAACGCCGACCTGCACGCGAACTGAACGCGTGACCTTCCTCCGCTCCTTCGGCTTCCTCGCGGTCCTGGCGATGGTGGCAGGAGTCGGCTTCGCCATCTGGCGCGGCGCCGGCCCGCTCCCCGACCCCGAGGGCTGCTACGCGACCGTCGAGCGGCGCGAGGTCGGCCTGGCTCCGGACCAGGGCCGCAACGCCGCGCTGATCGCCGCGATCGGCGTACGCCGCGGGCTGCCGGCGCGGGCGGTCTCGATCGCGCTGGCGACGGCGTACCAGGAGAGCAAGATCCGCAACCTCGACTACGGCGACCGCGACTCGGTCGGCATCTTCCAGCAGCGGCCCTCGCAGGGCTGGGGCACCGTGCGGCAGATCCAGAACGAGAAGTACGCGATCGGCAAGTTCTACGAGGCTCTCGAGAAGGTCGACGGGTACCAGAGCATGCGGATCACCGAGGCCGCCCAACTGGTGCAGCGCTCCGGCTTCCCCGAGGCCTACGAGGACCACGCGGAGGACGCCCGGGTGCTCGCGTCCGCGCTGACCGGCTACAGCCCGGGCGGTGCCTTCACCTGTGTCGTCCGGGAGCCCGACGAGTACGGCTCCGCTGACGAGGTCGCCGCTTCCCTGGCCGATGCGTTCGGACCGGTGTCCACCGAGCGCACCGGAGCCCGCCAGGACCTCCGGGTCCCGGTCCCTTCGGGTTCCGAGGGCAACCGCCGCGGGTGGGCGTTCGCGCAGTACCTGGTCGCGTACGCCGGCGAGCTGAAGATCGCCTCGGTCGCCTTCGACGGGTACGTCTGGCGGACCGGCCGGGACTCCGAGGACGGCTGGACGTCGAGCGAAGCATCGGACAGCAGCGTGATGGTGTCCTTAGGCTGACGTCATGAGCACCCACCCCGGAGCACCTCGACGCGCATAGCGCTCACGCTGCTGCTCTTCCTCGGCCCCTGGGCGGGAGGCGCGGCGCTAACCGCTGTCGCGCCGGTTGAGCCCACAGGCCCTTGGGGTTTTCTCCCGGCGTTCGCGCTGTATGCCGTGCTCGCCACTCGCATCTCGCTGCGGTGGACCCACGCGCTGTGGCTGTTGGTTCCGATCGCAAACTTCTACGCCTCGTGGAAGATTGCCTGGCGAGTCGCGTACCTGCCGTGGCGCGACTGGGAGTTGCTTCACGGCGAAGTTGCCCGCGAGCGCGACCTCGTCCCCCCACCCGCGAAACGGCACGAGGACCGCGTCGCGGTGCGCCGGGACTGAGCGGACTAGGTGCTTCGGGTCAGCCGCTCAACGACTCGATGTGCTTCCTGAGGTCGTCGATGTCATCCCGGATCCGCTCGCGATCACGCATGGTCAACCGGCGGTACTGCATGTCGAGAATCGCCATCGCCTGAATGGCATCGAGACCGAAGTGCTCCTGGAGGGCGCGGGAGGCTGCGTCCGGGTCCTGCGCTTCAAGAACGAGATCCAGCGCTGCGTGTGGTTCGTCCAACGCGCCAAGGATTGCCTCCAGGACCCGTAGACGTTCCTTCGCGTCGTGAAGTTCACCCGTCATAGGCGAATCCTGTCAGCCGCGAGCACGCGCCACCGCTGATCACGACAGGTTCCGCGACGGAGCAGCTCCTGGTCACAATCGGACGGTTGTGCGACACCTGCGGTCCGCAGGTGCCTCTCGGTCCGGCGACTGACTCGCCTGAAATCGCTGGCCTCGCTCTGCGAGACTTTGCAGATGATGTTGCCCATCTCCCGTCTTGGTACGTCGCCCGACGTCATGACTGCTGAGGTGAAGGAGAAGACAGGTTGGCTCAGGAGCAAGTTTGTTGATCGGGAGTTCGGATTCCAGGACTGGACGATTGATGGAACTCCGTTGCGCGAACTCGTCGCCTACCGAAACGGGCAGGTCGAGGGAGACGTAACGCCAATCCAGAACGAGTGGGCGGGCAAGGGGCTGGCGGTCGCGTCCTTGAGCACCTTGCTCGGTCAGGACTCTGGATCCAGATTTGACACCAAGATGCCCGACGGCCGGGTCGCGCTTCTGTTCTGCGCCAGTTGCTTCGACGTCGGCTGCGGCGCGCTCACTGCAGATCTCGTCCGGGATGGCGAGTTCGTCGAGTGGCGCGACATCGGTTGGCAGCGGGATTACGAGCCGCTCAACCTCGAAATGCAGGAGGCCCCTGTCATTTCACTGAGGTTTGAGCGAGTCGCGTATGAGGAGCTCTTGCGAGGTCTCCTCATCGCGGAGGAGTCTCGATAGTTGCGGTGTTCAAATTCGGAGGGTTGTGCGACATCGCGCTCCGCCCGGCTGCCCCCGGACGAGGACCTACGATTCGCGCTATGCGCTTTCGTCGAACTCGTCGTCACGAGCCGCCCCGTCGTCAGACGCGTTCCGCCGCGTTTCGCGCAACCGACCTGAACAAGATCCTGCGTGCGGAGCTAGCTCCCTGGCTCAAGGACATGGGGTTCAAGCTACTGGGCAGCACGGGCTGGGTCCGATCCGCGGAAGGCGAGCACCACGTCGTTGCGGTGCAGGCCTCTCAAAGTGGGTGGGACCCGCACAGCGGGAACCGGTTCGTCGTGGAGTTCGAGCGGTCTGAACGTCCAGTTCGCGCGACAGGATTCAGCCGCCAACGCATTTGGGGGCTGCTTGACGAGATTAGTCGGCGCGAGGCGCTGCGCATCAACGATCACGTGGCTGAGACGCTGCCGCCACCGAACCAACAAATCCTGCGAGAACTGCCGCCCGAGCTACGCCCGCACTACCTAGCCCACTTCGAGCGGGATACCCGCCCGGTTGATGCCACGAGGGACGTGTGGTTCGCCTACTACGACGAGGATGACGCCTCAGCTTGGGCCACGTTCCTTGGCAAGAATGTGCCACTGGCATTCGCGACCTTCTTGCGTGAGCCTCCGTCGTTGCTCGGCCACCGCGAAGGCTGACTTGCCGCCGTCCGTATCGGGAGGGTTGCGCGACTCCCTGAACACGATGCTTGACTGATCCCGTGGAGCAACTCTCCGAGACCGTGGTGCGTGAGGTCCTGGCTCGCGAACTCCCAGCCGAGTCGTTCAGAGCCGTCACATCAGATCCCGGCCATCTCGTGCTCGCATCGCCCGAACTTGGCTGCGAGATCACCCTCAGCCCCCGTGGCGAGTTCGAGATCAGCATCTTCCCGACAGGTACCGAACCCTGGAAGGGTTGGCGGTACTCGGGATTCGTGGGCAGTGCCGACGTGCGTCGCTTGTTGGAGATTGCGAGAGGTCAACTTCAAGAGGACCCTCGAATCCTCCAGGGTGATCCCGCCTACTACTCCGCGCTTGCTGGCGAGCGAGAGCGCGAACAGTATGAACTGAACATTCGAGCCCAGGGCGTGACGCTCCCACTCCGCCCGGACAGGCTGCCGTAGCGTTCAGCAGTCTCGGAACCGGAGGGTCTTCGGACGGCTCGGCAGGCCCACGCTTCTACGGTTGTGCGGTGGACCCGCATCCGACTATGGCCTTCGGCGTCGACCTTCGTCTGACGCCGACAAAGTACGGCGGACGGACCGCGCCCTTGATTGACTCACCCGCCGCGCAGTTCAGCTATCGCCCCAACTGGGGTCTCCCCAGCATGAGTCCCCCCGATGAGCAGACCGGGGCACCCGTGCTGGCCTTCTCTCGGGACGTGGTGCTACCCGGTGAGAGCGCCTACGCGGTCATCGTGCCGCCGTTCCCGCAGATGGTGGGTCAGTGGGACCTCGAAGTGCAGCCGGGAGTGGTCCTACCGATGTACGAGGGCGCACGGGTCTGCGGTCACGGCACCGTCATCTGGCGAACCAACATCACTCCCACTGGATCAGGCTGTGGGACAGCGGCTTCGGGCCTGGCTAACCGACCCGGACACCCCGCTCCGCCTCGCTTAGCGCGACGACTCCGACTGACTAGCCCCGTCGCGTCTCACACCGGCCGTATCTGTCGGACAACCCGTCGACGCAACGCTCATGCGGTCAGGTCCGTCTCAGAATCCGTGTCCGAAAGTCTTGTCGCAGAATCCGCTCCATCGACGGATTATGAACAGCCCGGTGTTGACCCCGTCCGGGCCCGAAAACTGTCGGTGCGCCCTGGTTGATTGGTCCTAGCGGATCGGGCCGCTGTCTCGGGAAAGCAGGACTACATGGACCAACTGAACGACCTGTCCACCACCCTGTTCAACACCACCGTGTTGAGCGATCAGGACCTCCTCCTCGGCGGTGTCGTCGACCTGGTCGAGGAGAACAGACTCAACGCCCGCCGGTGGGCGCGGATCGTGGAGCTGCACCGCCGCAACACCCACCGTCACCAACACTCACC
>JBFJNH010000057.1:0-20994 GCA_041618295.1 Marmoricola sp.
CCCGGGTCACTCCTCGTCGAGCTCTCGCTTCGCCCGGGCCCGCTCGGCCTGGGCGGCGAGCTCGGCGTCGTCGGGGTAGCCGACCTCCTCGAGGGTGAGGCCGTGCGCGGGCGCGACGGTCAGGTCCGGGACCCGCTCCTTGCCACGCAGGACTCGGGTGGCCCAGTCCGGGTCGCGACGGCCCTCACCGACCGCAGCCATGCACCCGACCAGGGAACGCACCATCGAGTGGCAGAACGCGTCCGCCCGGACGGTGGCGACCAGGATGCCGTCGGTGCGCGCCCACTCCAGCTCCAGGAGCGACCGGATCGTGGTGGCACCGGGACGCCGTCTGCAGAAGGCCGCGAAGTCGTTGAGCCCCAGCAGCTGCTCGGCGGCCGCGTTCATCGCCTCCACCTCCAGCGGGCGCGACCACGCGACCACGTGCCCGCGGCGGAGCGGGTCGACCATCGTGGGGTCGTCGGCGATCCGGTAGGCGTACCGGCGCCAGATCGCGCTGAAGCGGGCATCGAACCCTGCCGGCGCCCGGGTGGCCCGGTGCAGGCGGACGTCGCTGCCCGCCACCCCGTTCACCCGACGCAGCAACGCGGCCTCCGGGGTCGCCTCACCGCGTCCGGGCAGGGAGGCCAAGACCTCCTCGTCCAGGTCGACGTGGGCGACCTGACCGCGCGCGTGCACCCCGGTATCGGTGCGACCCGCCACAGTCAGCCGGGTGCCCGTCGTCCGCAGGATCGTGTCCAGGGCCCCCTCCAGCTCGCCCTGGACGGTGCGCAGTCCCGGCTGGCGGGCCCAGCCGCGGAAATCAGTCCCGTCGTAGGCGAGGTCGAGGCGCAGACGCATGGGAGAAGTCTGTCAGTCCCAGCTCGGCGACGAGCTCGAGGAGGGGCCCAGGTCCGTTGCGAAGCCCCGCGGGTGAGTCGCACGGGGACTCTGGGACGCTGGACCCCGTGAGCCGCTACTCCGTGCCGAGAATCGCGCTGCTCGTCCTCGGCTGCGTCGTTCTCGGACTGGGCGTCGGACTGCTGCTCACCGCGGATCTCGGCTCCGACGGATACTCGACCCTGGTCAACGGGGTCGCCCGGAGCAGCGACTGGGCGTTCGTGCTCGCCAACACCGCGGTCAGCCTCGTCTTCCTGGCCGTGGCAGCGCTCCGGCGGGTCCGGCCCGACGTCGGCACGGTCGTCCAGATCGTCGTCGTCGGCTACACCGTCTCGGTCGTCCTGGACGCCCTGGAGACACCCGACTCGTACGTCGGCCGGGCGCTGCTGCTGGCCCTCGCGCTCCCGGTGCTGGCGGTCGGGGTGGCGGCCTACCTGGGCAGTCGACTCGGGGCCGGTCCGGCCGAGGCAGCCGCCCAGGCCTGGGACCCCCCGGTCCCGTTCCGGTGGAGCTACAGCGCCCTGCAGGCCGGTGGCGCCCTGGTCGGCTGGTTGCTCGGCGCGGCCGTGGGCCCGGGAACCCTGCTGGTGATCCTCTGCCTGGGACCGGCGGTGGACCGGCTGGCCGACCTGATGCGTCTGGACATCTCCCCGCGCCGCGACTGACCGGGCCGGAGCAGAACGTCGGCGAGAAGCACGTTGGCCCGCCACCCTTGCGGGTGACGGGCCAACGGGTGAGCTGCTGTGCTCAGGCCTCGGACTTCTCCTCGTCGGCCTCAGCCGCGGGAGCTTCCTCGGCCGGAGCCTCGGTCTCCTCGACCTCGGTCGCCTCGGCCTCGGGGGCCTCGACCTCGGTCTCCTCGACGGCGTCGGCCTCGGGAGCCTCGACCTCAGCGGCCTCGTCGGTCTCGACCGGGGTCTCCTCGACCGGCTTCGGCGCCTCGACCTTGGTCTTCTTCGCCTTCGGCGGGGCCGGCGTGTACGACTCGGTCACGAGCTCGATCACGGCCATCGGCGCGTTGTCGCCCTTGCGGGGACCGATCTTGGTGATCCGGGTGTAACCGCCCGGACGCTCGGCGAACGTCGGCGCGATCTCGGTGAAGAGCGTGTGCACGACCGACTTGTCGCGCACGGTCTTGAGGACCTCGCGCCGGTTGTGCAGGTCACCCTTCTTCGCCTTGGTGATCAGCTTCTCCGCGAGCGGGCGCAGGGTGCGCGCCTTGGCCTCGGTGGTGGTGATCCGACCGTGCTCGAACAGGGCCGTGGCCAGGTTCGACAGGATCAGGCGCTGGTGGGACGGGCTGCCGCCGAGGCGAGCGCCCTTCTTGGGAGTAGGCATTGCTTCTCTCGATTCTCCCGAGCCGTACTAGGTACTCGGATAGATGGTGCTGTGGTCCCGGGCGTCGAGCGTGCCGAGGTCTCGGCAGGCTCGACGACCGGAGGGGTCTCAGTACTGCTCGTCCTCGACGAACGAGTCGTCGTCGTCGTCGTACGCCGCCAGGGCGGTGGCCGGGTCGAAGCCGGGCGCGCTGTCCTTGAGGGACAGGCCCATCTCGACCAGCTTGGCCTTGACCTCGTCGATCGACTTCGCGCCGAAGTTGCGGATGTCGAGCAGGTCCTGCTCCGAACGGGCCACGAGCTCACCCACGGTGTGGATGCCCTCGCGCTTGAGGCAGTTGTACGACCGCACCGTCAGGTTCAGGTCCTCGACCGGCATGGCCAGGTCCTGGGCCAGCTGCTCGTCGACCGGCGACGGGCCGATGTCGATGCCCTCGGCCTCGACGTTCAGCTCGCGAGCCAGACCGAAGAGCTCGACCAGGGTCTTGCCGGCCGACGCGATCGCGTCGCGGGGACGGATCGAGGACTTGGTCTCGACGTCGATGACGAGCCGGTCGAAGTCCGTGCGCTGCTCGACACGGGTCGCCTCGACCTTGTAGGTCACCTTCAGCACGGGCGAGTAGATCGAGTCGACCGGGATCCGGCCGATCTCGTTGTCGCCGCCCTTGTTCTGCACCGAGCTGACGTAGCCGCGGCCCCGCTCGACGACGAGCTCGAGCTCGAGCTTGCCCTTGTCGTTGAGGGTCGCGATCTGCAGGTCGGGGTTGTGGACCTCGACACCGGCCGGAGGCGCGATGTCAGCGGCGGTGACGGCACCCGAGCCCTGCTTGCGCAGGTACATGGTGACCGGCTCGTCGTGCTCGGAGGAGACGACGAGGCCCTTGAGGTTCAGGATGATCTCGGTGACGTCTTCCTTGACGCCCTCGATGGTGGAGAACTCGTGCAGAGCCGTGTCCACCTTGATGCTGGTGACCGAAGCACCCGGGATCGAGGAGAGCAGGGTGCGGCGGAGCGAGTTGCCGAGCGTGTAGCCGAAGCCGGGCTCCAGCGGTTCGATCACGAACCGGGAACGGAACTCGTCGACGACATCTTCCGACAGGGTCGGGCGCTGTGCGATCAGCACTGGTGATTTCCTTTCCGAGCCCCACCTCTATTTGAAGGGCTCGAACTCACTATGTGGGTTGGCAATATGAGAAGAACTACTACTTCTTCGAGTAGTACTCGACGATGAGCTGCTCCTGGACCGGGAGCTCGATCTGCGCACGGACCGGGAGCGAGTGCACCAGCACGCGCATCCGGTTCGGGAGCGCCTCGAGCCAGGCCGGGACGATCCGCTCGCCGTGGGTCTCACGAGCCACGATGAACGGGGTCATCTCCAGGCTCTTCTCCCGGACGTCGATGACGTCGTGGGCCGAGACCTGGTACGACGGGATGTCGACCTTCTTGCCGTTCACCAGGAAGTGACCGTGCACGACCAGCTGGCGGGCGTGGCGACGGGTCCGGGCGAAGCCGGCGCGGTAGACGACGTTGTCCAGGCGGCACTCGAGGAGCTGCAGCAGGTTGTCACCGGTCTTGCCGGAACGACGAGCTGCCTCTTCGTAGTAGCGGTGGAACTGCTTCTCCATCACGCCGTAGGTGAAGCGGGCCTTCTGCTTCTCCTGCAGCTGGTTGCGGTACTCGCTCTCCTTGATCCGCGCGCGGCCGTGCTGGCCGGGAGCGTAGGGGCGCTTCTCGAACGCGGCGTCGCCGCCGACGAGGTCGACACCGAGACGGCGCGACTTCTTGGTCATGGGACCGGTGTAACGGGCCATTTCTGATCAGTCTCCTTCTGGTCTCGGGGTCAGACGCGCCGGCGCTTGGGCGGGCGGCAACCGTTGTGGGGGGTGGGCGTGACGTCCTGGATGGTGCCGACCTCGAGGCCGATGGCACCGAGCGAACGGATCGCGGTCTCGCGACCGGAACCCGGGCCCTTGACGAAGACGTCGATCTTCTTCATGCCGTGGTCCATCGCACGGCGACCAGCAGCCTCGGCGGCCATCTGCGCGGCGTACGGGGTGGACTTGCGCGAGCCCTTGAAGCCGACGGTGCCGGCCGAGGCCCACGAGATGACCGCCCCGGTGGGGTCGGTGATCGTGACGATCGTGTTGTTGAACGTGCTCTTGATGTGGGCTTCGCCCTGAGCGATGTTCTTCTTCTCCTTGCGGCGCACCTTCTTGGCGCCAGCCGCTGCGCGGCTCTTGGGAGGCATTCAGTACTCCTGTGTTTGCTGGAAGCTTGGATTCGAGTGAAGTGGGAGGTGACGCGTCGTCAGACGCGGATCACTTCTTCTTCTTGCCGGCGACAGTCCGCTTCGGGCCCTTGCGGGTACGAGCGTTGGTCTTGGTGCGCTGACCGCGGACCGGAAGGCCCATGCGGTGGCGGCGACCCTGGTAGCTGCCGATCTCGATCTTCCGGCGGATGTCGGCCTGGACCTCGCGACGGAGGTCACCCTCGATCTTGAAGTTGGCTTCGATCTCGTCACGGAGCTTGACCAGCTCTTCGTCACCCAACGTGTGGACGCGTGCGTTCGGGTCGACCCCGGTCGCGGCGAGCAGCTGCTGGGCGCGGGTACGGCCGATGCCGTAGATGTAGGTAAGTGCGATCTCGATGCGCTTGTCACGCGGGAGATCAACACCAACGAGGCGTGCCATTCTGGCGTTTCCCTTCTGCGGGCCTCGCGGCCCTGTGGTTCACGGTGGTCTGGTCGTGTCGCGCCTTTCGGCTGGTTGAGGAGGGACGAAGTCCCGTCTCGAAGCCAAGAGCTCCGGCCATCCGCTCCGGAGGTGATTCGCCGTCCAGGACGGCTAAGCGATCACGTTGTGGGTTATTCAGTTGGTGCGCCGCGGCGCCCGGGACTCAGCCCTGGCGCTGCTTGTGACGCGGGTTCTCGCAGATCACCATGACGCGTCCGTGGCGACGGATCACCTTGCACTTGTCACAGATCGGCTTGACGCTCGGGTTGACCTTCATGTCAGCCCTTTCTTGCTTGATATCGGCTGGTTCTCTTACTTGTACCGGTAGACGATCCGACCGCGAGTGAGGTCGTACGGCGAGAGCTCCACCACGACCCGGTCCTCAGGGAGGATCCGGATGTAGTGCTGGCGCATCTTGCCGCTGATGTGGGCGAGCACCTTGTGTCCGTTGGTCAGCTCGACCCGGAACATGGCGTTGGGCAGGGCCTCCACGACGGAGCCCTCCATCTCGATCACGCCTTCTTTCTTCGGCATGTCCTCCACAATCTGTTGGCTTGATGTCTACCGTTGACCCGGGAACCTCCTCGTCCGACCGGAGCCGGGCGAGTGGACCTCGTGAGCCTGCCGCGTGCGCCCCATTTCCCCGCGCACGAGCACGTTCGCATCACTGCGACGAGCAGGCGGGCGGGCAGCCGTAAGGCACCACACAACGGACCCACGTTGGGCCGACGCATCAGTCTAGGGAACCTGGGCTGAAATCACCAATCGGCGGCCGGGGTGGGACCCCACGAGTGGATCAATCGTGATGAACACCGCTTTTCGGACGGAGAGCGGGGTCAGCGGCCGCCGAAGGGGACGCCGAGCTCGGCGAGCTTGGTCTCCCCGCCGTCGAGGCAGGTGAGGATCCACGGGCCGTTCTCGGTGAGCGTGAAGGTGTGCTCGAAGTGTGCGGACCAGGAACCGTCGGTGGTGACGATCGTCCAGTCGTCCTCGGCCACCAGGGTGTGCTTGCTCCCCAGCGTGATCATCGGCTCGACCGCGAGGGCCAGGCCGAGCTCGAGCTTGGGTCCCTTGCCGGCGCGACCGTAGTTCGGCACGTTCGGCGGCTGGTGCATCGCGCTGCCGATCCCGTGGCCGGTGTAGTCCTCGAGGATCCCGTAGCTGCCGCCCTGCGGGTGGGCACTCGCGCGGACGTACTGCTCGACCGCGTGCGAGATGTCGGTGACCCGGCCGCCGAGGCGGGCGGCCGCGAAGCCGGCCCACATCGAGCCCTCGGTCACCTCCATCAGGGTGCGGACCTCGTCGGCGACCTCTCCCACGGCCACGGTGATCGCCGCGTCGCCGTGCCAGCCGTCGACGATCGCGCCGCAGTCGATCGAGATCACGTCACCGTCGGCGAGGATCCGGTCCCCCGGGATGCCGTGCACGACCTCGTCGTTGACCGAGGCGCAGATGCTCGCCGGGAACGGCGGGTGGCCGTAGCCCTTGAAGGAGGGGACACCGCCGTGGGAGCGGATGTTGTCCTCCGCGATGGCGTCCAGCTCGCCGGTGCTGATCCCCGCCCGTACGGCGCCCCGGAGCACCTCGAGGGTCTCACCGACCAGGAGGCCGGCAACCCGCATCTTCGCGATCTGCTCGGGCGTCTTGATCTCGACGCCGCGGTCCCTGAAACCCATGGTCCGGACTATCCGTTCGCTGCGCTCACTGATCGACCACCGAGGTCGATCAGCTCTGGTGGACGGAGGCCAGCGCACCGAAGATGCGCTCGGTCACCTCGTCGACCTGGCCGAGGCCGTCGACCTCGATGAGCAGGCCGCGGTCGCGGTAGACCTCGATCAACGGCTCGGTCTGCTCGGTGTAGATCTCCTGCCGACGACGGATCACGTCCTCGGTGTCGTCGGCGCGCCCCTCCGTCTTCGCCCGCTGCAGCAACCGGCCCACGAGCTCGTCCTGGTTGACGGTGAGAACCACGACAGCATCCAGGGAGTGGCCGGTGAACTCGATCATCCCGTCCAGCTCGGTCACCTGAGCGAGGGTGCGCGGGTACCCGTCGAGCAGGAAGCCCGGGAGCGCGTCTTCTTCGTCGATCCGGTTGCGGACCATCTTGTTGGTGACCTCGTCGGGCACGTACTCGCCGGCGTCCATGTACCGCTTGGCCTCGATACCGAGCTCGGTGCCGGAGGACACGTTGGCCCGGAAGATGTCGCCGGTGGAGATCGCCGGGATGCCGAAGCGCGCAGCCACGTACTTGGCCTGGGTGCCCTTACCGGCGCCGGGCGGACCCATCAGGATCATTCTCATCGGAGGAAGCCTTCGTAGTTGCGCTGCTGCAGCTGGCTCTCGATCTGCTTCACGGTGTCGAGCGCGACGCCGACCATGATGAGCAGGGAGGTGCCGCCGAACGGGAAGCTCTGGTTGGCGTCGACCAGCACGAGGGCGATCAACGGGATCAGGGCGATCAGGCCCAGGTAGAGCGCACCCGGCAGCGTGATGCGGGAAAGGACGTAGTTGAGGTACTCCTCCGTCGGCTTCCCAGCCCGGATCCCGGGGATGAAGCCGCCGTACTGCTTCATGTTGTCGGCGACCTCTTGGGGGTTGAAGGTGATCGCGACGTAGAAGTACGTGAAGAAGATGATCATGGCGAAGTAGAGCGCCATGTAGATCGGGTGGTCGCCGGTGACCAGGTGCTGGCTGATCCAGGTGAGGACCGCGGAGTCGGAGTTCTGGTTGAACTGGACCGCCATCGCCGGCAGGTAGAGCAGGCTGGAGGCGAAGATGACCGGGATGATGCCGGCCTGGTTCACCTTCAACGGGATGTAGGTCGACGAACCGCCGAACATCTTGCGGCCGACCATCCGTCGGGCGTACTGGACCGGGATCCGGCGTTGCGCCTGCTCGATGAAGATGACGCCGGCGACCACCACGAGGCCGACGACCAGCACGCCCCCGAAGACCCACGGTCCCTGCGACTTCTGGACGTTCCACAGGGCGACCGGGAACGTCGCGACGACCTGGGTGAAGATCAGGATCGACATACCGTTGCCGATGCCGCGGTCGGTGACGAGCTCGCCGAGCCACATGATCACGGCCGTGCCGGCGGTCATGGTGATCACCATCATCGCGGCGGTCTGGAAGTTGTTCTCGTGCAGGAGCGGCAGCTCGCAGTTCTGCAGGAGGGCGCCGTTGCGCGCCAGGGCGACGATGCCGGTCGCCTGCAGGATCGCCAGGGCGAGGGTCACGTAGCGGGTGTACTGGGTGATCTTGGCCTGGCCGGACTGGCCTTCCTTCTTCAGCGTCTCCAGCCGCGGGATCACCACGACGAGAAGCTGCAGGATGATGCTGGCCGTGATGTACGGCATGATCCCGAGCGCGAAGACCGTGAGCTGCAGCAACGCACCGCCGGAGAACAGGTTGATCAACCCGTAGATGCCGTCGTTCTTCGCGACGTCGAAGCACTCCTGGACGTTGGACACGTGCACACCTGGTGCGGGGATCTGCGAACCGAGCCGGAAGACCGCCACGATGAGCAGCACGAAAAGCAGCTTCTTGCGCAGGTCAGGGGTCCGGAATGCGTTGGCGAACGCGCTAAGCACGTGATCCTCTTTCTCAGGCTGGGGCCCTCACCGGTCCAGTGACCACAGCGAGGCTCGTGGAAGCCTAACAGGCAGAACCCGGGGCAGTTGCGTCAACCGAACTTGGAGACCCGGGGGCCTCCGCGACAGCCCCGGGGACGGGCGGCTCGGCTCGGTGTCCGGACGAAAAACAGGCGGAGGGGTGGCGGACCCGAAGGCCCGGCACCCCTCGTCGATCGTCTCGACCGAAGGCCTGGTCCGGCGTCAGAGCTCGGTCGCGGTGCCACCGGCAGCCGCGATCTTCTCCTTGGCCGAGGCGGAGAACTTGTCCGCCGTGACCTGGACCGCGACGGTGATCTCGCCCTGGCCCAGAACCTTGACCGGCTGGCCCTTGCGGACCGCACCCTTGGCGACGAGGTCCGCGACCGTCACCGCGCCGCCCTCGGGGAACAGTGCCCCGAGACGGTCGAGGTTGACGACCTGGAACTCGACCCGGAACGGGTTCTTGAAGCCCTTGAGCTTGGGCAGACGCATGTGGATCGGCATCTGGCCACCCTCGAAGGCAACCGGGACCTGGTAGCGCGCCTTGGTGCCCTTGGTACCACGGCCCGCGGTCTTGCCCTTCGAGCCCTCACCACGACCGACACGGGTCTTGGCGGTCTTGGCCCCGGGGGCAGGACGCAGGTGGTGCAGCTTGAGCGTCATCAGTCAACCTCCTCGACCGTCACCAGGTGACGGACGGTGTGGACCATGCCGCGGAACTCCGGCCGGTCCTCCTTGATGACCACATCGTTGATCCGCTTGAGACCCAGCGAGCGCAACGTGTCGCGCTGGTTCTGCTTGAGACCGATGAGGCCCTTCTTCTGCGTGACCTTGAGCTGACCCATCAGAGAGTCACCTCCGTCGCGGTCGCCGCAGCGGTGGCGATGCCCTCGGCGCGCGCCCGCAGCAGGGCGGCCGGGGCCACCTGCTCGACGGTCAGACCCCGGCGGGCTGCGACTGCCTCCGGCTCCTCCAGCATCCGCAGCGCCTCGACGGTCGCGTGCACGATGTTGATCTGGTTCGAGGAGCCGAGCGACTTGCTCAGCACGTCGTGGATACCGGCGCACTCGAGCACCGCGCGGACCGGACCACCGGCGATGACACCGGTACCGGGGGCCGCGGGACGCAGGAAGACCACGCCGGCAGCCTTCTCGCCCTGGACCGGGTGCGGGATGGTGCCCTGGACGCGGGGAACCTTGAAGAAGTGCTTCTTGGCTTCCTCGACACCCTTGGCGATCGCCGCAGGAACTTCCTTGGCCTTGCCGTAGCCGACGCCGACCATGCCGTCGCCGTCACCGACGATCACCAGGGCGGTGAAGCTGAAGCGACGACCACCCTTGACGACCTTGGCGACGCGGTTGATCGCGACGACGCGCTCGATGTACTGGCTCTTCTCCTGCTGGCCACCGCGACCACCGTCGCGGCCACCGCGGCCGCCACCGGCGCGCTGTCCGCGCTGCTGGGATCCGCTCATCAGATAACTCCCTTGAATGTCATGTCTGCCATCAGAAGGTCAGGCCGCCCTCGCGGGCGCCGTCAGCAAGGGCCGCAACGCGACCGTGGTACTTGTTGCCGGCGCGGTCGAAGACGACCTCGCCCACGCCCGCTGCCTTCGCGCGCTCTGCAACGAGCTCGCCGACCTTGCGCGCCTTGGCGGTCTTGTCGGCCGCGGTGGACCGGAGATCGGCCTCCATGGTCGACGCGTACGCCAGCGTCTTGCCGACCAGGTCGTCGACGACCTGGACGGTGATGTGCTTCGCGGACCGGGTGACGACCAGACGCGGGCGCTCGGCGGTGCCGTTCAGCTTCTTGCGACCGCGCATCTGGCGACGCAGACGCGACGCCGTACGGGAAGCGGTGTGCTTGTTGTGCTTCAGAGAGATCGCCATGATCACTTACCAGCCTTTCCGACCTTGCGGCGGATGTGCTCGCCCGCGTAGCGAACGCCCTTGCCCTTGTACGGCTCGGGCTTGCGCAGCTTGCGGATGTTGGCGGCAACCTCGCCGACCAACTGCTTGTCGATCCCGATGACGCCGAGCTTGGTCGGCGACTCCACCGCGAAGGTGATGCCCTCGGGAGCCTTGAAGTTGATCACGTGCGAGTAGCCGAGCTGGAACTCCAGCTCCGTGGGGCCCTTGGAGATGACCCGGTACCCGACCCCGACGATCTCGAGCTTCTTCTCGTAGCCGTCGGTCACACCCACGACCATGTTGTTGATGAGCGTGCGGGTCAGACCGTGCAGGGCCTTGCTCCGACGCTCGTCGTTGGGCCGCTTGACCTCGAGCGTGCCGTCCTCGCCGCGGTCGACCGTGATCGGCTCCGCGACGTTGTGGCTCAGGACGCCCTTGGGGCCCTTCACCGTGACGGTGCTCTCGGCGACCGTGATGTCCACCCCGGAAGGAACCGGGACGGGAAGCTTGCCAATGCGCGACATCGCTTACTCCTCTCCTGGTTTCCGGTTACCAGACGTAGGCGAGGACTTCCCCACCCACGCCCTTCTTGTTGGCCTGGCGGTCGGTGAGCAACCCCTGGCTGGTCGAGATGATCGCCACACCGAGGCCGCCGAGCACCTTGGGCAGGCCCGTGCTCTTGGCGTACACGCGCAGACCGGGCTTGCTGATCCGGCGGACACCCGCGATCGAGCGCTCCCGGCTGCGGCCGTACTTGAGCTCGATCTGCAGGGTCTTGCCGACAGCCGGCTCGCCCTTCTCGTCGGTGTTGTCGGTGACCTTCCAGGAGGTGATGTAACCCTCCTGCTGGAGGATCTCCGCGACGCCAGCCTTGAGCTTGCTGTAAGGCATGGCGACCGAGTCGTGGTACGCCTGGTTGGCGTTGCGCAGACGGGTCAGCATGTCTGCGATCGGGTCAGTCATTGTCATGGCCGATTCGGCCCTTTCTCGTTGTGGTTTCCGCACCGCTCCGCGGCGGGACCTTCAGCGTCTTGTTTGAAGTAGTGGTCGGTTACCACGAGGACTTGGTGACGCCGGGCAGCTCGCCGGCGTGCGCCATCTCGCGCAGGCAGATCCGGCACAGGCCGAACTTGCGGTAGACGGCCTTGGGGCGACCGCAGCGCTGGCAACGGGTGTAACCCCGCACCTTGAACTTGGGCGTCTTCGCGGCCTTGACCTTGAGTCCAGTCTTCGCCATGTCAGTTCTCCTTGAACGGGAACCCGAGCTGCTTCAGCAGCGCGCGGCCCTCGTCGTCGTTGGTGGCGGTGGTCACGATGGTGATGTCCATGCCTCGCGACCGGTCGATCTTGTCCTGGTCGATCTCGTGGAACATGACCTGCTCGGTGAGACCGAAGGTGTAGTTGCCGCGACCGTCGAACTGCTTCGGGTTGAGACCACGGAAGTCACGGATACGCGGGAGCGCGAGCGCCAGCAGGCGGTCGAGGAACTCCCACATCCGGTCGCCCCGCAGCGTGACGTGCGCGCCGATCGGCATGCCCTCACGCAGCTTGAACTGGGCGATCGACTTGCGGGCCTTGGTGACCTGCGGCTTCTGGCCGGTGATCGCGGTGAGGTCCTTGACCGCACCCTCGATCAGCTTCGAGTCGCGAGCGGCCTCGCCCACGCCCATGTTCACGACGATCTTGACCAGGCCGGGGACCTGCATCACGTTGGCGTAGCCGAACTCCTCGCGCAGCGCGGGGAGGATCTCCTCGCGGTAGCGCGACTTCATCCGGGGCATCGTCGCCACAGCGTTCTCAGTCATCTCACTCATCAGATCTCGTCTCCGGTCTTCCGCGAGATGCGGACGCTCCGGTTGGCCTTGTACGTCGAGCCGTCGGGACGGGTCTTGGTGACCTCGACGCGCTTGTAGCCGATGCGCGTCACACCCTTGCCCTCGATCAGCATCACGTTGGACACGTGGATCGGGGCCTCGGTGGTGATGATCCCGCCGGTGTTGCCGGCGCGACCGCCCTGGTTGATCACCTTGGTGTGCTTCTTGATCCGGTTCACGCCTTCGACGATCACCCGGCTCTCCTCGCGCAGCACCTGGATGACCTTGCCTTCGGCGCCCTTGTCCTTGCCCGCGATCACGCGGACGGTGTCGCCCTTCTTAATGCTCACGCTCATCTCAGAGCACCTCCGGGGCCAGCGAAATGATCTTCATGAACTTCTTCTCGCGCAGCTCACGGCCCACAGGGCCGAAGATGCGGGTGCCTCGCGGCTCGCCATCGGCCTTGAGGATCACGGCGGCGTTCTCGTCGAAGCGGATGTAGGAACCGTCTGCACGACGGCGCTCCTTCACGGTCCGCACGATCACGGCCTTGACCACGTCACCCTTTTTGACGTTGCCGCCGGGGATCGCGTCCTTGACCGTGGCGACGATGACGTCGCCGATGCCGGCGTAGCGCCGACCCGAGCCGCCGAGGACACGGATGCAAAGGATTTCCTTCGCACCGGTGTTGTCGGCGATCTTGAGTCGCGACTCCTGCTGGATCATCGGTTTTTCTCCTGGTTGTCGTGCTGGTTCTCAGCCGCTCACGGCTGCTGAGCCTTGCCGAACTTGTGTTGGTAAATCTGGGGGGACGGGTGTTACTTGGCCTTCTCGACGATCTGGACCACGCGCCAGCGCTTCGTCGCCGACAGCGGGCGGGTCTCCATGATTTGGACCCGGTCACCGATGCCGCACTCGTTCTGCTCGTCGTGTGCCTTGAGCTTGACCGTCCGGCGGAGCACCTTGCCGTAGAGGGCGTGCTTGACGCGGTCCTCCACGGTCACGACGACGGTCTTGTCCATCTTGTCGCTCACGACCAGGCCCTCACGGACCTTGCGACGCGTACGCTCCTGGGTCACTGCTTCCTCACTCATGCGGCACCATCCTTCTCGGCGCTGTCAGCGGACGCGGCGCCCCCTGGGGTCGATCGAATTCCGAGCTCGCGCTCACGGACCACGGTGTAGATCCGGGCGATGTCCTTCTTGACCGAACGCAGCCGGCCGTGGCTCTCGAGCTGGCCGGTCGCGGCCTGGAAGCGCAGGTTGAACAGCTCTTCCTTGGCCTCGCGCAGCTTGCCCTCGAGGTCGACGTCGTTGAGCTCATCGAGTTCGTGAGCGGTCGTGTTCGTTGCCATCAGATTGCCCCCTCACGGGTGATGAACTTGCACTTCATCGGGAGCTTGTGCATCGCACGACGCATGGCCTCACGGGCGATGTCCTCCGGAACTCCGGAGAGCTCGAACATGACACGGCCGGGCTTGACGTTGGCGATCCACCACTCGGGGGAACCCTTACCGGAACCCATCCGGGTCTCAGCAGGCTTCTTGGTCAGCGGGCGGTCCGGGTAGATGTTGATCCAGACCTTTCCACCGCGCTTGATGTGACGGGTCATCGCGATACGCGCGGACTCGATCTGACGGTTGGTCACGTAGTGGCCCTCGACCGCCTGGATGCCGAAGTCGCCGAAAGCCAGCGACGTGCCACCCTTGGCAGCACCCCGACGGTTCGGGTGGTGCTGCTTGCGGTGCTTGACCCTGCGGGGCATCAACATGGGATTCAGCCCTCCCCATTGGTTGCAGCGGGAGCGTCGGCCGCGACAGCGGCCTCGGCGGCGTTGGTAGCGGGCGCCTCGGCCGGAGCCTCGGTACGGGCGGGACGGTCCCCGCCGCGGGTGCCACGGCTCGGACGCTCGCCACCGCGAGCGCCGCCGCGGGCGTCGCGAGCGCCGCCGCGGCCCGGTGCGCCGGCACGGGCAGCAGCCTGCGCCTCGCGCTCGGCCTTGGTGCCGGCGACCTCGCCCTTGTAGATCCAGACCTTCACGCCGATGCGGCCGAAGGTGGTCTTGGCCTCGTAGAAGCCGTAGTCGATGTCGGCACGCAGGGTGTGCAGCGGCACCCGGCCCTCGCGGTAGAACTCCGACCGCGACATCTCAGCACCGTTGAGACGGCCCGAGCACTGGATCCGGATGCCCTTGGCACCCGAGCGCATCGAGGTCTGCATGGCCTTCTTCATCGCGCGACGGAACTGCACGCGACCGGAGAGCTGCTCGGCAACACCCTGGGCGACGAGCTGCGCGTCGATCTCGGGGTTCTTCACCTCGAGGATGTTCAGCTGGACCTGCTTGCCGGTGAGCTTCTCAAGCTCGCCGCGCAGGCGGTCGGCCTCGGCGCCGCGGCGACCGATGACGATGCCGGGACGCGCGGTGTGGATGTCGACCCGGACCCGGTCACGGGTGCGCTCGATCTCCACCTTCGAGATGCCGGCCCGCTCCATGCCCTTGGAGAGCAGCTTACGGATCGCGACGTCCTCGCCGACGTAGGACTTGTACAGCTTGTCGGCGTACCAACGCGACTTGTGGTCGGTGGAGATGCCGAGGCGGAAGCCGTTCGGGTTGATCTTCTGGCCCATTACTTCTGACCCTTCTCGTCTGCAGGCTGGACCACGAGGGTGATGTGGCTGGTGCGCTTGTTGATCCGGGTGGCCCGGCCCTGCGCACGCGGACGCCACCGCTTCATCGTCGGGCCCTCGTCGACCATCGCCTTGCTCACGACGAGCGTGCTGCGGTCGAGGTCCTCGGTGGTGGTCGCGTTCGCCACGGCGCTCTCGAGCACCTTGTAGACGGTCTCGCTGGCGGCCTGGGGGGCGAACTTCAGCAGCGCGAGGGCGTCATCGACCGGAAGGCCACGCACCATGTCGACCACGCGGCGGGCCTTCATGGGGGTGATCCGGACGAAACGCGCGCTGGCGAAAGAACCGGCCTCGTCGCCGAGCAGCGAGTCACGGCGGGCGCTGGTGCGCCGACGCTCAGTAACACTCATGTCTATATCTCCTTGGCGGCGCCGCGTCAGCGGCGACGGCTCTTCCGGTCGTCCTTGACGTGCCCGCGGTAGGTGCGGGTCGGTGCGAACTCGCCCAGCTTGTGGCCGACCATGGAGTCGGTCACGAACACCGGGACGTGCTTGCGGCCGTCGTGCACGGCAAGCGTGTGGCCGATCATCGACGGCAGGATCATCGAACGACGCGACCACGTCTTGATCACGTTGTGGGTACCGGCCGCGTTCTGCGCGTCCACCTTCTTCTCCAGGTGGCCGTCGACGAACGGGCCCTTCTTCAGGCTGCGAGGCATCTCAGTTCTTCCCTATCAACGCTTGTTCTTGCCGGACTTGCGGCGGCGGACGATGAGGGCGTCGCTGGCCTTGCGCTTGCGCGTACGGCCCTCGGGCTTGCCCCACGGGGACACCGGGTGACGACCACCGGAGGTCTTACCCTCACCACCACCGTGCGGGTGGTCGACCGGGTTCATGACGACACCACGGACGGTCGGGCGCTTGCCCTTCCACCGCATCCGGCCGGCCTTGCCCCAGTTGATGTTGGACTGCTCGGCGTTGCCGACCTCGCCCACCGTCGCGCGGCAGCGGACGTCGACGTACCGCATCTCGCCGGACGGCAGCCGCAGCTGGGCGCGGGAGCCTTCCTTGGCGACGAGCTGGGCCTTGTTGCCGGCCGAACGGGCCATCTTCGCGCCGCCACCGGGACGGAGCTCGATGCAGTGGATCGTGGTACCGACCGGGATGTTGCGCAGCGGCAGGTTGTTGCCGGGCTTGATGTCAGCCTGCGCACCCGACTCGATCGGCGTGCCCTGGGTGACCCCGTTGGGCGCGATGATGTAGCGCTTCTCGCCGTCGGCGTAGTGCAGCAGCGCGATCCGGGCGGTGCGGTTGGGGTCGTACTCGATGTGAGCGACCTTGGCCGGGATGCCGTCCTTGTCGTAGCGGCGGAAGTCGATGACGCGGTACGCACGCTTGTGGCCACCACCCTGGTGACGGGTGGTGATCCGACCCTGGTTGTTGCGGCCGCCCTTCTTGGGGAGCGGACGCACCAGGGACTTCTCCGGCGTGGACCGGGTGATCTCGGCGAAGTCAGCGACCGACGAGCCACGACGGCCCGGGGTGGTCGGCTTGTACTTGCGGATAGCCATGAGTTATCTCTGCCTTCTTCTCTTCTCGGCCGGTCAGGAGACCGGGCCTCCGAAGATGTCGATGCGGTGACCCTCAGCGAGGCTGACGATGGCGCGCTTGGTGTCCTTGCGCTTGCCGATACCCCGCGCCGTACGCCGGGACTTGCCCTGACGGTTGAGGGTGTTGACCGAGGTCACCTTCACGTTGAACACCTTCTCGACCGCGATCTTGATCTCGGTCTTGTTGGCGTCCGGGTGGACGATGAAGGTGTACTTGTTGTTGTCGAGCAGGCCGTAGCTCTTCTCGCTCACGACCGGCGCGATCAGGACGTCGCGGTGGTCCTTGTGCAGGGTGCTCATTCGGCACTCTCCTCGGTGGTCTCAGCCGCAGCCTCGGCAGCCGGCTCGTCGACCTTCTCGGCCTTCGGAGCGGCCTTCTTGGCGGCCTTCTTCGCGGGCTTCTTCTCCTCGACCTCGACGTCGGCACCGACGAACGCCGCGTAGGCGCCCTTGGTGAAGATGACGTCGTCGGAGAGCAGCACGTCGTACGTGTTGAGCTGGTCGACCGCGAGCAGGTGCACGTTCGGCACGTTGCGCAGCGAGAGCCAGGTCAGCGCGTCGTCCCGCTGGAGCACGACGAGCTGGCGACGGCCACCGGCGAGGCTGTTGAGCAGCGCCACGGCGGTCTTGGTCGACGGCTTGTCGCCGGCGGCCAGGGCCTCGACGACGTGGATGCGGCCGGCGCGGGCCCGGTCGGAGAGGGCGCCCTTGAGAGCGGCCGCCTTCATCTTCTTCGGGGTGCGCTGGTCGTAGTCACGCGGCTTGGGGCCGTGGACGATGCCGCCGCCGACGAACTGCGGAGCGCGGGTCGAGCCCTGACGGGCGCGGCCGGTGCCCTTCTGCTTGTACGGCTTGCGACCGCCACCGCGGACCTCGCCGCGACGCTTGGTCGAGTGGGTGCCCTGGCGGGCGGCAGCCTGCTGGGCGACGACGACCTGGTGGATCAACGGGATGTTGGTCTCACGGTCGAAGATCTCGGCGGGCAGGTCGACCTTGACGACCTTGGCCGAGGCAGTCTTCGTGGTAGCCATGCTCAGGCCTCCTGTCCGGACTTGGCGGCGGAGCGGATCACGATCAGGCCGCCCTTGGGGCCGGGAACGGCGCCCTTGAGCAGGATCAGGCCCTTCTCCACGTCGACCGCGTGCACGGTCACGTTCTGGGTGGTGACGGTGTCCGTACCCATCCGGCCGGCCATCCGGGTGCCCTTGAAGACGCGACCCGGGGTCGCGCAGGCGCCGATGGAACCGGGCTTGCGGTGGTTGCGGTGGGCACCGTGGGAGGCGCCGACGCCGGCGAAGCCGTGACGCTTCATGACACCGGCGTAGCCCTTGCCCTTGCTGGTGCCGGTCACGTCGACGTCGTCGCCCGCGGCGAACAGCTCCGGGCTGATCTCCTGGCCGACCTCGTAGGAACCGGCGTCCGCGGTGCGGATCTCGACGATGTGGCGGCGCGGGGTCACACCGGCCTTCTCGAAGTGCCCGGCGGACGGCTTGGTGACCTTGCGGCCGTCGATCTCGCCGTACCCGACCTGGATGGCGTTGTAGCCGTCCTTCTCGGGGGTCCGGACCTGGGTGACCACGTTGGTGGCCGCCGCGACGACGGTGACGGGGACGATCTTGTTGTTCTCGTCCCAGAGCTGGGTCATGCCGAGCTTGGTGCCCAGCAGCCCCTTCACGTTGCGTTCGTAAGTCATCTCGATCTACCTCAGAGCTTGATCTCGATGTCGACGCCGGCGGGCAGGTCGAGGCGCATCAGCGAGTCGACCGTCTTCGGCGTGGGGTCAATGATGTCGATGAGGCGCTTGTGGGTGCGCATCTCGAAGTGCTCGCGGGAGTCCTTGTACTTGTGCGGCGAGCGGATGACGCAGAAGACGTTCTTCTCCGTCGGCAGCGGCACGGGGCCGGCCACCTTCGCACCCGTACGGGTCACGGTGTCCACGATCTTCCGCGCCGAGGTGTCGATCACCTCGTGGTCATAGGCCTTGAGCCTGATGCGGATCTTCTGTCCCGCCATCACGCGTCCTTCACTTCTCGTCTCACGATGAGTCTCGTCCCGTCTCGGTGAGACGGTCCGCCCTGCCTTCCCAACCTCGTCGGACCTCAGCTTTTACGCTCAGATCCCCGACCCCCGCGGTCGGGCGTGTCGCGCTCGTTGTGACGCGCAGGACCACGCTCGACCTTGTGGGCCGTTGTTCTCGGGGTTGTGCCCGACGGGGGTCGGGCGGAACGGGATCTCCTGGTGCGGCACAGACACATGACCACATGCACGCTCGTGGGCCCCCTTCAGCAGAGGGCCAGGAGAACCTGTTCAGTAGTCAATGTCCGCGCCCCGGCAATCCCGCCGGAGCAACCGGACTATCTTGGCAGAGATACCGGTCAGTGCCAAATCGAGCCGAGAGAGATGCTGCTCAAGCGCGCCGACGGTAGTGCAGGTCAACGATCTCACGCCCGACAGCGCGGCCCTTCCGCTCGAACTTCGTCACCGGCCGGTCCGCCCAACGGTCCACCGCACCGCCCTCCAGGGCGGGCTCTGCGTCCAGGACGGTACGCATCTGGTCGGCGTACTCCGCCCAGTCGGTGGCCAATCGCCAGGCTCCGCCGGGACGCAGCCGAGATGCCGCCAACCGGGCGAATCCGGGCGTGACCAGGCGGCGCTTGTGGTGCCGGGTCTTCGGCCACGGGTCGGGGAAGAACGTCCAGAGCTCCTCCAGCCCGCCCGGGGTCACCAGGTGCTCGAGGAACCAGACCGCGTCCACGCTGAGCAGGCGGACGTTGCCGGCACCGGCCGCGTCCAGCAGACCGAGCGTGTGCGCGATCCCCGGCCGCCACACCTCGAGCGCGAGCAGGTTGACGTCGGGCCGGGCCGCCGCCAGCGCCGCGGTGGCCTCGCCGATACCCGATCCGATCTCGACGACCAGCGGGGCCTCGCGCCCGAACCACTCCGCCAACGAGAACCCGGGCCGGTTGACAGCGGACTCGGGGATCACCCAGGCGGCGTGGTGCGCGTCCCAGGACTCCTGCTGCGACGGCGTGAACCGGCTCCCCCGCCGCGAGTAGGTGAGCACCTCGCGCATCCTGCGGCCCTCCTCGGTGAACCGTTGGTGCGGGCGGGCGGGAGGCAGGGCGTCGGGCACGACGAGAAGGGTACGCCGGACGTCGACGGACGCCCCGACCGGCCGGGTCCGGATCAGGTCAGGAACGCGAACAAGGGCGAACCGGGAGGGACCGGCTCGATGTGCAGCGGGCTCGCCGCCATCCGGTCGAGCAGCGGCCCCAGGTCGGTCGGCTCGTCGAGCTCCAGGCCGACCAACGCCGGGCCGGTCTCCCGGTTGTTCTTCTTGACGTACTCGAAGACGACGATGTCCTCGGTCTCGCTGAGCACCTCGTCGAGGAAGTGTCGCAACGCCCCCGGCTCCTGCGGGAAGGTCACCAGGAAGTAGTGCCGCAGACCCTGGTGGATCAGCGAGCGTTCGACGATCTCGGCGTACCGGCTCACGTCGTTGTTGCCCCCGGAGAGGACGCAGACCACGGCCTGGTCGACCGGAACGGCCCCCGCCAGGGCTCGGACGGCGGTGCTGGCCAGGGCTCCCGCCGGCTCGGCGATGATTCCCTCGACCTGGTACAGCTCGAGCATCTCGGTGCAGACCGCGCCTTCGTCGACGGTGACCACCTCGTCGACGAGGTCACGCACCAGCGGGAAGGTCAGTCCGCCGACCCGACCGACGGCGGCCCCGTCGACGAAGCCGTCGAACTCGCCCAGGGCCACCGGCTCCCCCGCACCCAGGGCGGCGGTCATGCTGGGTGCGCCGGCCGGTTCCACCCCGACGATCCGGGTCTGCGGGCGGTTCTCCCTCAGCCACAGCGCCATCCCGGCGAGCAGGCCGCCGCCGCCGACCGGGACCAGAACCGTGTGCAGCGGCAGCGCCGCCTGCCCGGCGATCTCGGGGGCGAGGGTGCCCTGGCCGAGGATGGTGCGCGCGTCGTCGAAGGGGTGCACCAGGACCGCCCCGGTCGTCGCGGCGTCCGACCGCGCCGCGTCCTCGGCCTCGTCGTAGGTGCTGCCGGCGACGATCAGCTCGACCCGGCCGCCACCGAGGGCCAGGATCCGCTGGCGCTTCTGGCGCGGGGTGCTGCCCGGCACGTAGACCCGGGCTCCGATCCCGAGCTCGGCACAGCTGTACGCGACCCCCTGGCCGTGGTTCCCGGCGCTCGCACACACGACACCTCGGGCACGCTCCTGGTCGGTCAGGCTCCTGATCAGGTGGTGGGCGCCGCGGATCTTGTACGAACGGACCGGCTGCTGGTCCTCACGCTTGAGGAGCACAGGTGCCCCCACGAGAGCGCTCAGCCGGTCACTGGACTCCAGGGGCGTGCGCCGGACGACGCCCCCCAGGCTGGCCGCAGCGCGGTCGACGGCGACGGCGCTGAGCTCGGGGTGGGTCACCGGACGATCGTAGGGGAAAGCAGAACGGC
>JBFJNH010000058.1:0-20946 GCA_041618295.1 Marmoricola sp.
CGGCACCATCCGCACGCGCTTCACGCAGCGGCGCAAGGGCGTCGGCACCCTCGACAAGATGCTGCGCCGACTCCTGGGCCTGGACCAGAAGATGGCGCAGTACCGCGACGGGGCGGTCTTCGTCCGCGACACCATCGACGCGGTGGGCATGGACGGGTTCAACGCGGTTTTCGCCGAGGCCGAGAACCTGCCGACCAAGTCCGAGATCCACGACCCCGCCGCCTGGCTCCAGCGGGTCCACGGCTGATGTCGCTGGACCCGGCCCGGGCCGCCGTACGGTTGGCGGTACGGCGGGCACTCGGTGCGGACGATCGCAGGATCCTGGTCGCCTGCTCCGGAGGGGCCGACTCGTTGGCGCTGCTGGCCGGGACCGTCTTCGAGGCGAAGCGCTCCGGCTCTACGGTGATCGGCGCGACCGTCGACCACGGGCTCCAGGTCGGGTCCGCGGAGCACGCGGCTGAGGTCGTCGAGCAGATGGCTGCGCTCGGTGCGGACGAGACCGCCACCATCCGGGTCACCGTCGACCCCGGCCCCGCCGGGATCGAGGCGGGCGCCCGCGAGGCCCGGTACGCCGCCCTCGGCCAGCTCGCCGAGCACCTCGGCGTCGACCTGCTGCTGCTCGGGCACACGCTGGACGACCAGGCCGAGACGGTTCTCCTGGGCCTCGCTCGCGGTTCCGGTGGGCGTTCGCTCGCGGGGATGCGCCCGGACTTCCTCCTGGACGGGACCGTCGTACGCCGCCCGCTCCTGGAGATCACCCGGTCGCAGACCGAGGCGGCCTGCACGGCCGAGGGCGTCACCTGGTGGAACGACCCGCACAACGCCGACCCCGGGTTCGCCCGGGTCCGGGTCCGGTCCGCGGTGCTTCCGGTGCTGGAGCGCGAGCTCGGACCGGGTGTGGCCGCTGCGCTCGCCCGGACCGGCGAGCAGCTCCGCGAGGACATGGACGTGCTCGACGAGATGGCGGACAACCTGCTGGTGCGGGCCCGTGTTCCCGGGGGCATCGACCTCGAAGCCCTCGACGGGGCTCCGCCCGCCCTGTGCACCCGCGTCGTCCGCCGCGCCGCGATCGAGGCCGGTGCGATCGGCTCGGAGCTCACCCGCGCCCACGTGCTCGCCGTCCTGGAGGCGGGAACCGGCAAGGAGATCCAGCTGCCCGGTCACGTCACGGCGTACCGGGCCGACGGGCTGCTGCGGTTCAGGCCGACGGGGGCTTAACGGCGCTGCTTCTCTGGGGAGACTGATCCGCATTCCCGGGCGCCGAAGAATGTCGGTGGTCGTCCCTAGATTCGTGTCATGACCTCGGGAGTCACGGTGATCGACAGCGGTGGGTTGTTGGCGTCTGCTCGTCGGTTGCGGGCCCAGGCAGATGCGGCAGAGGCGGGGGTGCTGGCCGCCGCAGTGGAGTGGGCGCTGGCGCACGAGGTGGCCGAGGTCGGGCAGGCCGCGACGTGGGGCGATACGCCGGTGCCGTTGGCCGGGCCGGGGGCGCCGTTGGTCTCGGAGTTCGCGGTGGTCGAGCTGGCCGCGGCGTTGGGGCTCTCCACGGATGCAGGGCGCAGGTTGGTCGCGGAGGGCCTGGAGCTGGCGCACCGGTTGCCGCGGTTGTGGGGCCGGGTGCAGGCCGGGAGCCTGGTGGTGTGGAAGGCCCGTCGGATCGCCGCGGCGACGCCGGACTTGTCGGTGGAGGCGGCGGCGTTCGTCGATGCGCAGGTGGCCCCGTACGCGCACCGGGTCGGGTCCACGCAGCTGGCCCGGTTGGTGGACGAGGCGATCGCCCGGTTCATGCCGGAGTTCGCCGAGGAACGCCGGGCTGCGGCGGCGGACGGGCGGCACCTGATCGTGGAGTCTGCGCAGGTGTCGTTCAACGGGACCACGATGGTCCACGGCGAGCTCGACCTGGCCGATGCGCTCGACCTGGAGGCCGCCGTCCAGGCGGGGGCGGAGGCCCTGAAGGCTGCCGGGTCCGACGAGGGCCTCGATGCCCGCCGCGCCGCCGCTCTCGGTGCCCTGGCCCGCGGCGAGACCGCCCTTGACCTCCGCGCTGCTGACGTGGCCCCGGCGCCGCGACCGGCGCGCCGTGACCTGACGCTGTTCGTGCACCTGGGCGACAGCGACGTGGCCGAGATCGAGGGTCACGGCCTGGTCACCAAGGCCCAGGTCGCGGCCTGGTGCGGTGCGCCGGAGGCGCGGATCACGGTCCGACCGGTGATCGACCTGAACCAGCCCCAGTCCGCCCCGGGTTACGCGGTGCCGGACCGGATCCGCCAGCAGGTGGTCCTACGGGACCGGACCTGCGTGTTCCCGTGGTGCACCCGCAACGCGCGGCGCTGCGACCTGGACCACGTGGTCGCGTTTCACCCGGAGCGGGAACGCCGAGACCCGGGCGCGCAGACCAGCACTGAGAATCTCGCGCCACTGTGCCGCCGACACCACCGGATCAAGACCCACGGTGGCTGGGCCTACACCATGCTCGAGCCTGGCACCTACCTGTGGCGATCACCCCGCGGCTACTCGTACCTCCGCGACCGTGGTGGCACTCAGGACCTCACCCCACCGACCGTCGACCCACCCGACGGATAGTCACCGCGGCATGGGGGGCTTCTTGCTCCTGAACGTCGCCGTGTGGGTCTTGGGCTACGTCGCCCTCGTCCGTTGGTTGATCTGACCCGCCCAACCCCTCACGCCAGCTCACCGGCCAGCAGCCGCAGCGTCTCCTCGCGCGCCGGTGACGCGTCCGTCGACGTCCCCGCGAACGCCCCGGCGACCGGGTGCACCATCACCTCGTCGACGGCGAACTCGGCAGCCAGCGCCCGGATCCGCTCGGCCGCTGTGGTCGGTGTCCCGATCACCCAGCGCCGTTTCATGGCCTCGACCAGCGGCCGGTGCGCGTCCGGGACCCGGTCCGCCTGGGCCTCCTCGACCAGCCGCTGCGCCCGGAGGTCTCCGCCGGTCCGCAGCGTCACCATCGCCTGGATCTGCGGCAGCGCCAGCGCCTCGGCCAGTTCCGCCGTCTCGGCGACGACCACGTTGACGGTCAGGAAGGTCCGCGGGGAGGCGAGCTCCTCGGACGGGCAGAAGCCCTCCCGGTAGAGGGCGAGGGCCTCGGCGGTGCCGTTGCCGGAGAAGTGGTGGGCGAACACGTAGGGGAGTCCGCGCTCGGCGGCCAGCCGCGCGGAGTAGTCCGAGGACCCGAGCAGCCACACCGGCGGGCGGGAGGTCGCCTTCGGGGTGGCGTTCAAGGCGTGCGTCCGACCGCCGACCTGGAGGCCGACCCCGCCGGGGCTCATCATCGCGATCACGTTGTCGACGTACCCGGGGAAATTGCGAACTGCATCCTCAGTGTCGCTCACCCCACCTGCCCCGTGCCGCAGGGCGTACCCGGTGACCGGGTCGGTGCCCGGCGCCCGGCCGATGCCGAGGTCGATCCGTCCCGGGTACGCCGCCTCCAGGAGCGCGAACTGCTCGGCGACCACCAGCGGCGCGTGGTTCGGCAGCATCACGCCGCCCGAGCCGACCCGGATGCGGCGGGTGGCGGCGGCGACCATCGCGATCAGCAGCGGCGGGTTGGTGGCCGCCACCGCCGGCATGTTGTGGTGCTCGGCCAGCCAGTAGCGGTGGTAGCCGTGCTCGTCGGCCACCGCCGCGAGCCGCCGGGTCGCTGCGAGGGCGTCGCCGGTGGTCTGGTCGCTGCGGACGGGGACGAGGTCCAGGACCGAGAGCTGCATGCCCACCGCAACACCACCGACGTGCTGGATCATCCCGTGCGGCCCTGCCCTACGCTTCTCCCATGGACGCCGCGGACGTCGAGGGAGACCTCGTCAACATCCTCTTCACCGAGGAGCAGATCCAGGTCAAGCTCCAGGAGCTGGCCGCGAAGATCGAGGCGGACTACGCCGGCAAGGACATCCTGATCGTGGGGATCCTCCGGGGTGCCGTCATGGTGATGGCTGACCTCGCCCGGACGTTCAACCGGCACGTGGAGATGGACTGGATGGCGGTCTCGTCGTACGGGTCGGGGACGAAGTCCTCCGGTGTCGTGCGGATCCTCAAGGACCTGGACACCGATATCACCAACCGGCACGTGATCGTGGTCGACGAGATCATCGACACCGGGCTGACCCTCTCCTGGCTGGTCTCCAACCTCGCCTCCCGCAACCCTGCGTCGCTGGAGATCTGCACGCTCCTGCGCAAGCCGGAAGCGCAGCAGATGGAGGTCGAGGTCAAGTACGTCGGCTGGGACATTCCCAACGAGTTCGTGGTCGGCTACGGCCTGGACTACAAGGAGCGCTACCGCAACCTGCGGGATATCGGGACGCTCGCGCCGCACGTGTATTCGTGAGGGCTGGGTCACAGGGCTGGCCCGACCTGAGAGTATGTCCGGCGTGAAGCGAATTCTGCGCGGTCCGTGGTTGTGGATCGGTCTTGCCGGTGTCGGCGTCATCCTGGCGTTGCAGTTCATCGCGCCCAACGGCGGGTACACCGAGATCGAGACCTCCGAGATGACCGCCCACATCACCAAGGGCGACATCAAGAAGATCACCTTCGTCGACGGCGGTGACCAGGAGATCCGGGCCGAGCTCGAGGACGGCGAGAAGGTCATCGCCACCTGGGTCGACGGCCAGCAGGTCGGCCTGGTCGAAGAGGTGGAGAAGCAGGTCGCGGCCGGCAAGATCCCCAACTACAACGTGAAGAACCCGCAGCCCAGCCTGCTCGGCACGCTCGCGGCGACGATCCTCCCGTTCGTCTTCATCGTGCTGATCTTCCTGTTCCTGATGAACCAGGTGCAGGGCGGCGGTGGCCGGGTGATGCAGTTCGGCAAGTCCAAGGCCAAGCTGATCAGCAAGGACATGCCGAAGACCACCTTCGCCGACGTGGCCGGCTGCGAGGAGGCCATCGAGGAGCTCGGCGAGATCAAGGAGTTCCTCCAGGAGCCCGCCAAGTTCCAGGCCGTCGGGGCCAAGATCCCCAAGGGCGTCCTGCTCTACGGCCAGCCCGGTACCGGCAAGACCCTGCTCGCCCGCGCAGTCGCGGGCGAGGCGGGCGTCCCGTTCTACTCCATCTCCGGCTCGGACTTCGTCGAGATGTTCGTCGGTGTCGGTGCCTCCCGGGTCCGCGACCTGTTCGAGCAGGCCAAGGAGAACGCGCCCGCCATCGTCTTCATCGACGAGATCGACGCCGTCGGTCGGCACCGTGGTGCCGGTATGGGCGGCGGCCACGACGAGCGCGAGCAGACCCTCAACCAGCTCCTCGTCGAGATGGACGGCTTCGACGTCCGCGGCGGCGTCATCCTGATCGCGGCCACCAACCGCCCCGACATCCTCGACCCGGCCCTGCTCCGCCCGGGCCGGTTCGACCGGCAGATCTCCGTCGACGCCCCCGACCTCAACGGCCGCGAGCAGATCCTGAAGGTGCACGCGCGCGGCAAGCCGATCGCGGCCGACGTCGACCTGGTCACCGTCGCCCGGCGTACCCCCGGCTTCTCCGGCGCCGACCTGGCCAACGTGCTCAACGAGGCTGCCCTGCTGACCGCCCGCCAGAACGGCAAGCAGATCACCAACGAGTCGCTCGACGAGGCGATCGACCGCGTCATCGCCGGACCGCAGAAGCGCACCCGGCTGATGAGCGAGAAGGAGCGGCTGATCACGGCGTACCACGAGGGCGGCCACGCCCTGGTCGCCGCGGCGCTCCCCGGTACCGACCCGGTGCACAAGGTGACGATCCTCCCGCGCGGCCGTGCCCTCGGCTACACGATGGTGCTGCCCGACGAGGACAAGTACTCCCAGACACGCTCGGAGATGCTCGACAAGCTCGCCTACATGCTCGGGGGCCGCGCTGCCGAGGAGATGGTCTTCCACGACCCGACCACCGGCGCCGGCAACGACATCGAGAAGGCGACCTCGCTCGCCCGGGCGATGGTCACCCAGTACGGGATGACCGAGCGGCTCGGGGCGATCAAGCTCGGCGAGGCCGCCGGCGAGCCGTTCCTCGGCCGCGACATGGGCCACCAGCGCAACTACTCCGAGGACGTCGCCGCGATCGTCGACGACGAGACGAAGAAGCTCCTCGCGAACGCGCACCAGGAGGCGTTCGACATCCTCGAGGAGAACCGCGACGTCCTCGACGCGCTGGTGGTCGCCCTGATGGAGCGGGAGACCCTGGACAAGGCCGAGGTGGCCGAGGTGTTCCTGCCGCTGCGTCGCCGCGACCGCCGTCCCGCCTGGACCGGGTCGCCGGACCGGACGCCGTCGGCGATCCCGCCGGTGGTGGTCGCCAAGGGCGAGTCCGAGGAGCCCGAGGGTGGCGTCGTGCTGACCCCGCCCAGCGAGGACGGTGACACGTTCGGCGAGACTCCCGTCCCCGGCGGCCCGTCATGACCCTCGGACCGATCAGCGAGGCGTCCCTCGCGCCGGTCGGAGAGTTCGACCACGACCGGGCTGCCGCCGCGATCCGCGAGCTGCTGATCGCGATCGGGGAGGACCCCGAACGCGAAGGCCTCAAGGAGACCCCGGGCCGGGTCGCCCGGGCGTACGCCGAGCTGACCGCCGGGCTGCGGATGAGCGCGGAGGACGTGCTCACCACCACCTTCGACCTCGGTCACGACGAGATGGTGCTGGTGCGCGACATCGAGCTCTGGTCGATGTGCGAACACCACCTGGTGCCCTTCACCGGGGTCGCCCACGTGGGCTACATCCCGGCCGAGTCCGGCAAGATCACCGGGCTCTCCAAGCTCGCCCGACTGGTCGACGTCTACGCCAAGCGCCCGCAGGTCCAGGAACGGTTGACCACCCAGATCGCGGACGCCCTGGTCGAGATCCTCGAGGCCCGCGGGGTGATCGTGGTGATCGAGGCCGAGCACCTGTGCATGACGATGCGCGGGGTGAAGAAGGCCGGCGCCCGGACGATCACCTCGGCGGTCCGCGGACAGATGCACAACGCGGCCACCCGCTCCGAGGCGATGGCGCTGATCAACGCCGCCCACCGGTAGGCCGGTCCGCAGTGATCGGGTCGCTCGGGTCGCGCCACGTCGTCGGGCTCCCCGTCCGCGACCGCCCGCTGGTGGTGGGGGTGGTCAACGTGACTCCCGACTCGTTCTCCGACGGGGGCCGATTCGCCGAGGTCGACGCCGCCGTCGCGCACGGGGAGGAGCTCCTCGCCGAGGGTGCCGACCTGCTCGACATCGGCGGTGAGTCCACCCGGCCCGGTGCGCGTCGCCCGCCGGTCGCCGACGAGCTCGCCCGGGTGGTGCCGGTGGTCGCCGAGCTGGTCGCCCGGGGTGCGCTGGTCTCGGTTGACACCATGCGCGCCGAGGTCGCCGCCGCCGCCCTCGACGCCGGCGCCGTCCTGGTCAACGACGTCTCCGGCGGTCTCGCGGAGCCGGACATCCTGCGCGTCGTCGCCGACCACGACGCCGCCTACGTGGCGATGCACTGGCGCGCGCACGCCGCGGAGATGCAGCAGCGGGCGACGTACGCCGACGTCGTCGGCGAGGTCTGCACCGAGCTCGCCGCCCGGGTCCGTGCGGCCCTCGAGGCCGGGATCCGAGCCGACCGGTTGGCCCTCGACCCGGGTCTGGGCTTCGCGAAGACGGCCGAGCACAACTGGGAGCTGCTCCGGCACCTGGAGGCGCTCGACGCGCTCGGCTACCCGCTGCTGCTCGGGTCCAGCCGGAAGTCGTTCCTCGGCGCGCTGCTGGCGGCGCCGGACGGGACCCCCCGCCCGGTGCTGGAGCGCGAGGACGCGACCGTCGCGCTGACCACCCACGCCGGTCTTGCCGGCGTCTGGGCGGTCCGCGTGCACGAGGTACGCCGCAGCGTCGACGCGCTGCGGGTGGCAGCACGACTCCGGGGGCGCGAGTTCGACCCGGACCCCACCGCGGGTAGGGTCGATCAGGATGAGTGACCAGCTCGCCGTGACCGGCATCGAGATCTACGCGCACCACGGTGTGCTCGATTTCGAGCGCCGCGACGGGCAGGTCTTCGTGGTCGACCTCGTCCTCGGTCTGGACACCCGTCCGGCTGCGGCGAGCGACGATCTGGCACGGACCGTGGACTATGGAACGCTGGTGAGCCAGGTCCGGACCGCTGTGGAGAACGACCCCGTCGACCTCATCGAGACCCTGGCCGAACGCATCGCCGACGTCTGCCTCGCGCCCGAGCTGGTGGAGTGGGTGGACGTGACGGTCCACAAGCCGAACGCCCCGATTACGACGACGTTCTCGGACGTCGCCCTGACGATCAGACGGAGTCGCACGTGAACCAGTCCCCGAACCCGGCAGTCATCGACGCCGACACCCTGACCGGAGACATGCACCCGATCCGCCGGGCGGTGCTCTCCCTGGGCTCGAACCTGGGTGAGCGGATGTACGCCCTCCAGGGAGCCGTCGACGCGCTCGCCGACACCCCGGAGGTGTGGGTCACCGGAGTATCGCCGGTCTACGAGACCGAGCCGGTCGACGCCCCGGAGGGCTCGAAGTCGTTCCTGAACGCCGTGATCACCCTGGACACCACCCTCTCGGCCCGGACGCTGCTGGAGCGCGCGCACGCGGTCGAGGCGGCGTACGGTCGGGAGCGCGGCGAGGTCAACGCGCCGCGGACCCTCGACGTCGACCTGATCGTGGTCGGCGACCGGTACGCCGACTCCGAGGACCTCCGGTTGCCGCACCCCAGGGCCGCCGAGCGTGCCTTCGTGCTGGTGCCGTGGCTGGACCTGGAGCCGGACGCCGAGATCCCGGGGCAGGGGCTCGTCGCCGACTTGCTGGAGAAGACCGGCCGCGACGGCGTCGTACGACGCGACGACCTGGTCCTCGACCTGCAGTGACCCCCGCGCCGTGACCCGCGACCGCGACCCCGCCCCGGATCCGGAGGACAGCCCCCCGGAGCCCGCGGGCAGGGTGCAGCCGACGGGGCCGGGCCCGCTGGTCGTACTGGGCCTCCTGGGCCTGGTGGTGGGCTGGGCGGCCCGTGGTCTGGCGTTGCGCACCGACGCCGCGACGCCCTCGGTCTCCTGGCTGGCGATCGCCGTGACCTGGTTCGTGGTCGCGATCACCGCCGGGACGGCGTACCTGACCTGGCGGGCGGTCCAGCGCGACCGCCGGACGTTGACCGCGCAGCAGGGCCTCGCCCGGCTGGTGCTGGGCAAGACCATCGACCGTCTCGCGGCGCTGGCCCTCGGTGGCTTCTCCGGGATCGCGATCTCCTACCTGGGGGTGGGTGGCGAGAACGCCGACCGGGTGCTGCTGAACGCCGGCCTCGCCGCGCTGGGAGCGGCCGCCGGGGTGGCGGCCGGCCTGCTGCTCGAGCACGCGTGTCGCGTCCCGCCCGGGGATTGACCGCGACCTACCCTGGAGCATGGCCCGTTCCCGCACGTCTTCCCGTCGTCGGCAACGCAGTGTCCGCGTCACGGTCGCGGTCGCACTGCTCGCGGTGGCTACCGTCACCGTCCTCCTCTCGCTCCCGACCCAGTCGCCTGCGCTGCTCAGCGCCAGCGCGGTGACCTCTGTCGTGCTCGGCTGGGCCGCACTGCGGATCGTCTGGACCGAGGTCCTGCAGTCCCGGCGGGAGAACGCCACCGACCGGGCGGCCACGGCGACCGCCTACAAGTCGCTGTTCTCCGAGCGAGCCGCCGAGCACGCCGAGTTCACCTCGGCGATGACCGAACGCCTGGCGGAGTCGAACCAGAGCATGTACGAGCTCCAGGCAGCCCTGGTGCAGGCGCAGCAGCAGGTCGCCGCCGGGCTGGTGCGGGCCGATGCCGCCGAGTCCGCGCACGCCTCGGCGCTCGTCCGGGTCGCCGAGCTGGAGCGCTCGATCGACCTCCTCCGCGCCGAGACCGCCGAGGGCGCCGAGTGCGTCGCGCTCGACGAGACGGTCGCCGGGTCCGTGGAGGACCTGGTGGCGTTCGACGAGAAGATCGCGGCAGCATCGGGCAAGCACGCCCAGAGTTCGGTCCAGAAGCCCGCGAAGCTGGCCTGATCCGCGGAGCCGCCCGGCCGCGGTCACGACCGCACCGGGCGCCGAGTAGTCTCCGGAGCCATGAGCGACGCAGCGGTGCAGGCGAACCGGCTGATCGACGCCCGCACCGGGGCGGTCACCACCTGGGCCGACCTCCCCGAGGTCGACCTGGCGGCCCCCGCGGCGGTCGTGGTCGGGTCCTCCTTCGACGCGCTCGCCGCCGTACGGGCGCACCTGCGTAGCGGCGCCGAGTTCCTGGTCGTCGCGGCCGGGCGGATGGAGCAGAACCTCCGTGCCGAGCTCCTCGAGGCCGGCTTCAACCTCGTCGAGGAGTCCGGGACCGCCGCGGCGACGACGCCTCGAGATCCCGAGAACGGTCGTCTCTGGCTGTTGACCTCCGGGTCCACCGGGCGTCCGAAACGGATCGGCCACACGCTGGAGTCGCTGACCACGGTCGCCGGGGACCTGGCTCCGCGGCGCTGGCTCTGCCCGTACTCGCCGGGCACCTACGCCTGGTGGCAGGTAGTCACCCTGGCTCTGGCGTCGCCGGGCCAGGACCTGGTGGTCGTCGACCCGGCGGACCTCGACGGCTGGGTCGCAGCCGCCGCCGAGCACGGCGTCACCGCCGCCTCCGGGACGCCGACGTTCTGGCGGCAGTCGCTGATGGCCCACCGGGACCGGCTGGCCGAGGTGCCGCTGGAGCAGATCACCCTGGGGGGCGAGCCGGTCGACCAGGCCGTGCTCGACCAGCTCCGCGGGGTGTTCCCCACGGCCCGGATCTCCTGGATCTACGCCTCCTCCGAGCTCGGCGCCTCGATCGTGGTGCACGACGGCCGCGCCGGGTTTCCGGTGGAGTGGCTCGACCGGGAGGCAGCGGACCGGCCGTTGCTGTCGGTCCGCGACGGTGAGCTCGTGATCGCCTCGCCGCACCACGGTGCCGGTCTCGGCGGCGCGGTCCCGACCGGTGACGCCGTCGTGGTCGAGGATGGTCGGGTGGTGATCACCGGGCGCCTGAACAGCGACGAGATCAACGTCGGCGGGTCCAAGGTCTCGGCGGGCGTGGTCCGGTCGGTGCTGCTGAGCCACCCGGACGTCGCCTGGGCGGCGGTCCGCGGCCGGAAGTCCGCGCTGGTCGGCAGCCTCGTGGTCGCCGAGGTCGTGCTGCGCCCGGGCCTGGTCGAGTCCCGCGACCAGCTGGCGGCGCTGACGGCGTACTGCGCCGAGCGGCTCCCCGAGTACGGCGTCCCGCGCCGGATCAAGGTGCTGGAGGAGATTCCCGCCACCGCCACGCTGAAGAGCGAGGTCTGAGGGTCGTGTGACGTGGAACACCGGGCCGTTTCCTGGCCGGATCCACAACCGCAGGCGTAGGGTTTTAGTTGTCATTGAGTAGTCCGGTACCCGCGAGGGACTGGAACGAAAGGCGATGAGCCCACATGACCCGTATCGGGGTTGTTGGCGCCGGCAGGGTCGGTGCCGTCCTTGCCGCTGCGCTGCGCGCAGCCGGCCACGAGATCGTCTCCGCGGCCGGTGAGTCCACCGCGTCCCGCGACCGGATGGCCGCGCTGCTGCCCGGGGTCCCCGGCAGCAAGCCGACCGACGTGGCGAAGAACTGCGACCTGCTGCTGCTGACCGTTCCCGACGACATGCTCGAGAACGTCGTCACCACCCTCGTCGGGGCTGGCGCGATCCGTGCGGGCCAGTACGTCGTGCACACCTCCGGTCGGCACGGCCTCGCGGTGCTCGGGGCCGCGGAGTTCGTCGGCGCCCGGCCGATCGCGATGCACCCGGCGATGACCTTCACCGGGACCGAGGTCGACCTCGACCGGCTAACCGGCTGCGTCTTCGGCGTCACCGCCGGGGCCGAGGACCGCGCCGTCGCGGAGTCCCTGGTCGCGGACCTGCGCGGCACCCCGATGTTCGTGCCCGAGGACAAGCGGACGCTGTACCACGCCGGCCTGGCTCACGGCGCGAACCACCTGGTCACCCTGGTCGCCCAGGCGATGGACCTGCTCGCGGCGTCCGGCGCGGAGGACCCGGCGGCCACCCTGCGGCCGCTGCTCTCCGCCGCGCTCGACAACGCGCTCACCTCCGGCGACGCCGCCCTGACCGGCCCGATCGTCCGGGGCGACGTGAAGACCGTCGAAGCGCACCTGCGCGACATCGGCGAGACCGCGCCGGCCACCATCCCGTCGTACGTGGCGATGGCGAAGGCCACCGCCGACCGGGCGGTCCTGGACGGCCGGCTGATGCCGATCCGCGCGGTCAAGATCGTCCGACTGCTCGACGAGGCGCTGGCCCGGGTCGAGACCCCGCACCTGGTTCGCCGGGACTTCCGGACCGACCGACGATGACCTCGACGCTCACCCGCGCGGACACGCGTGCCGACCTCGACGCTGCCCTGGCCCCGCACCGGTCGGCAGGCGCCCGGGTCGGGTTCGTCCCCACGATGGGAGCGTTGCACGAGGGGCACCTGGCGCTGATGGAGCGGGCCCGCGCCGAGGTCGGCCCGGACGGCGTCCTGGTGGTGTCGATCTTCGTGAACCCGCTCCAGTTCGGGCCGGGGGAGGACCTGGACCGCTACCCGCGCACCCTGGAGGAGGACCTGGTCGCGTGCGCCCGTGTCGGCGTCGACGTCGTCTTCACCCCCTCGGTCGCCGAGGTGTACCCGCACGGTGTCCCGCACGGCCCGGAGGTCGCCCAGGTCACCGTCGACCCCGGTCCGCTGGGCGACGTCCTCGAGGGGGCGTCCCGTCCCGGCCACTTCCGGGGCGTGCTGACCGTGGTCGCGAAGCTCTTCGGCCTGGTGCGTCCCGACGTCGCGGTCTTCGGCCAGAAGGACTACCAGCAGCTCGCGCTGCTGACCCGGATGGCCGAGGACCTGTGCCTGGGCATCGAGGTGATCGGTGCGGAGACGGTGCGCGAACCCGACGGGCTGGCGCTCTCCAGCCGGAACCGCTACCTCGACGCGGAGCAGCGGAGCGAGGCCGCCGCGCTCTCGCGGACCCTCGCCGCCGCCCAGGACGCCGCCCAGCGCGGTGCCGGGGCCGCGCTCGGCGCTGCTCGCGCGGTGCTCCGTACGACGCACGCCGTGGACCTGGACTACCTCGAGATCACCGCCCCTGACCTCGGGCCGACGCCGCCGTACGGCGCCGCCCGGATGCTCATCGCGGCCAGGGTGGGCTCCACCCGGCTGATCGACAACGTGGCCCTGACCCTGGGTCCAGAAGGAGGCAACTGATGTTGCGCACCATGATGAAGAGCAAGATCCACCGGGCCACCGTGACCCAGGCCGACCTGCACTACGTCGGGTCCGTCACCGTCGACGAGGACCTGCTCGACGCCGCCGACCTGCTGGTCGGGGAGCTCGTGCACATCGTCGACGTCACCAACGGCGCCCGGTTGGAGACCTACACGATCGCGGGTGAGCGCGGCTCCGGCGTGATCGGCATCAACGGTGCGGCCGCCCGGCTGGTGCACCCCGGTGACGTCGTGATCCTGATCGGCTACGGCCAGATGGAGACCGCAGAGGCCCGCGAGTTCGAGCCGCACGTGGTCTTCGTGGACGCCGAGAACCGGATCATCGGCACCGGGTCGGACCCGGCCGAGGCGCTGCCGGGCACCGGTCTGGTGCGCGGCGATCTCCTCGATGCGCGCTAGTTTCAGCCCATGATCCTCCTCCCGCAGCGGCTCGCGACCGGTGAGCCCGGCTGGTCGCGCGCCGCCGACGTCGTCGTGATCGGTACCGGTGTCGCCGGGCTGACCGCGGCACTGCGGCTGCGCGGGCACGTGGGACGGATCCTGGTGGTCACCAAGGACGTCCTCTCGGCGGGGTCGACCCAGTGGGCGCAGGGCGGGATCGCCGCTGCCCTCGGTCCCGGCGACACCCCGGCCGAGCACGAGATCGACACCCTGGTCGCCGGAGCCGGGGCCTGCGACGTCGAGGCGGTGCGGATCCTGGTGAACGAGGGTCCGGACGCGGTCCGTGAGCTGATCGCGGCCGGCGCCAACTTCGACCACGCCGAGGACGGCGAGCTCTCGCTGACCCGCGAGGGCGGGCACCACCGCGACCGGATCGCGCACGCCGGCGGTGACGCCACCGGCGCCGAGATCCAGCGCGCCCTGGTCGCCGCGATCGAAGCGGCGCCGGAGATCGAGGTGATCCAGCACGCTCTGGCCGTGGACCTCCAGCTCGACGCGGAGGGCGCGGTCTGCGGTGTGACCCTGCACGTCATGGGGGAGGGTCAGCGCGACGGCGTCGGGGAGGTCCGGTGCCGGGCGGTCGTGCTCGCCTCCGGCGGACTGGGCCAGGTCTTCTCCCAGACCACCAACCCGTCGGTCTCCACCGGGGACGGGATGGCGCTCGCGCTCCGCGCCGGTGCCGTGCTCCGCGACCTCGAGTTCGTCCAGTTCCACCCGACCGTGATGTACCTGGGCGGCGGGTCCACCGGCCAGCAGCCGCTGATCTCCGAGGCGGTCCGCGGCGAGGGCGCCTTCCTGGTCGACTTCGCCGGCAACCGGTTCCTGCAGGGCGTGCACCCGCTCGCCGACCTCGCGCCGCGCGACGTGGTGGCCAAGGCGATCACCCGGCGGATGCACGAGGAGGGCCAGCCGCACATGTGGCTGGACGCCCGGCACCTGGGCAGCGGTCAGGACCAGGAGTCCTGGTGGGAGCGCCGGTTCCCGACCATCCTGGCGACCACCCGGGCGCACGGGGTCGACCCGGTCACCGAGCTGATCCCGGTCGCGCCTGCCTGCCACTACGTCTCGGGCGGCGTGGCCACCGACCTGTGGGGGCGCTCCGCCGTCCCCGGTCTCTACGCCACCGGGGAGGTCGCGTGCTCGGGGGTCCACGGCGCCAACCGGCTGGCCTCGAACTCGCTGCTCGAGGGACTGGTCTTCTCCCGCCGGATCGCGCAGGTGCTTCCCGGCGAGCTCCGTCCCCAGAGCGAGCCCGCTGCTGATCCCCGGGTGCCCGGGGTGATCGCCGGCAAGGTCCGCACCGACCTGCAGGCCACCATGACCGAACGGGTCGGCGTGCTGCGCAGCTCCACGGGTCTGGCCGCCGCGCTGGAGGCCCTCGCCGACCTCGCCTCGGTCCCGGGCGAGGAGGGGACCGACGCGTGGGAGACCACGAACCTGGTCTCGATCAGCGCCGCCCTGGCCACCGCGGCCGCGTTGCGCGAGGAGACCCGCGGCTCGCACTGGCGCGAGGACTTCGGCGCCCGGGACGACGCCCGCTTCGCCGGACACTTCGACGTGGTCCTGACCGAAGGGGTCCCGGTGGCGACGTTCCACCCGTCCCCGGCGACCGACGGAGCGGCGGTGGCCGGGTGAGCGCCGTCGCCGCCACGCCCTTCGAGGCGCTGCCGATCGCACTGGTCGCCGAGCTGGCCGACGCCGGGCTGGACCCGCGGCGGATCTACGCGGCCGTCGTCGACGCGCTCGCCGAGGACCTCCCGGCCGACGGCCCGGGGGTCGACGTCACCAGCGAGTCGACCTTGGTGGGTGACGCCCGGGCGACCGCTGACTTCGGGGCCCGCGACGCCGGCGTGGTCGCCGGCCTCGGGATCGCGGCCCTCACCTTCGCCTACGTCCTGGGTGACGACGTCACCATCACCGACCGCGTCGCCGACGGCACCCGGGTCGCCCCGGGCGACGTGGTGATGCGGGTCAGCGGGCCGGTCCGCGGGCTGCTGATCGCCGAGCGCACCGCGCTGAACTTCGCCTCCCACCTCTCGGGCGTCGCCACCGCCACCGCCGCCTGGGTGGCCGCGCTGGAGGGCACCGGGGCCCGGGTCCTGGACACCCGGAAGACCCTGCCCGGCTACCGCGCCCTGCAGAAGTACGCCGTCCGCTGCGGCGGGGGCGTCAACCACCGGTTCAGCCTCGCGGACATGGCCCTGGTCAAGGACAACCACGTGGTGGCTGCGGGTGGCGTGCTGCCGGCGTACCAGGCGGTGCGGGCGCGCTACCCGGACCTCCCGGTCGAGGTGGAGGTGACCGACCTCGAGCAGCTCCGGGTGCTGTTGGACGCGGGGTGCGGCCGGGTGCTGCTGGACAACATGGACAACGCGACGATGGCCGAGGCGGTGCGGATCACTGCGGGTCGGGCGGTCCTGGAGGCCTCGGGGGGTCTGACCCTGGACCGGGCCCGGGAGGTCGCCGAGACCGGGGTCGACTTCATCTCGGTCGGTGCGTTGACGCACTCGGTCAAGGTCTTCGACCTCGGCATGGACCTGGTGGAGGACGGTGCCCGATGACGCTCCTGTGCGCCGACATCGGCAACTCGCACACCACGCTCGGGCTGCTCCGCAACGGTGTGGTCTACGACCACTGGCGGGTCTCGACGCTGGAGACCCGGACCGCGGACGAGTGGTTCGTCCTGATCCGCGGTCTGATCGGGGACAGCCCGACCCTGGAGTCGGGTGACCTGGCCGGGATCTCGGTCTGCGCGACGGTTCCCTCGGTGCTGCACGAGTGGCGCGACATGCTGGCCCGTCACTTCGGCGACGTCCCGGCGGTGGTCGTCGAGCCCGGGGTGCGCACCGGCGTACCGGTGCTGATGGACAACCCGCGCGAGGTCGGCGCGGACCGGGTCATCAACGCACTCGCCGCCGCCACCTTGTACGACGGGCCGGCGATCGTCGTCGACTTCGGAACCGGGACGACCTTCGACGTGGTCAGCCCGCGCGGGGAGTACATCGGCGGCGCGATCGCCCCGGGGATCGACATCTCCCTGGAGGCTCTCGGCCGCCGCGGGGCCCAGCTCCGCAAGGTCGAGCTGCTGCGGCCGCGCAACGTGATCGCGAAGAACACCGTCGAGGCAGTCCAGTCCGGGATGGTCTTCGGGTTCGCCGGTCAGGTCGACGGGATCGTGGCCCGGATGATCGAGGAGCTCGACGTACCTCGGGAGATCGTGCACGTGATCGCGACCGGCGGACTGGCCCCCGTGGTCGTCAACGAGTGCCGCTCGATCACCGATCACCAGCCCTGGCTGACCCTGCGCGGCCTCGAGCTGGTCTTCGACCGGAACAGCTAGGCCGGTCCGGAGGGGTCGCTCGCACGCAGCTTCGCGCTGCTTCCGCCCCGGCGGACCCGGGAGCGCAGCGGCCCGACGAGCCGGGGTCCGTTGAGCCGGCTCTCCAGGCGACGCGCCTCGCGGCGCAACGGTTGGGCGATCTGTTCCCCGAGCAGCACGCCCGCCGCCAGGGCCGTCGCCACGGCCGCAGCGGTGACCATCGCCAGCAGGCCGTTGGTGTTGTCCGGGGTTTCCTGGGCCAGCAAGGAGAGGCCGCGGTAGATCGAGAGGCCGGGCAGCATCGGCACGACAGCCGGCACCACGATCACCAGCGGCGGTACCCGGAACCGGCCGGAGACCGCGAAGGCGACCAGGCCGATGAAGAGCGCGGCGCAGGCAGCGGACCAGGTCCGGCCGAAGGCGTAGGTGTTCGCGGTGTCGAAGATCGCCATCGCCGACCCGCCCACGACGGCGATCGGGAAGAGGGCTCGGCGCGGTGCGTGCGCGGCGTACCCGAAGGCGGCGGCGCAGGCGGCAGCTCCCAGGACGATCACCGGGAGCGTCTCCCAGCCGGTCGAGCCCGGCTCCAGGGAGCCCAGGTCGGCGCCGAGGAGCCCGCCGATCGCCAGGCCGCCGCTGACCCCGGCGATGATGCCGGCCGTGGCCAGTATCGCCTCGGTCATTCGGGCACCGGCGGTGATGTAGAAGCCGGAGAGGGCGTCCTGGAGGGCTCCCATGAACCCGACGCCTGCCAGCAGCATCAGGATGTTCGCGGTCACCACCAGGGACGGGTCCACCGGCAGGTCGGCGAGCTCGGCGCCGACTGCGAAAAGGGTGGCGACGATGCCGCCGGCGACCTGTTGGTAGAAGTACGGAACGCGGCGGGTCTGCATCGCCAGCTGGAGCCGGTCGATGCAGACGGCGGCGACGAACGCGATGATCGCGACCCGCCAGCCCCCGCCGAGGAAGACGGCCGCGCTGGCGCACATCGTTCCCCAGCCGACGGTGACGGCCATCCGGTGCCGGCCGTGTCCCGAGGAGACGATCGAGGCCATCTCGCCCCGGGCGGCGGTCAGGTCGAGCCGGTCGGAGAGGACGCCGCGGAGCAGGTGGTCGACCCGGGTGAGGTCCTCGTAGTCGATCTCGCGGTCCTTCACCTGCCGCGTCAGCGCCACCGGCGGCTCGGCGGGATCAGGCTGGTGGGTCATCGAGAGGGAGACGAAGGTGACGTCGATCTCGGCCCGGTGCAGACCGAAGTGGTCGGCCAGCAGCCGCATCGACGCGGTGACGTCCGCGGCCCCGGCGCCGGAGGAGAGCAGCAGTTCCCCGACCCTCAGACAGAGGTCGAGGACGAGGTACTCCTCGCGGCGGGGTGCAGGTTCGGACACGTCGCCATGCTGACAGATGAGGGGTCGATAGCCTTACCCGCATGACCGACGAGACCGGCGCCCCGAGCGTCGCCCCCGCCGACGACCTGCCGGAGCAGATGCAGGTCCGGCACGAGAAGCGGACGCGGCTGCTGGAGTCCGGCCGGGACCCGTACCCGATCGTCGTCGAGCGCACCCACACGATCAAGGAGCTCCGCGAGCTCTACGACCCGTTGCTGGAGACCGGCGAGCTCGAGCCGGACACGGAGACCGGGCAGACGGTCTCGATCGCCGGCCGGGTGATCTTCCTGCGCAACACCGGCAAGCTCTGCTTCGTCCGGCTGCGCGAGGGCGACGGCACCGAGATCCAGGTGATGCTCTCGCTCGCCGGTGTCGGGGAGGAGTCGCTGGCCGAGTTCAAGGCGCTGGTCGACCTCGGCGACCTGCTGGCGGTCACCGGAGAGATGATCACCAGCCGTCGCGGGGAGCTGTCGGTGCAGGCGGCCTCCTGGCAGATCGCCGCCAAGACGCTGCGCCCGCTCCCGAACGAGCACAAGCCGCTCTCCGACGAAGCCCGGATCCGGCTCCGGTACGTCGACATGATGCTCCGTCCTGAGCCCCGCGACATGGTGCGCACCAAGGCCACGGTGCTGCGCAGCATCCGCAACACGCTCGACTCCCAGGGCTACATCGAGGTCGAGACCCCGATCCTCCAGCTCACCAACGGCGGCGCCGCGGCCCGGCCGTTCCGGACCCACCTGAACGCCCTGGACCAGCCGATGCTGCTCCGGATCGCGATCGAGCTCGACCTGAAGCGCGCCATGATCGGCGGTGTCGACCGGGTCTACGAGATCGGCCGCACCTTCCGCAACGAGGGGCTCGACTCCACCCACGCGGCCGAGTTCTCGATGCTCGAGGCCTACCAGGCGTACGGCGACCAGTTCACGATGATGCAGCTGACCCGGGACATCGTCCTGGACGCCGCGCGCGCGGTGGGCCGGACCGTCGTACCGGGGCGGGACGGGTCCGAGATCGACCTGGAGGCCGAGTGGCGCCAGGCGCCGATCCTGGACCTGGTCTCCGAGGCCCTGGGCGAGGAGATCACGGTCGAAACCCCGGTCGAGGCGCTCCGCAAGCACGCCGCGAATCGGGATGTCGAGCTGCAGCCGAAATGGGGCTCCGAAGAGATCGTCGTCGAGCTCTACGAGCAGCTCGTCGAGGATTCTCTGATCAACCCGACTTTCGTGATGGATTACCCGGCCGCGGTGAAGCCGCTGGCGAAGGCGCACCGGTCCAAGAAGGGTCTCAACGAGGCTTGGGACCTGATCATCAACGGTGTCGAGCTCGCGCCGGCGTACTCGGAGCTGAACGACCCGGTGGTCCAGCGGGAGCGCCTGACTGCGCAGTCCCTGCTCGCTGCGGCGGGCGACCCCGAGGCGATGGAGCTCGACGAGGTTTTCCTGAAGGCCATGGAATACGGAATGCCGCCGGCCGGAGGAATGGGCATGGGCGTCGACCGGTTGATCATGCTGCTCACCGGAGCAGGAATTCGGGAAACCATTCTCTTCCCCTTGTTGCGACCCGAGTGAATTGGGGATCGGGGGTATTCTCAGGAATGCACATCCCGGCCAACAAGGCCAGGTCGAGAAAAGGATTTCGCCATGGCGCAGAAGGTAAGCATCGTGTTGGTCGACGACATCGACGGTTCCGAGGCGGAGGAGACCGTCAGCTTCGCCCTCGACGGTCGCGACTACGAGATCGACCTGAGCGCGAAGAACGCGGCCAAGCTCCGCGACGCGCTCGCCCCGTACCTCGGGCACGCCCGTCGCGGCGGTGGTCGCAAGCGCAACCGCACGGGCGGCCCCAGCCCGGCGGACATCCGTGTCTGGGCCCGCGAGAACGGTTTCGACGTCCCGGACCGTGGGCGGGTCTCCTCGCAGGTGCGTGAGGCGTACGTCGCCGCCCACTGACGTCGAGGTGGGGCCCTTGAACTCGACGGGTCACAACACCCAACTCAACGGGTTGGAACCCCGAGCTCGACGAGGTTGTTCGCTGAGAGCGCAGCGGCCTGTTCGCTGACAGCGAAGACGGCGTTCGGGCGGAACACGTAGGGTGGAACCAGGGTTTGGAGAGTCGTGCGGGTGGCACGTCACTCGACCCGCGTAGTCAAGGAGCGATGCCCATGTTCGAGCGGTTCACAGACCGTGCCCGTCGTGTTGTCGTGCTGGCCCAGGAAGAGGCCCGCATGCTCTCGCACAACTACATCGGGACCGAGCACATCCTGCTCGGCCTGATCCACGAAGGTGACGGCATTGCGGCCAAGGCCCTGGAGAGCCTCGGCATCTCGCTGGAGGGCGTCCGCGCCCAGGTCGAGGAGATCATCGGCCAGGGTCAGCAGGCCCCCAGCGGCCACATCCCGTTCACCCCGCGCGCCAAGAAGGTGCTCGAGCTCTCGCTCCGCGAGGCCCTCCAACTCGGCCACAACTACCTCGGCACCGAGCACATCCTGCTCGGCCTGATCCGTGAGGGCGAGGGTGTCGCCGCCCAGGTGCTGCAGAAGCTCGGCGCCGACCTCAACCGGGTCCGTCAGCAGGTCATCCAGCTGCTC
>JBFJNH010000059.1:0-20662 GCA_041618295.1 Marmoricola sp.
CACCGACCAGATGGTGCGCCAGGTCGACGACCAGCTGCTCGCTGCCGGACGGGTCCGGGAGGGCGACATCGTCGTGATCATCGCCGGCAGCCCGCCGGGTATCCCGGGGTCGACCAACGCGCTGCGCATCCACCGGATGGGTGACGCGATCAACGAGGTGGCGCCGGCGTACCGGGCGCTGGGGTCCTAGGCTTTCACGCCGATCAGCTCGGTCAGGCGGGCGACGTCGGCTCGGCGGGAGACCGAGAGAGTGCGGCGGTTGGTCTGACGCCAGCGGATGCCCACCCGGTCCAGAGCATCCCCGCACCAGCGCATGATGTCCGCCGACTCGTTGACGAACTGCCAGCGCGGGTACTCGTAGCGCCTGATCCGACCGGCGACCGGGCGGGTAGCCCAGTTCTTGACCAGGCAGCCGTCGGAGTGGAACAGGCCGCGGAGGAACGGCCCCGGGTGCTCCTCGACGATCGTCCGTTGCCACGGAGCCATCGTCAGGTCCCGCTCGTGCTTGCGGCCGGGGCCGTGCTGGGGGAACAGGCAGGGCCAGTGCTTCCAGTTCGACTGGACGACGGTGCAGCCCGGGGCGGTCACACGACAGGTCGGACGTCCGGGGTGCACACTGCGGATGACGTGCTCCACGTCGCTGACGATCCCGACGTGCTTGGTGTCGCACGAGATCCGCAATGCGTAGTAGCGGGGAGCGCGAGCAATGTGCCCGTCACCGAGGTAGTAGCCGAACAACGCCGCGTACTCAGGGGAGGGCGCGGCAGGAGCTGGGCACGGCCGGGAGCCGCCTGCCGACCCGCGAGGGTCGATCAGCCAGCGAGCCAGGGCCGATCTGCTGATTCCGACCTGCCGCGCGGCCGCGTTCGTCGAGAGTCCACCAGCAACGAGTTCGAGTGCGCGCGCCCGCATGTCCGTGTCGTACATGACAACCATGGTGTTGGCCGGCACCGACAGGAATTGTCGTACCCCGGGTGGGATTCGAACCCACACTGGATCGCGTTTGAGGCGATTGTCTCTGCCGTTGGACTACCGGGGCCTAGCAGGCACGAACGCTACCGGAACGTGATGGCACCGACGTACTCGGTAGCCTGTCCGCGTGACCGAGAGCCCCACCGCCCCTGCCCGCCGCGTCGTCATCGCCGAGGACGAGGCGCTGATCCGCCTCGACCTGGCCGAGATGCTGGCCGAGGAGGGGTACGACGTGGTCGCCGCGGTCGACGACGGGGAGCAGGCGATCGCCCGCACCGAGGAGCTCCGGCCCGACCTGGTCATCCTGGACGTGAAGATGCCGCGGCTGGACGGGATCGCCGCCGCGGAGCGGATCGCCGGGCAGCGGATCGCCCCGGTGGTGATGCTGACCGCGTTCAGCCAGCGCGACCTGGTCGAGCGCGCGCGCGACGCCGGCGCGATGGCCTACCTGGTCAAGCCGTTCGGCAAGTCCGACCTGCTGCCGGCGATCGAGATGGCGGTGAGCCGTTTCGCCGAGCTCCAGCAGCTCGAGGCGGAGGTGGCCGACCTCAACGACCGGCTGGAGACGCGCAAGGTGGTCGAGAAGGCCAAGGGTGTCCTCCAGGCCAAGCTCGGGCTCAGCGAGCCCGACGCGTTCCGGTGGATCCAGAAGACCGCGATGGACCTGCGCCTCTCGATGCGCGAGGTCGCTGACGGGGTCGTGGAGCACGGCGTCGAGCCGCCCGCCTGAGGGTCCGGTTGCGTCACAACTTGGCAACGGTCGAGATCTGAGAGGTCAGACGCCCCCGTAGCGGTTTCTCCGGTGCTAGCGTCCGGCGAGAACCCGGCGATCGTCGCCTTTCGATCGCATCCAACCGTCATGCGGAGGAAAGATGTTCCGTTCCAAGAAGTTCCTGCGAGGCTCTGTCGCCATCGCAGGCGTCCTTGCACTGTCCCTGAGCGCGTGCGGCTCGGACGACGAGGACGGCGACAACGGTAGCGCTGGCAGCGCGCTCTGCGGCAAGAGCATCGCGTTCCTCGGCGCCCTCACCGGCGACGCCGGTGCGCTCGGCCAGAACATGCTCGGCGGCATCAAGCTGGCGCTGAAGGAGTACAACGACGAGAACGCCGACTGCCAGGTCAACCTGAAGGAGTTCGACTCCCAGGGCAGCCCGGACAAGGCTCCGGCTCTGGCGACCCAGATCATCAACGACGACGAGATCTTCGGTCTGGTGGGTCCCGGCTTCTCGGGTGAGTCGCTTGCCACCGGCAAGACCTTCTTCGAGGCCGGCCTTCCGTCGATCTCCCCGTCGGCCACCAACGTGACCATCACCCAGCAGGGCTGGACGACCTGGCACCGCCTGATCGGTAACGACGACGCCCAGGGTGCCGCGGACGCTCGCTACCTGACCGAGACCGTCGGCGCCAAGAAGGTCTTCGTCGTCGACGACGGCCAGGACTACAGCAAGGGTCTGGCGAACAAGGTGAAGGCCGAGCTCGGCGACGCGCTCGTCGACTCCGACCAGATCTCGGTCGGCGACACCAACATGTCGGCCGTCGTCCAGGCGGTGAAGGCCTCCGGTGCAGATGCTGTCTTCTACGGTGGCTACTACACCGAGGCCGGTCTGCTGGCCAAGCAGCTGCGTCAGGGCGACTTCACCGGCACGTTCATGTCCGGTGACGGTTCGCAGGACCCGCAGTTCGTCGACGTCGCCGGTGCAGAGGCTGCCAACGGTGCGGTGCTGACCGCTCCGGCAGGTCCGGCTCCGGACGGCTTCGGTGCTAGCGGTCTCTACGCAACCCAGGCCTACGACGCCGCGAACATCTTCCTCGCTGCGCTGAAGGACGGAGCCGAGACGGCTGCGGAGATCACCGAGTTCATCAAGGGCTACAGCGCCGACGGCGCCAGCGGCCCGATCTCGTTCGACGAGAACGGTGACATCGAGCAGTCGGTGATCTACGCCTACCTCGTCAAGGACGGCGTGATGGACGTGGAGAACCCCGAGCCGATCAAGTGATCGTCGTTCGGCAGTAACACTGAACAACGGCTGCGGCCGGGGAATCCCCGGCCGCAGCCGATCACGCTACGGGTGAGGGGACATCCTTGGACGCGATGGCCATGACGGCGCTCAGCCTCGGCGATCTCTTCGGGAGCTTGGACAACTTCCTGAGCTTCACCGCAGGAGGCCTGGTCTTCGGGGCGATCTACGCGCTGATCGCGCTCGGGTACACGATGGTGTACGGAGTCCTCCAGCTGATCAACTTCGCGCACTCCGAAGTGTTCATGTACGGCACCTTCGCCGTCGCGTGGACCTTCGTCCTGCTCCACGGCACCGACTCCGTCACCCAGGGGTTGACCGAGGCTCTGCCGATCCTGCTGGTGGCCCTGGTGGCTGCGATGGCGGTCTCGGCGGGGATCGCGCTCCTTCTCGAACGGGTGGCCTACCGCCCCCTGATCAACCGGAACGCCCCACGTCTGATCGCCCTGATCTCGGCGATCGGCGCGTCGTTCGCGCTGGCCGAAGCGATGGGTCTGCGTGACCGGTTCGCCAGCTGGGTCGGGCTCGACGACAACCTCGCCGAGTACGTCTCACCGGACAAGGCGCGGGACGTCTACTCCAACCCGGTCACGATCCAACCGGAGGGACTCTTCGACGTCGGTGGGTACACCGTGACCGATGTCGACCTCGTGATCGTGGCCGCGGCCGTCCTGATGATGGTGGCCCTGGACCAGTTCGTACGCCGTACCCGGTTCGGTCGCGGCATCCGGGCAGTGGCCCAGGACCCGGAGTCTGCGGCCCTGATGGGGGTCAACCCGACCAAGGTCGTCCGGCTGACGTTCTTGATCGGCGGCCTGATGGCCGGCGCGGCGGCCACCCTGTACATGCTGAAGATCGGGTCGACCCGGCAGAACGCGGGGTTCATCCTCGGTGTCAAGGCCTTCACGGCCGCGGTGATGGGTGGCATCGGAAACCTCCGCGGAGCGCTGGTCGGCGGGCTCCTTCTCGGAGTGATGGAGAACTGGGGCTCGGCGGTCTTCGGTTCGCAGTGGAAGGACGTCGTTGCCTTCGTCCTGCTGGTGCTGATCCTGCTCGTTCGACCTTCCGGCCTGCTGGGTGAGTCGCTCGGAAAGGCGCGTGCCTGATGATGACCCTCGTTCGTACCCTGCTCGCGTGGATCGCCGACCACTGGGACGCGATCATCGACCGCTACAACGCCTTGCCCGTCGTCTCCAAGGTCGCCATCTCGACGACGATCGCCCTGTTCTTCTTCGCCCTGCCGATCCTTCGGCCGCCGATCATCACGACCAACCAGATCGACTTCGGTGGCGTGATGTTCCTGGTGGCGATCACCGCGCTGATCGCGGTCGGCCTGAACATCGTGATCGGCTACGCCGGTCTCCTCGATCTTGGTTACGTGGGCTTCTACGCCGTCGGGGCGTACACGACCGGGGTCCTGACCTCGCACCACGGGAGTTGGCCGTTCTGGCTCGTCCTGCCGGTCGCCATCGCCATCACCATGATCTCCGGAGTCCTGCTCGGGACGCCGACCCTTCGGGTCCGCGGCGACTACCTGGCGATCGTGACCCTGGGCTTCGGCGAGATCATCCGGATCAGCGCCAAGAACATCGAGTGGCTCGGCGCATCGGCCGGCATCAAGGACATCCCGCCCCCGAACAGCTTCGGTCCGGCCGCCACACCTCCGTTCGATCCCGGCGGTTTCTTCACCATTCCGCACCTGGAGTGGGACGGCTTCGTGCCGGGCATCTCCGAGACCCGCGAGACCGCGGTTCTCATCTTCGGGGTCCGGGACGCCATCCCGTACTACTGGCTGGCCCTGCTCGCACTGATCCTGGTGCTGATCGGTGACCGGCTGATCAAGAGCAGCCGGATCGGACGCGCCTGGGAGGCCACCCGCGAGGACGAGGACGCCGCCGAGCTGATGGGGGTGCCGACCTTCAAGTACAAGTTGATGGCGTTCTCGCTCGGCGCCGCGATCGGCGGCCTGGCCGGCGCGTTCAAGGCCAGCAGCCAGGGCGGCTTCATCAGTCCCGAGAGCTTCCCGCTGCTGCTCTCGATCCTCTTCGTCGCCGCGGTGATCGTCGGCGGTTCCGGCAACCGCTGGGGTGTGATCGTCGGTGCTTCGCTGGTGGCCTACCTGCCCGAACGGTTCCGAGGCTTCGAGGACTACCGTTATCTGGTGTTCGGACTCGCTCTGATGCTGCTGGCGATCTGGCGCCCCGAAGGTCTGCTCCCGCCACGACGCGCCCGTCGTGCCAAAGCGGTCGAGGCAGAGATCGAGGCGCTCCAGGGGAGCGACGTGGAGGCGGTGAAGGACCGTGGCTGAGCAGAAGGCGATCCTCGAGGTCGATGACGTCACGATCAGGTTCGGTGGTCTTACCGCCCTCGACCAGGTCAGCTTCGACATCCGGGAGGGCGAGATCCTCGGGTTGATCGGCCCGAACGGAGCGGGCAAGACGACCTGCTTCAACGTGATGACCGGTGTCTACCAGGCCACTTCAGGTCAGGTCCGCTTCGACGGTCGACCCTTGGCCAACCTGAAGCGGCACAAGATCACCAAGCTGGGAATCGCGCGGACCTTCCAGAACATCCGGTTGTTCAAGTCCATGACCGTCCTGGAGAACGTGATGGTCGGGGCGGATGCGCACAGCAAGGTGAGCTTCTTCGAGGCGTTGTTCCGGTTGCCGCGGCACCGGCACACCGAGGCCGAGTCGTTGGCCCGGGCCGAGTACCTCCTCGAGCTGGTCGGCATCACGGCCCGCCACGACGAGCTCGCGGCGAACCTGTCGTACGGCGACCAGCGACGCCTGGAGATCGCGCGGGCGATGGCGACCGGCCCGAAGCTGCTCTGCCTCGACGAGCCTGCGGCCGGGTTCAACCCGGCGGAGAAGCAGCGCCTGATGGAGCTCATCCGTCGGGTCCGCGACGAGGGTTACACGGTTCTGCTCATCGAGCACGACATGCGTCTGGTCATGGGGGTCACCGACCGGATCGTGGTGCTGGAGTTCGGCAAGAAGATCGCCGAGGGCGCACCTGCGGAGATCCGCGACAACCCTGCCGTGATCGCCGCCTACCTGGGAGTGGATGAAGAAGATGCTTCTTGAGGTTCAGGGTCTCTGCGTCAACTACGGCCACATCGAGGCGATCCGCGACATCTCCTTCGGCGTCGAGGAGGGTACGGTCACCACGCTGATCGGAGCCAACGGTGCCGGCAAGACCACCACCCTGAAGACGATCTCCGGCCTTCGCAAGGTCCGTGCCGGGAAGATCATCTTCGACGGTAGGGACATCACCCAGGTGCCGCCCCACGACCGGGTCGCGCTCGGGCTGAGCCAGTCGCCGGAAGGGCGCGGATGCTTCCCCGGGATGACCGTCCTGGAGAACCTCGACATGGGGGCCTACGTCCGCAAGGACCGCAAGACTGCGGCGTACCAGGCCGACCTGGACCGGGTCTTCGACCTCTTCCCGCGGCTGAAGGAGCGCGAGAAGCAGGCGGCCGGAAGCATGTCCGGGGGCGAGCAGCAGATGCTCGCGATCGGGCGCGCGCTGATGGCCAAGCCGCGGCTGGTGCTGCTCGACGAGCCGTCGATGGGTCTGGCCCCGAAGCTGATCCAGCAGATCTTCTCGATCATCACCGAGATCAACGCCCAGGGCACCACGGTCCTGCTCGTCGAGCAGAACGCTGCCCAGGCGCTCAAGCGTGCCGACACCGCGCACATCTTGGAGACCGGTGAGATCGTGCGTTCCGGGACGGGTGCCGAGCTCGCGGGTGACGACAGCGTCAAGGCGGCGTACCTGGGTGGCGACGTCTAGCGCAGCTGCACGACCAGCTCGGTCAGCAACGGCGCCATCAGCAGCGCCGGCAGGAGGTCGCCGACCTTGAGCTGCTTGATCTCCAGCAGCCGCAGGGCGACCCCGACCAGGAGCAGCCCGCCGGTAGCCGTCAGCGCGGCCAGGTGGGCGTCCGGAAGGACGTCTCCGATGGCGGCACCGAAGGCGGTCAACGACCCCTGGACGACCACCAGGGTCAGCACGCTGGCGGCCACGCCCCAGCCGAACGCGGCCGCGAAGGCGATCGAGGCGAAGCCGTCGAGGGCAGCCTTGAGCAGGAGCTGGTCGGGTCCCTCGCCGATGCCCTCGGTGACCGCACCGAGGATCGTCAGCGGCCCGACGCAGAAGACCAGCGAGGCAGTCATGAAGCCGGTGATGAACCGGTCTCGCGCGGCGTGGTCGGTGCTGTCGGCCGCGCCCCGGGTCAGGCGTCGCTGGATCAGGTCGCCCAGACCCTCGAGACGGTCCTCGATCCGGGCCAGCGACCCCAGGATCGCTCCGACCAGCAGCGCGCCGAGGACGATCAGCATGGGCGCTGCGTCGCCGACCGCGTCCGACAAGCTGGTATCGGTGACTGCGACCGCGGAGGACGCAGCGATTAGCAGGGTCACCAGGCCGAGGGCGTCGGTGACCACGCTGCGGGTACGCAGCGGCAACCGGTGGCCGATCAGGACCCCCAGGGTGCTGCCCAGGAGGACCGTCACGGCGTTGACCACCGTGCCTATTCCGATGAACACCTCAGCCCCCTAGATCAGTGACGCCGCCGGACCGTAGTGTGGCACTGTTCCACCCCGTTCGAGTCAGCCCTGGACCGAGGAGGCCTGGATGTCGCGTCACCTGCTGGAGATCCGGGACGCCCGTCCGGAGGATGCCGAGGCGCTGCTCAGGCTCTGGGCCGACGCTGGCACCCGCGGAGTCGAGGCGCCGAGCCCGCGACCGGTCGACGAGGCCGCCGCGGCACTCGCGAACATCGCCGCCGACCCGGACGAGCGCATCGTGGTCGGCTTCTACCAGGGCGAGCTGGTGGCAGCGATCGACCTGAAGCGGGGGTCGTTGACCCCGCTGCACAACGACGCCGCCATCCACACCTCCTACCTGCTGGTCTCCCCGGCGCACCGCAAGCACGGGTTCGCCCGGGCGATGCTCGACGTCGCGGTGACCTGGGCGGAGGAGAAGGACGTCACCAGCGTCACGGCGATGACCGCGAGCAACTCCCGTGACACCAACCGGTTCCTGGCCCGGCTCGGGCTGGCCACGGTCGCGACCGTGCGGGTGGCGAACACCGGGACGCTGCGCCGGAAGCTGACGCCGGAGGCGTTGCGGCCGCACGACGCGCGGCGCAACCTCGGTCGCGTGCTGGCCCAGCGCCGGTCGATCCAGCGCCGGGCGCTGGACCGGGAGGACGGCGACTAGGCCGAGGCTCGGGCCTGCGCTCAGGTGCCCGGGGGTGCGATCAGCGCGCAGGTGATTCGGGAGGTGCAGACGCGCTTGCCCTCCTCGTTGGTGATCACGATCTCGTACGCCGCCGAGGTGCGGCCCAGGTGGATGGCGGTGGCGGTGCCGGTGACCGTCCCACTGGTGGCCGAGCGGTGGTGGGTGGCATTGATGTCGACGCCGACCGGGATCTTGCCCAGCGGGCCGGCGTGCAGCCCCGAGCCGATCGACCCGAGCGTCTCGGCGAGGACCACCGAGGCGCCGCCGTGCAGCAGTCCGTAGGGCTGCGTGTTGCCCTCGACCGGCATCGTCGCGACGACGCGCTCGGCGGAGAGCTCGAGGATCTCGATCCCCATCTTGTCGTTCAGCGCGCCCATGCCCTGGGGCATCCCGGCGACGAAGGCAGCGATCTCGTCTTGCGTGCTCATGGTCCCATCCTGCCCGGGCGGGTGAGGCTGACGTTGTCGGGGGCACCCACTAGGGTCAGGACGTGCCCGAGACAGTGCCCGAGAACCTGCCCGAGAACGCTCGCCCCCGTCTGCTGCTGCTCGACGGCCACTCGCTGGCCTACCGCGCCTTTTTCGCGTTGCCGGTGGAGAATTTCTCGACCGTCACCGGTCAGCACACCAATGCGGTCTACGGCTTCACCTCGATGCTGGTCAACGTGCTCCGCGACGAGCAGCCCACCCACATCGCGGTCGCCTTCGACCGGTCGCGGCAGACGTTCCGGCTCGCCGAGTACCCGGAGTACAAGGCCAAGCGCAACAAGACCCCGGACGAGTTCAGCAGCCAGCTCTCGCTGCTCCAGCAGCTCCTCGACACCTTCAACGTCCGGCACCTGACCTTCGAGGGCTACGAGGCCGACGACATCATCGCCACGCTCTGCACCCAGGCGCTCGCCGACGGCTTCGAGGTCCTGATCCTGACCGGCGACCGGGACTCCCTCCAGCTGGTCACTGAGGACTCCACCGTCCTGTACCCGATGCGCGGGGTCTCCGAGCTGGCTCGGATGACCCCGGCCGCCGTCGAGGCCAAGTACGCCGTCCCGCCGCACCGCTACCCGGAGCTCGCCGCGCTGGTCGGCGAGGACTCCGACAACCTGCCGGGCATCCCCGGGGTCGGGCCGAAGACGGCGGCGAAGTGGATCGCCACCTACGACGGCCTGGAGAACGTGATCAACCGCGCCGACGAGGTCGCCGGCAAGGCCGGGGAGAACCTGCGCGCCCACCTCGACGACGTGATCCGCAACCGTCGGCTCAACCGACTCGTGACCGACCTGCCGCTCGAGCTCGGTCCGACCGACCTGGGTCGCGTGGAGTGGGACCGGCAGGCCGCCCTGGCGCTCCTGGACGAGCTCGAGTTCCGCGGCGAGCTCCGGACCCGCATCCTGGACACCCTGGCGCCGGAGGAGGAGCCCGACGTCGAGGCGGGCTTCGACCTCGCCGGGGAGACCGTCGCCCCGGGTGCTCTCGGTGCGTTCCTCGCCGACCTGGCGACCGAGCCGGTCGGCCTGCACGTCCGCGGTAGCTGGGGGTCGGGCTCCGGCCGCGTCGACGGTCTCGCGTTCGCGCAGGCCGACGGGCGGGCGGCGTACGTCGACGTCACCGCACTGACGCCCGAGGACGACGCGGCGCTCGCTGCCTGGCTCGCGGACCCGGCCGCCCCGAAGATCATCCACGACGCGAACGGTCCCTTGCTGGCCCTGGGTGCGCACGGCTGGACGGTCGCCGGCCTCGCCACCGACACCGCGATGATGGCCTACCTGGTGGCTCCGGACCAGCGTTCCTACGCGCTGGCCGACCTCACCCTGCGGCACCTCAAGCGCGAGCTGAAGCAGGAGACCGGCGACGACCAGGGTCTGCTCTTCGAGACCGGCGACGAGGTCGCCGAGTCCGCGATGCTGCACGCCCGTGCCGTCCTCGATCTCGCGGTCTCGCTGCAGTCCGAGCTCGCCGACCGGGGCGGCACCGAGCTGCTGACGGACATCGAGCTGCCGCTGGTCGACGTACTGGTCCGGATGGAGCAGGTCGGGATCGCCGTCGACCACGACCTGCTCACCGGCTTCGAGGCCGAGTTCGCCGACGCCGTCCGGGCTGCGGCCGCTGACGCCTACGAGGTGATCGGCAAGGAGATCAACCTGGGTTCGCCCAAGCAGCTCCAGGTGGTCCTCTTCGACGAGCTCGACATGCCGAAGACCAAACGCACCAAGACCGGGTACACCACCGACGCGGACGCGTTGCAGAGCTTGTTCGAGAAGACCGAGCACCCGTTCCTGCAGCACCTGCTCCGGCACCGCGACGTGAGCCGGCTGCGACAGACCGTCGAGGGGCTGCTCAAGACCGTTGCCGAGGACGGCCGGATCCACACCACGTTCAACCAGCTGATCGCGGCGACCGGCCGGCTCTCCAGCACCGACCCCAACCTGCAGAACATCCCGGTCCGCACCGAGGAGGGGCGGCGGATCCGGCAGGCGTTCGTCGTCGGTCAGGGCGACGGGGCCGTGTTCGAGTCGTTGATGACCGCCGACTACAGCCAGATCGAGATGCGGATCATGGCGCACCTCAGCGAGGACGTCGGGCTGATCGAGGCGTTCAACTCGGGTCGCGACTTCCACCAGGTCACTGCCGCTCGGGTCTTCGGGGTCGAGCCGACCGAGGTGACCACCGAGATGCGGGCCAAGATCAAGGCGATGAACTACGGGCTGGCCTACGGGCTCTCCGCGTTCGGTCTGTCGCAGCAGCTCAAGATCGACACCGGTGAGGCCAAGGGCTTGATGGACGAGTACTTCGAGACCTTCGGCGGCATCCGGGACTACCTCGCCGGCGTCGTCGACGAAGCACGGGGGACCGGGTTCACTGAGACGATCATGGGACGTCGCCGCTACCTGCCCGACCTGACCAGCGACAACCGGCAGCGCCGGGACACGGCCGAGCGGATGGCGCTGAACGCTCCTATCCAGGGCTCTGCCGCCGACATCATCAAGGTGGCCATGCTCAACGTCGACCGGGCGATCGCGGCGGCCGGGCTCCGCTCCCGGATGCTGCTCCAGGTCCACGACGAGCTCGTCTTCGAAGTCGCCCAGGGGGAGGGGGTCGCGCTCGAGGCGCTGGTTCGCGAGCAGATGGCGGCCGCCGCCGATCTCACCGTCCCCCTCGACGTCTCCGTCGGCACCGGCCGGAGCTGGCACGAAGCTGCGCATTGACCCAAACCTGGACAATTCTGCGTGCCACAATGAGCCGGTGGCGGCCAGTTCAGCGGTGAGTGTCGAGGAGACCCCGGGTCCCTCGTCGACGGACCGGGCAGCGCAGGTCGACGCGCTGACCGGGCTCCGTGGATTCGCCGCGCTGGTGGTCGTCTCGGTGCACGCCTCCGGACGCACCAACTTCCCGGAGTTCGGCATCCACGGCTACGGACCGGTGAGTCTCTTCGTGCTCTCCGGGTTCCTCCTCTTCGCGCCGTGGTCGCGCTGGGCGCTCGGCGCGGCCACCCACCCGAAGGTCGGCACCTTCGCCCGCCGTCGTCTGCTGCGGATCTTCCCGGCCTACCTGGTGGTCGTGCTCGCCTTCGCGGTGATGCTGCCCGCCTCGCAACCGAACGGCTGGGACGGTTGGCTGCGCGCCCTCACCCTGACCGGCACCCTCGCCGGTGACGGACTCCGGCCGGGCCTGGAGCAGACCTGGAGCCTGGGCACCGAGCTGAGCTGGTACGTCGCGCTGCCGTTCCTGGGTCTGATCACCGGCCTGGTCGCGTTCTGGTCGAAGAACCTTCGTCGGACGTTCTGGGTGGTCGCCGGTCTGCTGGCGCTCTCGCTGCCGGTGACCGCGCTCTGGCGAGTCTGGGTGAACGCCACCGCCGACGAGCTCAGCGAGAAGTTCACCTGGAACTTCTGGCTGCCGGGCTTCTTGATCTGCTTCGCCGCCGGTGCCGCGGTCGCCCACTTCCTGGAAGGCGAACGTGTGGGCCTGGTCGATCTCTCCGGAGTCCGTCGCTGGTTCTCCCGGACCTGGCTGGCGGTCACCCTGGTGCTCCTGATCGCCGCCATCGGGACCTCCCCGCTGGGTGGTCCGGTCGAGTACCTCCCGGCGGAGTTCTGGGAACGGCAGATCCGGTTCGCCGCGTCGACCGCGGTCGCCGTCCTGCTGCTCCTGGCCTGCGTCTTCAGCCGCCCGAGCTCGGTGCTGGTCCGGTTCATGTCGACCAGGTTCATGACCGCGATCGGGCGCTGGTCCTACGGCATCTACCTGTGGCACCTGCCGGTGATCGTGCTCCTCGAGGACGAGTTCACCGCTCGGACCGGGTTCGGCGGCTTCCTGCTCTGGATGACCTGCATCTTCGCGGTCAGCGTCCCGTTGGGGGCCGGCACCTACGCGTGGGTCGAGAAGCCGGCGATCGCCTGGTCGAAGCGGTCCCGGGCGCACCGGGCGGCACCGGCCTGAGGTCCTAGCGGTCGGACTCGATCCCGGCACGGGCCCGCAGCGCCGGGTGGAACGTCGCCGTCAGCACCAGGGCGAGCAGGATCCCGCCGTTCACCAGCGCCACCCCCCGGACCAGCTCGGCGGGGTCGTCGGCCAGCAGCCCGACGAGACCGACCGCGACCAGGCCGAGCCAGATGATGAGGACCGACGCCCGGTGCTGCCGGGCGACGACCTCGTAGACCATCAGCTGCACCAGTGCCAACATCGTGCCCAAGGCTGCGAACAGCCAGATGTGCGGCTCGATCTCGGCGTAGGCGTCGCCGCCGATGAAGGTCACCGCGAGGTCGCTGAGGACGGCGGCACCCAGGGTGGCCACCGCGCCGATCGCGGCGAGGACCACCAGGACCCGCAGGTAGAGGCGGTGCTGGGTGCCGGTCGAGGCCATCGACGGGAACGCGATCACCAGGACGAACTGCGGCAGGAAGAGCACCGCTTTCGCCAGGATCAGGCCGCCGGCGTACAGCCCGGCGTCGTGGGCGTCGAACCGGACCCGGGCGATGACCACGTCGAGGTTCGAGAGCGCGAAGAACGCCAGCAGGGCCCAGGAGTTGGCCGCCACCTCGCGCAGGATCCGGGTCGCCCGGGGGCCCAGGGCAGGAGTACGACGCGACGCACCGACCCGGCCGAGGGCGACGGCGCCGACGGCGGCCGGGATCCAAGCGCCGAGCGCGACTGCGAGCATCGCCCCGAGCTCGCTGGAGATCAGCGGGATCAGGACGGCGCCGAAGGCCATCCGGCCCAGGCCCATGCCGAGGTAGAGCATCGAGAGCGGCAACCAGCGTTCCTCGCCCTGGAGGATGCCGGCCTGGCCGCCCATGATGGTCAGCGGCACCGCACTCGCCCCGATCATCGCCGCGGCCGCCCAGCTGTCCAGCGAGAGCGCCCAGCTGATCACCGGGGTCAACGCCAGGCAGAGCAGGCCGAGGGCGAGCGCCGACCGGTTGGTCGCCGCCATGATCTCGTCCTCGATCTCGTCGCGCCGTTCCGGCTCGGCCGCGATCCGGCGTGCCCCGGTTGCCTGCAGGCCGAGGGCGAGCACGTTCACCACCAGGAGCAGGCCCATCAGGCTGGCCACCCCGCCGTAGTCGCGCGGGCCGAGCAGTTGGGCGGCGAAGATGGTGAAGGCGTAGGTGGCCACGTTCATGACACCCATCGCCACGGCGATGCCGGAACCGCTGCGGATCAGTCCGCGCAAGCTCTTCCTGGTGCCGCTCACCCGGGCGAGCCTAGGGCATCGGGTGCAACGTCCGACGGGTGCGCGTGGCGCGTGCGGGTGCTGCTCAGTAGGGTCGCGATGTCCGGGAGACCCCGGGGAGGCGAAGGGGGCGCGGTGCGGGAGCAGGACTCCGCGGGACGACAGGCCCGCGAGGTGGTCGGTCTGTACGGCGACCCCGACACCACCTGGGGCATCTGCCTCGAGCTCGGGTTCCGCGGGCCGCTCGGGTCCGATCAGGTGCAGGAACGTGCCGCCGCACTCGTCGAGCGTCACCCGCACCTCGGACCGGCGCCGGCGCTGGAGACCGTCGATCACGAGGTGTGGGAGTCGCGGCGCGCGGTCGCTGCCGCCGCGCCCTACGACGTGGCGGGTCCGCTGGTACGGCTGCTGCTCTCCGCCGACGGCCGCCGCCTGCTCGTGGCAGCCCACCACGGCGCCTGCGACGGCCTGGGCCTGGTCGCCGTCGCCGACCGGGTCAGCGGCGGCGGACTGGTCTCCGCGGCCCGGGGCATCGGCGACCGGCCGGCGCCGCTCTCGTTCGGCCGGTCGAGCGTCCTCCGTCTCCGGGAGGCGTTGCTCCAGCCGCCGCCGCGGTTCGGCAGCCACGTCGAGGCGAGCGGCAGCGGTGAGCACCTGCGGGTCCGGACCTTGCCGCGCCGGGCCAGCGGAACCGTCGCTCTCTGCGCCGCGCTGGCGGACGTCTTCGTCACCTGGAACCATCCGTCGGCCGGGAACGCGGCTCGACCGCTCTTCGTGACCGGCGCCTCGCGTCGACCCAGCGGCACCCTGGCTCCGGACCGCCAGACGGCGTACCTGCGCTTCCGCGTGGACCCGTCCTGGGACCGGACCCGGTTGCAGGCGGAGTTCGGGGCTCTGGCTCCGGAACCTGAGTTCCCGGAGACTTCGGTCGGCGGGGTCGGTCCGCGGATCACCCGGCTGCTGCGCAGTCGGCTGGGCGCCACCGCCCAGCTGAGCAACCTGGGCGTCGTGGAGGGCCCCGACCTCTCCTACGCCGCGATGTTCCCGGCGCTCAGCGGCCCGCGCGGTCTCGCGGTCGGCCTGGTCAGCACGACGAGCACGAGCACCCTGAGCCTGCGCACCCGGGCCGCGGAGTTCAGCGCCCAGGACACCGACGCGCTGGTCGACCTGATCGCCGACCGGCTCTAGGAGGGCCGGCTCAGTACGGGTCGTACGGCGAGTCGTGGCCCAGCAGCCGGGCGACCGGCCGCAGCCGCAGCCGGAGCAGCACCTTCACCACGACGTTCCGGGTCCACCACGGCAGCTCGGCGAGGATCCGTCGGCGGTCACGAACGTCGGGGGCCGCCTTGAAGAACAGTGCCTGGGAGTCGCTGCGCTCGGCGTACCGCAGCGTCCGCGACGGCAGCACGTGCCGCAGGATCCCGAGGGTCACGCCGATCGAGGAGTAGCAGTCGTGGATCACGACAGCCCCGCCGGCGGGGAGGTGGTCGGCCCACCGCAGGTCGTCGGAGAGCGTCCAGAAGTCGTGCTTGCCGTCGATGTAGAGCATGTCGAAGGGTTCGCTCCAGGTGGGCCGGAGCGCGGTGCTGTAGTCGGCGCGCAGGTCGACCAGGTCGGCGACACCGGCATCGGCGACGTGCTTCTCGAACTTGGTGCGGGTCGGCGTCCCGCCGAAGAGCTTGCCCTCGACGAACGGGTCCACGCAGATCACGGTGCCGCCGAGCGGCTCCAGCGCCTTGGCCAGGACCACGGTGGAGCGGCCCTGGTGGCTACCGATCTCCAGGACCTTGGCGCCGGGCGCCAGGTTCCGGGCCTGGTCGAAGAGCAGTCGTGCTTGACCGGCCTTCAGCCAACCGGGAATGGTGTCAGCCACCGCCCAGGCGGCCGCGAAATCGGCGTCCCGGGTGGTGCCGTACTCGGGCTCCGGTGTCGGCGTAGGCGCGTCGGCGGGGGACATGGAAATCGACCTCTCGGGATAATTCGGGCGATATGCTCGCAGGATCAGGCTACGTGACGGGCAACGGGTGAAGGTGGGGTTTCCAGTGTCCTGGATGCGGTCGCGCGCGGCATCCACCGCGGCCACCGGCGCCGACCGGGCGCACCGGGTCGCCCTGGTCTCGCTGGTCGTGCTCACGTTCCTGCAACGACCGGGACGGACGACCTTCGATACCAAGTTCGACCTGACCGCGGACCCGGGTGGCTTCCTCGAGCGGACGTTGCACCTGTGGAACCCGGAGCTCTCCTTCGGCGAGCTCCAGAACCAGGCGTACGGCTACCTGTTCCCCCAGGGTGCCTTCTTCCTCGGCGGTGACCTGCTCGGCCTGCCGGACTGGGTGGTGCAACGGCTCTGGTCGGCGCTGATCCTGGTCGTGGCGTACGACGGCGCCCGGCGGCTGATGCGCGCCATCGGCGGAGGGTCCGGTCCACAGTCCCCGTGGGTGCCGGTCGTCGCGGGCCTGGCCTTCGCGCTCTCGCCGCGGCTCCTGGGGCTGAGCGGGGTGCTCACCGCCGAGATCCTCCCGACGGCGGTGCTGCCCTGGGTGCTGCTGCCGCTGGTGCACGCGCTGCGCGGGCGGTACTCGCCCCGCCTCGGTGCGCTGCTCTCCGGGGTCGCAGTGCTCTTCATGGGCGGCGTCAACGCGGTCGAGAACCTGGCCGCGCTCCCGCTCCCGGCGCTGCTCCTGGCCTTCGCCCTCGGGTCGGTCCTGGGGCGCCGGCTGGCCCTGTGGTGGTCGGGCGCAGTCGTGCTGGCCTGTGCGTGGTGGATGTTGCCGCTGCTGGTCCTGGGCAGGTACAGCCCGCCGTTCCTCGACTACATCGAGACCTCGACGGCGACGACGCACCCGCTCGGGTGGGTCAACGCCACCCGCGGTGCCGACCACTGGCTGGCGTTCATCTCGGTCGGGGGTGAGCCGTGGTGGCCCGGGGCGTTCGCGCTGGCCACCGACCCGGTGCTGATCGGGGCGACCGCGCTGGTGGCCGCGCTCAGCCTGGCCGGTCTCTTCCACCCCTCGATGCCAGCCAGGCTCCCGCTGACGCTGAGCGTGCTGCTGGGCCTGGTGCTGCTGACCATCGGCCACATCGCGCCGCTCGCGAGTCCGTTGTCCGACCTGGTCCGCGAGCTCCTGGACGGGCCGCTCGCGCCGCTGCGGAACGTCCACAAGGTCGACCCTCTGATCCGGCTCCCGCTCGCCCTGGGGTTCGCCCACGGTGTCGGCCTGCTGCTGGCCCGGACACGCGGTCCGCACGGGTGGCGTCCCTGGATCGTCCGGACGGTACGACCGGCCGTCGTCGTCGGTGCGGTCGGCGTCCTGCTGCTCTCCGCCCAGCCGCTGTTCGACCGCGATCTGCGCAAGCCGGGCTGGGAGTCGGTGCCGCGGGCCTGGTTCGAGACGGCCGACTTCCTCAACGAGCACGCGGACGGGCGCCGGGCGTTGGTGCTTCCCGGATCGGGTTTCGGTCAGCAGACCTGGGGTTGGACGATCGACGAACCGCTCCAGGGTCTGGCGCGCAGCCCCTGGGTGGCGCGGACCCAGGTTCCGCTCGTCCCGGGACCCACGATCCGCTTCCTGGACTCGATCGACGAGCGGATCTCCGAGGGCCGCGGTTCGACAGCGCTCGCCGACGTTCTGGCCCGGTCCGGGATCGGGTACGTCGTGGTACGTCGTGACCTCGACCTGCTCGCGAGCGGTGCCCCGTCCCCGTCGCGGGTCGACCAGGCGATGGCGCTCAGCCCGGGCCTGAGCGAGGTCGCACGCTTCGGTTCGACCGGGCTCGGGGACCAGGCCGCGATCACCGTCTACGCCGTGCAACGCCAGGTCCCTCGGGTGGAAGTGGTCGAGACCGCCGGCGCGGTCCGGCTCGCGGGCGGGGCGGAGGACGTGATCACGCTGCTCGAAGCCGGTGCCCTCGGGTCCCGCGCGCCGGTGCTGGTCAGCACCGACGGGCCGGACCTGGTCGCCGACGGGTACCGGCTCCGGGAGCGGCAGTTCGGTCGGCTGCGGGACTCGCTGAGCCAGATCATGACCCGGGCCGAGGGCTACCGGAACGCGCGCGCAGCCCACGACTACCCGGGAGTCCCGGGGGTGGAGCGCGTGCACGCCGTCTACCCGGAGATTCGGGCCCTCTCGGCGTCGTCCTCGTCCGGCTACGCCGACATCCTGGGTCCGATCAGGCCCGAGCTGGGGCCGTACGCGGCCGTGGACGGCCTGCCGGGGACCTACTGGCGCTCGGCGCCGTTGGAGGACCCGCGCGGCCAGTGGCTCCAGGTCAGCCTCCAGGACCCGCAACCGCTGTCCCGGCTCGACCTGACCCTCGGCGTGGACGCCTTCAGCGGCGTACCGGTCCGTCGGGTCCGGGTCGCGGCCGGTGACGGGGACCGCGAGCAGGTCAGCGAGCACGCCGTCGACCCCGCGACCGGTGCGGTCCGGGTGGAGCTGTCGGGAGCACCGGTGGACCGGGTCCGGGTCACGGTCCTCAGCACCCTCGGCGACCCGGAGTACGGCGTCGTCGCGATCCGCGAGATCACCTTTCCCGGGCTCGCCCTGGGTCGCAGCCTCGCGGTGCCCTTCGCCGGGGACGCCGCGACCGGGTTCGTCTTCCGCACCCAACCGGAACGCCGGGCCTGCGTCGGCAGCGGGCTGGGCCGTGTCTGCGATCCCGACGAAGCACGACCCAGCGAGGAGGAGGCCGGAATCGAGCGGACGTTCCGGACGACGCAGGGGAGCGCCTGGTCGGTTACCGGCACCGTGACGGCGAAGTCCGCACCGGCCACCGCCCGGCTGCTGTTGCCGCTGGGCGGCCAGGTCGCGGTCGGGGCCTCTTCGGTGCTCGCGGACGACCCCTCGGTCTCGGGTCAGTTTGCCTTCGACGGCGACCCCGGGACGGACTGGCTCTCGGCGCGGGGGGACGTCGCGCCCTCGTTGACGCTGCGCTGGAAGGAGGCACGGACGGTCTCGCGGCTCCAGGTACTCCCCGCGGTGACCCGCTCCCGGACCCCGGTGTTCGCGGTGGTCGAGGCCGACGGGGTACGCCGCGAGGTGGACCTGGCGGCTGGGTCGCTCGGGTTCTTCGACCCGATCCGGACCGATCGGCTGACGATCACCTTCCCGATCGAGGCCGCGGCGGCGGGCAGCGAGGCGCTCCCGGTGGGGGTCGGCGACCTGGTGGTCGACGGGCTCGAGGACCTGACCTACGCACCGGACCCCGATGCCCTGACCGGAGCGGACTGCGGCCTCGGGCCCGAGGTACGGGTGGACGGGACGCTGGTGCGGACCCGCGTGACCGGCAGGATCGGCGATGTCCTCGACGGCACCCCGCTGCGCCTGGAGCCCTGTGACGAGGTGCCCGCCGTACCGGCCGGGTCGCACACCCTCTCCGTGCCCGCGACGGATCGCTTCGCGCCCACCAGCCTCGTGCTCACCCCTCGGCAGGACGGTGGTACCGAGGCGCTCCGGTTCCGCCGCACGGAGATCCGGGCCTGGGGCTCGACCGACCGGACCGTTCACGTCGGTCCCGGTGAAGAAGCGCTGCTGCGCGTCCCGGAGAACCTCAACGCGGGCTGGCGGGCGACCCTCGACGGCCGTGTCCTGGAGCAGACCGCGATCGACGGCTGGCAGCAGGCGTACCGGGTGCCGGCGGGGGAGGGCGGCCTGGTCCGGCTGGTCTACACCCCGGACCGGGCTTACCGCACGATGCTGCTCCTCGGGGCGTTGGCCGGTGCGGTGCTCCTTCTCGGCGCCGGTGCCGTCCGGATCCGCGAGCGCCGCCGGAGGCCGCTGCCAACGACCTTCCCGCCGGCGATGTCGGCCGGGCTGCGCGCCGGACCGGGCGGGATCGTGCTGCTGGTGGTTTCCGGGGTTCTCGGAGGTGCGGCGCTGCTCCTCGGCGCTGCGACCGGGCTGCTGCTGCGCGGGAGATCGGGCCTGGTCCGGCTCCTGGCGGTGGTCCTGGTGGCCGCATCCGGTCTGGCTGCGGCCGTCGTGGCGCACGTCGACGACCGGGCTTCGTGGGAGATCCTGGACGGGCTCACCGGCGGCGCTGTCGGACTCCTGATGGCGGCGCTCGTCGCCCGACGGACCCGGGAGGACTGAGATGTCGCGAGCCCTCGAGCCGACCGAGGACCGGGTGCGCCTGTGGGCCTCCCGGGCCGGGTTCGCCGCCGCCGTCGTCGTGGCGGTCCAGCTGCTCTGGCGCAGCGTCCTGCTGGGACGCGGCTACTTCACCCAGGACGACTTCCTGGTGATGGCCGGGACCAGATCCGGCGACTGGTCCTCGGTGCTCTCCGGCGACTACGCCGGCGGCTTCTCCCCGGGTGGCACCGCGGTGGTCTGGCTGAGCACCAGCATCGCTCCGCTGAGCTGGCCGCTGGCGGCCGCGACGGTGCTGCTGCTCCAGACGGCCGCGACGGTGCTGATGTGGGTGGTCCTCACCCGGCTCCTCGGGGAGCGCTGGCTGCGGCTGCCGCTGCTGGTGCTCTTCGCGTTCTCCCCGCTGACGCTGTGGTCGACCCAGTGGTGGGTGCTCGGTCTGGAGTACTGGTCAGGGACCTTGCTCCTGCTGGTCGCGGTCTGGGCGCTGCTGGTGGCCCTGCGCACCGGCGACCGACGGGCCGCCGTCGTCGTGGTGCTCGCGGTCGCGGTGGCGCTGTTGTTCGACTCCCGGGCGCTGCTCTACCCGTTGGTGCTTGCCGGCCTCGCCTTGATCGCCGGGGAGGGCCCGTCGGTCCGCAGACGTGCTGCCGTGCTCGCGCGCGA
>JBFJNH010000060.1:0-20473 GCA_041618295.1 Marmoricola sp.
CCGCGACCGCTAGGCACGTCCTCGTCGACGAGGCGCAGGTGGCTCTGAATCAGCGGGTTCGGGGTTCGAGTCCCTGACGGCGCACTGGACAGCTCGCCCGTCGGCAGGAACGTCGTTCCGCCGCCGGGCGAGTTCTGCTTTTCGGCCGACGTCGAGCGGATCGAGACTAGCTCAGTGAACGGCAGCCCGAAGGCCTCAGCCAGCGCGGCCAGCTGGTCGATCGACCAGTCGAGCTCGCCGGTGTACCGACGGCTGAACGCCGGCTGGCTCATCCCGATCGCCTGAGCGACGAGCCTGCTCTCCAACTGGTGTTCAGCCATGAACGCGCGAACGCGGCCGGCGATCTGCGCCGCCGGCCTCTCCTGCCCGGTCTCCGGGACCAACCTCATGATGGACATGTCAGCGAGTCTACATCCGCTCAGCGGAATCGGATAGGCCTCTCCGGAACCAGCCATCACAACGCGCAACACGCCGACGTTCTGGAAATGCGCGGATCTGAGATCCGGATAGCGGAATCCTTACCGCATGCAGGAATCAGCAAGCAACCCGCGGACGAGCACAGTCGCTGACAACGTCCGGGCCGAGGCCACTCGGAAGAACCTGAGCAACCAAGAGGTCGGAGCCGCCCTCGGCCTCAGCGAGGCAGCGACGAGCCGCCGAATGCGCGGACACGTCGAGTTCTCCGCGAGCGAACTTCAGCAGGTCGCTGGCCTCCTCGGCGTCCCGGTCTCGACGCTGTACGGCGAGGTGCCGGCGTGAGGTTCGACGCCCCGTACTTCGCCCAGGCGTGGCTCTCCGTCGCGCTCGCATCGTCGAGGGACAAGGACCTCACGACGCTGAACCGGACCGTCGCGATCGAGGAGTACCTCCACGGCGTGTGGCTCGTCGCGACCGACCGGTTCGTGCTCCTCACCGCGTGGGTGCCGAACCTCGACACCGACAGCGACCGTGAGCCCGAGCTCGACGAGGTCCCGGACCGGACCGTTGTCGCCCGCGATGACGACGGCCGCTGCAAGAGCCTCCTCGGGTACACGCTGACCCTCGCGAACCGTGAGGACTCCTACAGCTACGGAGACCTCGAGCTCCGGCTCACGTTCGACGCCCGGCTCCCCGCCGGCCACGAGGGCAACGACCAGACCCTCGAGGGGATGGACCCGGTCTTCACGATCTTCGAGGTCCCCGACACTGAGAAGGTCTGGTGCCCGGTCCTCGAGGCCCTGTACCCGGACTGGCGCAACATCCGGCACGGGTTCACCGGCAAGAGCACGAAGCGACTGGTGCTGAACCCTGAGCTCGTCGAGCGGGTCGCGAAGGTCCGGAAGTACTCGACCGGGAACCTGCACTGGGAGTTCGGCGGACCGGAGCGGGCGGCCTTCATCGACTTCGCTGACTCCGACCCGCACATCACCGGTGTCGTGATGCCGGTCCGGTGGCTGACCCCGGACGAGCACCAGGCACAGGTCGCCGCCGCGGCCGAGGAGGAGCGGCCGCCGCCGGTGTCGGTACCGCCCGGCGGTGCTGACGTCGACCTGTTGGTCCAGGCGGTCGAGCTCGTCGTGAAGACGCAGTTCGGATCGACCTCGATGCTGCAGCGCAAGCTCCGGGTCGGGTTCGCGAAGGCAGGCGCGCTGATGGACCAGCTCGAGGCACACGGCGTCGTCGGACCCTCGGTCGGCAGCAAGGCCCGTGACGTCCTGGTGAAGCCTGACCAGGTCGACGAGGTCATCACCTCCATCACCGGAGGTGGCGACCAGTGAGCACCCGCCTCCACGAGCTGAAGTGTCACGTCCCGTACTTCGAGCAGATCTGGTCCGGCACGAAGACCTTCGAGATCCGCTACGACGACCGGGCCTACCAGAAGGGCGACAAGTTCCTCCTGCGGGAGTTCGACACCCACCGCCCCTGCACCTGCCGCGAGACCGGCCCGACCCACGACGGCGCGACCTGCCCGAAGTACACCGGCAGGTTCCTCGCCGGCGAGATCGGGTGCGTCATCGGGCAGACCCCGAACCGCGGCAACCAGCGCGGGTTCAACGGCAACGGGTACGTCGTGTTCTCACTGCTCCTGACCGACCGCTCCCCCGAACCCCCGGCGGTGAACCAGTGAGCGGCTGCACCCACCGGACCGTCGTCCTCGGGAAGACCCTCTACGACGCATCGAACCTCGCGAAGGACCTGGGCCTCGAGGACCCGTCGCTGGTGTCGTTCCGGAACATCGACCTCGTTCGGGGCATGACGTACCGGGACTTCAAGTACACCGGTGCCGCGCTGCTCGACCCGCGTTTCGCCGACGCTGTCGACGTCATCGAGCCGGCTCTGTGGGCGCACGCATCGTGCGACTGTGACGGCCAGCACGACAACTGCCGCGGGTGCGGCACCGCGCTCCCCTGGGCCCCTGAGCCCGACGAGTGGGACGACTTCGACCCGCAGGCCCTGACCCGGTTCGTCGCCGCCACGGTCGTCCTCGCGATCCTGACCCTGGTCCTGATCGCCGCCGGCGCGGGAGCGGTCCGGTGAACCGCGCCGAGTACAAGGCCGCGCACGCCGCAACGACGCACGCCGACGTCGCGTTCGCGTTGGCGATCGCCAACACCCCCGACGAGGTCGACGCGGCCGCGCACCTGTCCCTGATCGTGACCGACGTCGCCGGGACCCTGACCCCGTTCACCGAACGCGGCCGCGAGTACCAGCCCCTGCACCAGCTGGTCGCCCTCGCCCGACACCGCGTCAACGGCCTCCACGGCACCACGAACGCCGACATGAACTACGCCCTCGACGACTACGCCGAACGCGGCCGGCAGATCCGGCGCGCGGAACTCAAGGCCATCCGGGCGGCTCGGGACGCCCGGATCGAACGCATCGGATTCACCAACGCGACCACCTGAACGCACTGTCCGTCCAGCCCAACCGAAGGAGCCCCCAGATGCCCAGCAACACCACCGCGGCGGACCTGCCCCAGGTCCACCTCAACAACGACGGCAGCATCGTCGTCGAGCTCAGCCCCGACCACGCAGAGGTACTCGCGAAGGTCCTCGCCCAGTTCGACTCCGCCGTCAGCCAGCACGTCCTCGAACCCCACACCGAGTACGAGGCCGAGGTCTGGCACCACACCCTGATCCGGCTCCTCTCCGAGCACGCCAAGCACCAGGTACGCGTCGCCGGCCTGGCCGCGTTCCCCCGGGCGGTCGCCCGATGAGCACCACGACCGTCGAGATCGAGACCAGCGTCGTCGACGCCGTCCGGGCCGCGATCGCCGCCCGCAACGAGGGAATGGCCCAGGCCGAGGACGCCGACCGGTCCGGCTGGAACCGGGCCCTGATCGACCAGGCGATCGACGCGTTCGCCCTCACCGGGCAGCCCTTCTCCTCCAACGACCTGCGCCACCTCCTGCCCGACGACGTCCCGGGCGCGCTGATGGGCGCCCGGTTCTCCGCCGCCGTCACCGGGAAGCGGATCCGGTTCGTCGGCTACACCCCCTCGACCAAGCAGAACACCCACGGCAAGCCCGTGAACGTCTACGTCGGCCGCGTCCAGGCCGACTGATCCACCCACCCACGAAGGAGCCCCGCATGTCCACCAGGTTCGAGGCCGAGCTGCCTCTGAAGATGATCCACGCCCACCCGAAGAACCCCCGCCACACCGCCGTCGCGGACGACGAGATGGTCGCCTCGATCCTCGAGCAGGGCCTCCTCCAGGCCGTCGTCGTCGCACCCCACCCGAACAAGGCCGGCGAGTACGTCCTGATCGCCGGCCACCGCCGCCGCGACGGCTCGATCAAGGCGAAGCGGAAGTACGTCCCCGCGATCATCCGCGAGGACCTCGCCACCGAGGGCCAGCAGATCGAAGCGATGATCGTCGAGAACGGTCACCGCCAGGACCTCTCCCCGATCGAGGAAGCCGAGGGGTACGAGCAGCTCACCCTCCTCGGGTACAAGCAGACCGCGATCGCGGCCGCGGTCGGCCGGAACGTGAAGACCATCCGGACCCGCCTCGGCCTCCTCAAGCTGTCCGACACCACGAAGGCGAAGGTCCACGACGGCCAACTCACCCTCGAGGACGCCGTCGCGATCGGCGAGTACGCCGACGACCCCGAGACCACCAAGAAGCTCGAGAAGGCCGCCGCCGGCGGCTCTCTGCGCTACGAGCTGGGCATCGCGAAGCAGCGCCGAGAGGCCCTGACCGTGGCCGCGGCCAAGGTCGCGCGGCTCGTCGACGCCGGCGCGAAGCCCTACGAACTGCCGAAGGGCGTGGACATCTGGCAGCTGCGCCGCGATGGAGTCCTCGACTACATCCCCAACTACGACGAGCCGACATGGGCAGAGCACGCTGGGCACCTCGGCTACCACGAGCACGCCCGCGGCGGCGTCCCCAACGTCGACGTCCTCTGCCTCGCCCCCGGCGACCACAAGGTCGACGAGCCGAAGAAGACCAAAGCCCAGGCCGAGAACGAAGCGGCAGAGCAGAAGCGCCGCGAGGAGCACGAGGCGAAGCGCGCAGCCGAACAGGCTGCCCAGGCGGCCCGTGCCGCGACCCTGCTCGACCTCGTCGGGACCGGCACCAAGCTCGCCCCGGCGCTGCGCGACCTGGTGCGCGCACTGCTCCCGTACCTGCTGATGCACCCCGAGTGCGAGGACGCGCTCAAGGCCTACCAGGACGCCCTCGACCTCCCCGAAGCCGACCGGTGGAGCAGCTACTGGTGGGGCTCCGAGGCCGACAAGAACAAGACCCTCGCCGCGCAGCACCTCGCCGAACTCCCCAAGATGGGCGACGGCGCCCTGGCCCGTGGCCTGGTCGGCGCGCTCGCCGGGATGGCCGAGACCTACCTGACCACCTTCGACGCCAACGAGAAGATCGACCTCGAGCTCGTCGGCTCCTACTACTCGCTGCTCTCCGAGGCCGGCTACGTCAACAGCCCGCCCGACGAGAAGATCCAGGAAACGCTCCGCGAGGCCTGGGCAGCCCAGACCGACGACGAACCCACCGAGGCCGCGTCGTGATCGAGCTCGCGATCCTCGCCTGCCGGGCCGCCGAGATCGCCGGCTACGCCCTGGGCGCCTGGGTGCTCTGGAAGGTCGGCCAGGGGTGGTTCGTGTGACCGGCCGTAGCGTCCTGCAGGACTGGGTCACCGAGCTGCCGATGATGCAGCAGACCGTGCTCCTCACCGCGGTCCGCGGCCCTGACGGGCTCCGGAAGTACCACCCGACGAAGTACCTGTTGCGCTGGTACCGGCGGTGCATCCTGCTCTCCGCGCTCGACGGCAAGGTTCTCGAGGACCCGATCGAGCCGAACGGCGGATCGTTCACCGGGCCGTCTTGTGTTCATCGGATCCCGACGGTCGCTATCGCGGACGACTGGCCAGGCCAGATGGACGACCACGTCACCGAGTACCTCAGGTCGCTCGACGAGGTCCCGCTGCACTTCCATCTCCACCTGATGCACGCCGTCCAGATCCTCGGCTACAAGCACCCCAACCAGCAGACCCGCGACTGGTGGCGCCACGTCTACAACCGCCTGGTGCACGACATGCACCTGTGGCCCGAGACCGAGGAGCAGCTCGACGCCCGCCTCGGCGACAACCGCGAGGGCTGGCTCGCTCGAGGGGACGTGGCGACCAATGACTGATCCCACCACCGGCAACACCTCACTCCCCGGTGTCGCGACCGAGCCGCGGCACCGCGCCCGGTCGATCGAGAACGACGTCCTGGCCGACCTCGACCACGCGCTCCGCTGGGCGACCGACGCCTGTGTCCCGACCGAGTACGTCGAGACGCTGCTCCCCGCGATGCTCTGGGCGGTGGACAAGGCAGCGGCCGCGCTGACCCCGGTCGAGCGGCACCTCAAGGTGGTGGCCTGAATGGGCACCCCGGCAACCCCCTGCCCGTGCTGCGGGGGCCCGCAGATCGGCCGAGAGGCCCTCTGCTCGCTGTGCTGGAACCAGGTCCCCCAGCGGCTCCGCACCGCCGTCGCGAGAGCACAGAAGGCGATCGGGTACAACCCTGCCTCCAACGCCCGACAGATCGAGCTGCAGACCGCGATCGCCGATGCTTGCGCCAGCGTCGGGAGCATCGGATGACGCCCGACGAGATCGTCCAAGCCGAGATGATCCTCGGATTTGAACTTGATGAGTGGCAGCGAGGCTTCCTCGAGCGGCTACCCCTCACCCCCGGCGCGGCCGCTCGAACGATCCTGACACCACCACGGCGGCTGTCGTGAGCCGCCCGAAGAAGAAGCGGACCTCCCGGCCGCGGTGTCGGGACTGCGGGGCACCGATCGTGTTCTTCCGGTCCTGGACCGGGAACTGGCGCACGTTCGACCCGAAGCCCGTGAACGGCCGAACCCACGTCGGCGCTCTCGCCTACCCGATCCTCTACGGCCGCGCGTGGCGCCTACAGGAGCTCGTCGACGAGCTGATGGCCCGGCACCAGTACTCGAGCGCCGAGGCCGAAGACGAGGCCTACGACGTGCCGTGGCGCGTCGCGCACACCTGCCGCGAGACACCCACCACTACCTCAGAGAGGGAGCACGATCAGTGAGCATCCAGGCGATGACGAGGGTCCTCGAAGGCCGCGTAGGAGACCGCGGCCGGAAGTCGACCCTGTACGCCCTCGCGAACTACGCCGGCCCTGACGGCCGACACACCTACCCCTCGGTCGAGACCCTCGCGCACGACGCCGAGTGCTCCGAAGCAACCGTCCGAAGGGACCTCAAGGCGCTGATCAAGGACGGGTGGATCCGCCGCGGCGACCAGGCCCACGTCGCGCACATCCGCGGCGATCGCCGGCCGGTGGTCTACGACATCGCGATGACCGAAGAAACCCGCCTGGCGTGGAAGTCCGACGTCGAAGGAGGTGAGTCCGATGCCGCCGCGGGAGAGCAAGCCTCCCCGCCGGGCCCGCCGACACGGCCTGTCAGTCTGACACCCCGTGTCGGCGGCCCGACTTCGGGCACGACCCCTCAGTCTGACACCCCGTCACCAGATGCCACGGGGTGTCAGATCCACGCGCACGGGGTGTCAGAAACGCCCTCACCGGGTGTCACAGCTGTGACACCCGAACCGTTTGAACCGTTTGAACCGAAGCCCCCCCTTCCCCCCGCCAGCGGGGGGCGATCGCCGTCGACGACCTGCACAAAACCCGGGACCCTGCCGCACCAGAACTGCCGCGGCTGTGGCACCACGACCCGCCAACTCGCCGACCAGGCCCGGATCCAGGCCGAAGCCGAACGCCGCGCAGCCGAGCAGACCCGCATCGAGGCCGAACGCGCCGAACGCGCCCGCCGGCGTGAGGCCGGTCGCTCCGCTGCAGCCGAAGCCGAGCTCGCACGCGCTCGCAAGATCCTGGCAGGCACCCGATGAGCGACGACGACGTCACGACGTACTTCGAGGCCCAGCTCGCCGAGATGGTCCCGGGCCTGGTGCACGCGATCGCGTTCCACTCCAAGTCGCCCGGGTGCCTGGTCAGGCTCGCCGCGGTCTCCCAGCTCCTCACGAGTTTCGAGCGGGCCGAACGTCTCGCGTGGGAGATCTCGATCCAGATGCAGCGGACCATCCTCGCCCAGGTTCCCGTCCGCGAGGTCCAGGTCGTCCCCGCTGTCACCGAGAACGGGCAGGCGAAGGTCATCGGCATCGACGACGCCGCACCGCCGCACCGTGCCGCGAACCGCTACCTGCAGTGCGCGATGAACGGCGACCGCGAAACCGCCAAGGCCGTGTTCGCCACGATCGACAGCGACGAGGACATCGACGCCGTCATCAAGACGATCCTCTGGCACGCCGGCATCGTGACCGCCCAACTCGAAACGTGCCCCCGATGACGGCGTTCCCGTTCGACAAGGTCCAGGCCCGGTTCGACCAGCCCGTCGAGCTCATCTACGTCGACCCCGTCCAAGACCCCCTGACACCAGCCGACTACGAGGTCCTCGAGTTCGCCCGCGCGACCTGGAAGCACCGCGGCCGCCGCGAAGCCGTGATCCTCGAACGCTTCGGCTACACCCTGACCCGCTACATCCAGCGGCTCCACCACATCCTCGACCACCCCGACGCCGCCGCCTACGACGCCCAACTCGTCAACCAGCTCCGCCGCCTCGAATCGAAGCGCGCCGCCCACCGCAACACCCTGAACCGAGGAGTCCTTTGATGTGCCGCGACCTCAAGATCCAGCGCGACCACTGCCTCGAGCAGGTCGCGGTCGAGAACAAGCGCATCGCAGCCTGGGACCAGGACGCCTACCTCTACGGCGAACTCGGCAAGGCCGAGAAGGAGCGCCGCGCCCGGGTCGTGCTGCGACGCGACCTGTGGCAGCGCATCGCGGACGAGATCACCAAGCACCTGGCCGACAAGGACACCGACACCAGCACCGAACCCGCACAGCCCGACGAGGTCCTCTTCCCGTGACCCACGAACCATCCGAAACCGAGATCCTCGACGACCTGCAGACCTCGATCGGGTCCCTCATCACCGAGTTCACCACCGAACTCGCCCAACTCGTCGTGAACCTCACCACCACCCGCCAACGCGGCCTCGGGTTCGCCACCCACCAGGCCAAGGAAGCCCAGGACGCCGCTCTCCGGGCCGAACGCGCCGACCTGGTCGAACTCCTCGACCAAGCCCTCGCCAGAGGCGTCCTGCCGTCCTCCGGGTTCACCACCGGCACCGGCGAATCACCCGCGCCCGGGAACCTCGCCGGCATCAACGTCGAAGCCGAGATCTGGGTCGGCCTCACCCACCTCGTCCGGCAACTCGTCCGCGACCAAGCCCGCCGCGGGATCTGCACCCTGACCCGCATCCCGACCGAACCCCTCATCGGCGACCTCCTCGTCGGCCTCCGCGCCCTGGTCTGGCAGACCCCGAACATGCCCCTCCTCCACGCCGTGCACCGCGACCTCACCAAGCTCCGCGACACCACCCTCGCCCTCGTCGACGGCAACGACCGGATCGAACTCAAGGCCCCCTGCCCGCACTGCGACAACCCGACCCTCGTCGTCTACTTCCGCGACGACCTCATCCGCTGCGACCGCCACCCCAAAACCGGCCGCTACGAGACCTGCACCTGCTCAGACCCGCTCTGCGAGTGCAAGGCCCGCCCGATCGCGTTCCGCCACGAATGGCACCGCTCCCACGGCGGCACCAAGGCCACCAGCTGGTACGCCCTCCGCGACCGCCTCAACCTCGTCCGCACCACCGACCCGAAAGCGAGCAACCGATGACGAACCCAGCGACCGAGAGTCGGAGACGCCGCCGGATCCGCGAGGCGGTCGAGTCCCGCGGGCACAAAGTGATCGAGATGAACTATGAGGCTTGGTACGACGGCGGCGAGATGTCCGGGATCTGCGGAGGCTGGACGGTCCTGACCAACGCCCCTCTCAAGCCAAACACCAATTACGGCGACGAGGTCGGCGGCCTGAGCGTCGAGGAAGTGCTCGCGGACATCGACTGGTGGTACCCGCCTGCTGAGCCCTGCGACTGCTACCCCGACGACCGCAAGGGACGCCACCCGGCACACAACCTCAGGGACGAGCCCGAGCGCCCGCTGCACGAGCCGACATGCCGCTGGTTCATCCGCTACCGCCTGCCCTGGTGGAAGTCGTGAGCCCCGTCTACCAGACCGAGCAGCGCCTCCGGCAACTCAAGGAACTCCGGTCGCGCATCGACCGAGAGATCCGCGACATCGAAGCCGAAGAGGCCTACCGAGCGCGCAAGGCCGCCCAGACCAAGGGCCAGCCTCGGAGCCGCAGACACAAGGCCGAGGACCGCGTCACGAAGCACCTCGAGCGCCTCGGTGTCACCGCACACGACGTCAAGGCGTGGGCCGTCACCGCCGGCCTCACTGACACCGTCCGACGCGGCCGCATCAAGGCCGAGCTCGTCGACGCCTACGAAACCGCCCACCCGACAGGAGCACGACCATGATGAACTCCGAAGCCCGCAAACGCCTCACCGCCCAAGCCGACCCCGTAGACGAGGACCTCCTCGAGACCGAAGCACGCCTCCGCGACGCCCTCCGCGACCTCGGCGCCGAGAACCCCCTCCGGCTCGCTGTCGGACTCGCCCGGATCGTGCACAGCTGGATCACCGTCCCTCGATGTGACGAGGCCCTCTACGGGCCCTTCACAGACAGCCCGATGGTCTGCGACGAGCCCGCCGACCACTCCCCCGAACACTGGCACCGCGACAGGTCCGGGTTTGCCTGGCGCCTGACCCCGCTGGGGGTTGAGATCAGCCTGCCGGGCGACCTCGTCGGGAAGGTCTCAACATGACCGACGGCCGCGGACGCACTCTCGGCGCCGTCCGAACCCCCCAGCTCATCGAGATCCTGCACGACCACCCGGCCGTGCGGGAGTCGTTCCCGGTCGCCGACGCGATCGACACCGCGATCCGGTGGAACGTATGAGGGAGCCAGCGATCAAGATCGAGCCCCGCCCGGTCCTCCTCGTCGGGCAGAAGGTCCGGTTCGACCGCACCAAGACGGCCTGGACCGTTCGCGCCGTGACCAAGGCAGGCCGGTTCGTCATCCTGACCCAACCGTTCAACCTGCAGCGCACTGTGTCGTACACCGTGATCGATTTCGACCGCGGCGTTCGGGGCGTCGACAACTACTACGGGATGGGCTACACCAACCATGAGGAGATCGCTGACGCCCTGCACGAGTTCCAGCACACCGAGGACGACGACCTCGAACGGGCACTCGCCTGCGACCAGCAGTGCCGACACGGCGCCGAGGTTTCCCACCGCAACCACATCCGCCTCGACTTCAAGGCCATCGGCGACCAACTGACCGACTGGGCAGGCCGCGCGCTGTGAACGAACGCACGTACACCACTGAGCAGGCCGCGGCCGAGCTAGGCGTACCCCGGAGCCTCATCGCGAAGTGGAAACACCGCCAGCTGGTCACCCCGGCAGGCTTCGCGAAGGGCCGCGGCCGCGACGCCCCGCTCTACCGACTCGACGAGCTCCGCCCCCTCGCCGACCGCTACCACGCAACCAACCAGCCCCCCTCGACACGCCGCGATCAATCGAACCGCTTGCAAGGGAACGGCCAGTAGTGGAACATGGAGCCAGCGGGACACCTGTCCCCAAAAGAGGCTCCGACCAGCGGTCGGAGCCTTTCGCGTTGTCAGCTGCGCGGGGGGCTCCTCGCAGCTCGACGAGCTCGAGGCAGGCCGGACCGGACAGCCCGCCTGCCTCGAGCAAGCGCGCATGATCACCATCGTCTGCGGACCGCCGTGCTCCGGGAAATCGACCTACGTCGCCCAGCACGCCGGCCCGGATGACCTGGTCATCGACCACGACGCGATCGCCCAGGAACTCGGCTCCGACCGAACACACAACCACCATGCTGCGTTCGCCCGTCAGGCCGAGTTGATCATCGAGGACCAGCTCGACAACCTCCCACCCGACCGCGACGTCTGGGTGATCAGGTCCCTGCCCTCCGCCGAGTACCGACGCGCACTCGCCGACTACCTCCGAGCCGACCGGATCGTGGTCGTCACCGCCGACGTCGAAGACCTGCACCAACGCGCGCAGGCCCGACCGAACCCAGCGGCCACGACCCGAATCATCGACTGGTGGCTAGCGAACTTCACCGAGGACGACGACATGAGGTCGACTACCGAACGCGGCTACGGAACCGAGCACCAGGCGGTCCGCAAGGTCTGGGTCGAGTGGATGGCCGAGCACGGTGGCGTCGACTGCCACGCCAAGGTCTGCTTCGCCGAGACCAGGTACATCGACCCTGACGAACCGTGGGATCTCGGGCACACCGAGGACCGCACCGACTGGACCGGACCCGAGCACCGCTACTGCAACCGCAAGGAGCCTCAGCTCCGCGGCCTGGACATCCCCAGCAACGAGGGCAAGCCGAAACGCTGGGAGCTGTGAATGTCTACCGAGTCACTCGATTTTTGGAGAGTGACCTGAGGCTCTGACCTAGGCATGGCCTTCACACACACGCGATTTTTTTCCACGAGCCAGGAGGGGGTGACCGCCGTGGCGGCTGCCCGGAAGGCGCCGCTCCGAGCGGTGAAGCCTGGCGAGAAGAAGGCGCCGACGCGCCGCGCCACCAAGAAGGCGGCGCCGAAGCCGAAGACCGTTTCGCAGGCGGCGGTTCTTGATGACCCGCGCGAGCTGCTGGTCGCGATGCGCGATCGCCTCGCTCTTGCAGTCGAGAATCTGAACACGCCGCCGCGCGACCTGGCCGCGTTGACGCGGAGACTGCACGAGGTGGTCCGTGACATCGCAGCAATCGACGCGGCCAAGGACGAAGGCGACGGGATCGGGGCCGCCGCGGCGACCCCCGACGAAGAGTTCGACGAGGAGCTCGAAGCCGAAGCTCTCTGAGGCAGCCCGGCATGTAATCGTTCCGAAGGGCATCGTCTCCTCGGGGTGGCCGGCGGTGCGTGCGACGTGCCTCGAGCTGAAGATCGTCTTCGATCCTTGGCAGGACAGCGCCGGCAAGGCGATCCTCGGCAAGAGCAAGGACCGGTTGTACGCGGCCGACGCCGTCGTGCTCTCGGTTCCACGCCAGGTCGGCAAGACGTTCCTCATCGGGTCGATCGTCTTCTCGCTCTGCATCACCCAGCCGAAGACGCTGGCGCTGTGGACCGCGCACCGCGAGAAGACCGCAGCCGACACGTTCAAGGACATCAAGTCGCTGGCCGAACGGCCCGAGGCTGCGCGGCACGTCAAGAAGATCTACGACTCCGCGAACGACAAGCGGATCGTGTTCGCGAACGGGTCCGAGTTCGTGTTCGGTGCGCGGGAGTCCGGCTTCGGCCGAGGCTTCAAGAAGGTCGGGATCGTCGTCTTCGACGAGGCGCAGATCCTGACCGAGAAGGCCGTCGATGACATGGTCCCGGCGACGAACCGTCACCCGAACCCGCTGATCATCTACCTCGGCACGCCGCCGAAACCGTCCGACCCGGGCCAGCACTTCGCGATACTTCGGCACGAGGCGCTCGACGGCGAGTCGGACTCGACGCTGTACATCGAGTTCAGCGCGGACCAGTGTCGTGACCCGAGCAAGCTCGCCGCCTGGGTCCGCGACCGGGTGCAGTGGGCGAAGGCGAACCCGTCGTACCCGGAGCACACGACTGCTCGCGCGATGATGCGGATGCTCAAGAACCTGGGCACCGCGTCGTTCCTCCGTGAGGGTCTGGGGATCTGGGACGAAGACGCGACGATCCGACCCTTCGCACCGGGCGCGTGGCGTCTGGTCTCGACCCGGAAGAAGCCGCCAACCCCGGCCGGGCTGGGAATCGCGGCCGACCCCGAAGCGACGTGGCTCTCGCTTGGGTCATCGTCGGCTGGCAAGAAGCCGTACCTCGGGTCGGTCCTCCGGATGCGCGTCGACGACCAGGCGAAGTTCATCGCCGAGGTTGCCCGGATCCAGCGCAAGTACGACTGCCCCGTGGTGGTCGACGCGAAGGGGCCGGCAGGGTTCCTGATCCCGGAGCTGGAGAAGGCCGGCGTGACCGTGACGCCGGCGACGTCGGAGATCTTCATCCGGGCGTCGGCCAACATCCGCACCGCGGTCGCGAAGGGCAAGGTCCAGCACGGCGACTTCACCGAGCTCAACGACGCCGTCGACGCTGCTGAGTGGAAGCGGGTCGGCGACCGGAAGGTGCTCGGCCGCAAGGGCGACATCGCGATGCTCGAGGCCGTCGCTCTCGCCCTCTGGGCTGCCACGGAGGACTACGACGTTCTCGACACGATCTACTAAGGAGGGCCTGACGGTGACGAAGTCCGACGTGTTCGACCTCCTCGGCGTGTGCCTGTTGGCTCTGTTCGCGTACTCGATCTGGCCGCCGCTGGTGCTGCTGGTGATCGCGGTCGCATGCTTTGTCGCTGGGTCGACCGCCCACCGAGGCCGTCGCCGGTGAGCATCTTCCGCGGCGACCAGGAGCGGCGCTGGGGCAGCGAGCCGCCGATCCCCCGCAACAGCGAGCTCGGCCGGATCCAGACGCGGACGGTGGACGTCAGTTCGGCCGAGGGCGCGATGCAGTCGATCGCCGTTGACGCCTCGATCAGCCTGCTCTCCGCGATCGTCGAGATGCTCCCGTTCCACGTGTACACCGGGACCGGCAAGGACAAGCGCCGGATCCAGACGCCGCGGTGGCTCGACGACCTGGGCGGCGACGGGCACGGGCTCGAGGACTGGTTCGTGCGTGGCCAGTACTCCTGGGGTCTGCGCGGCAACATCATCGGGAAGACCCTCGAGCGAGACAGCACGACCGGGAAGCCCCGCCAGATCGAGATGTACAACCCGGACGAGGTCACGGTCCGGCGGGTCGAGGGCGGAGCGGTCGAGTGGCGCTGGCGGGGGAACGTCGTGCCGACCGCGGACATCTTCCACCGTCGGATCTTCCCGATCCCGGGGTACATCCTCGGGGCCTCTCCGATCGCACGGCACGCGCTGACCCTCGGCCTCGGTCGATCGGCTGAGCAGTTCGGCGCCCAGTTCTTCATGGACGGCGGGCACCCGACGGCGATGCTGAAGAACAAGGAAAAGAAGCTCAGCCCGGAACAGGCCAACACCGCGAAGAAGCGGTTCCTGGCGGTGATCCGCGGCAACCGTGAGCCCCTGGTTCTCGGGTCCGACTGGGAGTACCAGGCCCTGCAGGTCAGCCCGAACGACTCGCAGTTCCTCTCGACGTTCGACTACACCGACGCGCAGACGGCGCGGATCTTCGGGCCCGGGATGCCCGAGATGCTCGGCTACAAGACCGGCACCGGGATGACGTACCAGAACATCGAGCAGCGTGCGATCGACCTGCTCACGTTCACCGCGGACCCGTGGCTGCGTCGGTTCGAGCGGATGATTTCGAGCCTCCTGCCGAACCCGCAGTACGGAAAGTTCGAGCGGAAGGCGTTCGTCCGCACCGACCTGCTGACCCGCTTCAAGGCGCACGAGATCGCGCTCCGCAACGAGTTCGAGGTCGTCAACGAGGTCCGTGAGCTCGAGGACCTCGAGCCCGTCGAGTGGGGCGATGTGCCCACCAAAACCAAGACAGCACCGCCGATTCCCGTTCAGATGGAGGTCTGACATGACGACGAACCTCAGCGACCGCGGCAAGGTCACCGGGACCGAGCGCCGCGTCTTCGCCGCCAAGCTCGAGGTACGTGCCAAGGAGGACGGCACAGGCGGCACCCGCTACGAGCTCGAGGGGTACGCCTCGGCCTACGAGCAGCCCTACCCGATGTGGGACTACTACGGCGAGTACGAGGAGGTCGTCGCGGCCGGCGCCGGCGCGAAGACCCTCAGCGAGAAGCCCGACGTCGTCCTGGTGTTCAACCACGCAGGCATGCCGATGGCCCGCACGATCGCCGGGAACCTCGAGCTGTCCGAAGACTCCGAGGGCCTGCACATGCTGGCCACGAACCTCAACGGCAAGCTCTCCGTCGTCCAGGACGTCGTCGCCGGCGTCGACGACGGGGTCCTGACCGAGATGTCGTTCGCGTTCCGGGTGATGAAGCAGCAGTGGTCCCCGGACTGGATGACCCGCCGGATCCTCGAGTACTCGCTGCACCGCGGCGACGTCTCCGTCGTCACCTACGGCGCGAACCCCGCGACGTCGGTCGCGCTCCGGTCCGAGGACTTCGACCGGATGATCAACGGCCTGCAGGGCGATGCCCTGATCGAGGCGCACCAGCGCCTGGCCGCACGCCTCACACCCGAGGCCCCCCAGACCAGCGGCATGCCGCTGTACGAGGCGGAGCGACTCCTCCTCGGCTGACAAGCCGGAGCGCGAGCCGGAGCCCACCAGCAGGCCGGGCCACCACTCGCAGCCACCACTCGTCGACCCACCGAGCCCCGACCACCCGGCCGGGGCTTCAACCGTTCCAGGAAGGAAACACCACCATGCTCGAGTTCCTGCGCAAGCAGCTCGCGAAGCTGCAGGAGGAGCGCGTGGCTCTGGCGGCCGCGGTCGACAAGGCCCTCGAGGCAGCGCGTGCTGAGAAGCGCGACGCCCTCACCGAGGCCGAGACCACCGCGTTCGCCGAGGCCCGCGAGGCCCTGAAGAAGCACGACGAGGAGATCCTCGCCCGTGCCGAGGCGATCAAGGAGGCCGAGGCCGACGAGGCCCGCGCCGCGAAGGTCGCCGCGCTCCACGGCGCGACCCCCGAGGAGCGTGCCGCTCAGCAGCGGGCACCGATCCGCACCGGCGCGGAGCCGACGACCTACCGCAAGGGCGGCAGCGAGTCGTACTTCCGCGACCTCGCGATGGCCAACGTCAAGCAGTCCAGCGACGCGATCGCCCGGCTGCAGCGCAACGACCGCGAGGTCCAGGTCGACCTCGAGGCTCGTGGCCTGACGACCGTCGACGGCGCCGGCGGCGAGTTCGTCCCGCCGCTCTGGGTCGTCGACGACTACGTGAAGCTGGCCCGCGCCGGCCGCGTCGTGGCCGACCAGCTCAACGGCAAGGACCTGCCCGGCGGGACCGACTCGATCAACCTCCCGAAGATCGCGACCGGCACCAGCACCGCCGAGCAGGCCACGCAGAACACGGCCCTGTCGGACACCGACATGACCACCAGCTCGGTCGAGGCGAAGGTCGCCACCATCGGCGGCAAGCAGATCGTCGCGGTCCAGCTGCTCGAGCAGTCCCCGCTCGGGGCGATCCTCGACGAGGTCATCCTCGGCGACCTGGCCGCGGACTACGCGGTCCGGGCCGACGTCTTCGTGATCAGCAACAACGCCGCCGGCAAGCGCGGTCTGTTGAACGTCACCGGCATCAACGCCGTGACGTACACCGACGCCAGCCCGACGGCGGCCGAGCTGTACCCGAAGATCGGCGACGGGATCCAGCAGATCCACACCAACCGGTTCATGCCGGCCGAGAAGATCTTCATGCACCCGCGCCGCTGGGCGTGGCTGACGGTGCAGGTCGACTCGACCGGGCGGCCGCTGGTGATCCCGGCGGCGAACCTGCCGCAGAACGTCATCGCGGCCATGGGCGAGAACATCGTCGCCGAGGGCTTCGTCGGGATGCTGCAGGGTCTCCCGGTCTACGTCGACGCCAACATCCCGGTGAACCTGGGTGCCGGCACCAACGAGGACCGGATCATCACGGCCCGCACCAGCGACGTCCTCTTCATGGAGGGGTCGCCGCGCGCCGAGGCGTTCCGCGAGACCAAGGCCGACCAGCTGTCGGTCCTGTTCCGGTTCTACAACTACGCGGCTCTGCACTCGGAGCGGTTCCCGAAGTCGATCTCCGTGATCTCGGGCACCGGTCTGATCACGCCGACCTTCTGATCCGCAACCTGAGAGGCGCCCGCGATCCGGGCGCCTCTCAGGTCGTGGTCAACCGACCCAGTCAAGGAGGTCAGCATGAACCAGCAGCACCCGGACGAGAAGACCGAGACCGACATCGAGCGCGACCGGATCACCGACGAGATCGCCGCGCTCGAGCGCGAGCTCGAGGGCTACAGCCGGTACGGCCGAGACGACCGCGCTGCGGCTGTCGAGGACGCGATCACGGCGGCCAAGGCCCGGCGGAAGGCCCTCGGCAAGGGCTCCAAGAAGGACGCGGCGGAGACCGCGGTCGTCAAGGACCCGAAGGTCGAGACCAGCGTCCCGGCCAACCAGACCGAGACGGCCGTCACGACCGCACCGGGCACCGAGACGGCCGTCGTCCCGCCGGCAGCACCGGTCGTCGACCTCGACGCCCTGAAGGTCGCCGACCTCAAGGCGCACGCCGAGAAGAACCAGATCGACCTCGGTGGAGCGTCCAAGAAGGCTGACATCATCGCGGCAATCAAGAAGGCCGCCCGCGCGTGAGCGTCGTGTCGGTTCCAGAGGCCAAGGACCACCTGCAGCTGACCCAGCCTGTCGAGGATCTCCTGATCCAGTCGTACATCGACTCGGCAGAAGCGGCGATCGGCAAGCTGGTCGGGCCTCTGGAACCGACAGCGGTCACCGAGCGTGTCCGCGCAGGGAGCGCCACGGTCCTCGTCGTCGCCGTGACGCCGGCGATCTCGATCACCTCGATCACCCCCATCGACGGCACGGCGCTCGACCTGGCCGGGATCGACATCGACCCGGCCGGCATCATCACCGCCGACACGGCAGCACCGTTCACCTCGCGGGCGTACACCGTCGTCTACCAGGCCGGTCGGAACCCGTGCCCCGCGGACCTGCTGATGGCCGTGAAGGAACTCATCCGGGTCCAGTGGACCGGCGCGGTCAACGGGGGCCGCGGAGCGGCGCCGCGGGGCTCCGAGAGGGCCGCGAACACGGTGAAGGGAGCCGAGGGCACGATGCCGTTCGAGGTGTCACGGCTCCTCGCCCCCCACATGCTCGCCTCCGGGTTCGCCTGATGGGGACCTCGCAGGTCCCGGTCCTCATCGACCGCCTCGTCAAGCTCGCGACCGATGCGTTGAACGGCAACCCCGAAGTAACCGTGTACGACGGCTTCGGCGTCTCCGGGAACTCCGGGGACTTCCTGATGTTCGGCGTCGACGACCCCGAGAGCCTCAACGCTGGCATCTCCGGGTCCGCCGACCAAGTTCCCGGGCCGATGGGGTCCACCCGGCCCCGTGACCAGAACGGGCAGATCCTGTGCGCCGCGTACTCGCTCGACCACAGCCGCAACCAGAAGGTCGCCCGGGACGCCGTCTACAGCTACATGGCGGTGGTCGAGAACTTCCTGCGTGAGGACCCGTCGCTCGGGATCGCAGCCGGCGGATTGTTCGTCGCGCAGATGGGCGACCTCGAGCGGCTCTCCCAGAACCAGAACGGGAACGGCGCCGACGCCCTCCTCGTGTTCAACGTGCGCTTCCGCGCCCGGATCTAACCCGACCAGTGAAGGAGCCCGTGATGGGGACCGTCAAGCTGCGCAACATCAACCCCCTGGGGCACGTCGACCTGGCGCTGATCCGGCGCGAGGGCCTCGTGAACGACGAGCCCGGCACCGGGTGCCTCCTGCCCGGCGAGGTGTTCGAGATCTCCGAGGAGCTCGCCGGCGTCGCGCCGCACTGGCGCCCCGTGTCCGACGAGGACATCGACCCGACCACCGGTGAGGTGTACCGGTGGCTCGAGCAGCGCACCACGCCCGGCGAGTCCGACGACGCGGCCCCGGGCGTCGAGGTCCGCGACCCAGGTCACGGGCTCCTCGCCCAGGTCGGGAACTACGAGCTCGCGGCGGCCAGCGACGGCCTCGAGAAGAAGACGATCGCGGATCTCAAGCAGTACGCCGAGGACCACCACATCGACCTCGGTAGTGCCACCAGCAAGGCCGACATCCTCGACACCATCCGGAAGGGCTGATCACCGATGACCACCACCCAGGACGCCTCGATCGGGATCTTCAAGGAAGGCGCTGGCACCTACAAGACGTTCGGTGCCGCGACCCGTTGGTTCGAGTTCGTCGAGGAGTCCCTCGGCTGGGAGAAGAACATCAAGCAGGGGCAGGGCCTGCGTGTCGGGAAGCGTGTCGCGCGGTCCGGGCGCCGCACGGTCCCGACCGCGATGGGTGCCGGCGACTGGATGGTCGAGGCCGCGTCCAAGGGGCAGGGCCTGCTCTGGGAGGGCTGCCTCGGGACGGGGGTGTCGACCCTGGTGTCCGGGGCGACGTACCAGCAGGTCTTCACCCTGGGTGACACCCTCCCGTCGTGGTCCCTGCAGAAGGGGATCCCCCAGCTCGGCGGGACCGTCGACCCGTACTCGTTCCTCGGGGCGATGGTCGCGAACTGGGAGTTCAACTGCCCCAACGGTGACATCGCGAACCTGAAGATGGGCATGGACATCGGGGACCTCTCGACTGCCCAGGCCTACGGTGCGCCGTCGTACCCGTCCGAGCCGGTCAACCTGTTCCACTTCCAGAACGGGACGATCTTCAACGGGACGCTGACCGCGCCGACCGCGACCGCGCTGGCGTCCGCGACGACGCCGCTGGCGTCCGTGCGGAGCTTCCAGGTCGCGGTGAACAACAACCTCACCGGCGACCGGTTCAACTTCGGTGGCGCGGGCCGGAAGGACCGCCCTACCGTGGGGCTGCGGGAGATCTCCGGGTCGCTCGTCGTGGAGTACGCGAACACCACGTTCCGCGACGCGGTGCTGAACGACACCCCGATGTGCCTGGTGTTCAACCTGACCGCTGGGGCGCTGTCGAGTGGCCTCGAGACGCTGCAGCTGGTGCTGCCCGAGGTCAAGTTCGACAACGAGCTCGCGAAGACCAACAAGACCGACCTCATCAACCAGACGATGAACTTCGCGGTCCTGGACAACCTGACCGCCGCTCAACCGCTGTGGGTCGTGACCCGCACCGCTGACACGGCTCTCTGACCGATGGCCGACCCGGTATCCCGGCCGGGATGGGACGCCTACGTTCGGGGGATGCGGCGGGCTGACCAGACCCTCGCGCAGAACGTGCTCCGGGAGTACCGGCGCATCGCGGAGCCCCTGGCGGTCCGGGTGCGGCGGCGAGGCGCGGCACCGATGCCGGCCTCGGGTGGGTTCGCGGCGCTGGTCGCGAACCG
>JBFJNH010000061.1:0-20391 GCA_041618295.1 Marmoricola sp.
AAAGCCCACCCGATTCGGAACTCGGGCACTTGCTTTGCTACTGTTGCGCCCGCTCGTCCGAGTGGCGGAATGGCAGACGCGCTAGCTTGAGGTGCTAGTGTCCTTTAACGGACGTGGGGGTTCAAGTCCCCCCTCGGACACCACGAGTTCTTCGGAAAACCCCAGGTCAACGGGCCTGGGGTTCTTTCGTTCTCCGGGCTCCCCCGGGCTCTGACACCGTGGTCGTCCACCGCACCGGAACCAGCGGGTCCGGCCGGTAGCTGCAGTAGGTCCCGGTGCTCAGGGCACGCTCCAGGTGACCGGCGATCACCGGGTCGGACTCCTCCAGCCGCTGCAACGCGTAGCGCAGCGACCGGGCCACGCTGGTCCGGGCGCGTTCGGCGCTGCTCCCCGTGACCCGCTCCCGTCCGGCCAAGCCCACGGCGCTGGTCAGGGCGGCTATCAGGTAGTCGCGGTCCCGCTCGGCCAACTCCTGACGGGCCAGGTCGTTGTTCTCCCGGGCCTCCTCGATATCGGCGTCGACGTCGGCCAGCTGACGGCGGTACGCCTCCCGGGCCTCGGCGTCCAGGACCGGAAGCCCCGACTGCGTCGGCGTCCCGCGCCGTTCGTCCGCGTCACCCTGTTCCAGGGAGACCAGGTCGAGCGCGTGGAACTCGCGCCCGGGGTCGGCGAGGAGACGCTCGAGGTACCGGAAGCCCTTGAGGTCCGAGAGCAGCACTTCGGCCGATCCGAAGCGAATGCTGCGCAACCCGTCCCGTGCGACGAAGGAGCCGGTCGCGCCCGGTGGCGGGGTTCCGACCGTAGCGCCGGTTGCTTCGCCGTCGCCCAGCAGGCCGCTGATCTCGGCCACCCGGCCACGGGCTCCGAATGCCGCGAACACCTGACGGGCCGCAGTCCACTCCGCCCGCGCCAGTACCTCCGAGCCCGCGGCGAGATGGACAGCGGCGAGGACCGTCCGTGCGCACGCGGAGTCGTACGGCGCCTCCAGGTCCGCCCACGCCGCGACGGCGTGCTGGGCAGCCTCGCGGGCCGGGGTGAGATCGCCGGCGAGCACGTCCGCGCGCGCCCGGGTGAGGGCCGCCATCGCCTGCAGCGACCGGCTTGGGAACCGGGCTGCGATCTGGTGCAGCCGGTCCGCGGCAGCTCGGCAGCCAGCAGCGTCGCCGGCCGCCTGCGCGATCTCCCCCTGGGCGTGCAACAGCGGTGCGAGCCGTAGATCGCCGAACGGCGGACGCTCCTTCCACGGGATGTCGAGCGGGTGCGCTACCGCCTCGGCGATCATCTCCGCGGCGACCTCGGTCCGGCCGCGGGCAAGGTGGGTCAGTGCCAGTCCCGGCTGCGGGCACCACGCGTGCGCGTTGGCTTCGGCGAAGGCTTCCTCGGCGCCGTCCAGGTCCCCGCGGCGTAGCCGGATCGCGCCGAGCTCGACCAAGGGCCATCCGTACTCGCGCCGCAACCAGGGGCGCAGGTCGTCACACGCCCCCAGTGCCTCGGCCTCGGCCTCGTCCGCGGGACCCGAGATCCGGAGCAGCTCCGCGCGGTGCACCCGACAACGTCCGTGCAGTCCCCCGAAGCCGCTCCGGTGCCGCCAGGACTCCATCACGTCGGTCCACTCCCGGGCCAGATCGTGCATCGCCAGCCCCTGGGCGGCGCAGATGACTTCGCAGAGCATCATGCCGGTCACCAGGTCGGTGGCGTCGCCGGCCACCAGCCGAGACCCGACCTCCTCCAGGAGTGCCAGCCCCGTCTCCAGGTCGCCCTCCAGGAGCACGATCCGTGCCGTGCAGGTCTGGCCGATCACGGTCGCGTCCGGTTGGTCGTGCCGGGTGCCCAGGTCCACGGCGCGGTGCGACCAGGTGCTGGCCGCACGTACATCGCCCGAGAACAGCCGTTCGTAGCCGCGGATCGCCGCGATGCTCGCGTGCAGCGGCGTCTCACCGCGGGGCTCCAGGAGTCTTTCAGCGCGCCCCAACCAGCCACGTACCGGCGCCATCAGTCCGGTGTCGATCAGCAGGTGCGTGGCGACCATCACCGCCGCCTCGGAAGCCCCGAGCACGTCGCCGGTGCTGAGGTGGGAGGAGTGCAGCTGTTCCCAAGCGCCCAGGGAGCCCTCGAGATCGCCGTCGGCGTACGCCGTCCGGGCGCGTCCCTCAAGGCCCTCCGGCTCGTGCGGGGTGGCAGCCACTGTCGCATTGTGACACGCATTGTCACGCCCCAGAGGACGTCAGCACCTCCCTCTGGAAGGACACCTCATGCACCTCTCGAAGAACGACATCCCCGTCCGACTCGCGCTTCCCGGCGCAACCGCCCGACAGCTCCAGGACTTCGGGGAGCCCGAGGGCACCTTCGGCGTCGAGTACTTCTCCCTGGCCGCGGGGACCGACCTCGCTCCGTTGCTGGTCGGACTGGAGAACGATGCCTGCCACGCGGAGCACTGGGGTTACCTGATCAGTGGCCGCGTCCTGGTCACCTACCTCGACGGCAGCACCGAGCGGGTCACCGGAGGCGAGGTGTTCTACTGGCTGGCCGGCCACTCGGTCCGGGTCGAGGAGGACGCCGAGCTGATCATGTTCAGCCCCCAGGCCGAGCACAGCGAGGTGATGGACCACATCGGCCGCACGGTCGCAGCCATGGCCTGATCCCCGCTGCAGTGTTCAGCCCCCTGGTCCGCGGTTAGATTGAGGACGTTCAGCACCCCAGAGACCGGAGGCACCCCATGTCGAGCTTGGCCAACAAAGTGGTCCTGATCACCGGCGGCGCCCGCGGCATCGGGGCCGCGACCGCGCGCCGCATCGCCGCAGAGGGCGGCAAGCTGGTCCTCACCGACGTCGACAAGGCTCCCCTGGAGGAGCTGTCCGCCGAGCTCGGGCCCGAAGCGGTGCTCGCGGTCGTCGCGGACGTCACCGATCTTCCGTCGATGGAGGCCGCCGTCGCTGCCGGGGTCGAGAAGTTCGGCGGGATCGACGTCGTGCTCGCCAACGCGGGCATCGCCAGCTACGGGTCGGTGCTGGGCGTCGACCCGGCGACCTTCCGTCGGGTGCTGGACATCAACGTCCTCGGCGTCTTCCACACGGTACGCGCGGCGCTCCCGTCGGTGATCGAACGGAAGGGGTACATCCTGGTGGTTTCATCGCTGGCCGCTTTCGCGCCGGCCCCGGGGCTCGCGGCGTACAACGCGAGCAAGGCGGGTGTGGAGCACTTCGCGAACGCGCTGCGCCTCGAGGTCCACCACCAGGGCGTTGCTGTCGGGGTCGCGCACATGTCCTGGATCGACACTCCCCTGGTCCAGGACGCCCGCAAGGACCTGAAGGCCTTCGACGAGCTGGTCAGCAAACTGCCACCACCGCTCAACCGCACCACGACGGTCGAGGCCTGCGTGGACGCGTTCGTCGCCGGCATCCAGAAGCGCAAGCGTCGGGTCTACGTACCCGGCTGGGTCGGGATGATCCGGGCTCGCCGCAACCTGGTCAGCTCGGCTCTCGGCGACCGGTCCACGCTCAAGCAGGTCCCGCGGCTGCTGCCGATGATGGACGAGGAGGTCCGCCAGCTCGGGCGGTCGACCAGCGCCCGGAACCTGTAGGTCCCGCCGAGCCGCACTCTCGGCGTTGGCTCAGCTCGCCATGAACAGGATGGCCTCGCGGTCGTACTCACGACCCTCGTGCTCGGCCTTCAGGTGCGCCTGGACCTTCTCGACGAGCTCGTCCTCGTCGGCGCCGGTGATGTACTCCCCGCAGGGGCAGTTCAGTCGCGTCTTCATGAGACCGAGCCTAGCCGCTCCACCAGCCAGGCACCCAGGACCCGGGCGCTGGCGTCCACCAGGCTCGGCCAGTCCAGCGCGCTCTCGTCGGCGTTGTCCGAGACGTGCTTGACCAGTTCCAGGTCGACCCCGAGCCGCTGGCAGGCCAGCGCGACGCCGTACGCCTCCATGTCCACAAGCTCGGCCTCCCGAGCCAGGGCTGCCCGGACCTCGGGATCGGTGACGAAGACGTCACCCGACGCGAGCACGGTGCCGTCGCCGGTCGTCAGCGCGAGCCGCTCCTCGGGGTCGTGGCCGAGAGCCCGGATCGCGGCGGCGCTGAGGTCGTGGTTGATCACCACGCTCGGCAGGTGCAAGCCGGTGTACCCGTCGCGTAGCGCCCCCGCCGTACCGAGGTTGACCACGGTCAACCCGGTGGTGTCGCCGTAGGCCAGCAAGGCGCGGGTGGTCTCCACCGCGGCACGGGTCTTCCCCATCCCGGTGATCACCAGCGGTACCCCTTCCGGGACGTACGCCGCTTCCGACTGGGTCGCCGCGACGACCAGGACGTTCTCCAGCACGGGCCTGCTCACCAGCCACCCGGCAGCGGGCGCCCTTCGGCGTACCCGGCCGCGGACTGGACACCGATCACGGCGCGTCCGGTGAACTCGGCCAGGTCGCGTGCGCCGGCGTACGTTGCTGCCGAACGGACGCCCGAGCAGATCTCGTCGATCAGGTCCTCGACACCGGGCCGGGCCGGGTCGAGGAACATCCGCGAGGAGGAGATCCCCTCCTCGTACAAGCCCTTGCGGGCGCGTTCGAAAGCGTCGTCCGTGGTGGTGCGGTTCGCCACCGCCCGCGCCGAGGCCATCCCGAAGCTCTCCTTGTACGCCCGTCCGTCCGCGCTCCGCTGGAGGTCACCCGGCGACTCGAAGGTGCCGGCGAACCAGGAGCCGATCATCACCTGGGAAGCCCCGGCGGCGAGGGCGAGCGCGACGTCTCGCGGGTGCCGCACTCCCCCGTCGGCCCAGACGTGCTTGCCGTGCTCCCGGGCGGCCTCGACGCACTCGAGCACCGCGCTGAACTGCGGTCTGCCGACGCCGGTCATCATCCGGGTCGTGCACATCGCTCCCGGGCCGACACCGACCTTGATGATGTCGGCGCCTGCGTCGACCAGGTCGTGCACGCCCTCGGCGGCGACCACGTTGCCGGCCACCACCGGGAGGTCGTGGGAGACCTTCCGGACCGAGCGCAGGGCGTCGATCATCCGCTCCTGGTGCCCGTGCGCGGTGTCCACCACCAACGTGTCCACGCCGATCTCGACGAGCCGTTCCGTCTTCGCAGCGACGTCACCGTTGACGCCGATCGCGGCGGCGACCCGCAGCCGGCCGTCACCGTCGAGGGCCGGACCGTAGATCGTGGAGCGCAGCGCACCGGTCCGGGTGAGCAGGCCGACCAGGTTGCCGCGGGAGTCGACCACCGGCGCCAGGCGGTGCCGGGTCGCGGCAAGGGTGTCGAACGCCGCTCGGGGCTGGACGTCGTCGGTGAGGGTGACCATGTCGGTGGTCATCACCTCGCCGAGCTGGGTGAAGCGGTCGACGCCTTGGCAGTCGGCCTCGGTGACGATGCCGACCGGCCGACCGTCCTCGACGACGATCGCCGCCCGGTGGGCACGCTTGGGCAGAAGACTGAGGGCGTCGCTGACGGTCTCGTGCGGGGCGAGGGTGATCGCGGTCTCGAAGACCGGGTGCCGGGTCTTCAGCCAGGCGACGACCTCGGCGACCACGTCGAGCGGGATGTCCTGGGGCAGGACTGCCAGCCCCCCGCGCCGTGCCATCGTCTCGGCCATCCGGCGCCCCGAGACCGCGGTCATGTTGGCGACCACCAGCGGGATCGTCGTCCCGGTGCCGTCGGCCGAGGCCAGGTCGACGTCGTAGCGGGAGGAGACCGAGGAGCGACGGGGAACCATGAACACGTCGTCGTAGGTCAGGTCGTGGGCCGGAGCCGTGTCGTTGAGGAAGCGCACACCACGAATCTACCGCCGCGGGTTCCGACCACGTGAACGGCGAAGGGCCCCGACCGGTGCGGTCAGGGCCCTTCGGTGCGTTCAGCGAGTCACTTGAGCTCGGCGGACGACAGGCCCAGGACCCGGCGCGCCACGATGAGCTGCTGGATCTGCTGGGTGCCCTCGAAGATGTCGAGGATCTTCGAGTCCCGGCCCCACTTCTCGAGCAGGTCCGTCTCGGAGTAACCCAGGGTTCCGGCGAGCTCGACGCAGCGCAGGGTCACGTCGGTTCCCATCCGGCCGGCCTTGGCCTTCGCCATCGAGGCCTCCATCGAGTTCGGTTCGCGGTTGTCCGCCATCCAGGCCGACTGGAGGGTCAGAAGGTACGCCGCCTCCCAGTCTGCCTCGAGCTGGAGGAACGTGGCCGCGGCCGCCGACTGGCTGAGCGCCGGGCGGTCGTAGTCGACCTCGATGCCGGCCTGGGCGAGGATGTCCCGGGTCAGGTCCAGCGAGGCCCGAGCACATCCGAGAGCCATGGCGGCCACCAGCGGTCGGGTGTTGTCGAAGGTTGCCATCGCGCCGGCGAAGCCCTGCTCGGTGTTGATCTCGGGAGATCCGAGCAGGTTCGCGGCCGGCACCCGGCAGTCGTCGAAGATGATCACCGCGGTGTCGGAGGCCCGGATGCCGAGCTTGTGCTCCAGCCGCTCGACCCGCATCCCCGGGGTGCCCTTCTCGACGACGAACGACTTGATGGCCGCCCGCCCGAGGGTCTTGTCCAGGGTCGCCCAGACGACGACGCTGTCCGCGCGCTCGCCCGAGGTCACGAAGATCTTCTCGCCGTTGAGGACGTACTCGTCGCCGTCCTTGACCGCCGTCGTGGAGACCGCGGCCGAGTCCGAGCCGAAGGCCGGCTCGGTGATGGCCATCGCGGCCCAGGTGCCGTTGAACCGTTCGAGCTGCTCGTCGTTGGCGACCGACGCGATCGCCGAGTTACCGAGGCCCTGACGGGGCATGCTCAGGGTCAGGCCGACGTCGCCCCAGCACATCTCCAGGATGGAGAGCACGGAGGCAAGGTTGGCGCCGTTCTTGTTGCCCTTCTCCTCGGGCTTGTCCGAGCGCCGGACGCCGGCAGCGCCCGCGCCCTCCGAGGCGCCGGAGTCGGCGAGCCCGTCGATCATCGCGGCGAGCATGTCGAGTTCCTTCGGGTACTCGTGCTCGGCGGCGTCGTACTTGCGGGAAATCGGACGCAGCATGTTCATCGCGACCTGGTGCGCCTGGTCGATGAGGGGCCGGACCTTCTTGGGGGTTTCGAGATTGATCATGATCGTGTCTCCTAGGTCGTCGGGTGGTTGAGGAAGGCCGGCTCGGCCTGTCTCGAAACCGCCTCAGACCAGGACCGCTCCTTCCATGAGACCGATGGCACGCAGGTCGCGGTACCACCGCTCCACCGGGTGCTCCTTGACGAAGCCGTGGCCGCCGAGCAACTGGACACCGTCGTTGCCGATCCCCATGCCACGCTCGGCGCAGAGCCGGCGGGCCAGGGCGATCTCGCGGCTGGCGTCCTTGCCCTGGGCGACCCGGCTGGCCGCCTTGTAGGTGACCAGGCGCATGCCCTGGAGCTCGATGGCGATGTTGGCGACCATGAACGCGACCGCCTGGCGGTGGGCGATCGGCTCGCCGAAGGCCTCACGGGACTTCACGTAGGGCGTCACGTAGTCGAGCACGGCCTGGCCGGTGCCGACCGCGAGCGCGCACCAGGCGAGGCGGGAGTTCTGGACGACCTCGCGGTAGGTGGCTTCGTCACCGACGACGGCGATCGGCTCCACGGCGACGTCGGCCAGCAGCAACCGGGTCAGTCCTGCTGCACGAACACCCATCGACGGGTCGCTCTCGACGGTGATGCCGGGCGTCTTGGACTCGACGAGGAACAGCTGCGGCGTGCCGTCGAGCTCGGCCCCGATCAGGAAAAGCTCGGCCTCGACACCCCGGACGACGCCGGACTTGACGCCGTTGAGGACGAAACCGGATCCCTGGCGGGTGGCCTTGGTCGCCGGGGTGAGCGGGTCGAAGAGTGCGGTTGGCTCGGCGAGCACCAGCGCTGCGGCGGGGACGTCGTCACCGGCGAACGCGGGCAGGTACGTCGCCTGCTGCTCCTCAGTGCCGTACAGGGACAAGGCCGTCGCGACGGCGCCGCTGGCGAGCGAAGCGACGGCGAGGCCCATGTCGCCCTTGGCGAGCGCTTCGTGGACCAGGACACCTGCGACCGCGGACCGCTCGGTCGCGATGCCGCCGAGTTCCTCGGAGACACCGAGGATCGGCAGACCGATCTCCAACGTCGCCTTCAACAGCGTGTCGGGCGCCGCGCAGGCCTCGTCGGCCTCGGCGGCGACCGGGCGAACGACCTCCTCGGCGAACTCGGAGACGACGTCGACGAGCATCTGCTCGTCCTCGCTCGGGGTCAGGTCGAACAGGCCGGTGCTCGTGGACGAGGGCACGCGGGTGCCGGCGCCCTTGCCGCCGACGCGGGCGAAAGTACGGCCGGCCGCACCGGCAGCCTTGAAGCCCGCGCTCGTGACCCGGAACACGGTCTGCTCGCTGGTCTTGCGGATGCCGAGTCGGTCGATGATCTCGCTCTGCGCGAACTTGTTCAGCGCCGCGACGGCCAGACCGATCGGGTCTCGTTTCTCGTTCTCACTGAGTCCGTGCTTACCGCCGGCGGCGAGCACGCTCTTTACGGGGTCGAATGCCATGCCAGAACTGTAACTGCGAGTTACACATAACGCTACACCTGGGGGCGTGGCGCGGGTCACGAGTTTCGGGCCCCTAGGCTTGCACCCATGTCTGACGCGCTCCCGACCGGCGGAACCGTCCGCCCGATGACCCGCTGGGGCGAGGCCGTGATGCACCAGCCGGCCCGCCCGGTGACCACCTTCGATCCGGCGCTGGAGCAGCTCGTGGCCGACATGGTCGCCACGATGTACGCCGCCCAGGGCGTCGGGCTGGCCGCCTGCCAGATAGGCGTGGACCTGGCGGTGTTCGTCTTCGACTGCCCCGACGACGACGGCGTGGAGCACCAGGGCATCGTCTGCAATCCGGTCCTGCAGCTGCCGGAGGGGCGGGACCGTCACCTCGACGACGGTGACGAGGGTTGCCTGTCGTTCCCGGGCGCCTTCGTGGCGTGCGCCCGGCCCGACGTCGCCCGGGTCACCGGCCAGGACCTGCGCGGCGAGCCGGTCGAGTACTCCGGCACCGGGCTCTTGGCCCGCTGCCTCCAGCACGAGACGGACCACACCGTCGGAACCGTCTTCGGCGACCGCCTGTCCACCCGGCTCCGGAAGAAGCTGCGCAAGCAGATGGAGGCCGAGGCGGAGAACTACCCGCCGGGCTGGCCCGCCGAGAATCGTTGAGTTCGGCTTTCCGCACCCTCGAGATCAGCGGCGGCCGGCGACGTAGCACGCGACCGCTGAGGCAGCCGCGACGTTCAGGGAGTCGATGCCGGCGGCCATCGGGATGATCGCGCGACGGTCGGCGGACTCCTCCCAGCGTCCGCTCAACCCGTGGCCCTCGGAGCCGAGCACCAGGGCCAGGCGGTCGATCCCGGTTACTGCCTCCTCGATCGGTACGGCGTCCGCAGCCAACGTCAGCGCCACCGTGGTGAACCCGCGTGCCGACAAGTCCGGGAGCGCGCGATACCAGTCACCGAGGCGGGTCCAGGGCATCGCGAAGACGGCACCCATGCCGACCTTGATCGAGCGCCGGTACAGCGGGTCCGCACAGCGGGGCGAGAGCAGCACTGCGTCGAACCCCATTGCCGCCCCGGAACGGAACACCGCGCCCACGTTGGTGTGGTCGACCAGGTCCTCGAGCACCAGCACGGAACGAGCGCCGGCAAGCACCTGGTCGAGCGGAGCCAGCGGCCTGCGCTGCAGCGACGCCAGCGCGCCCCGGTGGACGTGGAAGCCGGTGACGCTCTCGGCCAGCGCTTCCGAGACCACGTAGACCGGAACCTCCGATCCCTCCAGCACGTCGGCCAGCCCGTCCAGCCACCGCGGCGCCATCAGGAACGAGCGCGGGGTGAAGCCGGCCTCCAGGGCGCGCCGGACGACCTTCTCGCCTTCAGCCAGGAACAGCCCGTGCTCGGACTCGAGATGCTCACGCAGCTGGACGTCGCGTAGGTCGCGGTAATCGGCCAGCCTCGAGTCGCCGGGATCCTCGACCGGGACCAGGTTCACCACGTCACCCACGCCACCCGGGTCACCAGGTCACCGGTCCGCGAACGCGTCCGGGTGTGCAACCCGGACGACCTCGCCGATCACGATGATCGCCGGCGCCTTCACCCGGTGGGCGGTCAGGTCGGCCGCCAGGTTGCCCAGCCGGGACAGCACCGTGCGCTCGGTCGGCATGGTTCCATCGCAGACCACGGCGACCGGGGTCTTGGGGTCACGTCCGAGGTCGACCAGGGTCGTGGCGATCGTCGGGGCGTTCTCGACGGCCATCATCAGCACCACGGTGCCGGTCATCCGCGCGACACCGTCCCAGGCGACCAGCGAGTCCGGGTGCCCGGGCGGGAGGTGCCCGGAGATCACCGTGAACTCGTGGGTGACGCCGCGGTGGGTGACCGGGATGCCGGCGATGGCCGGGACCGCGAGCGGGCTGCTCAGACCCGGGATCACCGTGACCGGGACCCCGGCGTCGCGGCAGGCTTCAATCTCCTCGTAGCCGCGGCCGAAGACGAAGTTGTCCCCGCCCTTGTACCGCGCGACGCGTTTCCCGGCCAGGGCCGCTTCGACGATGATCCGGTTGATCTCTTCTTGCTGCGCGGACCGCCCCCGCGGCAGCTTGGCGACGTCGACGATCCGCACGTCGGGACTCAGGTCACCGAGGAGTTCCCGCGGGGCCAGCCGGTCGGCGACCACGACGTCGGCTTCCATCAACGCCTGCCGGCCGGCCACGGTGATCAGGTCAGGGTGGCCGGGCCCGCCGCCGATCAGCACTACGCCGGGCGGACGCTTGAGCGGCTCGAAGTCGAGTTGGCCGGTACGCAGGCTCTCCATGATCCGGTCGCGAAGCGCCGCCGTACGACGGGAGTCGCGGTGCTGGCGGCGGTCTCCGAGGACCGCAACGGTGACCTCGCCCTGGCGACCGACGGCCGGGGTCCAGGCGCTGCCGGTACTGGCGTCGTCCGAGCGGACGCAGAACGTATGCAGGCTCTCGGCCACCTCGGTGACGTGCCGGTTGACCTCGGGCTGGTCGGTGGCCGCGATGACGTACCAGGCGGCCTCCAGGTCGGCGTCTTCGAAGTCGCGGAGGTCCACGGTGATCTCTCCGCTGCCGAGGAGGCCCTCGATGGCCGGGGTGATCTCCGGGGAGACCACGTGCACCCGCGCGCCGGCAGCGAGGAGCCCCGGGATCCTTCGCTGCGCGACCTGCCCGCCTCCCACCACGACCACCTTGCGGTCAGCGAGCCTGAGTCCGGACGGATAGGTCGGGAAGTCGGTCACAGCACCATTCTGCTGAACACCGGCCGTAGGTGCTGACGTGGGTTCAGCAGGCGGACTAGGGTCGGCTCATGAGCATCGAACGCCCGGTTCACCCCGACCCGTACACCCTGCTCCCCCCGGTGCCGTCCTTCTCGGTGACCAGCACCGACGTGGCCGACGGCCAGCCGCTGAAGGACGACCAGGTCGCCGCTCTCGGCAACACCAGCCCCCAGCTCAGCTGGAGCGACGTGCCCGAGGGCACCCAGAGCTTCACGGTGACCTGCTTCGACCCGGATGCTCCGACACCGTCCGGTTTCTGGCACTGGGTCCTGGTGGACCTGCCCGCCGACGTCCGTTCCCTCGACGCCGGGATCGGTGTCGAGGGCGGGGCGTTGCCGGGCAACGCGTTCATGTGCCGCAACGACGGTGGCCCGAAGGCGTTCATGGGTGCGGCGCCGCCGGCGGGCGACCAGGTCCACCGGTACTACTTCGTCGTCCACGCGGTCCGGGAACCCTCCTTGGGGGTCGACTCGGAGATGTCGGCTGCGGTCGTCAGCTTCAACCTGGCCTTCAAGACGCTCGGACGCGCGATCCTCCATGGCACCTACCAGCACTGAGAACGGTGCCGGGCCCAGCGACGTCCTCGGCCCGCCGTACGTCGCCCGCACCCTCCGGCTGCGGCCCGACGCCGAAGGCGAGGTGGTCGCGACCCTGGTCCACCGACCAGCGGACGGGCCGTCGACCGGACGGGCCGTGCTGCACGTGCACGGGTTCTGCGACTACTTCTTCCAGACCGCGGCAGCGGACTTCTGGTGCCACCGGGGCTACGACTTCTACGCCCTGGACCTGCGCAAGTACGGTCGCTCGCTGCGTCCCCACCAGACGCCGAACTACGTAGACGATCTGTCGACCTACCACGAGGAGCTCGACCAGGCCTACGAGGCGATCAGCGCCAACTACCCGCACCTCGTCCTGTCGGCCCACTCCACCGGCGCTCTGGTCGTCTCCCTGTGGGCCGCGGAACGCCGGCTGAGCATCGCAGGTGTCGTCCTCAACTCCCCGTGGCTCGACATCCAGGGAGACGTGATCACCCGGAAGGTCGCGATGCCCGCGATCCAGGCCATCGGCGCCCGGAAGCCGAACGTCCTGGTCCCCCGCAACGTCAGCGGGTACTACGGCCGGAGCCTGCACATCGACCACGAAGGCGAGTGGGACTTCAACCTCGACTGGAAACCGCTCCAGTCCTGGCCCGTCTACACCGGCTGGATCAGAGCGATCCGGGCCGGCCACGGGAAGGTCGCCGGGGGTATCGACGTCCCCGCTCCGGTGCTGGTGCTCTCCTCGTCGCGGACCGGTAACCCGGCCTCAGCCCTCGACCCGGTGGTGCACAGCACCGACATCGTGCTCGACGTCGAGCAGATCCGCCGCCGCGCTCCCCTGCTCGGGCGGCACGTCACCGTCGTGCAGGTGGACGGCGCGATCCACGACGTCACCCTGTCGCGTCCCGAGGTCCGCAAGGTGGTCTTCGACGAGATCGCGGCCTTTCTCTCGGCGTACGTCGAGAGTTAGTACTACGGTCGGTCCATGAACCCAGTCACCGGCCTGGCCCTCGGACGCATCGCGATCGGCGTCGGCGCCCTCGTCTCCCCCGACCTCGCCAGCAAGCTGTTCCGTCTCGACGGGTCGAACAACCGGCAGCTGCCGTACATGACCCGGATGTTCGCCTCCCGCGAGATCGCCCTGGGCGCCGTCACGTTGGCCTCCAAGGGCGCTGCCCGGCGCAAGCTGGTCGCGCTCGGGATCGCGGTCGACGGGGCGGACGCCTTCGCCGGGTACGACGCGATGCGGACCGGTGCGGTCGACAGCTCCGTCGGGATCGGCCTCACCGTGCCCGCCGTCGGCGCCATGGTCGCCGGAGCCATCGGGTTGGCCACCGGGGCCTGAGGATGCTCCTGACGGTCGAGGAGTGCCTGGCCGCGATCGACCTCCACACCCGGGGGCTGGCCGCGGCGGCCGAGACCGACCTGGAGGCGCGCATCGAGCACTGTCCGGGGTGGTCGATGGCCGACCTGGTCTGGCACGTGATCGGGGTGCACCGGTTCTGGAACGGTGTGGCCACCGACCTTCCCGTTGACGAGCCCGCCGAGGTCTCCGAGGACGACCGCCCGGCGGACGACCAGCTGACCACCGAGCTGGTCCGGGGCATGGAAACGCTGGTGGCCACGCTGAGATCCGCCGACCAGGACGCCGCGTGCTGGACCTGGGGCCTGGACCAGGACGTCCGGTTCATCACCCGGCACCAGGTCCAGGAAGCAGCCGTCCACCACTGGGACGCCGTGAACGCGGGAACCGGTGCCGATCGGTGGACGATCGACCCGGAGGTGGCGAGGGACGCCGTCGACGAGATCCTGACGCACTCGCTGCCGAACCGCCGTTGGCCCTCCGCGGACACCGGTGGACTGGGTGGCACCGTCTGGTTCCGCTGCACCGGAACTGGTACCGGGGCGCCCGACGCCTGGCACGTGGTGGACGGAGAGGTGCCCGGGACCCTCGCCCACCGCAGCTACCGGGCCGGCGAGGAACCCGTGGTCCTCGGTCCTGCTGTCGGGGCCGAGGTGGACCCGGCGACCCTGCTGCTCTGGCTGTACGAGCGCGTCGGTGAACCGGGACCGTGGCAGGGCGAGAGCGCTGTGCTCGACCGCTTCCTCGCGATCGCGGGTTAGACGAAGAAGCTGATCAGGGCCGTAACACCGACGACCACGATCACGCCGCGGAACACCACCGGCGGCAACCTTCTGGCGACGTGGGCTCCCAGTTGCCCGCCGATGATCGCGCCCACGCCGATCAGACCCGCGATCGCCCAGTCGACGTCCGCGACCATCATGAAGATCAGCGCCGCGGTGCCGTTGATCACCGCGGACAGGACGTTCTTGACCGCGTTGTGCCGCTGGAGCGTGTCGTCGACACCGATCCCCAGGATCGCCAGGAGCAGCACTCCCTGAGCCGCACCGAAGTAGCCGCCGTACACACCCACCCCGGCCATGGACGGCCAGACCCAGGGGGCGCCGTGGTGCGCGAGTCCGCCGCTGGCCTCGGCGCGCGCAGCGACCCGGGCCGAGATCCGCGGTCCGAGTACGACGAGCAGGACGCCGAGCGCGATCAGGACCGGGACGATGGCGTCGAAGGCCGACGACGGCAGTACCAGGAGCAGGACCGCACCGGCCGTGGCCCCGAGGACCGCCGGGATCCCCCAGTGCACGATCCGGCTGCGTTGCCCGGCGAGCTCGGCCCGGTAGCCCCAGGCGCCGGAGAGCGATCCGGGCACCAGCCCGATGGTGTTGGAGACGTTCGCGGTCACCGGGGAAACCCCGAACGCGAGCAGCACCGGGAACGTGATCAGGGTCCCCGAGCCCACCACGGTGTTGATCGTCCCTGCCCAGACCCCGGCGACCAGGATCGCGATCGCCTCGAGCAGCGTCACTGCTGCGGAGGCGCCTCTCCCGGAGGCTCCTCGACCGGCGGGGCCGGCGGGGCCGGGGGTGACGGCTCACCGGTGGTGACGCCCTCGGACTCCCGCGCTTCGCGCAACGCCGCCTGGACGCTCTCGTGGGCACTCGCGAGCGCTCCGCTCCCGCCGATCTCGGCCCGGTCGCTGGGACCCATGTCGACGCGCACCTTCGGACCGTCGGTCTGCTGCGGGATCCCGGCGACCTCGTGGATGGCCGAACCGAGCCCCTCCAGCGCCTTGGTGAACTCCGAGGGGACGATCCAGAGCTTGTTCGACTCCCCGTTGGCGATCTTCGGCATCATCTGCAGGTACTGGTAGGCCAGCAACGACTGGTCCGGGTTGCCGTCGTGGATCGACTGGAAGACGGTCAGGATGGCCTGCCCCTCACCCTGGGCCCGCAGGATCGCTGCCTCCCGGTCCGCCTGGGCCCGCAGGATCAGCGCCTCGCGGTCGCCCTCGGCGTTGAGGATGGCGGACTGCTTGTTGCCCTCGGCGGTCAGGATCGCTGACTGGCGCTGGCCTTCGGCGGTGAGGATCAGGGCACGCTTGTCCCGGTCGGCACGCATCTGCTTCTCCATCGCGTCCTTGATCGACGGCGGCGGGTCGATGCCCTTGATCTCCACCCGGCCGACCCGGACCCCCCAGCGGCCGGTCGCCTCGTCGAGGACCCCGGAGAGGCCGCGGTTGATGTCTTCGCGCGAGGTGAGCGTCTGCTCCAGATCCATGCCGCCGACGATGTTGCGCAGCGTCGTCATGGTGAGTTGCTCGATCGCGGAGATGTAGTTGGCGATCTCGTACGTCGCCGCGACCGGGTCGGTGACCTGGAAGTAGATGACGGTGTCGATCGAGACGACCAGGTTGTCCTCGGTGATCACCGGCTGCGGCGGGAAGGAGACGACCTGCTCGCGCATGTCGATCACGTAGCGGACCCGGTCGATGAACGGCGTCACGACGTTGAGTCCCGGCGACAACGTGGCCCGGTACTTGCCGAACCGCTCGACGATGCCGGCCCGCGCCTGCGGGATGATCCGGATGGTCTTCGCGAGCACCAGGGACGCGAAGATCACCAGGGCTACGGAGAGCAGGAGTACGAACATCTGATCAGTCCCTCGGGTCGAGAAGCCCGGAGGCTCCTGCGGTTGGGTCGTGCTGCTACTCGGTCACGGGATGCTGCGAGCGGACGACGAGCGCGATACCGCCACGGATCGCGACGATCTCGACGTGGTCGCCCGTCTCGAGGCGGTCGTCCTCGTCGTACGGCCGCGCGGACCAGACCTCGCCGCCGATCTTCACCCGACCGGGTGCCGCGCTCTCGGTCGGCTCGAGGATCAGACCCTGCTTGCCGATCAGGGCCTCGGGCCCGATCTTCAGCTCGGGACCGGCGTGCAGCCGCTTGACCATCCCGGGTCGGACCACGGCGAGAAGGCCCACCGCCACGGCCAGGGCCGCAAGCAGCTGCAGGATGAACGGGCCGCCGGTCAGGGCGACCACCATCCCGATCAGCGCACCGCCGGCGAGCATCAGCAGGATCAGGTCGGTGCTGGCCAGCTCGAGCGCGCCGAGCACGACGGCCGCGATCAGCCAGGTCTCAGCCGCGTGGTCCCGAATCCAGTCCATGCCGAAACACTAAGGCATCGGGTCCAGGTGCCGGTGGCTCCGGCGACGAGCCGCGTAGCGCCCGTCCTCCCGGGTGAGCTGCAGCGACATCCCGAAGGTCCGCGACAGGTTCTCCGCCGTCATGCTTTCCGACATCGGGCCTGCCGCCACCACCCGCCCGTCCCGCAGCATCAGGACGTGGGTGAACCCTGGGGGCACCTCCTCGACGTGGTGGGAGACCAGCACGATCGCGGGAGACATCGAGTCGGTCGCGAGCAGGCTCAAGGTGGCGACCAGGTCCTCACGGCCGCCCAGGTCGAGTCCGGCCGCAGGTTCGTCGAGGATCAGCAGCTCGGGGTCGGCCATCAGGGCGCGGGCGATCTGGACGCGTTTGCGCTCCCCCTCGCTGAGGGTCCCGAAGGTCCGGTCGGCCAGCTTGCCGGCCCCGACCTCGACCAGGAGGTCGTGCGCGCGCTGGTGGTCGAGGGTGTCGTACATCTCGCGCCACCGACCGACGACGCCGTACGACGCGGAGACGACGACGTCGCTGACCCGCTCGTCGCGCGGGATCCGCTCGGCGATGGCTGCGCTGGAGAACCCGATCCGGCTCCGCAGCTCGAAGACGTCGACCGCGCCGAGGGTCTCTCCCAGGATGTTCGCGGTGCCGGCCGTCGGGTGGATCTGGGCCGAGCACAGCTGGACGAGCGTGGTCTTGCCGGCACCGTTGGCCCCCAGGACGACCCAGCGATCGCCTTCCCGGACCGTCCAGCTCACGGAGTCGAGCAGGGACGCCTGCCCTCGGCGGACGGAGACGTCGGCCAGCTCGAGAACGGTGTTCATGGCTCCCTCGGTGCGTCGCAGGCGGTCCCCGGCGAACCCAACCTACAGGCTGACTACCCTCGTCGCGTGTCCCTCTCCCGCAGTGCGTCGCTCAGCCTGTGGCTGCGTGCCTGCCTCCGCGGTGACGTCGCCCCCGACGACTTCGCCAGCGCCGTCCGGGACACCGACCCGCAGCACCTGGTGGTGGGCTGGCCGGAGCGGCCCGACCCGCTCCCGCTGCTCGAGCTTCCCGGGCTCGTACGTCGGACCGGGCCCCGCGCGATCGCGCTGGCGCTCCCGGTTCCCGGGGACCTGCTCGGGCTTGCCGGACCCGCGCCCCTCAACGCCGACGCCGTCGAGGCGGGAGAGGCCTTCGTGATCGTCGGCAGCACCCGAACGGTGGGTCTGGTGCCCGAGGTGGACGCCCGGACGGTGCTCTGGCGGGCCTCGCCCGCGGTCGCTCCGGCAGTACTCGACCCCGGAGAGGCGGCGCGTCACCTGCGCCAGGCCCTGCTGGAGGCCACCGCGGAGCTGGTCCGCCTGGAGGTGGCGTCCTGGCAGCCGGACATCCCGGACCTGCTCCTCAACCTCAGCCAGCGCCCCGACCTGCCGCTCCCGCCGGGTCTCGACCCGCGGGCCGTCGAAACCGTGGAGCGGGCGGTGCTCTGCCTGGAGGTGGTCGAGCTGGCCCGGGGCGATGACGGCGGAGCGGTGACTGCGTACGACGCGGCGGCACGCAGCCGCTGTCTCACGGATCTCGACGTTGCCGCCCGTCGCGCGCTGGTGGCGTTCTGCTCCGATAGCCTCGGGGCGTCATGACAGACCGCCCAGATGCCCGAGCCGACGTCGCCGATCGGCCGAAGACCCTGCTGATCACCCTCACCGGGAAGGACCGTCCGGGGGTGACCTCGACGGTGTTCTCGACCCTCGCGCGCTTCGCCGTCGAGGTCATCGACATCGAGCAGATCGTGCTCCGGCGCCGGCTCGTCCTGGGACTCCTGGTCAGCGCCCCGCGGGACTGGAAGTCGCTGCGCGACGCCGTCCAGGGCGTGGCCGACGACCTGGACATGAGCGTCGAGATCGAACGTGGCTCCGGGGACAACCGACCGCGTCCCGAAGGCCGCAGCCACGTCACGGTCCTGGGTTCCCCGCTCCGGTCCGCGGCCGTCGCTGCGATCGCCGGCCGGATCGCCGACATCGGGGCCAACATCGACCGCATCGAACGGATGGCCCGCTACCCGGTCACCGCCATCGATCTGCACGTCTCCGGAGCGGACCCGGAGAAGCTGCGGGCGCTCCTCGCCGAGGAGGCGGCCCGCCAGGGTGTCGACGTCGCCGTCCAGTCCGCCGACCTGCTCCGGCGGGGCCTGCGCCTGATCGTGATGGACGTCGACTCGACCCTGATCCAGGGCGAGGTCATCGAGATGCTGGCCGCGCACGCGGGTTGCGAGGCCGAGGTCGCCCGGGTCACCGATGCCGCCATGCACGGCGACCTCGACTTCGCCGAGAGCCTGGTCGCCCGGGTCGCGCTCCTCGAGGGGCTCGACGCGAGCGCGTTGGACACCGTCTACGACGAGCTGGTGCTCTCCCCCGGCGCCCGCACCACGGTCCGGACGCTGAAACGCCTGGGCTACCGGTTCGCGATCGTCTCCGGCGGGTTCTCGCAGATCACCGATCGGCTGGCGGCGGACCTCGGCATTGACTTCGCCGCAGCCAACGAGCTCGAGATCGTCGACGGCAAGCTCACCGGTCGCGTCATCGGCGAGATCGTGGACCGTGCCGGAAAGGCTCGGGCGCTGCGCCGTTTCGCCGCGCAGGCTGGTATTTCCGAGGCCGCCACCATCGCGATCGGCGACGGTGCCAACGACCTGGACATGCTCAGCGCCGCCGGACTCGGCATCGCGTTCAACGCCAAGCCCCTGGTCCGGGAGGCTGCGCATACCTCGGTCAACGTGCCGTACCTGGACACCGTGATGTACCTGCTCGGCATCAGCCGTGAGGAGATCGAGGCCGCCGATGCCGCGGCCGGCATCATCACCCCGGCACCTCCGTTGGTGTAGCCGGCCTCAGCCCCTGCCGACGTGGAACAGCCGGATCCGGGCGCTGGCAACGTCCAGATCGGCCCACGAGCCCGGCACGTCGAGCACCGTCAACGCGCTGGTGGGGTACCCGGTGCTGACGTCCGCGAAGACCGCAGGGTCCGCCCCGCCGTCGTCGAGCAGGTGGACCAGGTAGGCCATCGTCGGGTTGTGGCCGACCAGCATCACCGTCTCCGCCTCGGCCGGGACCGAGGTGAGGATCTCCAGCGCAGCGTCCGTACCCGCGACGTACAGGCTCCGGTCGACGACGACCACGGGCGCCACCCCGGCCGCCTCGGCGAAGCAGGACCAGGTCTCCTGGGTCCTGGCCGCGGAGGAGACGATCACGTGGTCGGGGAGCACCCCGTGGTCCGCTGCCCAGTGACCGACAGCCGCGGCGTCGGCGCGACCCCGCTGGGTGAGCGAGCGGTCGTGGTCGCTGGCGGCGAAAGGCTCGGCTTTCGCGTGCCGCAGCACCAGGAGCTGGCGGGATGCGGTGTTCACGGGTCCACTCTGTCAGCCGGCCCCGGGTCCGCGTCGTCGAAGTCCGACTCCTCGTCGTCCTCCCGCTCCCACTCCCACTCCTGATCGTCGTACTCCGTCGGGGCCAGGTCCGCTGCCGCAGGGGTCGGACCCAGCCCCGTCCAGGAGACGACCCCGCCCGCTGCGAGGAGGCCGGCACAGAGCAGGAGGCTCAGCCGGAAGCCGTCGGTCAGGGCCGCGGGGTCCTGGTAGTCGGTGCCCGAGAGACCGACCAGGGCCGGCACCGCCGCGACCGCGAGCAGCGAGCCGGCGCGGGCAACGGTGTTGTTGATCCCGCTCGCGATCCCGGCCTGCTGGTCCGGGACCGCCGCCAGGACCGCGGTCGTCAACGGCGCGACCAGCATGGTCAGCCCGACGGCGAAGAGCAGCATGCCCGGGAACACGTGCACCACGTAGGAGGCGTGCGACCCGACGAACGCGAGCATGACCACCCCCAGTGCGCAGAGCAACGGCCCGACGCTCATCGGCACCCGGGGACCGATCCCCGCAGCGACGGTGGCTGCCCTGGAGGAGAAGAGCAGCATGCAGATCGTCAGCGGCAGCGTGGCCACCCCCGCTTCCAGCGGGGTGTACCCGGAGGTCACCTGGAGCTGGAGGACGACCAGGAAGAGCACCACGCCGAGTGC
>JBFJNH010000062.1:0-20283 GCA_041618295.1 Marmoricola sp.
AAGGAGCGGGTCCCGGACCTGACCGTCGCGCCCGCGCACGGCCTCACCCTCGAGGAGGTCGGCTACCCCGACGACGCCGAGCTCGCCGCCCAGGCCGAGCGGGCCCGGGCGAAGCGAGAGCTCGACGAGGAGTGACCCGGGTTCGTTCGCGTAACCTCGACCCGTGATCGTCGCTTCGCTCCTCAACGGGATCTCGCCCACTCGGCCACGAGCAAGCTCGGGCACTCGGTGATCGTCGCTGCGCTCCTCAACGCTCCTCGCTCCGCCCGCACCGGAGCAAGCTCCGTGCGGCTCCGCTCGTTCGCGTAGCCTCGACCCGTGACCGAGGACGAGCACTACTTCACCGCTGACCCGAAAGCGCCGTTCAAGCGGGTGCCGGTGCGCACCAACGTCTGGGGTCACTGGCTCGAGCTGACCTCGGGGTCCGGGGTCTTCGCCCAGGGGCGGCTCGACGTGGGCACGGGAGTCCTGCTCCGCGAGCAGGGTCCGCCCGAGGGGGCGCGGAGCGTCCTCGACCTGGGCTGCGGGTACGGCGTGATCGGTCTGGCAGTGGCGATCGCCGTTCCCGGCTGCACCGTCACGGCCGTGGACGTCAACGAGCGAGCGGTGCTCCTCGCCAACGAGAACGCCGCCCAGCTGGGCGTGGCCGACAGGTTCACCGCGAGCGTCCCGGACGAGGTCGATCCGGCCACGTCGTACGACGAGATCTGGTCCAACCCGCCGATCCGGATCGGCAAGGAGGCCCTGCACGCGCTGCTGCTGACCTGGCTGCCCCGGCTGGCCCCTGATGGCCGGGCGCGCCTGGTGGTGGGGAAGAATCTCGGCTCGGACTCCTTGGCCGGCTGGCTGACCGACCAGGGCTTCCCGACCCAGAAGGTGGCCAGCGCGAAGGGTTTCCGGGTTCTGGAAGCTCGGCCCTCGGTCTGAGGGCTTTCGGCCCGATGTGGCACCGCCAGCGGTGGTGCATGCTGGCTGCATGACCAAGCTCGTCTACGCGTTCGCCGAAGGCAGTCGCGACCAGAAGGACCTCCTTGGTGGCAAGGGAGCCAACCTCGCCGAGATGACGCGGCTCGGCCTCCCGGTCCCGCCGGGGTTCATCATCAGCACCGGTGCCTGCCGGGAGTACCTCGAGCAGGGGCGGATGCCGATCCGGCTGGAGGCCGAGATCACCGACCACCTGGCGACCCTCGAGTACGCGATCGGCAAGAAGCTCGGGCAGAGCGACGAGCCCTTGCTCGTCGCGGTGCGATCGGGCGCGAAGTTCTCGATGCCCGGAATGATGGAGACGGTGCTCAACGTCGGGTTGAACGACGACTCGGTCGTGGGTCTGGCCCGCGCCTCGGGGAACGACCGGTTCGCCTGGGACTCCTACCGCCGGTTGTTGCAGATGTTCGGGTCCACCGTGCTCGGTGTCGACGCGGGAGTGTTCCACGGCGCCCTCGACGCGCTCAAGGCCGAGCGCGGCGTGAGCGCGGACACCGATCTGACGGCAGCGGACCTCGAGGGTCTCGTCGCGACGTACCAGTCGCTGACGGTGGAGCACGCCGGGCGCGCCTTCCCGCAGGACCCGCGCGAGCAGCTCGACATGGCGATCGACGCGGTCTTCAACTCCTGGAACACCGACCGGGCCCGGCTCTACCGGCGCCAGGAGCGGATCCCTGACGATCTCGGGACCGCGGTCAACGTGATCGCGATGGTCTTCGGCAACCTGGGGGAGCGCTCGGGAACCGGCGTCGCGTTCACCCGCGACCCCTCGACCGGCGAACCGGGCATCTACGGCGACTACCTGGAGAACGCCCAGGGTGAGGACGTCGTCGCGGGCATCCGCAACACCCTGCCGCTGGCAGAGCTGGAGCGGATTGACGGTGAGTCCTACCGGGAGCTGGTCCGGATCATGGATGTGCTCGAGAAGCACTACCGGGACATGTGCGACATCGAGTTCACGATCGAGCGCGGCAAGCTCTGGATGCTGCAGACCCGGGTCGGGAAGCGGACGCCCGAGGCTGCGTTCCGGATCGCGCGGCAGATGGTGGCCGAGCGGCTGATCGACGAGGACGAGGCGACCCAACGCGTCACCGGCGCTCAGCTCGCACAGCTGATGTTCCCGCGGTTCGACGACCAGGCGGTGACCGAGGTGCTCGCCACCGGGATGGGCGCGTCGCCGGGAGCGGCGGTGGGCAAGGTGGTCTTCGACTCCGCGACCGCGGTGGCGTGGGCCGCACGGGGGGAGGACGTGATCCTGGTGCGCAGCGAGACCAACCCCGACGACCTGCCCGGGATGATCGCCGCGAAGGGGATCCTGACCAGCCGCGGCGGCAAGACCTCGCACGCCGCCGTGGTCGCCCGCGGGATGGGTCGGACCTGTGTCTGCGGTGCCGAGGCGCTCGAGGTGGACGTCGCCGGTCGGACCCTCAGGGTCCGGGACGGCGACGTCCTCGCGGAGGGGGACGTGATCTCGATCGACGGCACGACCGGACAGGTCCTGCGCGGGGCCGTCCCGGTCAGCTCGTCCCTCGTCGTCCGTCATTTCGAGGGTGACCTCTCGGCCGGGTCCGACGACCTGGTCGGCGCCGTCGCCCAGGTGATGGCGCGCGCCGACGACCGGCGGCGGCTACGGGTGAGGGCGAACGCGGACACGGCCGAGGACGCTGCCCGGGCGCGCCGGTTCGGTGCGGAAGGCATCGGGTTGTGCCGGACCGAGCACATGTTCCTCGGTGAGCGCCGCCAGCTCGTCGAGGACCTGATCGTCGCGGAGTCGTCGGAGCAGCAGGAGGCGGCACTCGCCGAGCTGCTCCCGCTCCAGCGCCAGGACTTCACCGAGATCCTCGAGGCGATGGACGGGCTGCCGGTGACGATCAGGCTGATCGATCCGCCCTTGCACGAGTTCCTCCCCGACCTCACCGAGCTCTCGGTCGCCGTCGCCCGCCAGGAGGACGCCGGAGAGGTCGACCCCCGGGACCGGGTGCTGCTGGAGCACGTCCGCCGGTTGCACGAGCAGAACCCGATGCTCGGCCTTCGAGGGGTGCGGCTGGGCATCCTGATCCCTGGTCTGTTCGAGATGCAGACCCGCGCGATCCTGGAAGCGGCGGCCGACCGGAAGGACGCTGGTGGGGACCCGAGGCCGGAGATCATGATCCCGCTGGTGGCGAGCGTGCGCGAGTTCGAGCTCGTGCAGCGCCACCTCGAGGCGGTGGCGGCGGCGGTGACTGCCGAGCGCGGTGAGGTCCGCTACGAGCTGGGGACCATGATCGAGCTGCCGCGGGCGGCGATGCTCGCCGATCGGATCGCCCGGTCCGCGGAGTTCTTCTCCTTCGGTACCAACGACCTCACCCAGATGACCTGGGGCTTCTCCCGTGACGACGTCGAGGCGTCGTTCTTCTCGGCCTACCTGGACAACGGGATCTTCGACGTCTCCCCGTTCGAGTCGCTCGACACCCTCGGGGTGGGGGAGCTGGTGCGGATCGCTGCTGCGAAGGGTCGTTCGACCCGGTCCGACCTGAAGGTCGGTGTCTGCGGTGAGCACGGCGGCGACCCCGCCTCGATCCACTTCTTCGACGCGATCGGGTTGGACTACGTCTCCTGCTCGCCGTACCGGGTCCCGGTGGCGCGCCTGGAGGCTGGCCGGGCAGCGCTGGAGGCAGGGAGCAGCTAGCCGCGGGCGAGCGCCTCGGCCGCCCGGGCGAGGTCGTCGACCCCGCGGGCGAGCTCCTCGGCGTCGTCGGTGATGAGATCGAGGTGGAAGCCGTAGAGCGCCGAGTCGACGAGCGTCACCAGGCGGGAGACCCGGCGTGCGGGTGCTCCGCACCGGCTCAGGTAGTCGCGCAGGGCTCCAGCCCACAGCTCGCCGCTGGCGCGCGCGTCGGTGCGGTAGGGCTCCCGACCGATGAGGCCGGTGGCTGCGGCCTGGCAGTACACGTCCAGGCAGGAGGCCAACGGCTCTGTCCGGTACGCCGCCCACAGCCGGTTGACCCCGGACCGGACGGTGGGTGCCCCGGGGAGAGCGGCGACGGCAGCCATCGCCCGCTCGTTGGTGCGCGCCACCACCGCCGACACGAGCGCGTCGCGGTTGCGGAAGTGGTAGATCAGCATCCGGTCGCTGGTGCCGATGGCGGCTGCCAACGGCCGGAGCGAGAGTCCGATCAGCCCGTGCTCGAGGACGTAGTCGGTGGCCTGCTCCAGCAGGTCCTCGCGGTGGTGCTCGGCCATGATTCGACGATAGCGCAGCGCGTGTAGCGTGTGCTACATTTCTCGTTATGTAGCGAGTGCTACATAACTATCGGAGGTGTTCTTCATGCTGGGCGCGGCGTTGTTGCTGATGGCGGCGATCGGGATCGAGGTGGCGGCAACCTCGCTGCTGCCGCGCGCGGCCGGCTTCACCGACCCGATCTGGACCACGGTCATCGTGGCCGGCTACATCAGCTCGTTGTGGATGCTCGCGCTGGTCGTACGCACCATCCCGGTCAGCGTGGCGTACGCGGTCTGGGCCGGGGTCGGCACCGCGACCGTCGCGGTGATCGGCTTCGCCTTCCTCGGCGAGTCGATGACCTGGCTCAAGGCCGCCTCGGTCGGCCTGATCGTGGTCGGGGTAGTCGGTCTCAACCTGGTCGCGACGCACTGACTCCGCGCTATCGCTGATAACCGGGTGCGCCGCGGCGGCCGAGCAGGGAGAATCGCGCTTCGTGGGTCACGTGGACGTCGCCGGCATCCGGTACGAGCTCCCGGACGGGCGCGTCCTCCTCGACGACGTCTCCTTCCGGGTCGGTGAGGGCGCCAAGGCGGCTCTGGTGGGGGCGAACGGTGCCGGCAAGACCACCTTGCTCCGGATCATCACCGGCGAGCTCGCTCCGCACGCGGGCGCTGTCACCCGCAGCGGCGGGCTCGGAGTGATGCGGCAGGCCGTCGGCGCTGGCCTCGGTCCGGACCCGACGGTCGCCGATCTGCTCCTCTCGGTCTCGCCGGCGCGCGTCCGCGAGGCCGCCGCCGAGGTCGACCGCCTCGAGCAGCTGCTGATGGACGTCGACGACGAACCCACCCAGATGCGCTACGCCGCGGCCCTCGCGGAGTTCGCCGACGCCGGCGGTTACGACATCGAGGTCGTCTGGGACACCTGCTGCACTGCCGGGTTGGGGATCGGCTTCGACAAGGCGAAGTACCGTCCGCTGGCCACCCTCAGCGGCGGCGAGCAGAAGCGTCTGGTGCTCGAGTACCTGCTCGCCGGTCCCGACGAGGTGCTGCTGCTCGACGAGCCGGACAACTACCTCGACGTACCCGGCAAGATCTGGCTCGAGGAGCGGATCCGGTCCAGCGCCAAGACGATCCTGTTCATCAGCCACGACCGGGAGCTGCTCGACAACACCGCCACCCGGATCGTCACCGTCGAGCTGGCCCAGGGCGGTCACAGCGCGGGCAACTCAGCGTGGACCCACCCCGGTGGCTTCGCGTCGTACCACGAGGCGCGCCGCGACCGGTTCGCCCGGTTCGAGGAGCTCCAGCGGCGCTGGGACGAGGAGCACGCGAAGCTCAAGGCGCTGGTGCTCCGGTACAAGATCAAGGCCGAGTACAACGACGGCCTGGCGGCGCAGTACAAGGCCGCCCAGACCCGGCTGCGCAAGTTCGAGGAGATCGGCCCGCCCCAGGCCATCCCGCGTGAGCAGAAGGTCACGATGCGCCTGGTCGGCGGCCGCACCGGCAAACGCGCCGTGGTCTGCGAGGACCTGGAGCTGGTCGACCTGATGAGGCCCTTCGACCTGGAGGTCTGGTACGGCGAACGGGTCGCCGTGCTTGGCTCGAACGGGTCCGGGAAGTCCCACTTCCTCCGGTTGCTCGCGGCCGGCGGATCCGACCCGGACGTCGAGCACCGGCCCGTGGGGGAGGGCGTCATCGCCCCGGTGCGGCACGCGGGCACGGCGAAGCTCGGAGCCCGGGTCCGGCCCGGGTGGTTCGTGCAGACCCACGAGCACCCCGAGCTGATCGGCCGCACGCTGCTGGAGATCCTGCACCGTGGCGACGACCATCGACCGGGCATGGGACGCGAGCAGGCTGCCCGGGTCCTCGACCGCTACGAGCTCGCGCATGCCTCGGAGCAGAAGTTCGAGTCCCTCTCCGGGGGGCAGCAGGCGCGGTTCCAGATCCTGCTGCTCGAGCTCTCCGGTGCGACGCTGCTGCTCCTCGACGAGCCGACCGACAACCTCGACGTCGAGTCGGCCGAGGCGCTCGAGGAAGGCCTGGAGGCCTTCGAGGGCACCGTCCTGGCCGTCACCCACGACCGCTGGTTCGCCCGCGGCTTCGACCGGTACCTGGTCTTCGGCGCGGACGGCTCGGTCTACGAGTCCGACGAACCGGTCTGGGACGAGGGTCGGGTCCAGCGGGCCCGCTGACGGTTCGGCCCACGGCGAACGTCCTTGCCCCACGGTGCTGGGCCGCGCAGGCTCGCACCATGCGTGTACTCGTCCTGGGAGGAACCCACCACGTGGGCCGGGCCGCGGTCGAGGTCGCACTCGAGCGCGGCTGGGCCGTGACGACCGTGACCCGGGGTGTCAGCGGGGCGCCTCCGGTCGGCGCCGAGGCCCGGTACGCCGACCGACGGGAGCCTGGTGCTCTCGGGTCGGTGCTTGGTGCCGACGAGTGGGACGTCGTCCTGGACACCTGGTCGTCCGAGCCGGCCGTCGTCCGGGACGCGGCCAGGTTGCTGACCGAACGGGTCGGTCGCTACGCCTACGTCTCCAGCCGGTCGGTCTACGCCTGGCCGATCCCGGCGGGCGCGGACGAGACCGCGCCGGTGGTCGCCGGTGACCCCGGTGCTCGAGAGGGTGCCGTCGCGTCGTTGGAGAGCTATGCCGCGGCGAAGCGCGGGGGCGAGCTCGCGGTCCTGGAGGCGTTCGGCGACGGGCGGTCGCTCCTCGCGCGGGCCGGCCTGGTGCTCGGCCCCTACGAGGTGGTGGGCCGGCTGCCCTGGTGGCTCAACCGGATCGCCGCCGGGGGACGGGTGCCTGCGCCGGGGCCGGTCGACCGCCCGCTCCAGTACGTCGACGCCCGTGACCTGGTGGCGTGGATGCTGGGCGGGGCGACCGGGTGCTTCAACGCCGTGAGCCGGCCCGGCCACACTACCATCGGCGCGCTGCTGGCGGCGTGCGTCGCCGTGACCGGGTCAGGTGCCCAGCTGGTGCCGGTCTCCCCGGCCCAGGTCGAGTCGGCGGGTGTCTCGGGCTGGACCGACCTGCCGATCTGGGTGCCGCCGACCGGCGAGCTGGCGGCGCTCCACGAGGCGGACACGTCGGCGGCGCTGGCCACGGGGCTCCGGTGCCGCCCGGCCGAGGAGACCGTGGCGGACACCTGGACGTGGTTGCAGCGCGAGGGGACACCGACCCCGTCGACCGGGCGCGGGGGAGACCTGGGGCTGAGCGCCCAGCAGGAGGAGGCGCTGCTGGCGCTCGCCGACGGCTGAGTCCGAACCGGCTCAGCGGAACAGGAACAGCACCGTTGCCGCCACCGGGAGCAGGAAGAAGGCCAGCAGCACCAGGGCGATCACCCGGTGCGTCGACTTGGTCCCGTCGAGGTTCGCGGCCAGCGCGATCCAGGCGGCGTCGCCCCCGCTGTACCGGTCGAAGCCGAGCCGGCGGGCGTCGTCGGGGAACGGTTCGCGTGGCAGGAAGTCCTCGGGGCGGATCAGCTCAGGTGTCGACTCCTGGTCGCCCGGCCCGTGCTCGTTCGTCCCCATTCCCCGAGGGTAGTCGGCGACGCGCACGAAAGCAGCCGACGTCGCCGCGAGTGCGGGACGCCGGCTGCTTGACGTGCAGACCGATGCGGGCTGTGGTTACTTCCAGCGCTCCGAGGCCGGGACGAAGGTGAGCTGCCGGTCGCCGGTGTAGATCTGCTTGGGGCGGGCGATCTTCTGCTCGCTGTCGGTGGCCAGTTCGAGCCACTGAGCCAGCCAGCCCGGCGTACGGCCGATCGCGAACAGCACCGTGAACATCTCCGGTGGGAACTGGAACGCCTCGTAGATCAGACCGGAGTAGAAGTCCACGTTCGGATAGAGCCGGCGCTTGACGAAGTACTCGTCCTCCAGCGCGATCTTCTCCAGCTCCTGGGCGATCTCCAGCAACGGGTTGACCCCGGTGACCTCGAAGACGTCGTCGCAGGCCTTCTTGATGATCGTCGCGCGCGGGTCGTAGTTCTTGTAGACCCGGTGGCCGAAGCCCATCAGCTTCTCGTTGCCGTTCTTCACGCCCTCGATGAACGCCGGGATGTTCTCCTTCGAGCCGATCCGGCGCAGCATCCGCAGCACCGCCTCGTTGGCACCGCCGTGCAGCGGGCCGAAGAGCGCGCCGACCCCGGCCGCGACAGCCGAGTACGGGTCGACCTGCGAGGAGCCGACCGAGCGGACCGCGTTGGTCGAGCAGTTCTGCTCGTGGTCGGCGAGCAGGATGAAGAGCACGTCGAGCGCCTTGACCAGGCGCGGGTCCGCCTCGAAGCGGAGCTCGCTCATCTTGAAGAGCATCGAGAGGAAGTTCTCGGTGTACGAGAGCTCATTGTCCGGGTAGACGTAGGGCTTGCCCTGCGCGTGCCGGAAGGCCCACGCGCCCAGGGTCGGCATCTTGGAGATCATCCGGACGATCTGGATGTGCCGGTTCTGCGGGTCCGAGATGTTCTTGGCCTCGGGGTAGAACGTGGACAGCGCGCCGACCGAGGCCATCAGCATGCCCATCGGGTGCGCGTCGTACCGGAAGCCCTGCATGAAGCCCTTCACGTTCTCGTGCACGAACGTGTGGTACGTGATCTCGTGGACCCAGGACTCGTACTGCTCCTTGGTCGGCAGCTCGCCGTAGACCAGCAGGTAGGCGACCTCGAGGAAGTTCGACTTCTCGGCGAGCTGCTCGATGGGGTACCCGCGGTACTCCAGGATGCCCTTGTCTCCGTCGATGAACGTGATCGCGCTCTTCGTCGAGGCGGTGTTCACGAAACCGGGGTCGTAGGTCGCGAGGCCGGGCTCGTCGTCGTTCAGCCGGATCTGCCCGAGGTCGGCGGCCTTGATGGTGCCGTCGGAGATCGGGATGTCGTACTCCTTGCCGGTCCGGTTGTCCCGGACGGTCAGGGAGTTGTTGTCGTCGGACACTGGGGCTCCTTCGCACTCGGTGTCGTGCTCTGAACTGCTCAGAGGTGCCGCCCACGGGTGCTGGGGCGACGCAAGATGCCAGGCCTAACCTATTCCCTGCGCGTCGGACGCCGCCAACCAGCGTCTCGTTTTGACCTTCTCGGCCGTCCGCCGGTAACCTTGCCTGTCGCGACTTCTGCCGCGCCATGCCCCCGCACGGGGTTGTGGTGCAGACCCGGACGAAGATGAGCCGGGCAGTGTTCGTCAGAAGCCGTGGTTCCACCCGCCGCGCCGGGGATTTCCCGAGCGGATACGAACGAGGAAGTAAGGCATACACGTGCGTACGTACAGCCCCAAGCCCGCTGACATCCAGCGCGAGTGGCACGTCATCGACGCCACCGACGTCGTCCTGGGACGCCTCGCCGTCCAGGCCGCCACGCTGATCCGCGGCAAGCACAAGACGATCTTCGCCCCCCACGTCGACACCGGTGACTTCGTGATCATCGTGAACGCCTCCAAGGTGGCGCTGTCGGGCAACAAGGCCACCACGAAGATGGCCTACCGCCACTCGGGCTACCCGGGCGGCCTGAGCCAGACCCCGATCGGCGAGCTGCTCGAGAAGGACGCCCGCAAGGCCATCGAGAACGCGGTCTGGGGCATGCTCCCCAAGAACCGCCTCGGTCGCCAGATGCTGAAGAAGCTCAAGGTGTACTCCGGTCCGGAGCACCCGCACGCGGCCCAGCAGGCCAAGCCCTTCGAGATCTCCCAGATCTCCCAGTAGACATTCGTAGACCGAGGATTCTGAAGTGACTGAGAACGTGAACGAGACCGAGCTCGACTCCGTCGAGGAGACCTACGAGGTCAACGAGGAGGGCGTGGCGTACTCCTCCGAGAGTGCCCCCAGCCTGGAGACCCCGGCCCGTCCGGCGACCATCGCCCCCGGCGCGGCCACCGGCCGTCGCAAGGAGGCTGTCGCCCGGGTCCGGATCGTCCCCGGCACCGGCCAGTGGACGGTCAACGGCCGCACCCTGGAGAGCTACTTCCCGAACAAGCTCCACCAGCAGGTCGTGAACGAGCCGTTCGCGAACCTCCAGCTGGAGGGCCGCTTCGACGTGATCGCCCGCATCCACGGCGGTGGCATCACCGGTCAGGCCGGCGCCCTGCGCCTCGGTGTGGCCCGCTGCCTGAACGCCATCGACGTCGAGGCCAACCGCCCGTCGCTCAAGAAGGCCGGGCTGCTCACCCGCGACGCCCGCGTCATCGAGCGCAAGAAGGCCGGTCTCAAGAAGGCCCGCAAGGCGCCGCAGTTCTCGAAGCGCTGAGTCTCCGCCCTATGGCGAAGCTTTTCGGCACGGATGGGGTCCGGGGTCTGGCCAACGGTGTTCTCACCGCTGAGCTGGCCCTGGACCTTTCCGTTTCCGCCGCGCACGTCCTGGCCGAGCGCGGCACCTTCTCCGGTCACCGGCCGTTCGCCGTGGTCGGTCGGGACACCCGGATCTCCGGGCAGTTCCTGGAGTCCGCCGTCGTGGCGGGTCTCGCCTCGGCGGGGGTCGACGTGGTCCTGCTCGGCGAGCTGCCCACACCCGGGGTCGCCTACCTCACCGACGCCCTCGGCGCCGACCTCGGGGTGATGCTCTCCGCGTCGCACAACGCGATGCCGGACAACGGGATCAAGTTCCTCTCGCGCGGTGGCGTGAAGCTCGACGACGCCATCGAGGAGGCCATCGAGGCACGCCTGGAAGAGCCGTGGGACCGCCCGACGGGCGGTGACGTCGGCCGGGTCCGGGTCCACGGGACCGCGATCGCCGAGTACGCCGCGCACCTCGACAGCACCGTCCACCACCGCCTCGACGGCCTCCGGGTCGTCCTCGACTGCGCCCACGGGGCCGCTTCGGTGGCGGGTCCGACGGCGCTGCGCGAGGCCGGGGCCGAGGTGATCGCGATCTGTGCGGAGCCTGACGGCCTGAACATCAACGACGGCTGCGGCTCGACCCACCTCGACGTGCTCCAGGCCGCGGTGCTCGAGCACGGCGCCGACGTCGGCTTCGCCCTCGACGGCGACGCCGACCGCTGCCTGGCCGTGGACGCGTCCGGGACGATCGTCGACGGGGACCAGATCCTGGCGATCCTGGCGCTCGCGATGCGCGACCAGGGCCGTCTCGCCGACGACACCGTGGTCGCGACCGTGATGTCGAACCTCGGCTTCGTGCAGGCGATGACCGCGGCCGGCATCACCGTGGAGCAGACGGCCGTGGGGGACCGCTACGTCCTCGAGGCGATGAAGGCCGGCGGACGGACCCTGGGCGGCGAGCAGTCCGGTCACGTCATCATGAGCGAGTACGCCACCACGGGCGACGGCATCCTCACCGCCCTCCAGGTCCTGGACCGGATGGCGGCCACCGGAGCCGCGTTGGCCGACCTGGCCGCGGTGATGACCCGGCTGCCCCAGGTGCTGGTGAACGTCGCCGGTGTCGATCGGGCGCGCACCCACGCCGACGAGGTCCTGGCGGCCGCGGTCGCCGAGGCCGAGGCCGGGCTCGGCGGCACGGGCCGGGTGCTGCTGCGCCCCTCCGGCACCGAAGCGCTCGTCCGGGTGATGGTGGAGGCGGCCACGGCGGACCAGGCCCGGGCGGTCGCGGAGCGGCTGGCGGACGTCGTACGGGAGCGGCTGGCGCTGTAGCTCGGGTGCGGGCGCCCGTCAGTGCTTGTAGTGCTCCCCGGTCCGGGCGAAGTGCTCCTCGTCGGTCTCGTCACCGTGGCCGGGCCACCAGGCGGCGTGACCGATCAGCGCGGTGATCGCGGGGGTGAAGAACATCGCCATCACGAAGGCGGCGACAGCGATGCCGAACGACAGGGCGAAGCCCATCGAGACGATCAGCGAGTTGCCACCCAGGACCAGCGACGCGAACGTTCCGGAGAGGATGATGCCGGCTGCGGCGATGGTCGGCCCGGAGTGCTTGATCGCCTCCGCGACCGCCTCACGGGAGTTCTTGCCGCTGCGAGCCTCCTCGCGGAGCCGGGCGATCATCAGGATGTTGTAGTCGGTGCCGAGTGCGACCACGAACAGGTAGATGTAGATCGGGAGCATGAAGATCAGGCCGTCGTCGCCCTTGATGTTCTGGATCGCGATCACCGTGGCGCCCAGAGTCGCTGCGAACCCGAGGCCCACCGAGAGCATCAGGTAGATCGGCGCGACCAGGCTGCGCAGCAGGAGCGCCAGGATGATCATGATCAGCAGCGCTGCGACCGAGAAGACCACCTTGTAGTCGCGGATCATCGCCTTGTCCATGTCGACCGCGATGGACGTGCTGCCGCCGACGTACGCCGTGGTGCCCGGGGGAGCGGCGGCGTGCGCGGCGTCGCGGATCGGACCACGGACGTTCGCCGTCGCGGTGTCCGAGTTCGGGTCGTCGGCGAGGACCACGGCGAACCCTGCCGCCTTGCCGCTCTCCGAGACCTGACCCTGGACGCCGTTCTCGGCGACACCGGGTGCGCTGCTGAGCTGCCGGGCGAACTCGTCGACCTGCGCCTGGGTGAGGCCGCCGTCGGGGGCGTCGAGCATCACGGTGGTGGGGTCGGTGATGCCGGAGGGCAGGCTCTTCTGGATCGTGGTGAGGGCGTCCGTCGACTCCGCCCCCTTGGGCAGGCTGGAGGTGAAGTCGAAGCTCGGGTTGAAGCCGATCGCGAAGACGGCCAGGACCGCGAGGAATCCGCCCGAGGTCAGGGCGACCAGGCCGGGACGTTTCCCGACGGTCGCGCCGATGGCGGCGAACCGGGCCGACTCCGGCTCCTTCATCCAGCTCTTCGACGGCCAGAAGAGCGCCTTGCCGAAGATCGTGACCAGGGCGGGGACCAGGGTGAGGGCGGCGACCAGGGTGACCGCGACCGCGATCGCGAGCGCGGGCCCGATCGACTTGAAGATGCTGAGCGAGGAGAGCACCAGCGCCAGGAAGGCCACGATGACGGCACCGCCGGCAGAGGCGATCGCTTCGCCCGCGCGTTCCATCGCGTGCACGACCGCTTCCTCGACGCTGGCTCCGGTCCGGAGCTGCTCGCGGTGGCGGAACAGCAGGAAGAGCATGTAGTCGGTGCCGATGCCGTAGAGCACCACCAGCAGGATCTGCTCGACCGACGCGTCGGCCTTGAGGTTGAAAGCCTCGTTGGCCCAACCGATCAGCCCGTTGGAGACCGGGGCCATGAAGGCGCCGACCACGATCAGCGGCAGGAAGCAGATCAGCACGCTGCGGAAGATGAGTGCGAGCAGGACGATGATCAGGACCGCGGTCGCGATACCGACGATCAGGAGAGCTTGCTCGCTGGACTCCACGCTGTCGACCTGCTGCGGTGCGATGCCGGTGGTCTCGAGCTTCAGACCGGTGCCCTCGACGAGGGGTTTGACGTCCTCACGCAGCTCCTTGGCCGCGTCGACCGCGGCGTTGTCGAACCCGGTGCTGCCCTCGGTCAGGGCGACGACACCGAGCTGGACCAGCCCGTTCGGGGAGGGCGACTGGGCTGCACCACCGGCGAAGACCTCGGCGTCGAGCATCGGGTTGAGCGCGGCCATGATCTCGGCGACCTTGGCCGAGTCCGCGGCGGCGAGCTTGCCGCCGTCCTCGCGGGTGAAGACCAGGATCGCGCCCGGGTTGCCCTGGCCCGGGAACTCGCGCTCCTGGACCTCGAGCGCCCGGATCGACTCGTAGTGCTTGGGCAGAAACTCGGAGTTGTCCGAGGTCGAGGAGAGTCCGGGCCCGAAGACGGCGCACAGCGCCGAGGCCACCACCCAGAAGGCGACGACGTACCAGCGGAACCGAGTTACGATACGACCCAGGGCAGCAAACATGGGAAGATCGTAGTTTCTGGACACCTGTCCAGACGAATCCCGGCGGCATGGTCTGCGTCACACGGCGTCTCAGCGCGCCATCAGCGTGACGCCGCCGAGCAGGCACTCGACCACCAGGAAGAATCCGCCGGCGCCCAGTAGTCCACGCGGTTCCAGCACGCCGCTGACGGCGCGGCCCGCCGCCATCCCGAAGAGGCTGACGGCCACGGTGACCAGGACGCCGTCGCGGAACTCGGTGGCGCCGTTGTCGGCTGCGACGAGGAGGGCGGCGAGGGCGAGTCCGAAGCCGCCGTACACGGCGCGCACCTCGCTGCGCGCGGCGACGGTCTCCGGTACGACGCCGAACGGGCGCCAGATCAGGGCGGGGCGGACCAGGGCGGCGGCGCCCATCAGCGCGAACCCGACGGCGACGACGCCGAGCGCCACGCTCGTCATCGGCTCGTCCGGTCGCTGGTCCGGTTGGTGGGGCGGTCGGCGATGAAATCGCCGATCGCCCGGGCGACCGCGTCCGGGCGGTCCAGCGGTACCAGGGTCTTCGCGCCCGGGACCAGGACCAGGGTCGCGTCGGCGAGGGTGCCCCGCAGGCGCTCGGCGTCGCTGACCGGGAAGAGGGTGTCCTCGGTGCCCCAGACCAGCAGCGCCGGCAGGTCGAGGTCGGGCAGCTTGGCGGCGGCGGCAAGGGTGTCCCTGGCGTCGGCGCCGGCGAAGAACGTCAGCGCGTCCCGTCGTACGTCGCGGTCGTTGATCAGCGGGCTGAGGAAGGACCGCAACAGCTCGATCGGTTGGCGCTGCGCGTTCACCGATCCGAACCCGAACGGCGACCGGATGAACGGCTCGAAGCGCATCGACTGCGCGAGCACCCACCCGGCGCCGGGCACCTTGGCGGCCTTGCCGAGCGGCTTGAAGATGCCCGGCGGGAAGTTGTCGAAGGAGTCGCAGTTGGTCAGCACCAGCCTGCTGACCCGTGCGGGGTCGGAGGTGACCAGCAGCTGCGTCACCGCTCCGCCGGAGTCGTTGCCGACGAGGGTGACGCCGTCCAGGTCCAGGGCGGCGAGGAAGTCACCGACCAGGCGGGCTGCTGCCGGGGGAGTGAGGTCGGTACCGGCGTTCATCGGGGTGCGGTGCGACCCGAACGGCCAGGTCGGTACGACGCACCGCAGTCCCTGCTCGGCGAGGAGGCGTGCTGTCGGCTCCCAGAGGCGGCCGTCGACGGCGAAGCCGTGCACGAACACGACGGGTTCGCCGTCCTGGGGGCCGTACTCGGCGTAGTGGAGGGTTCCGGCGGGAAGGTCGATGGTCTGATTCATACAACATGTATATATGTACAGGTCGTATGTATGTCAAGATTTGTGGGTGACGCCACAGCGGAGGACCCAGGCCGAGCGCCGTGAGGCGACGCGCGCCGCGCTGCTCGCCGCCGGTCGCCGGCTCTTCGCCGCCCTCGGGTACGACGACGTCGCCGCCGAGCAGATCGTCACCGAGGCGGGCGTCTCCCGGGGTGCGCTCTACCATCACTTCGACGGCAAGCCGGGGCTCTTCGAGGCGGTCTTCCTGGAGATCGAGGGTGAGCTCGTCGCCCGCTTCCCGCTCGAGGAGCTCACCGGTGGGGACCCGTTCACGGCACTCCGCACGGGCGTCGGCCGGTTCCTCCAGCTCAGCCTCGAGTCCGAGGTGCAGCAGATCGCGCTGATCGACGCCCCCGCCGTACTCGGCTGGTCGCGGTGGCAGGAGATCGAGGCGGCGCACGGCCTCGGCCTGATCCAAGCCGGGCTCGACGCAGCGATCGCAGCCGGACAGGTGAAGCCGCTGCCGAGCGCCGACCTGGCCAACGCGCTGCTCGGCGCGCTCACCGAGTCCGCACTCGCCGTCGCCCGTGCCGACGACCCGGAGGCGGCCCACCAGCGGGCCGAGAAGGTGCTGGTCGCGCTGCTGGACGGGCTGTCGACGTGAGTCTTCCGGCGTAGGCTCCGCGCGTGAGCTTCGTCCTGGTCGATCGTCCCGTGCCCGAGGTCGCCGTGGTGACCCTCAACCGACCCGAGCGGATGAACGCGATGGCGTTCGACGTGATGGTGCCGTTCGTCGAGCAGCTCAAGGAGCTCGGCCACGACAACAGCCTCCGCGCGATCGTCGTCACCGGCGCCGGGCGCGGCTTCTGCTCCGGCGCGGACCAGGAGTCGGCGGGCACCCCGCCGTACACCGAGGGCCTCGGCCGACCGACCTACGCGCTGCGCTCGATGGAGATCCTCGACGACATCACCCACACCCTGCGCAAGCTGCACCAGCCGGTGATCGCCGCGATCAACGGCGCCGCGATCGGCGGCGGGCTCTGCCTCAGCCTGGCCTGCGACATCCGGATCGCCGCGCCGGGTGCGTACTTCCGCGCGGCCGGGATCAACAACGGCCTGACCGCGAGCGAGCTCGGCCTCTCCTACCTGCTGCCGCGCGCGATCGGTTCCTCGCGAGCCGCCGAGATCATGCTGACCGGCCGGGACGTGTCCGCCGCGGAGGCCGAGCGGATCGGGCTTGTCAGCGAGGTCGTCGAGGATCCCGCGAGCCTCGTCGGTCGTGCGGTCGAGATCGGGCAGCGGATCGCGGGCTTCTCCCAGCCCGGGGTCGAGCTCACCAAGCGCACCCTGGTCAACGGCCTCGACGCTTCCTCGCTGGAGGGGCACATGGCCGCCGAGGGGCTCGGTCAGCTCTACCTGCGGATCCTCACCGACAACTTCGAGGAGGCGACCCGGGCACGCAAGGAAGGTCGGCCTGCGCGGTTCCGGGACACCCGCTGACTCCGGCGTCTGGGTTCAGGCCCGGTTCCGGTCTCGACCGGTGGACCAGTGGGTCGCACCGAGCGTGGTGGCTGCCCAGACCGTGGAGATCGCGACGAGAGTCGACGTGGCGGTCAGCGAGGCCGGGTGGGCAGCGGTGCCCGCCACGACGGAAAGCGGGTCGCGGGCGGCCGGCGCGTGCTGCTGGACCGCTACGGCTGCAGCGTGCAGGGCGAGGCACAAGGGGGTGGCCGCGGCCGGACCCGCGAGGGAGCCGACGATCAAGGCCAGCGCGGCCATGGCAGCAGCATTCAGCGCCGCCGATCGAACCTCGGTGTCAGCGCCGACCCCGAGGCTCTGAACAGCCGCGATCGTGGGCGCCGCCAGGGCGGTCGCCAGCGCCAGGAGTGCCGTGAAGATGCGGGTGGTCGGCTGGGGATTGATCCTTTCCCAACTCCCCAGGCGAGGACGCAGCACGGTCGGCAGCAGGGCTGCAAGGACGAGCATGACTGCGTCGGAGCCGCAAAGGTCGCGAGGAGGTCCGCCCACGAACTGGTCGACCGGGATCCAGGTGTTCCGGAGCGCGACCGCTGTCCCTAGTGCGACCAACCAAAGCCCTGCCGCGGCAACTGCCCCGTGGGAGACCAGGAAGCGCCTCACCGCGGGAGTAGATCGTCGATCGTGGCCTGGCAGGACCTCAGCTCGCGGAGGGACCGTCGCAGGTTCGAGGTGACCGCGGTAGGGGGTTCTCGAAGCAGGCGGCTGGTGAGCTCACTCGCCGGCCCGGTGGCCGCGATCACGGCCGCTCGGGCGTCGACCTGGCTCGCGAGCCAGACAGCTGCTGCCGACGACACATCACCGGGAGACGACCCAGAGCCGGTGATGTCCGTCGGGCAGTCCGCGTTACCGGTGAAGGCAGTGGCTAGATCCAGGGCCGCCAACGCTCGCCACCGGTCCGGGTCCTCGTACTGGAGCTGGAGGGCAAGGCCATCCGGCGACCCCGGAAGTCGCGTGGTGGCGTCGTAGATCGTCACCGGTGGCGGAAACTCGGGTCCGACCACGGTGGCCATCGTTCGCACCAGGTCTGTCAGGTCCGGCAGCAGATCGGTTCGGGCCGGGTGTACGCAGACCTGTGAGGTGGCCACGGGTGCACAGCGGGGTCGGGCCTCGACGTCCCGATGGAGAACTGGTAGCGGGTTCGAGATGGTGAGGAGCACGATCAGGGGGATCGGTGCCACGAGCGTCGCCATCTGCAGCACCGTGCCGGGCTCCGGGCGGCGGCACTCCAGCCATCGAACGCTTGTCGCCAGGCAGAGTGCTGACGTCGTGATGAAGAATCCAAGGCGCAGGACCGCGACGGAGGCTGGTTCGGAGAGACCGGCCGCGACCTCGAACGGCCAGACGGGTGCGAGGGGCGATCCGCTGGGGTTGGTGAGTGCGACGGCCGCAAACGTGAGGACCACAGCTGCCGGTGTCGCCAGGAGTCGGGGGAGGAGCGCACCGCACAGGTACCCGAAGCAGACAGCGGCAACGAGGACCGCGAACCCAGCGGCGATGACGAGGGGGCGGACGTCCGAGGCGTAGTCGGCGTGGATCGCGCACCACAGGTACGCCGGCGCTAGCCCGACGGCTTCTCCGGCGACCGCGGCTCCGATGAGTAGGACGGCCTGGCCACGGACGAACGGAACGCCGTTGCGTACAGCGGGGATCGGGCAGGTAACGCTGGTGGGCGTCGAGTGCTGCGATGCCGCCCAGGCTGCGCAGCCAGCAGCCCAGACGCCGGCAAGGGTCACGCCCTGGCGGGCCTCCGCCGACGCGGCGGCCCAGTCGGCGTACGCCCAGCCCGTCAGGGGCAGGGAATGAGCAAGGACGAGGCAGGCAGTCCCCCCGAGGAGCATCAGAAGTGTCGTGCGCGAGACCGGGAGGAATGCGCCCGTCGTCATCCGGGCGTCCCGCGGGAGGTGAGAGCCAGGTACCCGAGCTCGAGGGCGCTGGATCCGGGGGTGTGTGGTCCGGACGTGCGTCCGTGCCCGGCTAGGTCGGCCGCGGTCCCGTCGAAGACGACGGCTCCACCAGTCATGACCAGGACCCGGTCGGCCACGTGGGCCACGTCCTCCAGGAGGTGAGTGGTGAGGAGTACCAGGTTGTCCGAAGCCATGGCAGCCAGGTGGGCGCGGAACTGTACCCGCTGCTCCGGGTCCAGCCCGACCGTCGGTTCGTCGAGCACCAAGATCGAGGGACGGTGGGCCGTGGCTGCGGCGAGTCCGACACGTTGACGCTCGCCCCCGGACAAGGTGCGAACCCTCCGTTGCGCCGACGGTGTCAGGCCCACCGCGTCGATCGCCGCCCCGACCGCTTCATCCAGGTCCCGCCGCCGAAGGCCGTTGCACCAGCCGGCATACGCGACAACGTCCTGCACGCGCATGTGCGGGGCCAGGTCGAACGACTGCGGGAGGATGCCGAAACCTTGCAGAGCCGCGCGGCGCGAGCGGCGGTCAGCGAGGCTCAGTCCGTGAAGTCGGCACTCGCCCTGATCCGGACGACGCGTGCCGCTGACGACCGACAGCAGCGTTGTCTTGCCGGCACCGTTTGGTCCGATCAGGCCGACGATGCCGCGCGCCAGGGTCAGGTCGACCGCGGACAGGGCAGTCACGTCGCCGTACCGCGCGGTGACTCCCGTCAGACGGACGGCAGGTGGGGGCTTGTCAGGCACAGTCAGCAATCCGTCGCGGGTCTGAGGTTGCGTGCGCAGAACCTGCATCGGTATCGATGTAGTACGCGTGCTTGCCGACGAGGCAGTCGTCATCAACAAGGAGCGAGACATTCACGTACTGGCCGCTGCGGGAATCCAGGGTCGGGTCTGGCGACCACGGCCGGTCCCACTTCAGCCGGACGTAGACCGTCGCGGTGCCTGCGCAGCCGCTGCGTCCCCCGCGGGCCCCGATGTTGTTCGCCGTGACGACGGGTGTCTCGGCCCAGACCCCGCATCCGGCGCCGTGCGCGGGTGACGCGGCGAGCACCAAGGTCGGTGCTGCGAAGGCCAAGGCGAGTCCGCCTGTCGCGGCGAGCTGGCGCAGTGCTTTGCCGTGCGTTGATGCCATGTCTGGCTCCTGGGTCGACGCGACACCCGATGCGGCGCGTGGAGCCACGTTATCGAGACCAGGATGTTGACGGGGGTGGCGGAAATGGAACTGTGGATAACGGGATCTGATGCTCAGTGCTCGGCAGAGCTGAGCACCGCGACGCAGTAGTCCTCCGCCGGTGGGGCCAGCTCGTAGGTCCCGAACCGGTGCTGGACCGTCAGCCCGACGGCCTCCACGTCGGCGGCGAACTCCTCGAACGGGTACTCCCGCGCACTGCCGTGGCCGCCGAACGGGTGGAACCCGGCCAGAATGCGGCCGCCCGGCGCCAGCAGGTCCCGCAACCCGGTCAGCATCCGCCGCTCCGTCTCCGGGGCCGCCAGCACGATCACGTTCCCGACCAGGACGATCAGGTCGAAGGCGTCCGGGTGGCCGGCGGCGGTCAGCAGTTCCGGGGTCAGCGCGAGCAGGTCGGTCTCGAGCACGGGCAGGTCGGGATAGTGGTCG
>JBFJNH010000063.1:0-20033 GCA_041618295.1 Marmoricola sp.
CCCGAGGTGGACAGCCCGCCGGTCGAGCCCGTCGTCGAGACCCGCGTCGAGTTCGGCGTCGTCGAGGCGCTGGTCGCCAGCTACGCATCGGTCGTCCCGTTCGGTCCCCGGGCGGTCGAGCCTGACGCGGCCCCCGATCTCGCAGACGCCCCGGTAGCACGCACCCCCGCCCGCCCGGCCGCTCGTCCGGCGGCGCGACCGGCGGGCCGCCCCGCTGCGCGCCCAGCCGAACGCCCGACGGAGCAGTCCTTCGAGTTCCTCGGCGAGGTCTTCGCGATGCAGCGGGCCAAGGCCGGGCCGATCTGGAGGTCCGGTCCGCCCGGGCGTCCCCGGGTCGTCGTGGACGAGTCCGCTCCTGCCCCAGGCGTGGTTGCCGAGCCTGCGGTCGAGGTCCGGGTCGAGCCTGAGGTCCAGGTCGAGGCCGAGGTCCAGGCCGAGCCTGAGATCCAGGCCGAGCCTGAGATCCAGGCCGAGGCCGAGGTGACGTCGGGCCGCCGGTTCGCTCTGCCGCACTTCGACGTACGCCCGGTGCTGAAGAAGGCCGGGGGCGTCCTGGCCCAGCTCGCGCCGGCGGAGCCGGTCGAGTCGGTCAGCGCGCTGCGGGAGACCGTTGCGCCGGTCGGTGAGGCCGCGGACGACGTCGCGCCCGTGGTCCGCCTGCCGAAGGTGCCGAAGCCGGCGAAGGTAGCGAAACCGAAGGTGGCGACGCCGGCGAAGGTGGCCCGCGCCGCCGCGGTCCCCGAGGACCTGCCGACCGGTCGCCGGTTCAGCAACGTGGTCCCTGCGGTGATCGCCGCCCTGATCGTCGGTGCTGTCGTGCTGGTCTCGCCCGAGGTCCCGGCCGCGGTCGACAAGGGCGTCACCTGGGGCAAGGGTCTCTTCACCGAAGCCCCGACGCCGCTGGCCGGCTCGTTGATCAGCGTCGACGGCACCTCCGTCGAGCCGGCGTACGACGTGACGGCCTCAGCGCCGGTCCCGGTCCGCACCACCGGCAACGTCCGCTCCGGACACCGCCTCGTGGCCGTGAACCTCCGGATCCACAACAACGGGACCAACAAGCTCGTGCTGCCCGTGGCGGCACGGCTCCGGGTGCTCGACGTGCTCGGCATCGGCTACCCGGCGAGCACGACCGTCAAGCGCACCAACCTCGGTCCGACGCTGTCCAAGGTGGTCGGTGTCGGCCCCGGCGCCACGCTGGTCGGCACGGTGGTCTTCTCGGTGCCCAAGAGCCGCGACCTCGGTCAGGTCCAGCTGCGGCTGCCCAGCACCGACGACGTGATCGCCTGGGACGTGTCGGCCCGCTGACGCTCCCGGGCCCTGCCCTGTGGATCGCCGCGACGTGTCGGTCCGGTCCCGCGCCACGATCGGGAGATGAGTCTCCACCGTCCGCCGCAGGACCAACGCCCGATCCTCGACCCCGCTGCGCTGACGGCCTGCTGGCAGGACCTGCTCACCACCGAGCCCTACCGCGACCGCTGCCTGTGGCTGCTCTTCCTCGATCCCGTACGCCGCCCGGCCGGGCCGGTGATCCGGGTCGAGGACCTCCCCGACGGCCCCTACGACCTCCGGGTCGAGGACCTGGTCGCGCTCTGTCGGGAGATCCTCGACGGACCTGGTGCAGGGCGGGCGGAGGACCGCTCGGTCGCGCTGCTGCTCAGCCGTCCGGGGAGCGCACCGTGGACTGTCAGCGACCGGGCCTGGTGCCGCTTCCTGACCCGGGCGGCCGAGGCTGTCGGCGGGCTGCGGTGGCCGGTCCGGATCGCGCACCGGTACTCCTCCGCCGAGGTCGCGGAGGTGCTCGACCCCGCCACCAGGTCGACCGGGGTGCCCGGTCGGCTTCGGTAGCTCAGTGGCCCTCGGGGTCGGCCGGGGGCGCCTGCCGGCTCTCCTCGGCGCGCGCCAGCAGCAGGTCCCGCTCCGAGGCGTTCTGGGTCAGCCCCGCAGCCGTGGTGAACGCCTCGGCCGCCTCGGCGTGACGCCCGGCAAGGGCCAGCAGGTCGCCGCGCACCGACGGGACCAGGTGCGAACCGGCGAGCGCGTCGGCGGGCAGGTCGGCCAGCACCGCCAGACCCGCCCCCGGGCCGAACGCACGTCCGTGCGCGACTGCCCGGTTGACCTCGACGACCGGGCCTGGCGCGGCCTCGGCGAGGACGTCGTACAGGACCGCGATGCGACGCCAGTCGGTCTCCTCCGGGCTGCCGGCGCGGGCGTGCTGCGAGGCGATCGCGGCCTGGAGGTAGTACCGGCCGACCGGGGCGCCGCGGGCGGCCAGCACCTCGGCACGCTGGAGGGCCGCCAGGCCCCGGCGGATCAGCAGCTGGTCCCACCGGGTCCGGTCCTGGTCCTCCAGCAGGACCGGTCGTCCCGTCGCGTCGGTCCGGGACCCGGCTCGGGAGGCCTGGAGCTCCAGCAGCGCCTGCAGCCCGTGCACCTCGGGTTCGTCCGGGGCCAGGTCGGCGAGCATCCGGGCCAGCCGGATCGCCTCGCCGGTGAGCTCGGGTCGCATCCAGTCGTCACCGGCAGTGGCGGTGTAGCCCTCGTTGAAGATCAGGTAGACCACCGCCATCACGTCGTCGAGGCGTCGCAGCCGCTCCTGACCGGTGGGCAGGTCGAACTGGGCCTTCGCCTCGGCGAGGGTCTTCTTCGCCCGCGAGATGCGTTGCCCCATCGTGGTCTCGGCGACCAGGAACCCGCGGGCGATCTCGCCGGTGGTCAGACCGCCGACCAGGCGCAGCGTCAGGGCCGCCCGGGACTCGGGGGTCAACGACGGGTGGCAGGACAGGAAGATCAGTCGGAGGACGTCGTCCTCGATGTGGTCGACCTGGGAGTCGAGATCGGGCATGCCGTCCTCCTCCCCGTGCGTGGTCAGGGCCTGGCCGAGCAGGTCGGTCTTGCGGCGCAGCGTCTCGGCGCGCCGGAAGTGGTCGACGCCGCGGCGCTTGGCGGTGGTCATCAGCCAGGCTGCGGGATTGCTCGGGACACCCTGGTCGGGCCACTGCTCGAGAGCGGAGACCAGGGCGTCCTGGGCCAGGTCCTCGGCCAGCTCGACGTCCCGGGTCATCCGGGTCAGGGCAGCGATCAGCTTCGCGGACTCGGCTCGCCAGGCGGTGGTGATCGCCTCAGCGGTGGGGGTGGCCGGCACCGGGCCAGCCTAGGACAGCGTCGACCTCGCCCGGTCTCGACGGGCTCGACGACCGGAACGTGGTCATCGAGCTCGTCGAGATGCCCTGCGGGCGGCGCTCAGGAGCCAGCAGCCTCGGGTGCCTCGTCGGGGATCTGGCGCAGGGTCGCCACCATCGAGCACTCGGGCCAGTGCTTGGCGTGCAGGTCGGCGAACTCCTGCTGGCCGGCGATCGCCTCCTCGAGGGTGTCGTACTGGAGCAGCGCCCAGCCGCCGACGACCTCCTTGGCCTCGGCGTACGGGCCGTCGACCCGGGTCGTCTCGCCCTGGCGGACCACGAAGTTCACCGCGTCCTCGGTGCCGAACAGGCCGCCGCCGTCGAGGAAGTGGCCCTGCTGCGCCTGCTCCCCGATGTAGACCTCCATCGCGTCGAACAGCGCCTGCGGCGGCGTGCCGATGTTCTCTTCCATTCGCACGAATCCCATGAAACGCGGCATCTCGATCAGTCCTTCAGCTAGGTAGGGGGTTGAGTGCTTCTTGCCACTACGTCGAAGAGCCGACACCGGTTTCGACAGAGGACGGAGAAAAGTTTTCAGACGTCGTAGAGGTACCGGCTCGTCGGGACCAGGTCCAGCCCGTCGCCGGCCCCGAACCTGGCGACGCTGTCCATCAGGACCGTCATCCGCCGGGTGAGCTCGGCGTCGTCGCCGCCGCTGCCGTAGAACGCGTGGATGTCGGTCATCCCCTCCATCCGGAACAGCTCCTCGACGATCGCGGAGATCTCCGGGGCACCGGGGGTGAGGGCCTCCTCGACGACGTTCTGGATGTAACCGTGGGTGTCCTGGGTCTCGATCGCGACCGCGGTGTGCCGGCCGATCCAGTCCTCCAGGTAGGCCTCGCGCGACATCGACTCCGGGCGGCGGAGCACGGCGACGTTCGCCAGCGAGTCGGCCCGTACGCCGGGGGCGACGAGGGGCGGTTCGAGCGGTCGTCGCTCGGTGACCCGCCAGACGTGGGTGCCCTCGGCGATCCCGGTCAGCACCGTGAGGGTGGCGTCGGCGTCCTGGGTCGTCACCGTCAGGAAGCCGGTGATCGGCCGGCCCTGCCCGTCGCCCGGCCCGAAGCGCATCGCCGGAGCGACGTCGGCGTCGTCGAGGTTCACCTGGATCGCGGTGACGCCGGAGGCGGCGAGACGCGCGTGCAGGTCGGCGTCGTGCAGGAGGTCGGCGGGGGCGCCGTACAGGGCGGCGATGAGCTTGATCACGGGTTGAGGTTAGTGGGTCCGCCCAGCGCTCCGGGATCGTCGGGTACGTCGACCGAGTGCTCGACCAGGTGCTCCAGCGGGATCAGCTCCAGGGCCCGCTCGCTGGTGGCGCTGAGCACCACCGGAGCCGCCACCCCGTCGACGTAGGCCTGCTGCCACCGGGCGGTGACCACGCACCAGCGGTCACCCGGGACCAGCCCGGGGAACCGCCACTCCGGCCGTGGGGTGGAGAGGTCGTTGCCGACGGCCCGCTGGTGGGCGAGGAACTCCGCGGTCATCACCGCGCAGACCGCGTGCAGCCCCAGGTCGTCGGGGCCGCTGGTGCAGGTGCCGTCGCGGTAGTAGCCGGTCACCGGGTCGGAACCGCACGGTTGCAGGTCGCCGCCGAGGACGTTGCGCTCCGTCATGGACCCGAGCCTGCCACGTTCCGGTCGGTTGCGGTTCGCCGGGAGTTCCCGCTCGTGGCGCACAATGGTGAGGTGAGCAGATCTCGACTCCCGTTCGTCGCCGCCGCCCTCGGCGCGACTGCCGCCCTGGTCTCCCCGGTGGCCAACGCGACCCGCGGCCTGCGCCGCGCCATGGGGGCGACCCCGGACTTCTTCGACTCGCCCCAGTGGCGCGACGGCGCCTTCTGGAACCGGCTCCCCTCCGGCGTCCTCGAGCCCGGCAACCAGGGGTCGATGGCGGTCGACTTCGCTCGCAAGGGCGACGCCGGGCGCCCGGCGAAACCGGTGCCGCTGGTGACCCCGGACCTGCCCGCCCGGGCCGGTGACTTCGCCGCCACCTGGTTGGGCCACGCCACCGTGCTCCTCGAGCTCGGCGGGCACTGGGTGCTGACCGACCCGGTCTGGAGCGACCGGGTCTCGCCGTCGGCGACGGTCGGCCCGAAGCGCAGCCACCCGGTCCCGCTCGCCCTGGAGGACCTGCCGCGGCTCTCCGCGGTGCTGATCTCGCACGACCACTACGACCACCTCGACACCGCGACCATCGACTGGCTCACCGAGAACCAGGAGATGCCGATCGTGGTCCCGCTCGGGATCGGCGCGCACCTGCGCGCCTGGGGGGTTCCGGAGAGCCGGATCGTGGAGCTCGACTGGGACGACTCCTACGCCGTGGACGACCTGGTGCTCACCTGCACCGAGGCCCGGCACTTCTCCGGTCGCGGGTTCACCCGGAACAAGACGCTCTGGTCGTCCTGGGTGGTCGCGGCCGGGACCGGGGCCCAGCGGCGTACGGCGTTCTTCGGCGGGGACACCGGGTACACCCCGGCGTTCGCCGACATCGGCGCGGCGTACGGACCGTTCGACCTGACCATCCTGCCGATCGGCGCGTACGACGCCCGCTGGTCCGACATCCACATGAACCCGGCCGAGGCGGTCCAGACGCACCGCGAGGTCTCCGGGGGACTGCTGCTGCCGATCCACTGGGCCACCTTCGACCTGGCCTTCCACACCTGGTCGGCCCCGATCGAGTGGTTGGTGGAGGAAGCTGAGGCGCACGAGGTACGGCTGGCGCTGCCCCGACCGGGGGAGCGGTTCGACGCGGTCGACGTCCCCACCGACGCGTGGTGGGCCGAGGCGGCGCGCACGGTGCGCGCCAGCTGACCCCGCGCACCTCGTGACGGGTCTAGATTGCTGGGCATGACAGATCAGACACCGCCGCCCGTCCCTCCGCCGCCCGGCAACGTCCCGCCACCACCCCCGCCGTTGCCCCAGTACGTCGCACCTCCCGGCCCGCCGCCGCCGGCCTACGTCCAGCCGGTGGGTACCGGTGAGATCGGCAAGGTCCGTTCGACCGGCGTCTCGATGCTGCTGTTCGTCGTGACCCTGGGCATCTACGGTCTGGTCTGGTTCTACCTGGTGCACGACGAGATGAAGCGGCACACCGGTCGGGGCCTGGGCGGCCTGGTCGCGCTCCTGCTGGCGATCTTCGTGACGCCGGTGGTGGTGTTCTTCACCTCCGACGAGGCCGGGAAGCTCTACGCGGCCCGGGGGCAGCAGCCGCCGGTGACCGCGCTGACCGGGCTCTGGTACTTCCCCGGGATCATCGTGCTGTTCCTGCCGATCGTGTGGTTCGTGAAGACCAACGGCGCGCTGAACGAGTACTGGAAGTCACTCGGCGCACCTGCCTGATCCGGCACCACCCAGCAGCATCCCGCCCGCGTGGGCACGCGGTCCGATGTCCGCGTGCCCCCGTAGGCTGGTGCTGACATGAGCATGCAGTTCCCGATCCCCGGTCTCCCCTCCGTCGCGAGCGAGCCGGGGCCGACCCCGACGACCGCGAACGGGCGCCGTCGACCGTCGCGGGAGGACCTGCTGGCGGGTCTGAACGAGCCCCAGCGGCAGGCGGTCGTCCACGAGGGTGCGCCGCTGCTCGTCGTCGCCGGAGCGGGGTCGGGCAAGACCCGGGTGCTGACCCGGCGGATCGCCTGGCTGATCTCCGAGCGCAACGCGCACCCCGGTTCGATCCTGGCGATCACCTTCACCAACAAGGCCGCCGCCGAGATGCGCGAGCGCGTCACCGACCTGGTCGGCAACCGGGCCCGGATCATGTGGGTCAGTACCTTCCACTCCGCGTGCGTGCGGATCCTGCGCAAGGAGATCACCCAGTTCGCGCACGTGGGGCTGCCCTTCAAGTCCAACTTCACGATCTACGACGCCGCCGACTCCAAGCGGTTGATGACGTTGGTCTGCCGCGACCTGGACCTCGACGTGAAGCGGTTCCAGCCGCGGGCGATCCTCAACTGGATCTCCAACGCGAAGAACGAGCTCCAGGACTTCGAGGAGGTCGCGGCCGAGGCCGCCAACGTCCAGGAGGAGACCTACGCCGCGGCGTACAAGCTCTACCAGCAGCGGCTGCGGCAGGCGAACGCGCTCGACTTCGACGACCTGCTGATGATGACGGTGGTGCTGTTCCGGACCTTCCCGGACGTGCGCGAGAACTGGCGCCGCCGGTTCCGGCACGTCCTGGTCGACGAGTACCAGGACACCAACCACGCCCAGTACGCGCTGATCCACGAGCTCTGCGCTCCGGTCGCCGAGCTCGTCGAGACCTCCGAGAACGCGCCGGGGGTGCCCGCGGCCGAGCTGATGGTGGTCGGCGACGCGGACCAGTCGATCTACGCCTTCCGCGGCGCCAACATCCGCAACATCATGGACTTCGAGCAGGACTTCCCGAACGCCGCCACCGTGCTGCTGGAGCAGAACTACCGCTCCACCCAGACGATCCTGACCGCCGCCAACCAGGTGATCGCGCACAACCAGGGGCGGACGCCCAAGCGGCTCTGGAGCGACGCCGGTGACGGTGCCAAGATCGTGGGGTACGTCGGCGACGACGAGCGCGACGAGGCCCGGTTCGTCGCCGAGGAGATCGACCGGCTGACCGACGAGGGGGCCGCCCGTCCCGGCGACGTGGCGGTCTTCTACCGGACCAACGCCCAGTCCCGGATCTTCGAGGAGATCTTCATCCGGGTCGGGATGGCCTACAAGGTCGTCGGCGGCGTCCGCTTCTACGAGCGCCGTGAGGTCCGCGACGCGCTCGCCTACCTGCGCACCCTGAGCAACCCGGCCGACCAGGTCTCGCTGCGGCGGATCCTGAACACCCCCAAGCGCGGGATCGGTGACCGGGCCGAGGCCTGCGTCGACGCTTTCGCTAGCCGGGAGCGGATCACCTTCTGGGAGGCCCTGCAGCGGGCGTCCGAGGCGCCCGGGATCGCCAGCCGGTCGCTGAACGCGATCAACGCCTTCGTCGAGACCATCGAGCAGCTCCAGTCGATGGTGGCGGCGGGGGAGCGGGTGGACGTGGTCCTGGAGGCGACCCTGACCCGCAGCGGCTACCTCAAGGAGCTCGAGGAGTCCGACGACCCGCAGGACGAGACCCGGGTGGAGAACCTCGCCGAGCTGGTCGCTGTCGCCCGAGAGTTCGCCGACGACCCCCAGGTCGGCCCGAGTGCCGACCCGGCGGACGAAGGAGCGCCGGACGCCCCGGCCCCAGGCCTGACCGACTTCCTCGAACGGGTCGCCCTGGTCGCCGACTCCGACCAGATCCCGGACCCTCCCGAAGGTGACGGCGACGAGGGGTCCCCGGGGGTGGTCACGATGATGACCCTGCACACGGCCAAGGGACTGGAGTTCCCGGTGGTCTTCCTGACCGGGCTCGAGGACGGCGTCTTCCCGCACCTGCGCTCGCTCGGCGACCGGCCGGAGCTGGAGGAGGAGCGGCGGCTCGCGTACGTCGGCCTCACCCGGGCGCGCGAGCGGCTCTACGTCTCCCGGGCGATCGTCCGCTCCGCCTGGGGTGCGCCGTCGCACAACCCGGCCTCGCGCTTCCTCGACGAGCTCCCGGTCGACCTGATCGACTGGAAGCGCACCGAGGCCGAGCAGACGAGCTGGTCACGACCGTCCAGCCAGGGCCCCGGGCGGTCCGGGGCGGCGTACACGGGGAACCTCAGCGAGCGGGGCCGGCAGCAGATGGCCAGCCGTTTCTCCAGCGCCACGGCGAGCGCCGATGCGTCCAAGAAGGCGATGGCCGGGCGCGAGATCCCGAACCTGGACCCCGGTGACCGGGTCCAGCACGACAGCTTCGGCCTGGGCACCGTGATCAGCGTGGAGGGCGCCGCGGACAAGGCGGTCGCGAGCATCGACTTCGGCTCGGAGGGCGTGAAGCGGCTCCTTCTGCGGTACGCGCCGGTGGAGAAGCTCTGAGCTCGCGAAGAGCTTCTCTCGGTGGTTGAGCGTGTCGAAACCTGGTGAGAGACGCGGAGTCTCGACTCAGGGCGTGACCCCGTGGAACAGGAACGCCGAGTACGGGTCAACCGGGTCGCCGCCGCCGGGGCGGACCTCGAGGTGGAGGTGCGGACCGGTGACGTTGCCGGTGCTCCCGACCCGGCCGATCTGGGTGCCCTGGACGACCTTCTGGCCGACCGAGACGCCGGCGTCGGACTGGTGGCAGTACCAGATCTCGGTGCCGTCGGCGAGGGTCTGCACCGTCTTGTAGCCGTACGCGCCGTCGTACCCGGTCGAGGTGATCACGCCGTTGGCGATCGCACGGATCGCAGTACCGCTCGGGGCGGCGAAGTCGAGGCCGGTGTGGTTGGCGGACCAGAGGCCGCTGGACTGCCCGTAGCGGGCGGTCAGCCGGTACCCCTGGGTCGGCAGCACCCAGAGGTTCTTGGCGATCTGGTCGGCCCGCTTCTGGGCGGACGCGGCGAGGGTGGCGAGGGCCGCGTTGCGCTGGGCGGACTGCTCCTCGACGGCGTCCTTCAGGTCCTGGTCGGCGGCGGCCTTGAGCGCCTGTCGCTGCGAGTCGCGGCTGATCGCCTGCGACCGGGAGTCGGTGCCGGTGAAGTTGAAGGCGTCGGTACCGCTGAACGCGTCGACCGAGCCGGCGGAGAGCTGGAGCTGCTGACCGTTCGTCACCTCGCCGGGGCCCATGCCCACGGCACCGCCGGCAGCAGCAACGAGAGCGACCGCGCCGATGATGGTCGGCACGGCCGGGATGGTGCGGAACAGGCCAGCGGGGGACTGGCGGCGGGTCGCTTTGCGCCGACCGCCGGCGGCACGGGTCGCGGCTGTGCTTGCTCCACCACGGGGAGTCGGGACAACGGCAGCCCTGGCGGGGCCGCGTCGTTCTGCCCGGTGGTTGCCCATGGTGTCCTTACGTTCGCGAGGGTGAGGGTGCTCGTGCGCGTTTTTTCACTGTGACCGGCCAAACAGTAACGGAACGGTCACGAGTCGGTGAAATCCAGATCGGGGCCGTCGTGGAGGTTCAACGAACGAAGGTGTCCAGGGTCACCCGGTGCCAACCCGAAATTTTAGTAGGGCCCCCGACGAACTCGGCCGGTGTGGCGATAGCCTCAGCCCATGTTGCGCATCGTTGTCGCCAAGCCCGGACTCGACGGTCATGACCGCGGCGCGAAGGTGGTCGCCCGGGCCCTCCGCGACGCCGGCCACGAGGTGATCTACACCGGACTGCACCAGACCCCCGAGCAGATCGTGGAGACGGCGATTCAGGAGGACGCCGACCTGATCGGCCTCTCGGTCCTCTCCGGGGCGCACATGACCCAGTTCCGCAGGCTGGTCGAACTCCTCGCCGAGCGGGACTCCGCCGACATCGTGGTCTTCGGCGGCGGGATCGTCCCGGACGAGGACCTCCCCGCCCTCGCCGAGATGGGCGTGGCGAAGATCTTCACCCCGGGGGCGACCACCACCGAGATCACCGACTGGGTGACGGAGCAGTTCCCGGAAGGGTGAGCCCGGAGGGTGAGTCCTCACAGGACCGGTCCACCTCACGTGAGTCCATCCCACGACCCTGAATCGCCCGGTGCCCGTCAACGGGTTTATGGTCAGCGGTGCGCCTCGAATCGGGTAGCCCCGCTCGTCGGCGCACAACAGACATCTAGTGGATGGGTAAAACCGTGGATCTGATGGAGTACCAGGCGAAGGAGCTCTTCGCCAAGCACGGAGTGGCCACGACCCTCGGCGTCGTCGTCGAGACCGCCGAGGAGGCGCGCGCCGCTGCCGAGAAGCTGGGCGGCGTCACCGTCGTCAAGGCGCAGGTCAAGGCCGGCGGTCGCGGCAAGGCCGGCGGCGTCAAGCTGGCCAAGACCGCTGACGAGGCCTTTGAGCACGCGTCCAACATCCTCGGCATGGAGATCAAGGGTCTGACGGTCAACCGCGTCCTGGTCACCCCCGCCACCCCGCCGGTCGAGGAGTACTACTTCTCGTTCCTGCTGGACCGCGCCAACCGGTCGCACCTGTGCATCGCCTCGGTCGAGGGTGGTGTCGAGATCGAGGAGGTCGCGAAGACCAACCCCGAGGCCGTCCGCCAGATCCCGATCAACGCCCTCGAGGGCGTCACTCCGGAGAAGGCCGCCGCGATCGTCGACGAGGCCAAGTTCCCGGCCGAGCTCCGCGACCAGGCCATCGAGATGGTCCAGCAGCTCTGGAAGGTCTACGTCGAGGAGGACGCGACCCTCGTCGAGGTCAACCCGCTGGCCCGCCTGGAGGGCGACAAGCTCGAGGCCCTCGACGGCAAGGTCTCGCTCGACGAGAACGCCTCCGAGGTCCGGCACCCCGACCACGAGGAGTTCGAGATCCGCGAGGAGGCCGACCCGCTCGAGGCGAAGGCCAAGGACCTCGGTCTCAACTACGTCAAGCTCGACGGTCAGGTCGGCATCATCGGCAACGGCGCGGGTCTCGTGATGAGCACCCTCGACGTCGTCGCGTACGCCGGCGAGAACCACGGCGGCGTGAAGCCGGCCAACTTCCTGGACATCGGCGGCGGCGCGAACGCGCAGGTGATGGCCGACGGTCTCGATGTCATCCTCAACGACCCGCAGGTCAAGAGCGTCTTCGTGAACGTCTTCGGTGGCATCACCGCGTGCGACGAGGTGGCCAACGGCATCAAGGGCGCGCTGGAGATCCTCGGCGACGAGGAGAACAAGCCGCTGGTGGTCCGTCTCGACGGCAACAACGTCGAGCAGGGCCGCGCGATCCTCGCCGAGCTGAACCACCCGCTCGTCACCGTTGTCGACACCATGGATGGCGCCGCCGACAAGGCCGCCGAACTGGCGAACAGCTGATACAGGAGAACTTGAACCAATGACGATCTACCTCAACAAGGACTCCAAGATCATCGTCCAGGGCATCACGGGCGGCATGGGCTCCAAGCACACCAACCTGATGCTCCAGGCCGACGCCAACATCGTCGGTGGCGTCAACGCCCGCAAGGCCGGTACCACCGTCGAGCTCAACGGTCGCGAGCTGCCGGTCTTCGGCACGGTCGCCGAGGCGATGGCCGCCACCGGCGCCGACGTGTCGGTCGCGTTCGTCCCGCCGGCGTTCACCAAGGACGCGTGCATCGAGGCCATCGACGCCGAGATCCCGCTGCTCGTGGTGATCACCGAGGGCGTCCCGGTCCAGGACACCGCCGAGGTCTTCGCCTACCTCGACGGCAAGAGCACCCGGATGATCGGTCCCAACTGCCCCGGGATCATCTCCCCGGACGAGTCGCTGGCCGGCATCACCCCGCACACGATCGCGGGCAAGGGTCCGATCGGCCTGGTCTCCAAGTCCGGGACGCTGACCTACCAGATGATGTACGAGCTGCGGGACTACGGCTTCACCACCGCGATCGGCATCGGCGGTGACCCGATCATCGGCACCACCCACATCGACGCGCTCGAGGCCTTCGAGAACGACCCGGAGACCAAGGCGATCGTGATGATCGGCGAGATCGGCGGCGACGCCGAGGAGCGGGCTGCGGCGTACATCGCCGAGCACGTCACCAAGCCGGTCGTCGGGTACGTCGCGGGCTTCACCGCCCCGGAGGGCAAGACCATGGGCCACGCCGGCGCCATCGTCTCCGGCTCCTCGGGCACCGCGCAGGCGAAGAAGGAGGCCCTCGAGGCCGCTGGGGTCAAGGTCGGCAAGACGCCGTCCGAGACCGCGTCGCTGATGCGCGGCATCCTGAACGAGATGGGCATGCAGGCGAGCTGAGCCCTTCGCCGACCCGGCGCAGCCCACCCGATCACGGGGCGGGCGGCGCCGGGTCGGTGCTTCTCGGTCGGGTGGGACTGCTCAGAGGGGCAGGCCGGCGGGAACGACGTCGAGGGCGTTCGGCAGCCCGAGGCGGTAGAGCAGGGCATCGGTCTCCCGGACCGCGGCGAGCTCCTGGGGCTGCCACAGCTCCTTGATGGTCGCCGGGGTCCCGCCGGCCCCGGAACGGACCAGGATCGCGTTCGCCGCCTCCCGGCCCGCCTCGTTGGCGCCCTCCATGGTGGCCAGGTCGATGTTGGTGCGGACGTAGTCCGAGGCCAGGAACATGTTCGGGATCCGGCTGCTCGCCGTCGGCCGGTCGTCCAGGGAGCCGGTGGTGTTGATCAGCAGAGGCTCCCGGTTGGCGGCCCGGGTACCGGGCCCGTGCGGGTAGTGGATCGCGGGGTCGAGGAACCAGCGCGCCAGCATGTCGTCGGACAGAACGGTCATGCCGGGCCGGTTCAAGGAACGCTTCATCTGTGCCCAGACTTCGCGGGCGATCTGGTCCGGGGTGCACTCCGAGGCTGGTTTGCCGTAGAGGATGCCGGGGCTGAACCAGTCCGAGATGTCGACCGACCAGATGTCCTCGACGTCGCCGGCGCCGTAGTCGGTCATCGGGCGCCGCCAGAACATGCCCTGCTCGATCGAGGTCAGGGCCCATGGCGTGTCCAGGTAGGCCACGTGCCCCTTGATCGAGACCTCGGGCTTGCGGTTCAGGAAGTACTGGATCCCGTTCATCCAGTCGGTGCGCAGGTTCCGCAGCCTCGTCAGCCCGGGGTCCGCTGCGAGCACGGCGGGGCTCAGCAGCGGGACGATCCGCTCGACCGGCATCGCGAAGACGTACCAGTCGGCGGTGATGCTGGAGGTTGCGGCGCCGGACACCGGTTCCCCGTTTGCGTCGGTCGGTTCCAGGGTGACCGAGCTGATCCGGCCGCCGGACATGGCGATCCGGGCGGCCCGGTTGCCGCGGACGAACCGGACGCCGAGCCGGCGGAGGTGGGCGGTCCAGGGGTCGATCCAGGCCTCGTTCGTGGGCAGGTCCAGGAGTCGGTCCGCGGCGCCGTACCCGCTCTCCTGCTGCAGCTGCGGCGAGCTCTGGGCTGCCATCGCGTAGATGAAGGCTTCGCCCATCAACCCGACGGTCCGGGTCGAGGCGGCGTCGCCCTTGGCGGCGACAAGGCTCTTGGTCAGTCCCGAGCCGAAGACGGTCTGGTAGGTGGGGGAGAAGTTCTCGGAGTTGGTGAACTCCGTCCACGAGACGTACTCCCACTGCCCGCGCCGCCGTACGTCGGAGCTGGTCAGGAAGACGGCCAGCTTGCGGACGAAGTACTCGATCTCGTTGGGCGGCACCTTCATCGCGATGCCGAGCGCGGTCACCAGCGAGGTCATCCCCTGGATCGCGCCGTACTGGTCGGGGTTGGGGAACGCCCAGAGCTGGCCGCCGCCGGGGGTGGTCAGCACGACCTGGTGGGCGTCGACGAGGTGGCTGAAGACGCCCTCGGCGTTGCCGGCCACGGGGATGCGGCGCATCGTGTCCGGGATGTTCTGGTAGAACCCCGGGAAGAACCGGAAGCCGTGCTCGCCGGGCAGGTGCGGCCGCCCGTCGGTGCCCGTGCTCGGGACCGGGATGCTGCGCGCCTTGCCGCCCCACGCCTTCGGCTCGACGACGGTCACCTGGAAGCCGCGCTCAGCGAGCTCGTGGGCTGCGGTCAGCCCACCGACGCCGCCGCCGAGGACGACGACCCGCTTCCGGGGCGCGGTCAGGTCGGCGGCGAACGCGGGTGCTGCCAAGGTCGTGCCGGCGACGGCTGCCGCGGAGAGTCCGAGGAAGCCGCGGCGGGTCGCGGTGGTGGAGGGGAGGTCGGCAGAAGGCATGCTGGTGTCCTCGGGTGCGGTGGCGGGAACGCGGGAGGGGTTCCCCGGGAGGCTAGAATCTGACACTGTCCAGTGTCAACAATTCGAGGAGGACGCCGTGGCGGCTGCTCTGCCTGGTTCGGAGGGCTCGGTCCGCCCCTACAAGGGGGTGCCCGCGGACCAGCGCATCGCCGAGCGCCGCGCACGCCTGGTGCAGGCCGGTCTCCAACGGTTCGGCACCGTCGGGATCGCCGCCACCCGGGTCGACGACGTGTGCGCGGAGGCCGGACTGACCAAGCGGTACTTCTACGAGAGCTTCGCCAGCCTCGACGAGCTGGCCGGCGCCGCGGTCGACCAGGCGATCGCCGAGCTGGCCACCGTCGTCGTGCCCGCCGTGGCCGAGCACGGGTGGCGGAACCCGCGCCCCGTTTTCGAGGCGTTCGCCAGTGGCCTGCTGGCCGACCCGCGCACCATCCGGCTCCTGGTCACCGAGGCCCAGCACCCGGCGCTCGCGGCCAAGCGCCAGCAGCTGATCGAGCTCGCGGTGGACCTCTGGCTGGAGGCGGACCCGCTCACCGACCGGGCCCCGGAGAACCTCAGCACCCAGCGGCTGCTCGCACACGCGATGGCCGGTGCGGCCGGTGAGGTCGCGCTTGCCTGGGCGAACGGCAGGCTCGACCTGACGCTCGAGGAGATGATCGACCACCTGGTCCGCATCTTCGTCCGGATCACGCCTGCCCGCCGCTACCCGGAGCCCGGACTCAGGTGACCGCGTTGCGCTCGGCGTACGCCGGGTCCAGGTGCTCCCCGCCGACCAGCACCGCTTCGAGGTGCCCCACGGCGGTCTCGACGTCCTCCAGGCTCACGTAGAGCGGGGTGAAGCCGAACCTGGCGATGCCGACCCGGTCCCCGTCGTCGCGGTAGTCGCCGATCACCCCACGGGCGATCAGGGCCTGGACGACCCCGTAGGCGTGCGGGTGCCGGAACGAGACCTGGCTGCCGCGGCGGGCGTGCTCCCGCGGGGTGACCACCTCCAGGTCCGGCAGACGCTGGTCGAGGAGCTCCAGGAACCGGTCGGTCAGCGCCAGCGAGGCCTCCCGGATCTCGGCGACGGTGACTCCCTCGAAGGCCTCCAGGGCCTTCTCCAGGGCCGAGAGCGCCAGGACCTGGTGGGTGCCGGAGGCCCACTGCGCCATCCCCGGCCCCGGCGTGTACTCGCGGCTCATCGCGAACGGTGCGGCATGCCCCATCCAGCCGGTGATCGGCTGCCGGACGGTGTCCTGGTGGCGCGGCGCCACCCAGACGTACGCCGGTGACCCGGGTCCGCCGTTGAGGTACTTGTAGGTGCAGCCGACAGCGAGGTCGGCGCCGGAACCGGTCAGGTCGACCGGGACCGCTCCGGCGGAGTGGCACAGGTCCCACTGGACCAGGGCGCCGCGCGCCTGGGCGGCCGCGGTGACGGCGGCCATGTCGTACATCGCGCCGGTGCGGAAGTCCACGTGGGTGAGGCTGAGCAGCGCGGTGTCCTCGTCGACGGCGGCCACCGGGTCGGCCGGGTCGCACCAGCGCAGCTCCAGGCCGAGCAGGTCGGCGACCCCGGCCGCGACGTACCCGTCGGTCGGGAAGGTGGCCGGCTCGACCACGATCACCCGCCGGTCCGGCCGCAACCGGGCCGCGGCGACCATCGTCTTGAACAGGGAGACGCTGGTCGAGTCGCCGACGTGGAGGTCCGCGGCGTCCGCCCCGATCAGCGGGGCGATCCGGGCGGAGACCCGACCGACGAGCTCCATCCAGGCACCGCCGCCGTCGGGCAGCGGGTTCCAGGACCGGATCAGGCCGGTACCCCACTCGCGCTCCACGACCTCGGTCAGGCGCTGCGCCACCCCGACCGGGAGCGCGCCGAGCGAGTTGCCGTCGAGGTAGATCACGCCCTCGGGCAGGTCGAAGCGCGACCGGGTGCGGTCCGCGAGGCCGGTCATCGCTTCAGCTCGTGGAGTCGGTCGCGGGCCCGGACCATCAGGGCCTTGAAGGTGTCCCGGTTGACGTCGAACTCCCGCGTCGGGGTGAAGGTCACCTGGGCGACGTACGAGCCGACCCGGGTGACGCCGGTCCAGTAGTTCGCCGCCGGCCTGCCCTGCGCGACCTCGTTCTGCAGCCGCCAGAGTGCGACGGTGGTGCCGTTGAGCTTCCCGCGCAGGACGAAGCCCTGGCTCACGGTGCTGCCGAGCTCGACGTCCGGGCAGGCACGCATCCGGGCGATGATCCGGTCGGCGAAGGCAGCGGCGACCTTCGGTGAGGAGAACTTGCCGACTGTCTCGGTGATGCCGAACTGCTTGGGCAGCTTGGCCTCCGGGAACAGGTAGCTGCGCATCAGCGCCTGACCGGCACCCGCACCGACGAAGTTGGCCTTGTCGCAGGTCGTGGCGGCCAGGTTCACCCGGGCGTCCTGCGGATCGGTGCCGAGCCAGGTGAAGGTGACGTTCGGGATCGCGGGCAGATCGGGGCTGGCCAGGGTGCCGGGTTCCTCCCCGGAGAGAGGCAGGGCGGCCGGCACCGGCTTCACGGTCGAGACGCAGCGGCCGGCCACCGGGGACGAGCACAGGTTGCGCACCGAGGTCGCCAGGGTCTCCGCCACCCCCCGTACGTCGGCCGAGGTGGGCGTCGGGGTCTCCAGCACCGTAGATGTGGTCAGCGCCCCGCTCCGGGCGATCCCGACCGAGAACGAGCGGTTCGGGCTGCCGGTGATCCGGAGGCGGACGATCTGGGCGGTGTCGCCGACGCCGTCGACCCGGAACGCGTCCAGGATCCGGGTCCGTACCGCGGTGCAGCCGGCGTACCAGCCGAGGATGGTCTCGTAGGCCCTGCTCGCGGCGCCGGGGGAGTTGGAGACCTCGACCGTCTGCACCAGCCTGGTGGGCGACTTGCCGGAGGTGACGTACTTCCGTACCCAGGTCATCAGGCCCGCTTCGTCGGCGAAGCGCGCCTCCTGGCAGGGCGTGTTGATCCCGGAACCCATGGTGTTGTCGTCAGGTTTCCCGTCCGAGCGTCGCACCGGGAGCCACGGCTTCGCGGAGAGTCCGCCGATCTGCGCCTTGGTGAGCAGCATCTGCGGTCTGACCAGGTCCGCGGAGTTGGCCGACGTCGCGTCCGGGGTGTCGACCGCGACGAACGCGCCGGCCGCCACCACGATGACCGTCGCCGCCACGGACCCGATCACGGCGTGGTTGCGCCGCCGCCGCAGACCCTGGCGGCGGACGACGGCGGGTCGCGGGAGCTTGACCGTGTCCGCGGCGCTCCCGAGCCCGTCGAGCAGGGCGGGAAGGTCGCCGGGGGGGTGGTCGAGCGCGGCGGCGACCGCGACGGTGGCGGCCTCCCGGTCCTGCTCGAGCGTCGTCAGCGGAACGCCGAGCTCGCGGGCCGCTGCGGGTGCCGCGAGATCGGTGAGGTGGGTCAGGACCAGGGCCCGGCGCTGGGCGTCGGGGAGGTCGTGCAGGGCGTCGAGTGTCGCCGCCTGTTCGGGGGAGATGTGCCGCTCCCGGTGCCAGGGCCGCACGGTGTGACGGCGCTGGGCCGCGGTCCAGGCGCGGGGTCGGACCCAGCTCTCGGGATCCTCGAGGTGGCCGATCTTGTCCCAGTGGTGCCGGGCCGCGACGTACGCGTCCCGCACCGCCAGCCGGGAAGCGCCGAGGTCGCCGGTCAGGGCGAACGTCTGCAGGACGAGCCCGCGGCGCGTCGAGACGTAGAACTCGTCGAATTCCTCGGCAGTTGGCATGGCAGGTCCACGCTACGCGACCAGGTGAAGCCGGATCGAGCCCGCTCGGGTTTGAGCCGACGAACGCAGAACACGCTCACCCGCGTGGCACCCGGCGCAGGTGCCGGACGATGGGCGAGGATGGTCCGGCGATGTCCGATCTGATCCGCCGGCCGGGGCCTGGTTCCGTTCCTCCACCAACCCCGGGGCGCTCGTTGAGCGCGGCCGCAGCGGTGGCCGGTGTGCTCGCCGCCGGCACCACCCTGGTGCTGTGCCTGGCAGTCGCCCTGATCGGCTGGTTCCTCGCCGACGCCGGGGCCCACGGCGACACCACCGATGCTCTCCGGGTCGGCGCCGACGCCTGGCTGGTGGGTCACGGCTCGCACCTCGAGCTGACCGGGCTGCCGATCGAGATCACCCCGCTCGCGGTCACCATGGTCCTCGTCCTGGGCGCGTTCCGCGGCGGCCGCCGGGCTGCCCGGCACGCCGTCGAGGTGGTCGACGACCGGGTCCTGGCCGGCGGTGCCGCCACCTTCGTCGGCGCGTACGTCGTGGTCGCGGTGACGGTCGGCGTGCTGGCGACCGAGACCGGGGCGACCCCGGGTCTGGGGCGGACGGTCCTCGGGGCGGTCCTGGTCGCCGCGTTCGCCGGCGGCCTCGGCCTCGCCGTCGGCACCGAGCGGTACGACGCCTGGGTGGGTCAGGTGCCGTCCTGGGCCCGGGAGGTCGCGGTGGCCGCGGTCACCGGTGCGCTGGCGCTTTTCGCCGCGGGGGCGGTCCTGGTCGGCGTCTCGCTGCTGCTCTCGCTGAACGAGGCCTCCGAGGTGCTCTCCTCGCTCGATCTCAGCGCCGGCGACGCGCTCGCCCTGACCGTGGTCACCGCCCTGGTGGCACCGAACCTGGCGCTGCTCGGCAGCGCGTACCTGCTCGGGCCCGGCTTCGCGGTCGGTACCGGCACCGTGGTCTCCCCGACGAGCGTCTCGTTGGGCGCGATCCCGGCCTTCCCGGTGCTCGCCGCGCTCCCGGACGAGGGCCCGACGCCCGGCTGGTTGGCCGCCCTGATCGGCGTCCCCGTCCTCGCGGCGGCGTACGGCGTGCTGGCGACCGGTGGCCGGGCGCTGCCCCTGGACCTCTCCGCGATCCGGGGTGCCGCGGCCGGTCTGCTCGCCGGGGTGCTGATCGCGCTGGCGATCTCGCTCGCGGGTGGCGCGCTGGGTACCGGGAGGTTGACCGATCTCGGAGCGCCCACCGCGGAGATCCTGGTCTTCGCGACCGGCACGATGAGCGTCGGGGGGCTGATCGGCGGGTTGGTCCAGGCCTGGCTCGGGCGCCGGACCCGCGCCGACCGCTAATCTGTCCGCCGTGTCCGTTGATCGCGCCGCCTCTCCAGCACGTCTGGTCGTCCTCGTCTCCGGGGCGGGGACCAACCTGCAGGCCCTGATCGACGCCTGCGGGGACCCGGCCTACGGTGCCCGGATCGTCGCGGTCGGTGGCGACCGCGACGGC
>JBFJNH010000064.1:0-19647 GCA_041618295.1 Marmoricola sp.
GAGCGGGGACGGGGACTGGCGATCGTCGATGCGCTCAGCCTGCGCTGGTGGGCCGAGTCCACCCGGCAGGTCCACGCGGTGCACGTCCACCTGCCGCTCGGCTGACCTCCGGGCAACCACTAGCCTCCACTCATGGGTAAGAGCTCACGCGCCAAGCGTTCCGCCGGACCAGCCGCTGCACCTGCCGAGGGTGAGGTCGGCCCGCGCCAGCCGTGCCCGTGCGGCTCGGGACGCAAGTACAAGTCCTGCCACGGAAACCCCTCGGGTCCGCCGCCGGTCTTCTCCGCGCGCCCGTTCGCGGGTCTCGGTGGGGAGACCGACCTGATCGCGCTGCGCGAGTTCGTCCCGAGCGCCACCGCGCCGCTGACGATCGCGGGCTCCGACCGCTCGGTGACCCTGTGCACCCTGCTTCCCGGCGCCGCACCCGCCCTGGTTCGCCAGGACGGCTCGATCCTGCTCGGCCTCCAGGTGCAGCACGCGTACGGCGACCCGAGCCGCGACCTCGCCGCCGTCCTGACCGCGGCACTCGAGGCCGAGCCGGGGACGATGGTCGGTCTGACCGAGAACCCCGGGGAAGGGCCGACGCTCCAGGACCTGGTCGCGGGCGACGTCGTGGTCACCGTCCACGACGGCTTCGACTTCTGGCTCGACGAGGATCCGGACGGATCGATGGCCGCGCTGCTGGAGCAGGCCAACGGCTCGGTCGCTCCGACGGTGCGGCTCGACGGCGTCGGCGCGGCGTACTGGACCGCGCTCGGTGAGCGGGAGTTCCTGCGCTGGGTCCGGCCCGAGCCCGAGGACGAGCTCCTCGACGCGCTGGCCCGGCTGCACGCCGCCGGCGCGGACCCGTTGGTCGACGGCGGTCGGTTGATCGGGATGTTCCGTGCGCACGGCGTCCTGGTGCCGGTCTGGGACCTGCCCCAGGGCACCGGTGCGGAGGCCGTCGCCGCCCCGGTGGCCGCGTTCGCCGAGCAGCTCACCGCCACCCTCGCGGATCCGCGCCCGCTGGAGCCTGCCGAGCGGTCAGCCCGCTCCGGCCTCGCCAGCCGACAGCTCACGATCCGCTGATCCGACCACTGGTCCAGTGAACTCGACGATTCCTTGGCGCAAATCGATGACGTGTTCTAGAGTCTGATTTGCCCGGTCGGTGTTGCATCCCCCGTCAACATCGGCCGGGCCCTTGCGTTCCCGGGTCGGACCGGCTCAGACGGTGATCTCGTCGCGGTCGACGGGGCAGCTCATGCACCGCGGACCGCCCCGGCCGGAACCCAGTTCCGAGCCGGCGATCGCGATCACCTCGATCCCGGATGCCTCGAGCCGGCTGTTCGTCTCCAGGTTCCGTTCGTAGGCGACCGCGAGCCGAGGGGCGATCGCCAGGGTGTTGTTGCCGTCGTCCCACTGCTCGCGCTCGGCGGTCACCGCGTCGAGGCCGGTGTCGATCTGGTGGAGGGTGTCGATCCGCATCGCCCGGGCCGCGGCGACCAGGAAGGGTTCGGCCGGGGTGACCGCGAGACCGTCGTCGCGCGCGGTCACGGTGTGGGCGCTCAGGTGGTCGGCGACGTTCGGGTACATCACGATCTTGTCGACGTCGACCATCGTGCAGACGGTGTCGAGGTGCATGGTGGCGCGTTCCTGGGTGATCGGGACCACCAGCACAGTGCTGGCTAGGTCGTTCGCGAACACCTGGCGGGCCAGGCGCTCGGCCCCCGCCGGGGTAGTCCGTTCCCCGACCCCGACGGCGATCACGCCGGGAGCCAGCAGCAGGACGTCGCCGCCCTCGACGTGCTCGTGGTCCGCACCGTGGATCCGCGCGACCCCGGCGAACCGGGGGTGGGTGCTGTAGATCAGGTCGGTCAGCTGGGACTCGCGGACCCGGGCCGGCATCGCCAGCGACGTGATCGCGACCCGGTCCCGGATCCAGACGCTGGAGTCGCGGGTGAAGAGCAGGTTGGGAAGGGGGTCGATCAGGAAGTCGTCGTGGGCCAGCAACGAGGTCACCAGGCCGAACCCGCCCCGTACCTCGTCGTTGCGCAGACCCGCGGTCAGGACCAGCGCCAGCGCGTCCGGCGCCAGGTCGGCGAGCGCCACTGCCAGGTAGTCGCGCAGCGAGTCGCCGAGGTGCAGCGAGTCCAGGACGTCGGCGATGGCGCGCTCCCGCGCCCCCGGTACGCCGAGGGCCTCGACGAGCAGGTCGGTCAGGTAGAGGACCTCGACGTCGTGGTCGCGCAGCGCGGCGGCGAACGCGTCGTGCTCGTCCTGGGCCCGGCTGACCCAGGGGATCCCGTCGAAGAGGAGCTTGTCGTTGTTCCTCGGCGTCAGCCGCTTCAGCTCGGGCCCGGGCCGGTGCAGCAGCACGGTGCGGAGCCGGCCGACTTCGCTGCTGACGCCCCAGGACATGCTTCGACACTACTGGCCGGTGGCACCCGGGGCCGGCTACTTGGTCAGTTCGTAGAGGGTGAGTGCCTCCAGGACCAGGCAGACCGCGGCGCCGGCGTAGAAGACCAGGGAGAGCCGGACGTGCTGGAGCAGGAAGCGGCCGGCGATGACGGCCAGGCCGGAGACCGCGAGCAGGGCGCACCAGGCTCCGAGGAAGACGCTCACCGGGTCGTCGTACTTGCCGACCAGGCTGATGGTCAGCAGCTGGGAGAGGTCGCCCCACTCGGCGGCGAAGAGGACGACGAACGAGGCGACCACCGCCGCGATCCCGGTCTTGGTGCCGGTCGCCTTCGCCTCGAACGAAGCCTCGGTCTCCGCCTCCGTCGCGTCCGCCTTCGGGGCCTCGCGGATCAGCAGGATCGCGCCGGCCAGGAAGATGACCGCGGCGACCACCCGGACCAGGTCGTCGGGCAGGAAGGTGATCACCTGGCCGACCGAGACCGCGATCAGCGTCTGGAGGCCGAAGGCGAGGCCGACTCCGATCCAGACGAGGATCCCGCGGTACCGGGTGGAGAGCACCAGCGTGGCGATGAAGGTCTTGTCGGGCAGCTCGACGACGAAGATCGCGGCGAAGCTGAGGGCGATGACGGCAAGGTCCACCGGACGAGCCTAGGTTCAGCCCGAGCGGAACGCGTCGGCGGGATAAACGCCGAGGATCTTCACCTCGGTGGTGAAGAAGGCCAGCTCCTCCAGGGCGTTCTTCAGTGCCGGGTCCTCGGGATGTCCGTCGACCTCGGCCAGGAACTGGGTGGCGGCGAAGTGCCCCCCGACCATGTAGCTCTCCAGCTTGGTCATGTTCACGCTGTTGGTCGCGAAACCACCGAGTGCCTTGTACAGCGCAGCGGGGAGGTTGCGCACGTTGAAGATGAAGCTGGTCACCACCGGGCCGTTGCCCTGCGCCGCCTGGACGTAGTCGCGGGAGAGCACCACGAACCGGGTGGTGTTGTGGTCCTCGTCCTCGACGTCGGAGGCGAGGATCTCCAGGCCGTAGATCTCGGCGGCGAGCGGCGGCGCGATCGCGGCCTGGGTCAGGTCCGCGGCCTCGGCGACCTCGCGCGCCGCCCCCGCGGTGTCACCTGAGATCACCGGGGTGAGCCCGTGCTCGCGGATGATCCGGCGGCACTGGCCGAGGGCGTGCACGTGGCTGTGCACCGTCCTGATCGTGCCGAGGTCCGCGCCCGGTGCGGCCATCAGGTCGAACCGGATCCGCAGGAAGTGCTCGGCGATGATGTGCAGGTCGGAGGCCGGCAGGAAGTGGTGGATGTCGGCGACCCTCCCGGCGATCGAGTTGTCGATCGGGATCATCGCCAGATCGGCGGTGGGCTCGCCCCCGTCGGCGCCCTCGACGGCGGCGAAGACGTCCTCGAACGAGGCGCACGGGACGGGCTCCCAGTCGGGGTAGTGCTGCTTGCACACCAGGTGGGAGTTGGCGCCGGGCTCGCCCTGGTAGGCGATGCGTCGTCGGGTGCTGGGTTCGTTCACCCGGCGAGTTTCCCATGAGCGTGCCTCCGGGCTCCCCAGGTTTGTCCGACCTACGCTTCGTCGAATGAACACCGCGCTCTCGGTCCTCGCGCTCCTGGTCGCCCTCGTCGCCCTGGTCGGCCACGTCCGGCCTCTCCGCAAGCCCCCGGTGAGCGACCCGCTGGAGGTGGCGGACCTGCCCGAGGACGCGCTCGGGCTACGCCACGAGGTGGCGGCTCTGCGGGCGGAGGGAGCCAGCGCGCTGAAGCACCTCGCGGTGGTCCGGTACGACGCCTTCGAGGGCGCGGGTGGGGGGCTGTCGTGGTCCCTGGCGCTCCTCGACGACCACGGGGACGGGGTGCTGGTCACCTCGATCCACGGCCGCACCGAAGCCAGGACCTACGCGAAGTCCGTCGTCGACTGGTCCTGCGACCAGCCGCTCTCGCCGGAGGAGGCGGACGCGGTCCAGCGCGCCCGCGGCTGAAAAAACTTTCGGCCGGCAAGCAACCCAACCGGCTCACGGACGTCTCATCCTGTGAAGGGGCAGCCGTGACCGAGGAGAGACGATGACCGAGCTGGCGGTGGGGAGCGTGGCGGATCGGGTCGCCGACCTGTACACCGAGCACCGGCTCGGCCTGGTCCGCCTGGCCCTGCTGCTCGTCGACGACCTGCAGAGTGCCGAGGACGTCGTCCAGGACGTGTTCACCGAGTTCGTCGGCAAGGCCGGGCGGCTGCGTGACCAGCAGGCGGCGCTGGGCTATCTCCGGACCGCGGTCGTCAACCGTTCGCGCTCGGCGCTGCGTCGTCGGCGGATCTCCCGGGCCTACCAGCCACCGCGGGACCCGCACCGACCTGACCCCGCCGAGTTCTCCCTGCTGGCCGAGGAGCACCGTGAGGTGCTCGCCGCCCTCTCCCACCTGGCACCGCGGCAGCGCGAGGTGCTGGTGCTCCGCTACTGGTCGGGCCTGAGCGAAGCGGAGATCGCCCAGGCGCTGGGGATCTCGCGTGGTGCCGTGAAGTCGACGGCGAGCAGGGCACTGGACGCGCTCAAAGGTGTGCTCGAAAGGACGGAGGGACGGTCGTGACCACCCTTGAAGACCGGCTGACCGCGGCGTTGGCCGCCCGGGCCGACCAGGTCGACGCAGCCGACCTGCGCCCGGACGTCGTCCCGGAGCCGACACGTGGGTTCCCCGTCGTCCGGACGCTGGCAGTGGCAGCGGCGGTCACCGCCCTGATCGCGGTGCCCTACGGGATCACCCGGCTCGACACCGACGCAGGCCCGGGTCCGGCCGTCACGCCGTCGCCCGACCCGGTGCCCACCGGGCGCGGGGCGGAGTGGCCCGTGGTCGCGACCGGCACGGTCGACCTCGACGGTGACGGGACCGCGGAGATGCTTCGTCTACGGGCCGAGGGCGACGGTGCCGTCGAGCTCCGGGTGGAGGTGACGCTGCCCGACCGGACCGTCTTCGTGCTCCGCGAGACCGGGACGTCCAGCTACCGCATCGAGGACCCGGTCGACGTGGACGGCGCCGGGGGCGAGGAGGTGCTCGTCACCATCGGGACGTCGTTGGTCGGGTTCGGTCTCGTCGACGGCACGTTCTCCGAGCTCGCGGCACCCGCCGACCCGCCCTTGGCCCGGCGTACCGACGCGGAGGGCCGCACGGTGACCTGGGTGGTTGAGGGAGGCAGGCTCTTCACGCTGCGCTCGGTCGCGCCGGTGCCCGCTGACAGCACCGAGAAGTACGCCGTCCAGCGGTGGCGCTGGAGTGTCGAGGACGGTGCCCTGGTGCCCGAACGCGTGCAGGACCGGTGTGTCGACCCAGCCGAGCCCCGGACCGCGATCTCGTGCACGCCCACCGCCCCTGCGCTGTTCGTGCAGACCTACCCGTCGTTCTGGACCGAGGAGGACGCAGGACCCGGGGGTGCGCCGATGCCGGTCGGGTTCCCCGTCGACGGCCGCGCGGCGACCGCCGAGCTGGTGTACGCACCGGGCTTCGGCCCCGCTGACTGGATCAGCCCGGGGGACGTCGAGCTCGTCGTCACCGCCGGTGACACGACCTACCGGATTGACGTACCGCCGGGTCCGCTGCCGACCCTGGTCGAGCAGCCGGCCACCCTGTCGGCGTCCGGGGAGCAGGGGATCGTGGTGCTCCAGCAGGACGTCTCCTCTGACGTCTGGGTTGTCTTCGCATGGAACGGTGCCGGTTTCGAGGTCCTCGACCAACCCCGTTGGCCGGCCATGACCGACGGGGAGCAGCCAGCGCCGGCTCCCGGTGTGCAGCCCTATCTCGGCAGCGGGTACGACGGAACCGGCAACCCCGCGAACTTCAACAACGAGAGCTGGATCCAGGACGGGTGGCTGTACACCTCGACGAAGGTCAGCCGGGTCGGGGAGGACGCCCGGGACGTCTACCGGTGGAGTCGGGACGGTGACGCCTTGGCTCCGACGCTGCTCGGCCGCTACTGCTTCGACCAGAACGACGTGGGCCGGGACTGCTGAGTCAGGCGGCTGGCTCGAGGAAGAAGACCGGGATGGTCCGGTCGACCCGTTCGGCGTACTTGGCGTAGTTCGGCCAGGTCCTGAGCATGTGCGTCCACGCGGCCGCCCGCTCGTCGCCGGAGACCTCGTGCGGGGTGGCCTGGTGCTCGGCCCCGTTGATGCCGACCCCGACGGTCGTCCCGGCCTCGGCCACCGCCCGGACGTTCAGCACCCAGATCGGTTCCTTGAGGCCGCCGAAGTTGGAGCCGGCGATCAGGTGACCGTTCCGGTAGGGGACGCAGAGCACCGGGGTCGAGCGAGCCACCCCGGACTTCCGGCCCACCACCGTGAGCATCAGGCTGGTCAGCCCGGCGATCCGGACGAACGACCAGCGGCCGCGGGTGATCCGGCTGAGGAACTTGTCCATCGCGGTGATCTGCGGCAGGAACCTCGGCAGCCAGGAGATGCCGCCGAGCCAGATCGCGACGGGGGTCAGGGCGTTGGCCATCCGATGATCCTAGGGATCAGCGCGGGACGCGGACCAGCAGCCGCCCGTGGTCGCACTCGGCGCGGAGCTCCTTGCCGGGCTCGATCAGGTCGCCGTCGAGCTGGCGGGGCGCCGCCGTCGGGGTCCGTACGACGACGGCCCGCCCGGTCATCCGGGTGATCCGCTCGTCGGTGCGCTTGTTCTTGGTCAGCACCCGCGCGGCGATCGGGAGCCAGGAGAGGAACCGGCGCGGGTAGAGCAGCACCACGTCGAGCTGACCGTCGTCGATCTCCGCGTCCGGGATCAGCGGCATCCCGGCCTGGAGGCTGCCGACGTTGCCGATCACGACGGTGCGAGCCCGGTGCTTGGTGAAGTCGCCGCCGTCGACGCTGACCTCGACCCGGATCGCCGGGAACATCAGCGCCTTCAGCCCGGACCAGACGTAGGCGAGCCAGCCGACCTTCTCCTTGAACTTCTCGTTGACGCCCTCCATGATCGCGGCGTCGAAGCCCATCCCGGCCATCACCAGGAACGTGGCGTCCTCCATCGCGTCCCCGGAGACGCGGACCATGTCGATGGCGCGGTCCTGCCCGTTGAGGCCGACGTCGACCGCCGCGCGCAGGTAGAGCGGGATGGAGAGGTTCCGGGCGAGCAGGTTGCCGGTGCCGGCCGGGACGATCGCGACCGGGATGCCGGTGCCGGCGAGCTCCTCGCAGACAGCGCGCACGGTGCCGTCGCCGCCGACCGCGATCACCAGGTCGACACCGGAGACGGCCGCCTCGTGAGCCATCCGGTAGCCGGTGTCCTCCACGGTGGTCTCCCACCAGGTCACGCCGGCCCACCCGGACTCGGCGGCCATCTTCTCCACCATGGTGCGGAACCCGTCCGGGTTGTCGACCTTGACGGGGTTGAGGATCACCGCGGCGCGGCGGTTCGCCGGACGGATCGTCTCCGGGACCGGTCCGTGGACCAGCGCGCTGGACCGCGGCTGCGGGTCGAAGACGAAGAGCGAGCACAGCACCACGGCGGTGCCGAGGAGGTAGCCACCGAGGACGTCGGAGAGGTTGTGCACCCCCAGGAAGATCCGGTCCGCGCCGACGATCAATGCGAGCGCGACGGCGGCGCCCCCGACCGCGCGGCGCAGACCGCGCCGGCGCAGCAGCATCAGGGCGAGAACGATCGCGACCCCGGTCGCGGCGGCGATCCCGCTGGAGTGGCCCGACGGGAAGGAGTAGCTCGACAAGGTCTCGATCGGGTGGTGCCAGTCCGGGCGCTCCCGGCCGATGAGGAGCTTGAAGCCGGTGGTGGTCACCGAGGTGGTCACCATCACCAGGACGGTCCAGAGCGCTGCGCGTCGGTGCTTCTTGACGACGAGAGCGCCGGCCACCAGAGCGGTGAGGACGGTGAGTGCGAGGGTGCCGGTCAGCCGTCCGATCCAGACGAACGTCGAGCGGGCCCAGTCGTTCTCGGAGGTGAACTCGTGCGGCCACCGGCCGACCTCGGTGTCGAGGTCGAGGATCCCGCGGGCTCCGTCGGCGACCAGGGAGGCCAGCAGCAGGAAGAGGAATCCGACGACGACGGTCCAGAGCTGGGCGGCGCGTCTGCGGCCGGGGGTCTCGATCACGGGTCGAGGTTACGCGTAGGAGCGGAGCGGCACGGAGCTTGCTCCGGTGTCCGAGGAGCGACGAGCGTTGAGGAGCGTAGCGACGATCATCGAGCGCCCGAGCTTGCTCGTGGCCGAGTGGCCGAAAACCCGTTGACGAGCGCAGCGAGGATCACGGGTCGAGGCTAGCCTCAAGCCGGACCAGCACGCTCTTGGAGGCCGGGGTGTTCGAGGTGGTCGCGACCGCGTCGAGGGGGACCAGCACGTTGGTCTCAGGGAAGTACGCCGCCGCGCACCCGCGCGCGGTCTCGTAGGCGACGACGCGGAACCGCTCGGCCCGGCGCTCCCGGTCGGTCCAGACGCTGACCAGGTCGACGTACTGACCGTCGGCGAAGCCGAGCTCGGCGAGGTCCTCGGGGTTCACGAAGACCACCCGGCGTCCGGCCTTGATGCCGCGGTAGCGGTCGTCCAACCCGTAGATGGTGGTGTTGAACTGGTCGTGGCTGCGCAGCGTCTGCAGCAGCAGGTGCCCGGGCGGTACGACGAGCGCGCTCAGCGGGTTGACGGTGAACCGGGCGCGGCCGGTCTTCGTCGGGAACTCCCGCAGGTCCCGGGGCGGGTGCGGGAGGGCGAAGCCGCCCGGCCGGTGGACCCGTGCGTTGAAGTCCTCGAACCCCGGTACGACCCGGGCGATGTGGTCGCGGATCCGGTCGTAGTCCTCGCGCAGCGCGGCCCAATCCACGGTCCCGGGGCCGTCGGGCAGCAGCACCTCGGCCAACCGGGTGACGATCGCGACCTCGGAGAGCAGGCCGGGGGCCGCCGGGGCCAACCGGCCGCGGGAGAGGTGCACCATCCCCATCGAGTCCTCGACGGTGACGACCTGGGGACCGGTGGCCTGGTCGTCGCGCTCGGTCCGACCCAGGCAGGGCAGGATCAACGCCTCCTGGCCGCAGATGCCGTGCGACTTGTTCAGCTTCGTGCTGACCTGGACGGTCAGGTCGAGGGCTGCCATCGCGGCTGCGGTCGCCTCGGTGTCGGGCGTGGCCGCGACGAAGTTGCCGCCGAGGGCGACGAAGGCGCGGAGCTTGCCGGCACGCATCGCCCGGATGGTGTCGACGGCGTCCAGGCCGTGGTCGGCGCGCGGCGTGAAGCCGAACTCGCTGCCCAGGGCGTCGAGGAACCAGTCCGGCGCCTTCTCCCAGATCCCCATGGTCCGGTCGCCCTGCACGTTGGAGTGGCCGCGGACCGGGCAGAGGCCGGCCCCGGGCTTGCCGATGTTGCCGCGCAGCAGCATCAGGTTGGTGATCTCCTGGATCGTCGCCACCGCGTCCCGGTGCTGGGTCAGGCCCATCGCCCAGCAGACGATCACCCGCTCCGAGTTCCGGTAGCGCTCGGCCAGCGCCTCGATCTGCTCCCGCGGCAGCCCGGTGGTCGCCACCACCTCGTCCCAGTCCAGGTCGGCGAGGTGGGCGACGTACTCGTCGTACTCGGAGCAGTGCCGGCGGACGAACTCCTCGTCGACCGCGCCGGCGTCGACCGTCAGCCTGGCGAGCGCGGCGAAGAGGGCCTGATCGCCGGCGAGGCGGATCTGCAGGAACTCGTCGGTCAGCTCGGTGCCCTTGACCAGGCCAAGCGGGCGCTGCGGGTTCCGGAAGCGGCGCAGACCAGCCTCGTCGAGGGGGTTGATCGTCACGATGTGCGCCCCGTTGGCCTTGGCCTTCTCCAGCGCGCTGAGCATCCGCGGGTGGTTGGTGCCGGGGTTCTGGCCGACGACCAGGATCAGGTCGGCGGCGTACAGGTCCTCGAGGGTGACCGAGCCCTTGCCGATCCCGATGGAGTGCGCGAGCGCGGCGCCGCTGGACTCGTGGCACATGTTCGAGCAGTCCGGGAGGTTGTTCGTGCCGAAGCTGCGCACCATCAGCTGGTAGAGGAACGCCGCCTCGTTGGAGGCGCGCCCCGAGGTGTAGAACGACGCGGCGTCGGGGGAGGGCAGCGCGCGCAGCCGGTCGGCGATCAGGGCGAAGGCGTCGTCCCAGCTGATCGGCTGGTAGTGGGTCGCTCCGCGCGGCCGGTGCATCGGCTCGGTCAGCCGCCCCTGCTGCCCGAGCCAGTAGTCGGAGCGCTCGGCCAGCTCGGCGATCGGGTGCGCGGCGAAGAAACGGCGGGTGACCCGGCGCAGCGTCGCCTCCTCGGCGACGGCCTTGGCGCCGTTCTCGCAGAACTCGGCGGTGCTGCGGTGGTCCGGGTCGGGCCAGGCGCAGCCGGGGCAGTCGAAGCCGTCCTTCTGGTTGACCCGAGCCAGTGTCAGCGCAGTACGACGCACGCCCATCTGCTCGGTCGACATCGCCAACGCCTTGGCGACCGCTGTCACGCCGGCCGCCGCGTGCTTCGGTTCGCCGACCTCGAGGCCGGACTCGTCGGGGTCGTCCACCGGCGGGCGCTTGGTCACAGTGCCATTGTGTCCCACCAATGCATGTCGGGCGTGGGGCGGCAGCCCGATATCCTCACCTGGTGATCGATCCGCGCGTACTCCGAGAGAACCCCGACCTGATCCGTGCCGCCCAGGCGAAGCGCGGTCTGTCCGGGGACGTGGTCGACACCGCCCTGGCTGCCGACGAGGCACGCCGTACGGCGATCACCGCCTTCGAGTCGCTGCGTGCGGAGCAGAAGTCGCTGAGCAAGCAGATCCCGCAGGCGCAGGGCGAGGAGAAGGCAGCGCTGCTGGCGCGGACCAAGGACCTGGCCGCGGAGGTGAAGGCGCTCGAGGCCGCGCAGAACGAGGCCGAGCAGGCCTGGCAGGACGCGATCCTCTCGATCCCGAACCCGGCCGCCGACGAGACCCCGTCGGGCGGTGAGGACGACTTCGTGGTGCTGGAGACCGTCGGCACCCCGCGGGACTTCGCCGCCGAGGGCTTCGAACCGCGCGACCACATCGAGCTGGGCAAGATCCTCGGCGCGATCGACATCGAGCGCGGTGCCAAGGTCTCCGGCTCGCGGTTCTACTTCCTCACCGGGGTCGGCGCCGAGCTCGAGTTCGCGCTCATCAACCTGGCGATGGAGCAGGCCCGCGAGGCCGGTTTTACCCAGGTGATCGCGCCGTCGCTGGTCAAGCCCGAGGCGATGGCCGGCACCGGCTTCCTCGGACAGGCCGCCGACGACGTCTACCGGATCGAGGGGTCAGACCTCTACCTGGTCGGGACCTCGGAGGTCCCGATGGCGGCGTACCACTCCGAGGAGATCCTCGACGGTGAGGCGCTGCCGCTGCGGTACGCCTCATTCAGCCCGTGCTTCCGCAAGGAAGCGGGCTCGCACGGCAAGGACACCAAGGGCATCATCCGGGTGCACTGGTTCGACAAGGTGGAGATGTTCGTCTACACCACCACCGAGGACTCCTACGCCGAGCACCAGCGGCTGCTGGACTGGGAGAAGCAGTTCCTCGACAAGCTCGAGCTGGCCTACCGGGTGATCGACGTGGCTGCCGGTGACCTCGGTCTCTCGGCGATCCGGAAGTTCGACTGCGAGGCCTGGATCCCGACGCAGGGCAAGTACCGCGAGCTCACCTCGACCTCGAACTGCACCGAGTTCCAGACCCGACGGCTCAACACCCGCGGTCGGTTCGCCGACGGCGTCGAGCCGATCTCCACGCTCAACGGGACGCTCTGCGCGATGACCCGGACGATCGTGGCGATCCTGGAGACGCACCAGGAGGCAGACGGATCGGTGCGGGTGCCGAAGGCGCTCCAGAAGTGGCTGGGCCGCGAGGTCCTGACCCCGGTCGCCGGACTCGGTGGTTGAGCTTGTCGAAACCTGGTGACGTCCCGACAGGCCCGGCCGCGGGTGACGGCTGGACTCCGAAGCTCGTCGCGCTCGACATCGACGGAACCCTGCTGATCCCCGACCTGGAGCACGGGTTCAGTACCGAGACCGTCACCGAGCCGGTCACCGAGGCGGTGCTCGCGGCTGCCCGGGCGGGTGCACACGTGGTGCTGGCCTCAGGCCGGGCGCCGCTCAGCATGGCCGGCGTCGCCGACCGGCTCGGGTTGACCGCCTTGGTGGCCGAGCTCGCCGGCGAACGCCTGCACGTGGTCGCCTCGAACGGGTCGGTGGTCTTCCGGCACGCGCCGATGGAGGTCGTCCACGAGGTGCTCTTCGATGCCAGCCAAGCGGTGCGGACCGTGCTCGAGCACGTCCCGGGCGCTGCGGTCGCGGTCGAGGAGCACGGCCTGGGCTACCGGGTGAACCGGCTCTTCCCGCCGGGCGAGCTCGACGGCGAGATGATCATCTGCGACCTCGAGGAGATGATCAGCGACCACGTCAGCCGTGTCATCATCCGGGACCCGGACTCGACGTCGGAGGATTTCGTGAACCTGGCCCGCCAGCTGGGCCTGCACGGCACCAACTACTTCATCGGCTGGACCGCCTGGCTGGACCTGGCTCCCGAGGGGGTCAGCAAGGCGAGCGGGCTGGAGTGGGTCTGCCGCGACCTCGGCGTCGACGCTGCCGACGTGCTGGCGATCGGGGACGGCCGCAACGACATCGAGATGATCACCTGGGCCGGGCGGGGGGTCGCGATGGGTCAGGGCCCGGAGGTGGTCCGGCTCGCAGCCGACCACGTCACCGGGACGGTCCAGGAGGACGGTGCCGCGACCGAGCTGCGGCGATGGTTTCGAGACAGGCCGGGACGGCCTTCCTCAACCCAGGGGTTTCGTTGATCGATCCGGTGCTGACCACCGCGCGGCTGCGCCTGGAGCTGGTCGATGCCGCCGGCACCCCGTGGGGCCGGCGCCGGATCGTCCGCGCGTTCGACGGCCTCGTGGTCGGCGATGTCGAGTTCTACGGGCCGCCGGCGCCCGTGGACGACGGCGTGGTCGAGGTCGAGGTCGGCGGCCGGCTCGACCAGGACGCTCGCGGGTACGGCGCCGCGACCGAGGCGTTGGGCGGGTTGCTGGGCTGCGTCGATGCGCTCGGCGTCCGGGTGCGCGCCCGGGTGCGGCCGCACGACACCGCCGGGGTGCGGGTGCTCGCGAAGTGCGGGTTCACCCAGCTCCGCAGCGGCGACGAGGACGGCAACCTGGTGATGGTCCGGCCGCTGCCCTTGGGTGGTTGAGGAAGGCCGGCCCGGCCTGTCTCGAAACCGGGGGTGGTTTCGAGACAGTCGCTAGCGCGACTTCCTCAACCAGCGGGGGGGGGTGGTTTCGAGAGAGTCGCCAGCGCGACTTCCTCAACCAGCGACGTCAGACCCAGGCCGACGGGTCGCGGCCGATGAACCCCATCAGCCGGTCCTGGACCGGGGCGTCCGCCGGGACGGCGACCTTCGGACCGTACTGGCCGGAGGCGCGCAGCACCTCGTCCATCGGTTCCATCCCGGTGAGCATCGCGGCGCACCGGCCCTCGTCCAGTGCGACCGGCTGACCGGTCGCCTTCGCCAGGTCCCAGGTGTGCAGGAAGACGTCGCCGGTGTAGAACCGCGCGATCGCCTGGTCGAGGGGGAGGTCGCCGAGGTGCGGGTTGCTGAGGACGGCGCTCGCGGTGGCCGGGTCGTCGAGCAGGTCCTGGACGCTGCCGACGTGGTGGGTCCACGCGGCGACCGGGTCGTCGGTGGCAGACGGGCCGGTGGGCAGGACGACGCCGGCACCGGACTCGAGGAACCCGGGCAGCCAGGTCGCTAGGTGGTCGACCACGTCACGGGCCCGCCACTCGGGCACGGGTGACGGTCGGTCCCAGGCGTCCGGGGCGGCGCCGACCACCAGGGCGGTGAAGGTGCCGGCGACGGCGCGGTGGTCGGCGGCGGGGGTCGGTTCGGTCACGGTTCCTCCTCGACGGGCGGCTCGTGGGAACCGTAGCGAGGATCGGACCTGTTGTAAACCAGTTGGTTGAGTACATCGTCTGGCCCACGTCGCTAGGCTCGTCGCGTGTACGACGCCCGGTTGATCGCCACCGATCTCGACGGGACCCTGGTGCACTCGGACGGGTCGATCACCCCGCGCACCGCAGCCGCCCTGGTCGCCGCCGAGCAGGCCGGCCTCCTGGTCGTCTTCGTCACCGGGCGGCCGCTCCGGTGGGCGTGCGACGTCTTCGACCACGTCGGCGGTCACGGCCTCGCGATCGTCTCCAACGGCGCGCTGCTCTGGGACGTCGCGGCGCAGGCTCCGGTCGCCGAACGCGCGATCCCGGTCGACGTGCTCGCCGAGGTCGCCGAGCGCCTGCGGGGCGCCGTACCGGGGACCCACTACGCGGTGGAGACCCTGGCGGGCATCGCCCTGGAGACCGGGTTCCTGGAGCGGTACCCGGTCCCCGACGGAGCCCGCCGCGGAGGCTTCGCCGAGATCGCCGACCGCCCGGCGTACAAGCTGCTGGCACGGCACGAGGAACTCGCCCCGCAGGAGTTCTGGGACGCGGCGCGCGACGCCGTCGGCGACCTGGTGGAGGTCACCTGGTCGTCGGCCACGACGCTGCTGGAGATCAGCGGGTACGGCGTCACGAAGGCCTCGACGCTGGCGGCGTTCTGTGCTGAGCGCAGCATCTCGGCCGCCGAGGTGGTCGCGTTCGGGGACATGCCGAACGACCTGCCGCTGCTGGAGTGGGCCGGGACGTCGTACGCGATGGCGAACGCGCACCCGAGCCTGCTCGCGATCGCCGACCACGTGGCGGCCTCGAACGACGACGACGGTGTGGCCGAGGTCATCGAGCAGATCCTGGGTCCGGGCCTCGACACCCCCCGTTCCGGAGGATGAGGATGAGGACATGTCAAGGGTGACCCGGATGCTCCTGGTCCTGGCCGTCTCGGTCGGGATGCTGGTGCTGACCCCGACCCGGTCGTGGGCCTGCAGCTGCGCGGTGCAGACGACCGCCCAGTACGTCGAACGCGCCGACACCATCGTCGCCGGGACGTTGGTGTGGACCTCGACCAACGGGCTGGAACGCACCTACAGCCTCCAGGTCGAGGACGTCTTCAAGGGCAGCGCGGCGGCCCGCGAGAAGGTCCTGACGAACGCGAGCGAAGCTGCCTGCGGGCTCGGCCTGCTGACCACCGACGAGCGCTACTTGTTCTTCATCAAGGGTCAGCACCTCGGCACCATGAGCTCCGGGCTCTGCAGCGGAACCGGCCCGTACGACGCCGCACGCGCTGCCGAGGTCGAGGCGATCACCGGGACGCCGACGGGTCCGACCGAGATCGCGGTTCCGGAGTCCGGACCGATCGACCCCGACCAGATCGAGGGCACCGCCTGGTACACGGTGGTGGGCACCGGGCTGACCCTGGCGGCGGTCCTGGGCGGGCTGATCTGGTTGCGGCGGAAGGCCTGAGGGCCTACAGGTACATCCCGCCGGAGTGACGCTTGGCCTGGTCCTCCTCGGAGCCCTCCGGCGGCATCGCGCCCGGCGGCAGTGCCCGGCGGATCTGCTCCAGCTGAGCGCGGGCGGCCATCTGCTGGGCGTAGATCGCGGTCTGGATGCCGTGGAAGAGGCCCTCGAGCCACCCGACGAGCTGGGCCTGTGCGATCCGCAGCTCGGACTCCGAAGGGGTGGTCCCGCTCAGCGGCTCGATCAGCCGGTCGAGCTCCTCACCGAGCTCGGGGGCCAGACCTTCCTTGAGCTCGGTGATGGCCGTCGAGAGCACGCTGGCCAACCGGGTTCGGCCCGCCTCGTCAACGGGTGCCGCCTTCACCTCGTCGAGCAGCATCCGGATCATGCTGCCGATCCGCATCACCTTCGCGGGCTCCTCGATGAGCTCGGTGACCTTCTCGTCGTCCTCGCCGTCCTCGGCATCGGTGCCCAGGCTCGCGGCCGGGCTGTCGGTGGGGACGCCCTGCGGGTCGATGATCATGATGCGCGGGTCCTGGCTGTCCTCGGGGTGCTGACTCGACATGGCTGGAACTCTAGCCAACGCTGCGAAGGCTCAGGTCCGCAGCAGGATCTTGCCGGAGTGGGTGCCCGACTCCATCAGGGCGTGGGCGGCAGCGACGTCGGCCAACGCGAACTCCGCACCCACGGTGGTCCGGATGGTGCCGTCGGCGACCAGGGGCCAGACGTGCTCCTCGACCGCCCGGCAGATGGCAGCCTTCTCGGCGGTGGGCCGGGCCCGCAGCGAGGTCGCGATCACGGCACCGCGCTTGCCGAGCAGTCCGGCGATGTCGAGCTCGCCCTTCACGCCGCCCTGCATCCCGATGATCACCAGCCGCCCTTCGCTCGCCAGCGCCTGCACGTTGGGACCCAGGTACTTCGCGCCCATGTTGTCGAGGATGACGTCGGCACCGCCGGCGTCACGGAGGACCTCGACCCAGCGCGGGCGACCCGAGTCGGTCTCCTCCCGGTAGCTGACGGCCTCGTCGGCGCCGAGGTCGCGGCACAGCTGGAGCTTCTTCGCCGAGCCCGCGGTGGCGTAGACCCGCGCGCCTAGGGCCTTGGCGATCTGGATCGCGAAGGTCCCGATGCCGCCGGCTCCGCCGTGCACCAGGAAGGTCTCCTCGGGTCGCAGTCCGGCGACCATGAAGACGTTGGACCAGACGGTGGCGGCTACCTCGGGCAACGAGGCGGCCGTGGCTAGGGGCACCCCGGCCGGCACCGGCATCAACTGACCTGCCGGCACGACCACCTGCTCGGCGTACCCGCCGCCGGCGAGCAGGGCGCAGGCTTCGTCACCGACCGCCCAGCCGGTGACGTCCGGACCGACGGCCCGGACCCGCCCCGAGCACTCCAGGCCGAGGACGTCGCTGGCACCGGGAGGGGGCGGGTAGAAACCCATCCGCTGCAGCAGATCGGCGCGGTTGACGGCGCTCGCGACGACGTCGAGGACGACCTCGCCGGGGCCGGGAACAGGGTCCGGGAGGTCGGTGAGGACGAGGGCCTCGGGGCCACCGGGGGCAGGGACGATCACAGCGCGCATGCGGCCAGCCTAGGGGCGTGCGCGCTCCTCGTTCCTAGACCTCAGCGGCGGCGAGCTCTTCCTCGACCTCGGGATCGTCGTCCTCGTGCTCGAGCACCTCGGCCGGCTTGTCCCAGCGCACAGCCAGGTCGGAGGCCGCGGCAGCAAGGCGCTCCACGTCCTCCGGGTTGCCCTGGGAACGCGCCGCGGCGTAGCCGAGCAGGAACGTGGTGATCGGCGCAGCAGGCCGAGCCACGTTGTGGGCAGCGTCTCGAGCAAGATCCAGGATGAGCGCCTCGTCGAGGTCCACCTCGACGTCGAGCGCGTCGCAGAGCTCGTCGATCCAGTCGTGCAGGTTCACCGTTCCACGATCACCCAGGGGTGGCCCGGGGCGCAAGAGGTGGAGGGCAGGAAGGGACCCTTAGCCGCCGAAAGTCTCCCGCAGCGCGAGCAGGTCCGCCCAGGTGTCGACGTCGTGGGTCTCCGATCCGTACGCCGGCACCTGGACGATGCGCAGCGGCCCGACCAGGCTCCGCATCGAGAGGCCGTACTCCTGCTCGTAGGACGGACGGGTCCGGTCCAGGGCGCTGGTCCGGTACACGGCGCAGAGGTACTGCAGCCGCCCGGTGTCGTCGACCAGAGCGGCGCCGTCGTCGTCCATCGCGTCGAGAAGACGCCGGATCGTCGCGCTGGTGACCAGGGGCATGTCGACGGCGAGCGCCAGCACCCGGTCGGGCCGGCGGGGAAATGCGCGCAGGCCGGCCAGCAGTCCGGCACCAGGTCCGCCGTCGGTCGGGTCCTCGCGGGTGAAGGTGACCGGTCGGGTGGTTGGGACGTGGTCGCCCACGACGACGACCTCGTCGACGTCGACCAGTGCCCCGAGGGCGTGCTCGAGGAGGGTGAGTCCGCCGAGCTCGATCGACGCCTTGTCAGCGCCGTCGAGCCGGACCGCACTGCCGCCGGTCAGGACCACCGCTCCGAGCCTGTCGGTCTCCACGCCAGCAGTCTGCCACTACCCGCCGCGTGATCGTCGACGTTGTGACGCGTGCGCGGGTGCTGGCACTCTTGCCGCATGGGAGCGGTGATGCGGGTTGCGGTCTGGCAGCACGCCGCCGCGCTCGATCCCGCGGTCAACCGGGACGCGCTGGCCGAGGCGGTCGTCCCCGACGGGACCGACCTGGTGGTGCTCCCGGAGGCGTTCGCCCGGGACTTCGGCGACCCGGGCTCCGACTTGGCGCCGTACGCCGAACCGCTCGACGGCCCGTTCGTCGCGGCCGTCCGCGAGCTTGCCGACCGGTCGGGCGCCGCGGTGGTCGCGGGCATGTTCGAGGTGGCACCCGATCCGGACCGACCGTTCAACACCTTGGTACTGACCCACGGTGGCGGGCTGACGACGTACCGGAAGATCCACCTCTACGACTCCTTCGGGCAGCGCGAGTCCGACCTGGTCAGCGCAGGGCCCGCCGAGCCCGTGGTCGCCGAGCTCGACGGCACCCGGGTCGGTCTGATGACCTGCTACGACCTGCGCTTCCCGGAGCTGGCCCGGGCGCTCTCCGCCGCGGGCGCCGAGGTCCTGGTCGTCCCGGCCGCCTGGGTCGCCGGTCCCGGCAAGGTCGACCACTGGCAGACGCTGCTGCGTGCCCGGGCGATCGAGAACGTCTGCTGGGTGGTCGCGGCCGCCCAGCCGGGGCCGCGGTACTGCGGTCACTCGACGGTGATCGCGCCGGACGGCACCGTCGTCGCCCAGGCCGAGGACGGGGAGGCTTGGCTCGTCGCCGATCTCGACCTCGACGCCGTCGGGCAGGCCCGGCACCGGAACCCGTCGCTGGCGAACCGGAAGATGTGAAGCGTTGGTACTCTCGAAAGTCGAGTCCGCGTCCATTCCAGATCAAGGTGGCACCCGTGTCTGCTTCTGACGGCACTCCGGAGCGACCCCCCGCGGACCGGGCACCGGGCCGACGGCGCGCCGTACCGGAGAAGCCCACACGGACGGGGGGTTCGGCTGCGTCCGTCCCGGCGCCGACGCACGCACGTCCTGCTGCCCGTCCGGCCTCGCGCGCGCCGGTCACGCCGGCGCTGCCAGTGCTGCCCGCCACCAGTCGTCCGCCGGCCCGCCCGGCGCGTCGGGCCGGTGAGCCGCCGACGCACGCGCGTACCGGCGAGCAGAACGTCGACCCGATCGCCGTCGCGGCCTCGACGATCAACCCGGCAGCGCACCCTCCCGGTCGACGGATCGCCACCACCCCGCCGTCGGCGCCTGTCCCGGCTGCCGAGCCCGTGCCGGAGCGGGCCAGCGGCCGGGCGAGCGAACCGGCGCC
>JBFJNH010000065.1:0-18572 GCA_041618295.1 Marmoricola sp.
AGGTACCTGAGGTGTCAGGCGTGGTGCTGGGCAAGGCGGAGGAACGCAGGCGTCCTTCTGCGGAGCGCAGCGGAGCGGACGTCAAGTGACGACAACGCCGCCCAGGGCCGCGACTGGCGCCTCAGGGCTTGGCGTCACCGGCGTCCTCGCCCAAGATCGAACGGAGCCGCTTCGGCGCGTGCTCGGCCCCGCCGCCGGTGGGCAGCGTGCTCGGCGTCGGCGCTGCGCCGTCGAGCGCCTCGAGCTGCTGGCTGAAGTAGCTCTTCAGCCGGCTGCGGTACTCGCGCTCGAAGGAACGGAGCCCCTCGATCTCGCTGTTGAGCGCGTCCTTCTCCTTCTCCAGGTTGCCGAAGATCTCCTTGCGGCGAGCCTCGGTCTCGGAGTCGAGCATCGCCGCACGGGTGCGGGCGTCGGACTCGAGCCGGTCGGTCTTCGCCTTGGTCTCGACCTCGAGGCGCTCGGCCTTGGTGCGCGCGGCACCGACGATCTTGTCGGCCTCCTCCTTCGCGCCGTCGACGAGCTCGTCGGCGTTCCGGGTGGCGATCTCGAGCAGCCGGGCCGCTGCGCTGGACGCATCCGCAACGGTCGCGACCTTGATCTCCTGGACCGGGGCGGCGACCGGGACCGGCGCGGCAACGGGCGCAGGCTCGGGGGCCTTCTCGAAGGCCGGGGTCGGCGCAGGCGCGGCTCCTCCGGAGCCCTGGGCCGCGCTCAGCTTGGTCCGGAGGTCGTCGTTCTCCTTGGTCAGGCGGTCCAGCTCGGCCTCGACCTCATCGAGGAACTGGTCCACCTCACCCATGTCGTAGCCCTCACGGAGCCGGACCGGAGTAAAGCGCTTGTTGCTCACGTCCTCAGGCGTCAGCGGCATGACCTCACCCATTCTCGTTAGTCGGACAAACACGTTCTAGATGGAACACAGTTGCGAGGTGAACAATAGCCGCTCCGTCAGTGGAGGGCATTCCCGCCCTCGCCGGTCGGGACACGGCTGAGCCGGCTCAGGTGGCCCAGACGGCGCCGTTGATCGCGAGCAGCAGGTAGCAGACGAGGAGCACCACCAGGAAGCTCAGGTCGAGCGCGACCCCGCCGATCCGGATCGGCTTGAAGAGCCTCCGGAAGGCGTGGATCGGTGGATCGGTGACCGAGTAGACCGCCTCCAGGACCACCAGCACCGGGCCGGAGGGTTGCCAGGAGCGCGCGAAGATCTGGATCCAGTCGACGACCAGGCGCACGATGAGAAAACCGATGAAGACCTTGAGCACCACGTCGATGGTGATCCCGACAGGATTCGTCACAGCGGGGACTCAGCTCTGGTTGAAGAAGCCGCCCTCGACGATGAGCTCCCTCTCCTCGGCACCGACCTCCACGTTCGGGGGCGAGAGCAGGAAGACCTTGCTGGTGACCCGCTCGATCGTGCCGCGCACCGAGAAGACGAGACCGGCGGCGAAGTCGACCAGGCGCTTGGCATCACCGTCGGACATCTCGGAGAGGTTCATGATCACGGGGATCCCGTCGCGGAAGTTCTCGCCGATCACGCGCGCCTCGTTGTAGGTCCGCGGGTGCAGCGTGGTGATCCGGGAAAGGGGGGCAGCCGCCCGCGCCGGCGCCACCTGGGTCGGCGCCGGAGCGGAGAGCCGACGGCGCTCCGCGATGCTGGCGACGGACCGCGGGGTCGACTCGGGACGACGGCTGGGCTCGTCGTAGGCGGTGTCGTGCTCGGAGTACTCGCCGTCGGCGTCCTCGAGCAGTCCGAGGTAGACGCCCATCTTTCGCATCGCGCCGCTCATGAATCCTCTTCCTCTGCGCCAGTTCCGGCCCCGGTCGGGGCCCAAGGTCCTACAACGAATCCTGATTCGGACATTACTTGATGGTGGGCCTCGAACCGAGGACCGCGGACCCAACACGCACGTGTGTCGCGCCGAACTTCACGGCCTCCTCGAGATCTCCGCTCATGCCCGCGGAGAGCACGCTCGCCCCGGGGTGGTCGACCCGGAAGATCGCCGCGATCCGGGCGAGGCGTTCGAAGGCTGCTGCCGGCACGTCGCCGAGCGGAGCCACTGCCATCAAACCGCGCAACGCCAGGGACGGCGCCGCTGCGATCGCGTCCGCGACCGCGGCGATCTCGTCACCCCGGGCCCCGCCGCGGCCGGGGGTCTCCTCCGGGTCGAGGCTGACCTGGACCAGGCAGTCGACGGTCCGCCCGCTCTCCCGGGCTCCGCGGTCGAGCGCACCGACGAGCTTGACCCGGTCGACCGACTCCACCACGTCGGCGTACCGGGCGACGGCGGCCGCCTTGTTGCTCTGGATCGACCCGATGAAGTGCCAGGCGAGACCGAGGTCGGCGCACTCGGCGGCCTTCGCCTCGGCTTCCTGGTGCTTGTTCTCCCCCACCGCACGGACCCCCAGGTCGGCGAGGAGGCGGACGTCCAAGGCCGGGAAGTACTTGGTGACCACGACCAGGTCGACGTCGTCCGGCGTCCGTCCGGCAGCAGCGCAGGCCGCGGCTATCCGGGCGCGGACGGCGTCCAGGTTGGCCGCGATCTCGTCGCGGCGGCTCATCGCAGGCTCTTCGGTCGGATCCTGATCAGCCCCGCCTGGCGCCCTGCTCCGGCACCGTCGCGACGGTACGAGTACAGGTCGGGCCGCTCCCGGGTGCACGCGCTCACGTCGACGACCCTCACCCCCTCGGCCTCCAGCTGGGCGCGGACACCGGCACCGATGTCGAGCGCCGGCGTTCCCCAGCTGGTCGTCGAGACCGACTCCGGGAGGAACGTCCCGACCTCGGCCTGCATCGCGGCAGGCACTTCGTAACAGGCGCCGCAGACGCGCGGCCCGATCCAGGCGGTGAGGTTCGCAGCGCCCAGGTCGCGCATCCGGGCCAGGGTCGCCGGGACCACACCGGCGACCATCCCGGGACGCCCGGCGTGCGCAGCACCGACGACCGGGCCGTACCGGCCGTCGGGGTCCGCGAGGAGTACCGGCACGCAGTCCGCGGCGCGCACGAGGAGAACCGCACCATCGGAGTGCACCATGGCGTCGGCCTCCGGGCCGAGACCGGTGTACCGGCGGTCGTCGACCACGTCGACGGCCGCCCCGTGCACCTGGCGCACCTGGGCGACGGACCGGTCGACGGAGAACTGGGGGTCGGCAACCAGGTCCGGGGCGAAGTCGGTCAGCACCCGGAGCAGGTTCTCGGCGCGCGCGGCGGGGTCGTCCGCATCGTCCAGCGCCAGGTTGAGCTCGTCGTACGGAACGCCGCTGACCCCGCCGAACCTGTCCGTGAAGGCCAGGTCGACGGGGCCGAGCGAGGAGCGGTGGAGGTACACAGCAGTCGGTGTGCGCGTCTTACTTGAGGAAGTCGGGGACGTCCAGGTCGTCACCGAAGTCGACCGACCGGTTGACCGCCGGCGTCGCGACGCCGACCGGGACCGGCTCCTTGACGACTGGGGTCGAGGCAGCGCGCTTCTCCTCGACCATCGCCTTCGCGGCGGCCCGGGTCTCTTCCTGGGTCTGCGTCTGCTGGGGCACCGGACGACGCAGGCCCGGGGCCTCCTCCCGACGCTTGGGCCGACCGCCCTCGAACCCGGCGGCGATCACGGTCACCCGCACCTCGTCGCCGAGCGCGTCGTCGATGGTCGCTCCGAAGATGATGTTCGCCTCCGGGTGCACCGCGTCGGCCACCATCGCAGCCGCCTCGTTGATCTCGAACAGGCCGAGGTCGGATCCGCCCGCGATCGAGAGCAGCACGCCCTGGGCGCCGTCGATCGACTCCTCGAGCAGCGGCGAGGAGACGGCGAGCTCAGCAGCCTCGACCGCACGGTTCTCGCCACGGGCCGAGCCGATGCCCATCAGGGCCGAGCCCGCGTTGGACATCACCGACTTGACGTCCGCGAAGTCCAGGTTGATCAGGCCGGGGGTGGTGATCAGGTCGGTGATGCCCGAGACACCCTGGAGCAGGACCTGGTCGGCCTGCTTGAAGGCGTCGAGCATGCTGACGTTCCGGTCGGCGATCGAGAGAAGCTTGTCGTTCGGGATGACGATCAGGGTGTCGACCTCCTCGCGGAGGTTGGCAATGCCCTCTTCAGCGGACGCCGAGCGCCGCCGGCCCTCGAAGGCGAAGGGACGGGTCACGACGCCGATGGTCAGCGCACCCAGGGACCGGGCGATCTTGGCGACGACCGGCGCGCCACCGGTGCCGGTGCCGCCACCCTCGCCCGCCGTCACGAACACCATGTCGGCGCCCTTGATGACCTCTTCGATCTCGTCGGCGTGGTCCTCGGCGGCGCGCGCCCCCACGTCGGGGTTCGCACCGGCACCGAGACCGCGGGTGAGCTCGCGGCCGATGTCGAGCTTGACGTCGGCGTCGCTCATCAGGAGTGCCTGTGCATCGGTGTTGATGGCGATGAACTCAACGCCCCGCAGCCCGACCTCGATCATCCGGTTGACGGCATTGACTCCACCTCCACCGATACCTACGACCTTGATGACGGCCAGGTAGTTCTGTGGTGCTGCCATGGCGGTGCCCCTTCTCAATCCAGTGGGAATAGCGCTGTGCTGTGTCGCCCTGCCCGACTTGCAGGACGGCTCCGGGTCTGTCCATGGCCTCCGGCTGAGGAACCTTAACCCTCCAGTAGAAGGTTAATGTTATGTCAACCTGAGGCCGTGAGAACAAAGTAGGCACCCGGTCCCGGGTTTCGTCGGCAACACGCCCGGCGCGTCCGGACTTACGAAGAAATCTGGTCGGTCAGCGAGTGGTGGGACGGCCGGGGACGCTCACGTCGATCTCGTCCGGCTTCGTCGTGGCGGTGGCCCGGAGCAGCTCGGCCAGCACCTCCGCCTTCTGCGCTGAGTCGTCCGCACTCCCCCAGGTAACCCGGCGCCCGTCCTTGAGGCGCAGCACGATCCGGTCCACCGTCTGCACGTCGACGTGGCGAACCTTCGCCGCGATGTCGGCCCGCAACGACCCGATCACCGCCGCCGCTTCGGCCAACGCTTCGCGGCGTACGTCGGGGGCCGTCCGGATCACCGGCAGGTCGTTCGGCTCGCTCGCGTAGCTTCCGAAGAGGTAGCCGTCCTCGTCGACGGCCTGGAGGCCGACGCCTCGGCTGACCACCGCGACCGGGACCCGTTCGACGACGTCGATCCGGACCGTGTGCGGCCACGCACGCGACACCGACGCCGACCGGACCGACGCGATCGCCTCGACACGCTGCTCCATCGCGTCCAGGTCGACGCTGATCAAGGGCTCTCCCAGCGGCGCGCGAGCGACCTTCTCCACCCGGGCGGCGCTCAGCGTGCCGTTGCCGGTCACCTCGACCTCGCGGATCTCGAGGGCCGAGGAGAACCAGAGGAGCCACACCCCCGTGCCGACCAGGGCAGTCACCGCAGCCGCGTAGAGCAACGGGCGGAACCGCCGGAGCCGGGCGCGGAGCCGCCGCCGGGCGAAGTCCGGGCCTGCAATCAGGACGGTCTCGTCGTCGCCCGAGGTCCCGCCAGTGGTCACGCGTCGGCTCCGCCGGGAACCGTGGCCGACTCGCTCGCCTGCTGGGCGAGCAGCGCGAGCACCGACGGTCCGAGCAAGGTGACGTCACCGGCGCCCAGGGTCAAGATCACGTCCCCGGGACGTGCCCGGTCGACGAGGTGCTGCGCGGTCGCGGACCAGGACGGCTCCAGGACGACGTGCTCGGCTCCGAGCGGGACCGCATCGGCGACCAGTGCCGAGGTCACCCCGGGCTCCGGCTCCTCGCGCGCGACGTAGATGTCCATCACGACCACCTCGTCCGCCGCCCCGAGCGCCTGGCCCATCTCGGCACCGAAGATCCGGGTCCGGGAGACCATGTGCGGCTGGAACGCCACCACGATCCGGCCCGGTCGGGGACCGCTACCCGCCAGCGACCGCGCCGCCTCCAGGTCACCAGCGATCTCGCGCGGGTGGTGGGCGTAGCTGTCGTAGACCCGGATGCCGCCGACCTCGCCCTTGAACTCCATCCGCCGCCGGGTGCCGCTGTACGCCGCCAACCCGCGGGCCAGGTCGGCGAACGGGTAGCCGAGCCGGAGTCCGCTGGCGAGTGCCGCCAGCGCGTCGAGGACGTAGTGCTGGCCGGGGACCTGGAGGCTGACCTCACCGAGCCGGCGACCGCCGTCGACGACCTCGAAGGTCGAGGTCGAGCCGAACTGGCGGAGATTCTGCGCCCGCACCTCGGCGTCCGCCCCGATGCCCACGCCCACTGCCCGCAGGCCGCGGGACCGTGCGGTCGCGAGCAGCGCCGCCGCACCCGGGTCGTCGACGCACGCCACCACGAACCCGTCGGGCCGGATCCGGTCCAGGAACTGGTCGAAAGCGGCCCGGTAGGCCTCCTCGGTGCCGTAGTTGTCGAGGTGGTCCGCCTCCACGTTGGTGACCAGCGCCGCCACGGGCGAGTAGACCAGGAAAGCCCCGTCGCTCTCATCGGCCTCGGCGACGAACAGGTCGCCGTTCCCGTCGTGGGCGTTCGATCCCGACTCGTTGAGGTCGCCGCCGATCGCGAAGGACGGGTCCGCGCCGCAGTGCTGCAGTGCGACGGTGAGCATCGAGGTGGTCGTCGTCTTGCCGTGCGTACCGGCGACTGCGACCACCCGACGCCCCTGCATCACCGCCTCGAGCGCAGCCGAGCGCGGCAGCAGACGGAGTCCGATCCGGACCGCCTCGACGACCTCCGGGTTGTTCTCGCGGACGGCGGTGGAGACCACGACCGTGTCGGCCTGCAGCACCTGCTCGGCCCGGTGGCCCACGAAGCAGGCCGCTCCGAGCGCGCGGAGCGCCTCGATGGTGGCCGACGGCTTCGCGTCGCTGCCGGAGACCTCGATCCCGCGGGCGAGCATGATCCGGGCGATCCCGGAGAGTCCGGCTCCGCCGATCCCGACGAAGTGGACGCGTCCGAGCTGCTCGGCGGGCAGCAGCTCAGCAGGGACCGGCACCTTCATCGGCGTCTCCCCCGTCCCTTCCGTGCGCCACCGCGGGCAGCTTCCTCGATCAGGTCGGCCAGCTTCTCGTCCGCGTCGAGCGGGATCATCCCGGAGGCTGCCCTGCCCATCGCCTCACGTCGCTCACGGTCGCCGACCAGCGCGGGAATCGTCGCACGGACCCACTCCGGGGTGAACGCCGCATCGGCCACCAGGAGTCCGCCACCGGCGTCGACGACCGGACGGGCGTTCACGGCCTGCTCCCCGTTGCCGATCGGCAACGGGACGAAGACAGCCGGCAGCCCCACCCCGGAGACCTCGGTCACCGTGTTCGAGCCGGCGCGGCAGACCACCACGTCAGCGGCGGCGTAGGCCAGATCCATCCGGTCGACGTAGTGCTCCACGACGTACGGCGGCCCGCCCTCGACCGGCGGCAGCAGGTCGACCTGCCCCTGCGGACCGACGATGTGCAGCACCTGCACCCCCGCCCCGGCGAAGGCGGGTGCGGCGGCGGCGACCGACTCGTTGAGCCGTCGGGCGCCCTGGGAACCCCCGGTGACGAGCAGGGTAGGACGGTCCGCGTCGAGACCGAAGTATGCCCGCGCCTCGGCGCGACGGGCCGCACGGTCGAGCGTCGCGATCATCCGCCGGATCGGCAGACCGGTGCAGACGGCGTGGGGGAGCTCGGTGCCCGGGAAGCTGGTGGCGACGTAGCCGGTGAGGCGGGCGCCGAGCTTGTTCGCGATCCCCGGGAGCGCGTTGCCCTCGTGCACCACCAGCGGGAGCCGGCGGCGGCGGGCGGCGAGGTACGCCGGCACCGAGACGTACCCACCGAAGCCGACCACGACATCGGGGCGGACCCGGTCGAGCACCGCGACCGCCTCCCGGACCGAGGTCCGCAGCCGCGCCGGAGTACGCAGCAGGTCGGCGTTGACCGACCGCGAGAGCGGCACCGGCGAGACCAGCTCGAGCGGGTACCCGGCCGCCGGGATCACCGAGGTCTCCAGGCCGCGCGCCGTACCCAGGCAGGTGATCTGGAGGTCGGGGTGGCGGCGCATCAACGCGTCGGCGGTCGCCAGCAGGGGCGAGGTGTGGCCCGCTGTGCCACCGCCCGCGAGCAGCAACCGCTTCACGACCAGCTCCGCGGCACGGCACCGGCGTTCACCGCTCGGCGGGAGCGCCGCGCGTTGCGGCGCCGGCGCAGCTCACCGGCAGCGGTGGGCTCCGAGCGTGCGAACCCGATCACCAGGCCGAGCGCGACCAGCACCGGGACCAGCGACGAGCCGCCGTAGGAGACCAGCGGCAGCGGGATCCCGATCACCGGTAGCAGCGCGAGCACCATCCCGATGTTGATCAGCACGTGCGCCATCAGCCAGGTGATGATGCCGGCGGTGGCGTAGCGGACGAAGAGGTTCTCCGCCTGCACCGCGATCCGGATGCCGGCGTACGCGATGGTCAGGAAGAGCGCCAGGACCAGCAGGGTGCCGACCAGCCCCAGCTCCTCTCCGAGGACCGCGAAGATGAAGTCGGTGTGGGCCTCGGGCAAGCTGCCCCACTTCTGCTGGCTGGCTCCGATGCCCTTGCCCAGAACCCCGCCGCTCGACATGCCGAGGATGCCGTGGCCCGCTTGCCACCCCGAGCCCTGGTAGTCCTTGAACGGGTCGGTGAAGGACAGGATCCGCTCCAACCGCTCCGAGCTGCTGGTGGCGAGGTAGAACGTGCCGACCGAGACCAGGCTGACTGCGGCGAGGAAGAGCCGCAGGGGGGCTCCGACGACCCAGAGCATCCCGAGCGCGATCGCGAACAGGACGAGCGCCGTACCGAGGTCACCGCCGACCAGGACCAGCCCGGTGATCAGGGCGGCCACCGGCACCACCGGGACCACCAGGTGCCGCCAGGAGTCGAGCAGGCTGTCCTTGCGGGCGTAGACGTCGGCGCACCAGAGCACCATCGCGAACTTGGCGACCTCCGAGGGCTGGACCTGAACCGGACCGAGGCCGAGCCAGTTCTGGTTGCCGTTGACCGAGACGCCGAGCGCGGTCTGGGTGAGCGCGAGCAGAACGACAGCGACCAGGAGCGCCGGCCAGGAGAGGAAACGCAGCACCCGGAGCGGGAGCCTGGTGGCGATCCACGCGCACGGCAGCGCCACGACCACCCAGATGAGCTGCTTGATCGCCCAGTAGTAGCTGTTCCCGTGCCTCTCGAAGCCGTCGACGCTGGAGGCGCTGAGCACCATCACCAGGCCGATCGCGAGGAGCATCGAGGTCGCCCCGAGGAGCAGGTAGTACGGCGTCAGCGGACGGTCGAGGCTCTGCCGGATCGTCGCGACCCGACCCGCGAGGGTGCCCTCGGCGGGACCGGAAGGCGCACTCGAGCGGGTGAGGGGTTTGCCACCCGGCTGAGCGGTGACGCTCACGCATCCTCCTCGTCCTGGTCCGGCGGGAGCCTGCCGGACTACTGCTCCGTGGCCCGCCGCATCCGGTGCACTGCTTCGACGAAGGCGTCTCCGCGCGCACCGTAGTTGGCGAACATGTCCATGGACGCGCACCCGGGAGCCAATAGAACGGTGTCTCCCGGCCTTGCCAGCCCCGCGGCTTCCGCCACGACGCGATCCATAGGAGAAGTCTCGCCGGGAGGCAGACGGAAGACCGGCACATCCGGGGCGTGTCGGGCGAGCGCCTCGGCGATCAGGGGCGCGTCGGCACCCAGCAGGACGACGCCCCGCAGCCGGTCACGGACCCGGGTCACCAGGTCGTCGAACCGGGCGCCCTTCGCCAGTCCCCCGGCGATCCAGACCACCGACTCGTAGGCCTGCAAGGAGGCCAGCGCAGCCGGCGGGTTGGTGGCCTTGGAGTCGTCGACCCAGGTCACCTCGTCGTAGGTGCCGACCGTGGCGATCCGGTGCCCGTCCGGGGTGAACTCGCGCAGGGCGGCCCGGATCGCCGACGGCGCGACCCCGACGGAACGGGCCAACGCGGCTGCCGCGAGAGCGTTGGCCACGAAGTGCGGTGCCGGGGTGGCCAGGTCGGCCAGCGTGCACAGCTCGGCCGCCGAGGACTGCCGGTCCTCGACGAACGCCCGATCGGCCAGGACGTCCTCGACCAGGCCGACCATGCCGACGGCGGGCGTCGCCAGGGTGAACCCGATCGCCCGGGCGCCCTCGACGACGTCCGCGTCCCGGACCAGCTGCTCGGTGACCGGGTCCGCAGCGTTGTAGACGCACGCGTGCTCGACCCCGGCGTAGATCCGGCCCTTGTCGGCGATGTAGTCGGCCATCGAGGAGTACCAGTCGAGGTGGTCCTCGGCGACGTTCAGGACGGCGGCCGAGTGCGCCCGCATCGAGGAGGTGTAGTGCAGCTGGAAGCTGGACAGCTCGACGGCCAGGACGTCGTACGGCGACGCCCCGGACTCGTCCTCGGTCATCACTGCCTCGACGATCGGCAGACCCACGTTGCCGCAGGCGACTGCTCGCAGGCCACCGGCGATCAGCATCCGCTCGAGCATCTGGACGGTGGTGGTCTTGCCGTTGGTGCCGGTGATCGCCAGCCACGGAGCCGGGTTGACCGGGTCGCGCAGCCGCCAAGCGAGCTCGACCTCGCCCCAGACCGGGATGCCGCGCTCGACCGCCTGGACCAGCAGCGGCGCGTCCGGTCGCCAACCCGGGGAGGTGACCACGACGTCGACGTCCTCGGGCAGCACCGCGGTCGAACCCGGGCCGAGCCGGACGTCCGCGCCGAGGATCTCCAGCAGGGTCGCCTTCTCGCGCCGGTCACCGGCGTCGGAGTCGTCCACCGCGATCACGTGCGCGCCGAGGTGGGTCAGGTTGTCGGCGGCGGCGAAACCCGAGACACCCATCCCGGCCACCACGGCGCGGATGCCGGCCCAGGAGTCCCGACGACCGAGCGCGTCGAGCCGGTCGGTCATCGGACGCTCATCCGCCGACCACCCACTCGGCGTAGAAGATGCCCAGCCCGGCTGCCACGAAGACGGCGGCGATCAGCCAGAACCGGATCACCACAGTGATCTCTTCCCAGCCGAGCAGCTCGAAGTGGTGGTGCAACGGGGCCATCCGGAACAGCCGTTTGCCCTGGGTGGCCTTGAAGTAGCCGACCTGCAGGATCACCGACATCGTCTGGATCACGAAGAGGCCACCGAGCAGGACCAGCAGCAGCTCGGTGCGCGTCAGCACCGCCATCCCGGCGACCGCTCCACCGAGAGCGAGCGAGCCGGTGTCACCCATGAAGATCTGGGCCGGCGAAGCGTTGTACCAGAGGAAACCGAAGCAGGCCCCGGTGATGGCGGCGGCGACCACGGCGAGGTCGAGCGGATCGCGGACCTCGTAGCAAGCCGCAACGTCCGGATTCAGCCGGCAGGACTGGTTGCTCTGCCAGATGTTGACCAGCGTGTACGCGCCGAAGACCATCATCGACGCGCCGGCCGCCAGCCCGTCGAGCCCGTCGGTGAGGTTGACGGCGTTGCTGAAGCCGGCGATCAGGAACACGATGAACGCGATCAGCAGCACCGTCGGTACGGCGAACCGCTCGATGTCCCGGGTGAAGGAGATCGCCTGCCCGGCCGGGGTGACGCCCCGCGAGTCCCGGATCGGGTCCACCTGCCAGAGCGCCAGCCAGCCGAAGACGACCGCGACCGCGGTCTGACCGATGAACTTGGCCTTGCTGCGCAGCCCCAGGTTGCGCTGCTTGTAGATCTTGATGAAGTCGTCGAGGAAACCCACGGTGCCCAGACCGACGAACAGGAAGAGCAACAGCAGCGCCGACATGGACGGTTGGCCGCCGGTGATCAGCTTGGCCAGGAAGTAGGCGACGACCGTGGCCAGCACGATCACCAGACCGCCCATCGTCGGGGTACCGCGCTTGGTGTGGTGCGTGGTGGGGCCGTCGTCGCGGATGAGCTGGCCGTAGCCGCGGGCGGCGAAGACCTTGATCGCGCTCCGGGTCCCGAAGATCGTGAACACCAGCGAAAGGCCACCAGCGAGCAGGATCGCTCTCACAGGCCCGCCTCCTTCACGTCTTCAACTCGTTGCCGGCCGTCTTCGTCCGACAGCAGCGCGTCCACGACACGTTCGAGCCCGGCGGCCCGTGACGCCTTGACCAGCACCACCGTGTGCAGACCGAGGGTGCCGAGCACATTGTTCCGCACCACCTCGACGGCATCCGACACCGACGCGGCGAAGAGGGCCGTGTGATCAGCGTCGCTGATCGCCCGGGCACCCTCACCGACGACGACGAGCTGGTCGATGCCGAGCTCGCGGGCGAGTCGCCCCACAGCCGCGTGCTCCTCGGCGCTCGTCTCCCCGAGCTCGCGCATCTCGCCGACAACGGCGCAGGTGGCCTTGCCCGAGCGCTCGCCGATCTCGGCCAGCGTCCGCAGCGCCGCTCGCACCGAGTCCGGGTTGGCGTTGTAGGCGTCGTTGATCACCACCAGGCCGTCGGAACGCTCGTGCAGCTCCATCCGCCACTTGGACAACGCGGTGATCGCGGAGAGGGACTGCCCGATCTGCGCCAACCCGACACCGGCGGCCAGCGCGGCCGCGGCTGCCGCGGCTGCGTTGAGCGCCTGGTGCTCGCCGAGCAGCCGCAGCTTGACGTGCACCCGCTCGGCGCCGTAGCGGAGGTCGAAGGCGGGCCGACTGAGCTCGTCGAGCTCGACCCGTTCCAGTCCCAGCGCGGCTCCGGACGCGGCACCGAAGGTGCTGACCCGACCCCGGGTGCGCGGGGCCATCGCCGCCACCAGCAGGTCGTCGAGGTTCAGCACCGCCACGCCCGCCGGGCCGAGCGCCTCGACCAGCTCGCCCTTGGCGGTCGCGATCGCCTCCCGCGATCCGAACTCGCCCAGGTGCGCCCGTCCGACGTTCAGGACCACGCTGATGTCCGGCGGCGCGATCGTGCAGAGCTCGGCCAGGTGACCGATCCCCCGGGCCCCCATCTCCAGGACCAGGTACTGGGTCCCGGGGTCGGCCCGGAGCACGGTCAGCGGCAGCCCCAGCTCGTTGTTGAACGACCCGTAGGTCGCCACCGTCGGACCGGCGTCGGTCAGCACCGCGGCCAGCATGTCCTTCACGCTGGTCTTGCCCTGGGACCCGGTGATCGCGACGACCCGGAGCCCCGCCCCCGCGCGGCGGAGCGCGGCGAGCACGTGCCTGGCCAGCAGACCGACTGCCGTCTGGACGTCGTCGACCAGCACCGCCGGACCGGCCACGTCGCGGCTGCCCAGGACGGCCGCAGCGCCGCCGTCGAGCGCCATCGAGGCGTAGTCGTGGCCGTCGACGCGCTCACCGGCGATCGCCAGGAACAGCCCGTCGGGCACGGGGTCGCGGCTGTCGAGGAAGGCGGGCGCACCGACCACGACGGCCGCGTGCTCGGGCCGACTCACCCGGCCCCCGACGACCTCCGCGATCTCCGACAACGTCATCGCGATCATCCTGTCGCCCCTTCCAGCGCCGCCCGGACCTCGTCGCGGTCGTCGAACGGTTGGATCACCGCCGTCACGCCGGACCCGATCTCCTGACCGGTCTCGTGGCCCTTGCCGGCCACCAGGACGGTGTCACCGTCGTGCGCCATCCCGATCGCCCTCCGGATCGCCTCCCGTCGGTCGCCGATCTCGAGCACCTCTGCGCGGGTCGAGGCAGCCACCTGCTCGGCCCCGACTCGGATCGCGGCCCGGATCGCGGCGGGGTCCTCGCTGCGGGGGTTGTCATCGGTGATCACCAGGACGTCGGCGTCCCGGGCGCCGATCTCCCCCATCAGCGCGCGCTTCCCGGTGTCCCGGTCGCCCCCGGCACCCAGGACCAGGATCAGCCGACCGGCGGTCAACGGGGCGAGGGCTGCGAGCGCGGCCTCCACGGCGTCGGGCTTGTGCGCGTAGTCGACGACCGCGAGGAAGTCCTGGCCGGCCTCGACCCGCTCCAGCCGTCCGGGGACTCCCCCGGACCCGACGATCCCGTCGGCGACCGACACCGGGTCGAAGCCCGCCTCGGCGGCCAGGGCGATCGCGCACAAGGCGTTGGCCACGTTGAACGAGCCGGTCAGCGGGACACCGGCGGCGATCCGCGCGCCGGTCGGGGTGATGACGGTGAACCGGGAGCCCTCGGGACGGAGATCGATCTCGACCGCCCGCCAGTCGGCGTCGGCGCCGGAGGGCGAGAACGTCCGCATCGGGATCCGGGCCTCGGCGAGCAGTCGCCGACCGTGCTCGTCGTCGACGTTGGTCAGACCCCGCCGGGCGCGGTCGGGCCCGAAGAGCGACGCCTTCGCCGCGAAGTAGTCCTCGAGGTCAGCGTGGAAGTCCAGGTGGTCGCGCCCCAGGTTGACGAACGCGGCGACGTCGAAGACGACCCCGTCGACCCGGCCCATCACCAGCGCGTGGCTGGACACCTCCATCGCGCAGCCCTGAACCCCGCGCTCGCGCATCACTGCGAAGAGCGCGTGCAGGTCGGGCGCCTCCGGGGTGGTCAGGGCGGTCTTCACGTCCTGCCCGGCGATCCGGGTACCGACCGTCCCGACGACCGCGGCCGTGATCCCGGCCCGTTCCAGACCGGCCTCCAGCAGCCGGGTCGTGGTGGTCTTGCCCTGGGTTCCGGTGACGGCCATCAAGGTCAGCGCCGAAGCAGGATCGCCGTACAGGTGGGCGGCGAGGTCCCCGAGGACCGGGCGCAGGTCGTCGGCGACCAGCACCGGGACCTCCAGCTGTCCGAGGAGGGCCGTGCCCGCGGTATCGGTCAGCACCGCGACCGCACCCGAGCCGACGGCCGCGGCGGCGTAGGACGCCCCGTGGGCCCGCGCGCCGGGAAGGGCCACGTAGAGGTCACCGGGGCGGACCCGTTGCGAGCTGAGCGTCAGCCCGGTCACCGTGGGCTCGGCACCGTCCTCGTCAGGCAGAGGTCCGATCACCCGGGCACCGACCCTCGCCGCCACGTCGACCAGCGCGGTGGCGGGCGGGTGCGCGGGGCGGGTCAGACCCGGGCTGTTCGAGGGCTGGTCGGCGGACACCTGCACGCCGCGAACCTATCGGGTCACCACGCGACCGGCAGCGCCGCGGGCGGGGTGTTGGTGGGCGGGACGGCGTACTTCTGCAGCAGGTAGCTCATGATCTGACGGAAGACCGGGCCGGCGGTGCCGCCACCGCTGCTGCCCCGTACCGGCTTCTGGATCACCACGTAGACCGTGAAGCGCGGGTCGTCCGCGGGGGCGAACCCGCCGAACGAAACCGCCGTGGACCCGTCATAGCACTTGCAGGCGCTGCCGACCTGCTGGGCCGTCCCGGTCTTGCCTGCGACGCGGTATCCCTCGATCCCGGCCCGCGGCGCGGTGCCGGCGCCCTGCGTGGTGACCATCTCCATCATCTGCGCGGTCGCCGCAGCGGCCGCCGGGCTGACCACCTGGGTGCGGGTGGCGACGTCGGTGCCGACGACCGACCCGGTGCTGGTGACGGCCCGTCCCTTGATCAGGCTCGGCGAGATGAGCTCGCCGCCGTTGGCCACGGCGTTGACCGCGGCGGCCATCTGGAGGGCGTTGACCGAGAGCCCCTGGCCGAAGGAGACGGTCGCCCGGGTGAGATCGGTCCAGTCGTCGGCCGGCGGGAGGACACCGCGGCTGATCCCGCCGAGCCCGATGTCGACGCGCCGGCCGAGACCGAACTGGTCCAGGTAGGACCACATCTGCTGGTGGCTGAACTGGCGGGCCGCCAGGACCGTCCCGATGTTGGAGGACTTGGCGATGACGCCGGCCAGGGTCAGCCCGAGCGTCGGGTGCGAGAAGTAGTCGTTGATGACCCGGTCCATCACCGGCAGGCTGCTGGGCACCCGGATCCGGGTCGCAGGGGTCACCTTGCCGGCGTCGATCAACGCGGCAGCGGTCAGAACCTTCTCGACCGAACCGGGCTCGTAGACGTCGCTGAGGGCTCGGCTGCCCCGGTCGGCCTTCGGGGCCTTGCCCGGCGCGTTCGCGTCGTACGTCGGATAGTCGGCCAGCGCCAGGATCTCACCGGTCCGGGTGTCCAGCACGACGGCGGCTCCGGACTTCGCCCGGGACTTCTGAACCGCGGTCCGCAGCACCCGCTGGGCGTGCCACTGGACGTAGCGGTCGATGGTCAGGGTGAGGGGCTTGCCGTTGACGGGTTCGACCTCGGTGTTGTCGCCGAGCGGGATCCGGTTGCCGCCGCCGACCTCGTAGGTCTCGCTGCCGTCCTTGCCCGCCAGGCGCTTGTCGAAGGCCAGCTCGAGGCCGGCCAACGGCTTGCCGTCGGTCCCGAGGAAGCCGAGGAGGTTGGCACCGACGTCGCTCGCCGGGTAGTCGCGCAGCGGGTCGGGCCGGGTCTCGATGCCCTTGAAGCCGGCCTTCTCGACGGCGTCGATCGCCGTTGCCGCGACACCGGCGGGGACTCGCCGGGCGACGTAGGCGAACCGGACCTCGGACTTGCCCGGTCCGTTGGACTTGCGCAGGCTCTCCAGCACGTTGAAGTAGTCCAGGTCCAGGCGGGTGGCGAGGATCTTGGCGATCTTCTCGGCGTTCGGCCGGGTCCGGAGCGGGTCGGCGACGATCATCACGCCGCTGACGGTCTTGGCCAGCGCGACGCCGTTCCGGTCGGTGATCTCGCCCCTGGTCGCCGGCAGATCGACCGTGACCAAGCCCTCGGCATCGGCGCGCGCGGCGTAGGCCTTCGGGTCGAGCCCTTGGAGCTGGAAGAGCCGCACCCCGAAGACGGAGAGCACCATCGCGACCACGATCAGACCGACCCGGAGCCTGACCTCAGCGGATCCGCGCAGCGAGCGCTGCCCAGGAATCCGGCCAGAACTCCGGCCGGAGCGAGCCCCTGAACGGGCTGCCGGTCGATGGGACTGGGTCAACGAGGAACTCCCTGGGCCGCGGCTGCTGGGTCATTCGTACCTGCTCCAGCACTGCCAGCCGCGGAGGCAGGGCCGGTGGTGGTCCGGGTTTGTCCCTTCTTGGTCGGCTTCGCAGCGACCTGGGACGGCTTGGCGGGCACCTCGATGACAGTGGCCGGGGGGTTGAGCACCGACGGCACCCGCGCCGGGCGGTCGTAGATCGGCATCCCGTCCGCCGCGGTCGCCGCGGTCGGCGTACCGAGCACACGGCCGTCGGAGAGCCGCAGGAACGCCGGGACCGGCGGCATCACCATGCCGAGCTCGCGCCCGGCCACAGCCAGCCGCTGCGGGTCGCGCAGCCGGTCGAGCTCCATGTCGAGCGCCTGCCGCTCGGCGGCGAGGCGTTCGGCGCGTTCGGAGAGCTCGGTGGCCCGGAACGACGCCTGCTGCATCTGGGTGTTGAACATGAGCAGTCCGACGACGCCGACCGCCAGGATCAGGGCGACGAAGACGGCGAAGGGGGCGCGGGGAGCACCGCCCACCGGCGCCGGCACCAGGGCGAGGCGGGCACGCTCGACCGCCGCGGCCGCGCGGGGAGCGCGGAGCCTGACGGGACTGGTCAGTGAACTCATGCTGCTTCCCCCTGGCGAATGCGTTCCACAGCGCGCAGCCGCACCGATGCGGCTCGCGGGTTCTCCTCGATCTCGGCCTGGTTGGCCTTCTCCGCCCCCCGGGTGAGCAGACGCAGCTCGGGCTGCAACTCGTCCGGAACCACCGGGAGGTCGACCGGAGCCGACGAACGGGTGCGCTCGACGAACGCTTGCTTGACCAACCGGTCCTCGAGCGAGTGGTAGCTCTCCACGACGACCCGGCCACCCACGGCGATCGAGTCCAGCGCGGCCGGGATCGCCCGGCGGAGCACCCCGAGCTCGTCGTTGACCTCGATCCGGAGGGCCTGGAAGGTGCGCTTGGCCGGGTGTCCTCCGGTGCGGCGCGCCGGCGCCGGGATCACGTCGTAGAGCAGCTCGACCAGGCGCGCCGAGTCGGTGAAGGGACGTTCCTCGCGCTCGCGCACGATCGCCCGGGCGATCTGCCGGGCGAACTTCTCCTCGCCGTAGGAGCGGAGGATCCGGGCCAGGTCGGCTGCGCTGTAGGTGTTCAGGACGTCCGCGGCGGTCAGGCCGGCGGTGTCGTTCATCCGCATGTCCAGCGGCGCGTCCTCGGCGTAGGCAAATCCACGCTCCCGGACATCGAGCTGCATCGAGGAGACGCCGAGGTCGAAGAGGATCCCCTGCACCGACCTCATCCCCAGGTCGGCGAGCACCTCGGGGATCTCGTCGTACACGGCGTGCACGAGCGTCGTCCGGGCCGCGAACGGCTCCAACCGGCGTCCGGCCAGCTCCAGAGCGTGCACGTCACGGTCGATCCCGACGACGTGGGCCTGCGGGCAGCGCTCCAGGACCGTCTCGGTGTGGCCACCGAGTCCGAGGGTGGCGTCGATCAGCACGCTGCCGGGCTCGGCGAGAGCGGGGGCCAGGAGCGCGACGACCCGGTCGAGCATGACCGGGACGTGGCGGGGGGTGTCCATCGAGCCGGCCCCTACTTCCCGAGTCCGACGAGGAGGGTCATCAGCACCGCGAGGGCTCCACTGACCCCGGCCGAGAACGCCATCACGGCGAGACCGTCACGAACCTCGTGGCGCACCCGTCGTGCGGGTGTGACCGGCTCGGAAATTCCGCTCATGCTCTCGACCCCTGGTAGCTACGTGCGCGTACGTGCTGACTGGTGG
>JBFJNH010000066.1:0-18173 GCA_041618295.1 Marmoricola sp.
CCCGCCCCGCCGCGCACCCTCCGGCAGCGAAGCCGGCTCCGCGCCTGCGTAGTGGGACGCAGCCGAGGTTCGGCGAACGGGACGGGTGGCTCGTGGTGCTCCTTCTCGGAGCCGCCGGAGTTGCGCTCGGACGGTTCGGGCCCGACCTCCCCGACCTGGTCCAGCAGGTTCCCGCGATCCTCGTCTCGGGCGCGTTGGCCTGGGGCCTCGCCGTCCGCACCGGTGGTCGGACGATCTGGGCGGCCGCGCTGAGCGTGTCGTTCGGGACCGCCGCGGTCGCGACCGGGTGGGAGCCGCTGATGGCCGGTGCCGCTGTCGGGACCGGCGTGCTGACGGCGACCCTCGCGGTGATGCTGACGACGCCGGCCGCGACGTTCGCCCTGGCGATCCGGGAGGTCCTGATCGCGACCGTGTTCGCGTGGGTCGGTTCCTTCGGAGTGGTCGGCTACGTGCCGGAGGACGTCACTGGGATCGACACCGTCCGGTTCGGGTACGTCGTCTTCGGCCTCGCGCTCGCCGCGGCCTTCGCGCTGGTCTACCGACTCGGAGCGGGTCTGCACGGTCTCGGCCGCCGCGGGTACGCCGTCGCCGGCGGCGCGGTCCTGATGCTGGTGGTCGCGCTCGCCTACAGCGAGGCGATCGCGCAGTGGGGGTCGCGCGACCTGGTGGGCCTGGTCGACGACGTCCGAGAGGGGACCCGGTCGACCTTCGGTGCGGTGCCGCACCCGATCGTCGCGCTGCTCGGCTACCCGGCCCTGCTCTGGGGTGTCTTCATGCGCGCCCGCCGCCGGCAGGGCTGGTGGGTCTGCGCGTTCGGGGTGGGCGCGACCGCACCGGTCGCGGTCCGGTTGGTGAAGGCCGACATCGACACGAGCAGCCTGGTCCTGGGTGCCCTGTACAGCCTGCTGATCGGCCTGGTGCTGGGGTACCTGGTGATCCGGGCGGAGCAGGCCCTGACCGGAACGCACGGCCGCCGCGCCCGTCGCGACGAGGAGGCCGAGGCGCACCGCCCGGAGCCGCGTCGTACCCAGCCGTTGCGCTGACCCGGCCGAACCTGCGGGTAACCACGCCGGCGCGGTACGGTCCGCTGCATGGCAGCGACCTCAGAGATCCTCGCCGAGATGGTGGCCAGCGTGCTCTCGATCTCGGTGTCCGTCGACGACCAGGTCGCACCGGGGGACACGGTGATGCTGCTGGAGTCGATGAAGATGGAGATCCCGGTGCTGGTCGAGGCCAGCGGGGTGGTCCGCGAGATCCGCGTCGTCGCGGGCGACGTCATCCAGGAGGGCGACGTCCTCGTGGTGCTGGAGCACCGCTAGTACCGAGCCCGGCGAGCAGAACCTCTAGACTCGGTTTCCGGAGCGGGGACTCGTCCCTGCCCGAGGAGGGGTGCCGGAGTGGCCGATCGGAATCGCCTTGAAAGCGATCGTAGGGAAACCTACCGGGGGTTCGAATCCCTCCCCCTCTGCGGAACTGCCCGTCGATCGGACCCGGTCGTCGAGCTGGTCGAGACGCGGTGAGCGCGAGACTGCGGCCGTTCGAGGCCGACCGGCTCCGGACGTCCCCCTTCACCTACGCCGAGGTCGGCGCCACCTTGGCGATGCCGACGAGCGCGCTCCCCGAGGGCTACCACCACCTCCACGAGTCGTACGCGATCGGGCGCGGCCGTCCGGCGTACGACGACGCTGTGGAGCGGCTGCTGGCCTGGGGTGTGCAGCGCGGTGCTGGTCTCCGGGTGACCGCCTCCTCCGACCGGGTCGAGGTCGGCGCCGTTGCGGTTGTCCGGATCGGGTTCGGACGGCTTGCGGTAAAGGCGCCGGTGCGGGTGGTCGGTGTCATCGACGAGAGCACCCGGGGCGGATTCGCCTACGGCACCTTGCCCGGCCACCCCGAGCGAGGCGAGGAACTCTTCCTGGTCGAGCTCACCGATGACGGCACGGTGACGCTGTCGATCATCGCGTTCTCCCGAGCCGGTTCGTGGCTCTCGCACTGTGTCGGCCCCGTGGGGAGGCTGGTGCAGCGCCGCGTCACCCGGCGCTACGGCCGGGCTCTGCGGAGGTGACTACTCCGGGCTGACTACTCCGAGCCGCCGATCTCCATCGAGACCGAGTCGTAGACCAGGTCGTGCACCTTCTGCCGGTAGTGCTCCACGTCGTTGATCAGGCGGCGTACCTCGGCGGCGACACGATCGGCGTCGAGCCGGTCGATCACGCCGGTGCCGAGAGCGGAGATGCGACCGAGCAGCTGCTGTCGTTCCCGCGCGCTGGCTCCGCTGCGGGCAGCCAACCAGCCATCCCAGGAGGTGAACCGCTCGTCGCTCAGGGCCTCGCGGACCGCGGCCAGCTGCTGTCTGGTCATCAGCCGCCAGTTCGAAGCCGTTCGAGCGCTTCCGAGCGTGTGCCGCAGGTCTGAGATTGCTGACTCAAGTGTCATGAGCCACCCCCTTCACGAGGTCGTTCGTGGACAGTGGGAGCCTTGAGTGTGACTCAGGCCACAGGCAGAGGCAATACCCTCGGCGACATTCGGGATCTCTACGACGAAATCGGTCAGGGCGGACCCCGGGTTCCGACGGATTCCGGGGACCCGGTGTAATCGGGGGGTGACGAGCACCGAACCCCGCGACTACGGCCTGGCTCCTCAGCTCCGCGCGCGGCTGATGGGGACCTTCCTGGCCTGCATCGGCGTCGTGCTGCTGGTCGTCACCCTGGTCGTGGCCTCCCTCGACCTCCACGCCGACCTGCTCACCGGGCTTGTCGTCCTGGCCGTGGTCGGGATCTTCACCCTCGGCTTCCTCCTCGGGCGTCGTTGGTACGTCGTCCGGCTCGACGACCTCGGCTACCAGGTGCGGTTCGTCCGCGGTGCCGGGGAGACGCGGGCGCGCTGGGTCGACGTGGCCGACCTGGCGACCAGCGAGGTGCACGGCGCGAAGTGCGTGGTGCTCCGGCTCCGCAGCGGCGCTTCCACGACGATCCCGGTCGACCTGATCGAAGGCGACAAGGAGGAGTTCGTCGACGAGCTCCGCGCCCGACTCAACGCCGGGCAGGGGCGCCGCTCCAGCTGATCGCGGGGGCAATTTCCCGCGGGTGCCCCCGGGTGGGTAACCTTGCCCTCGCTGTCGGGGAGGCGTCGCCTAGTCCGGTCTATGGCGCCCGCCTGCTAAGCGGGTTTGGGGCTACAACCCCATCGAGGGTTCAAATCCCTCCGCCTCCGCCAGTTGAACGAGCTCCGCCCTGGTCTACCGGGGCGGAGTTCGTCATTTCCGGTGGGCCTGCTGGGGGCTCTCCGTTGCATGAACCTGCAGGAAGGTGCAGTGCACGTTCATGAGGCAACTGGTCTACTTCCCGCGGGCGCGTCCCCTCCGCGAGAATCGGGTCATCCGGTCACATCCCCTGAGTGACTGGCACAACTGAAGGACACACGATGAGGAAAATTGTCGCCCGTACAGCGGCAGCCGTGCTTCTGGCAACAGGCATCCTCGCCGGGGGCTCGGGCCCGGCGAACGCGGCACCAGAGAAGGATCTCGACCGGTCGATCTCGATTCTGCGATACGACACCGGCTGGGGATGATCACTAACTGAAGACTCGAGACGCGGGCGATTGTCACCCCCCTGACGCCGTCGAGCCGACCAGGCCCGTCTCGTGACCAAGAGCGGAGAGACCCCCACTCTCCGCTCTTGTCATGTCCGGGGGTGGATCAGGCGCCGCGTGCGTGGCGGGTCTTCTCCCGCATCTCGGCCCGGGCGATCGCGTAGCCCAACTGGAACCGGGTCTCCACGTTGTACTCCGCCTTCAGCGCAGCGACGTAGCCGGCGTACGTCCGGGTGCTGACGCCGATCCGTTTGGCGCTGGCGTTGTCACTGTGTCCCTCGACGAGCATCCGGACGGTCATGTTGTGCACGTCGTCGGCGATCTCCCGCTCGGTGCTGGTCTCCCGGTCGCCGAAGGCGTGTGCCCGTTCCCAGAACCGCTCGAAGATGTCGGCCAGGTAGGCGACCAGGCTGGCGTCGTGGATCACGATCGCCACGTCGTCACCATCGGTGCCCGGTACGACGGCCAGCCGGCGGTCGACGACGATGAGTCGGTTGAAGAACTCATCCAGGGTGCGGACCTCGGCCCCGACCTTGGTGACCTGCTCGACGTACTCGCGGGTGACCAGGCTTCGACGCGCCGAGTGCTGGTACAGCGTCCGCATCCGGACGCCGCGCGCCAGCGCGCTCTTGTCCCGCTCCAGCGCAGCGTCCAGGACGGCCGCGGAGCGGGCGCCGTCGGGCTGGGCGGTGAGCAGCTCGCGCTCGGCGTCCCCGACCACCGAGGTCAGGAACCGGTTGATGTTGGAGATCCCGCGGATCTCGACGATCGAGGAGTCCCCCGGGGCCGTCCGCCGGTAGGCCAGCCCGAGCTCGGCGAAGGTGGTCGCCCAGCCGGTCGACTCCGCGAGCAGCTCGGCGGCACGCTGCCCCATCGGGGCGACCACCCGGGACTGCACGATTGCCGGGTCCACCGGCAGGTAGCAGTCGGTGGTGGGGTCCAGCGTCATCAGACCGAGATCGAGCAGCAAGGTGAACGAGGTGTGCTCGGGTCCGCCAGGAGCGATCCGTTCGTCGTCCGGCTTCACCGACCCCTCGACGACCAGGCGCTGGTAAAGGTCACCGGCGCCGTGCTGGAGGAGCTCGCGCTGGGTTGCATCGAATTCCGCGGTCACGTCTGCATGATTGCAGGAATGTGCAGGGCAGATATAGCGAAGGGCCGCATCCTGGTGGATGCGGCCCTTCGTCCGGATCGGGTCGAGCGGCGGCTCAGAGGCCCAGGCGGGCCTTGAGACCGTCGAGCTCGGTCCACAGGACGGCCGGCAGGTCGTCGCCGAACTTCTCGAACCACTCCTGGATCTGCGGGATCTCGGCCTTCCACTCCTCGACGTCGACCTTGAGCGCCTCGGCGAGCTGCGCCTCGGTCATGTCCAGGCCGTCGATGTCGAACGAGCCCGGTGCCGGCACGTGGCCGATGGGGGTCTCGACCGCGGCGGCCTGGCCGTCGATGCGCTCGATGATCCACTTCAGGACGCGGCTGTTCTCGCCGAAGCCCGGCCAGAGGAACGTGCCGTTCTCGTCGAGCCGGAACCAGTTCACGTAGAAGATCTTGGGCATCTTGGACGCGTCGTTGTCCTTGCCCATCGTGATCCAGTGGTTGAAGTAGTCGCCGGCGTTGTAGCCGATGAACGGGATCATCGCCATCGGGTCGCGGCGGACGACACCGACCTGGCCGACCGCGGCCGCAGTCGTCTCCGACGACAGGGTCGCGCCGAGGAAGGTGCCGTGGGTCCAGTCGCGGGCCTCGGAGACCAGCGGGATGGTGGTCTTGCGGCGGCCCCCGAAGAGGATCGCGTCGATCGGGACGCCGCGCGGGTCGTCGTACTCGGCGGCGAGCATGTCGCACTGCTTGATCGGCGTGCAGTAGCGGCTGTTCGGGTGGGAACTAAGGACCCCGGACGCTCCGTCTTCGGGGGTCCAGGGCTCGCCCTTCCACGAGGTCGCCTTCGCCGGCATGTTCTCCAGGCCCTCCCACCAGACGTCGCCGTCCTCGGTGAGCGCGACGTTGGTGAAGACCGAGTTGCCCTTGTTGATGGTCTTCATCGCGTTCGGGTTGGTGTGCTCGTTGGTGCCCGGGGCGACCCCGAAGAAGCCGAACTCCGGGTTCACCGCCCACAGGCGGCCGTCCTCACCGATGCGCATCCAGGCGATGTCGTCGCCGATGGCCTCGACCTTCCAGCCGGGGATGGTCGGCTCGAGCATTGCCAGGTTGGTCTTGCCGCAGGCGCTGGGGAACGCGGCGGCGACGTACTTGACGACGCCGACCGGGGAGGTGAGCTTGAGGATGAGCATGTGCTCGGCCATCCAGCCCTCGTCGCGCGCCATCACCGAGGCGATCCGCAGCGCGTAGCACTTCTTGCCGAGCAGGGCGTTGCCGCCGTAGCCGGAGCCGAAGCTCCAGATCATCCGCTCCTCGGGGAACTGGACGATGTACTTGGTCTCGTTGCACGGCCAGGCGACGTCGGCCTGGCCCTCGGCCAGCGGGTGCCCGACCGAGTGCAGGGCCGGCACGTACGGCGCGTTGGTCTCCTCCATCTTGGCCAGCACCTCGCTGCCCATCCGGGCCATCACGCGCATCGACGCGACGACGTACGCCGAGTCGGTGATCTCGATGCCGAACATCGGTTTCTCGGCCTCGAGGTGGCCCATCACGAAGGGGATCACATACATGGTGCGACCCTTCATGCAGCCGGCGTACAGCCCGCGCATGATCTCCTTCATCTGGTTCGGGTCCATCCAGTTGTTGGTGGGTCCGCAGTCCTTCTCGTCTACGGAGCAGATGAAGGTCTTGTCCTCGACACGCGCCACGTCGGTGGGGTCGGAGGCTGCGTAGTACGAGTTCGGCTTCTTGTTCTCGTCCAGCTTGATGAAGGTGCCGGTGCCGACCAGGAAGTCGGTGAGCTCGGTCCACTCCTCGTCGGAGCCGGTGCACCAGTGGATCGCGTCCGGCTGGGTCAGCTCGGCGATCTCGGTGACCCAGGCGAGGATGTCCTCACGGGTGGTCGGCGCGGTCGTGGTCGTCGTTTCGGCGGTCATGCCAGGTTTTTCCTTTCGATCGCGGTGCGCCGCCACGGAGGTGGCACGCCGGCCGCCGAGCGCATCGGCGGATCTTGAAAGTCGAGTGCTGCACGATCGCCGCGCCGTTGCAGGCGATCTTCGGGACCCGAGAGGTGCGCCCGGAGCGGGCCGCAGATCGCGGGAATCCCGCGAATTTACGTGCTTCGTCAGCAGGCACCTATTGGATCGATCAAGTCGGGTGGGCCCGGCCACACCGGAGCCCGATTCGGCCCCGCCGCCCAGGTCGGCTAACATATGCCAGTCCTCTGGGGCCGGGTTTCATCGGTTTCAGGACGAGCGCCTGTAGCTCAACGGATAGAGCATCTGACTACGGATCAGAAGGTTTGGGGTTCGAATCCCTACAGGCGCGCGAGCCGAGCGCAAAGAGCAAAGACCCCGGAACGCTTCGCCCCGGGGTCTTTCTCTTTGCCGAGGCGAGCAAGCCTGTAGGGGAGCGCAGCGACGATCACAGGCGCGCAGCGACCCCGATCAGGCTCCGGTGTTCACGACCGCCGGTCCGCCACCGCCGGACTCGACCGCCAGCACGACGCAGTACCCGACGTGCGCGCTGGCGATGATCTCGTCACCGGCCCAGAGGACCAGGTCACCAGTGCTGCCGAGTTCCTCGGCGGTGAACGACCGGTCGTAGGTCTGGTTGGTTGCGTCGAGGACGAACGTCGCGAGCTCGAACTCCGGCCCGGCTGCGGCCCGCTCGGGGAACGCAGTCTCGCCGTCGCTGCCAGGCTCGCCTCCGTCGCCCGGTTCCTCGCTTCCGCCGGTGTCCTCGCCATCCGGCGGTCCGACGATCGGGTCGTCGGTCGGGGTGAACGTCACCCGGAACGTCACCGGCTGGAGGTCTTCGACGTTCCCTGCGATCGGTCTGTTGGACGCCGACACCCACCCGGTGCCCTCGCAGCCGTCCATCGCCTCGCCCCGGGCGTTGCTGTACGGGCCTTCGGGTGCGACGTCGCACGCGACAGCGCGGCCCTCCAGGGCCAGGGTCTCCCCGACCTCTTCGCCGCCCTCGGTCAGCAGGATCGCCTCGACGCTGACATCGCCGTCCGGGAGGCCCGAGGTCACCACGTCCTGGGTCTGGCCGGCAGCAACCTCGGTCTCCTCGCCGCCTTCACCGCCGACGAGCACGAGGAACGTCGCGGCGGTGGTGTCGCTCGCCGCGAGCGTGACCGTCACCTGGCCGTCCTCCTCGACGCAGGTCACCTCGCTGACCGTCGCGGTGGCGGTCTCGGCTGCGCCGGCCGGCCCGATCAGGGTGGTGCTCGCGGCCAGGGCCAGGGCCATTGCGGCGAGCGGGAGGGTGCGGTTCCAGCGGTCCATGGCGGTGCTCTCTCTCGGTGAGGCGGGGCGAGCTCGAGAGTGCTCTGGTCGCAACGTAGTGGTCGCCGGTCGACGGCCGCCAGGGAAATCTGCCGGTCCGAGCACGCGCGCCCTCAGCGGCCTAGACGGGCTGGTTGTGGCGACTCATGAGGGAGGCGTCAGGTGGGACCTATGTCGTGCACCCAGGCACCACACCGGCCGCGCATAGGATCCGCCGTCCGGGGCATCTGGGAGCCATGACTCACCTGGATCTTCTGCTCCCGACCGAGGGCGACGTCGTCGACCTGATCGTGGCCGACCACCGGCACTTCGAGGAACTGCTGCGGGACCTGCGCGATGCCACCCGTGACCGGGACGCCGTACGGCAGACCCTCGCCACCCTGCTGGTCGCCCACGCCGAGGCGGAGGAGCGCGAGGTCTACCCCACCTTGCGCAAGGAGCGGGCGATCACCGCGCACGAGAAGGAGCACGGCACGGAGGAGCACGCCGAAGGCAACCAGGCGCTCCTCGACATCCTCGAGGCGGAGGACACCACCGGCGAGGGGTTCGACGACCTGGTCGAGGAGCTCGCCTCGAAGGTCAACCATCACCTGACCGAGGAGGAGCTGACGATCCTCAACCCCGCCCGAGAGGAGGTGGACGACGCGGAGAGGGCCCGGCTCGGGGCGGCCTTCGCTGCGACCCGCAACACCCTGATCGAGTCCGACTGCGGCGCGGTGGAGAACGTCCGGAGGATCGTCGCGGCGGCGGAGAAGGCCGGACTCCTCGACGACTGAGCGGGGTCTTCGTCACATCGTGGGCTGTCGCCGCACCGTGAAGGGAGCCGCGACGGGCATGCTGGTCCCATGCGTTTCACCGAAGCCGAGCTGACCGCGGCGATGACCGGGGTGGCCAAGGCCGCCCTCGCGTCGCAGTCGAAGGACATCCGCAAGGGCAGGGTCGACCTCGAGCAAGCCTGGACGGACCTCGGCGGCTTCGGGCGCTACCAGCTGCTCGAGTCTCTCGGCGAGCAGATCCTGCCGATCTTGGTCGCCCTGCCCGACCGACCCCGTACGGCGGGGGAGCGGCCGACGTACTCCACCGCGGAGGTCCGCGCCGTGGTCGAGGAGAACACCCCCGACGAGGGCGGCCGGATCCGGCGCAAGGCGCTGGTGATGACCCGGGTCGCGCTGGTGCAGACGGCGCTGGCGCAGGTTCCGCCGTGGACCGATCCGGAGTCTTTCGACGTACCGGACTCGCTCGGGTAGGCCTACCGCTGCGGCTGCTCGGACTCGCTGTCGTGCCGGTCGGGCACCTTGGAGCCGGTGGCACTCAGGTGGACCTGGTTGCCCCAGGTCTCGGAGTTCCAGTCGATCATCGTCATCACGTCCTCGTCGCCCCCTTCCCATTGGCACCCGGCGGGTGATGTGGAGGACTTTGCGACGTCGGACCTCGGGCCGACCCTTGACAGTTAGCGACCGATCGGTTGCAATCTATGCATGACCTTCGACGCCATCATCAAGGGGGGCCGCGTCTTCGACGGCACCCGCGGACCCTCCGCCCTGCTCAACGTGGGCGTGCGCGACGGCAAGGTCGTCGCGCTCTCCGCGGACCCGCTCGACGAGACCGGCTGCCCCCGGGTGATCGACGCCGCCGGCAAGTGGGTGACGCCGGGGATGATCGACATCCACACGCACTACGACGTGGAGATCCTCGACGGACCCGCGCTGGCGGAGTCGGTCCGGCACGGGATGACCACGGTCTTCCTCGGGTCCTGCTCCCTCTCCACGGTGCACGTCGACCCGGAGACCGCCGGCGACATCTTCGGCCGGGTCGAGGCGATCCCGCGCCGCCACGTCATCGAGGCCGTCGAGACGCACGGCCCGTGGGCGACCGCCGCCGAGTACGCCGACTACATCGACTCGCTGGCCCTGGGCCCGAACATCGCCGCGTTCCTCGGCCACTCCGACATCCGCGCCGCCGAGATGGGTCTGGACCGGGCTACCACCAAGGGCGTGAAGCCGACCGAGCGCGAGCTGGCGAACATGGAGGCCAAGCTCACCGAGGCGCTGGACGCCGGCTTCCTCGGGATGTCCGCCCAGGAGCTGCTCTTCGACAAGCTCGACGGTGAGGTTTGCCGGTCCCGCACGCTGCCCTCGACGTACGCCAAGGGGCGCGAGCGCCGGCGGCTGTACACGATCCTCCGCCAGCGGGACCGGGTCCTCCAGGCGGGGCCGGACATCGGCAACCCGATGAGCTTCGCCGGACTCTTCTCCGCCTCGACCGGGATCGGGCGCAAGAAGCTCAAGCTCAGCCTGCTCTCCGCAGCGGACCTGAAGGCGAACAAGTTCGCCATCAAGATCATGGGCCCCAGCTCGGCGATGGTGAAGAAGCTCGGCGGTGACCTGAAGTGGCAGCACCTGCCGGTCCCGTTCGAGGTGTACGCCGACGGCATCGACCTGGTGATCTTCGAGGAGTTCGGTACCGGCGCCGCGGCGCTGCACCTCTCCGACGCGGTGGAGCGGATGCGGCTGCTCGGTGACGAGGAGTACCGCCGCCAGTTCCGCAAGGACTACGAGAACAAGTTCGGCCTGCGGGTCTGGCACCGCGACTTCTTCGACGCCGACATCACCGAGTGCCCCGACGACTCGGTGATCGGGAAGACCTTCGGGCAGGTCGGTGTGGAGCGGGGTGGGCTGCACCCCGTCGACGCCTTCCTCGACCTGGTCGTCGAGCACGGCACCAAGCTGCGCTGGCGCACCACGATCTCCAACTACCGGCCCGAGGTGCTCAACCAGCTGAGCGTCATCGACGGCATCCAGATGGGGTTCTCCGACGCCGGCGCGCACCTGCGCAACATGGCGTTCTACAACTTCGGACTCCGCTTCCTGCGCCGCGCGTACGACGCCGAGAAGGCCGGCATGGGGTTCATGTCGATGGAGCACGCGGTGCACCGGCTCACCGGTGAGCTGGCCGACTGGTACTCGTTGGACGCCGGCCACCTGCGGGTCGGCGACCGCGCGGACGTCGTGGTCATCGACCCCGCCGGGCTCGACGACGAGCTCGACAGCTACCACGAGAACCCGGTGCCGGCCTTCGACGGCCTGCCGCGGATGGTGAACCGCAACGACCGCGCCGTCACCGCGGTGCTCGTCGGCGGCGAGTACGTCTTCGGCAACGGCGCCGCGGACGACAAGCTCGGCACGGTGCGGACCGGGCGCTTCCTGCGTTCGGGCCAGCGAGCCCAGGAACGCACCGCGTGAGCTCACGCCCGCCGGCGCGCCGACCTCAGGGGCGGCGGACCCAGGCCGAGCGCACCGCGGGCACCGTCGCAGCGCTGGTCGACGCGACCATCGAGACGATCGCCGACCTCGGCTACCACCGGGCCTCGGTGGGGGAGATCTGTCTGCGGGCGGGTGTCTCCAAGGGCGGGATGTTCCGGCACTTCGACTCCCGCCTCGCCCTGGTGGTGGCTGCGGCCGAAGAGGTCGGCCGGCGGCACCTCGACGAGTTCCGCTCGCTGGGCGCGGCCAGCATCGTCGAGCAGTTGGAGTTCGCCCGGAGCCGTTCGCGGGCCCGGATCAACGCGGTCTGGTTCGAGCTGCTGATCGCGGCGCGGACCGACACCGCGCTGCGGGAGAAGCTGACGCCGGTCGCGATCGGGCTTTACGACAACATCGAGGACCTGGCGGTCAACTCGGGACTGGGCGCCGCGCTCCAGGACCCCGAGATGGCGCGGGTCGCCGCCACCGCGGTGGTGCACATGTTCGACGGCGAGGCCGTCATCCGGGCGCTGCTGCCCCGGCCCGACCTGGAGGAGGCGCGGCTGGCCGGGATCGTGGACCTGTTCAACGCCGTCGCCGCGGGCTCGCCGGTCACCCGGCCAGGCCCGACAACGTGACCCGGGACACACGTCGATCGTTCAGGGATCGTGACCCCTCCCTCACGAAGCGCTGATCGACCGAGCCCCGGGCCGCGCGGCGGGCCGACGGTGACCGACCTGACGCTGAGCCGCCGTGGGCTGCTCCGCGGAGCGACCGCAGGAGCGGTCGGTGCCGGGCTCGGCGTCTTCGCCGGCGAGACCGGCGCGATCGCGGTCAGTCTGGACCCCGCCCTGCCGCGTTACCTCTCCGCCGCCGAGCTGAAGACGCTCACCGCGGTCGTCGACCGGGTGGTCCCCGGCCAGCCCGAGGACCTGGCGGTCGGCGCCGTCCAGGTGGGCTGCCCGCAGGCGATCGACGCGCTGCTCGCCGCGTTCCAGGGCGGCACCCCGCGGATCTTCGCCGGCGGTCCGTTCTCCGACCGCGGCGGTTCCCCGGTCAACCACTTCGCCCAGTTCCTCCCGCTGGACCCCTACGAGGAGAAGGCCTGGCGGCTGCGGATCCAGGGCTCGGCCGCCGAGGGCGTCGTCGGGTTCCAGGAGATCTACACCCGGGGGCTGCGGGCGCTGGCCGCCGGCGTACCCGGCTTCGCGATCCTCCCCGGCCCGATCCGCGACCTGGTCCTGCGCGGCACCCAGGACCCCGCGGTCGTCGCGATGCGCGACCTCGCCATCACCCACGCGCTGGAGTTCTACTTCGCCGCCCCCGAGTACGGCGGCAACCGCGGCACCGGCGGCTGGAAGGCGGTCGGCTTCGAGGGCGACCGGCAGCCGCGCGGCTACACCCGCGAGGAGGTCGAGAACCCGGAGTACGCGCCGTTGCCGATCCTGAACCCGCCGCTGGATACCTGGCTCGCCTCCTTGGTCGGCTCGCTGCTCGGCGCGGTCACCGCCACCGTCTCGGGTCTTCTCTCCGCGGTCAGCGGCTCCGGCTCCTTGCCGACCGCCACCCGGACGTCGGCACCGGCGCTCTCGCTGAGCACCACCGAGGCTGCCTACGGGCTGAGTGCGGGCGGCGGTGACCATGCGGCGGTCCGCGAAGCCCTCGGCGAGCTGCTGGAACCGCTCACCGACCCGCGATCGGTGGCCAGCCAACAGATGGCCCGGCTGCACGACCGAGCCGCGGAGCTGGTCGCCGAGGCGAAGTCCCGTGGGGGTGCGCGATGACGCGCGAAGCCGTCGTGATCGGGTCAGGGGCCGCCGGCTCAGCGGTCGCCTGGGAGCTCGCCCACCAGGGCTGGAACGTGACGATCCTCGAGCGCGGGCGGAACCTGCGACCCGGTCTCGGCGAGGTGCCGAGCGACGAGCTGGGGACGACGTACGGCAGCGACGAGCTCAAGGGCGTCCGGAACTACGGGTTCCCCGACCCGTTGCTCGAGCCCTACACCACCCGCACCCAGGACGACGCCGCCAACGGGGTCGCCCGAACCGCGACCGGAGCCTTCGGCCAGCTCGGTGCCGCGGTCGGCGGCACCTCGCTGCACTACAACGCCAAGACGCCCCGGTTCTGGAAGCAGGACTTCTCCATGCTCACCGACCACGGGCCGGTCGAAGGGGCCCAGGTCGCCGACTGGCCGATCGACTACGAGGACCTGGAGCCCTTCTACGACCTGGTCGAGCAGCGGATCGGCGTCCAGGGGGACCGGTCGGCGATGCCGGCCCGCACCTTGGAGCAGGCGCCGCGCCAGCACGACTTCGTGATGGGTCCGAACCCGGCCGGCCGGGCCGCGGGGCTGCTGGCCGCCGGCGCGCGCTCGATCGGCTGGGAGCCGTACCCGTTCCCGGCCGCGGTCAACTCCGAGACGTTCGACGGTCGCCCGGCCTGCAACTCCTGCGGCCTCTGCTCCGGCTTCGGTTGCCCGATCAACGCCCGCGGCGACGCCCTCGTCTCGTTCCTGAACCCGGCCCTGCGCACCGGGCGGGTCCGGGTGATCGCTCGGGCGTTCGTCGACCGGATCGAGACCAGCCCGGACGGGTCGCGGGCCGTCGCGGTGCTGTACCGCGAGCTGGACGGGACCCGGAGACGCCTGCCTGCCCGGACGGTGGTCGTGGCCGGCAGCCCGATCAACACCGCACGGCTGCTGCTGCTCTCCGCGAACGGCACGCACCCGAACGGGCTGGGGAACTCCTCCGACCAGGTCGGGCGGAACATGATGTTCCACAACTTCACCCAGGGTGCCAGCGTCTTCGGGTACGATGTGAAGTCGCTGCGCAGCCAGTCGACGACGTACGCGATCGACGACCTGCTGGGGCCGTTCAAGGGGCCCGAGGTCCAGGCCTTCGGGTTGCCCTACATCGTCGGCGGGGTGATCCAGGTCGGCGGCGGCGCGCCGCCGTTGACCACCGCGAAGATGCTCTCGGCCTACCTCGGTCACGGGATGCCGCTGAAGCAGGCCATGAAGGTCGGTACCCACGCCGGCATCGTGGGCTCGCAGCTGGTGCACCAGGACCTGCCCCAGGCCGGGAACAGGGTCGACCTGGACCCCTCGGTGACCGACCTGCACGGGACGCCCGCTGCCCGGATCACGTACTCGCCGCACCTGCACGAGATCGCCGCCTCGGTCTACCTCGGGGCGCGCCTGGAGGCGATGCACCTGCTCGCCCCCGGTGCGCTCGGTGCCCTGATCCTGCCGTTCCCGATCCTGAACAAGGGCGCCACCTACACCGCGCACCTGGCCGGGACGGCGCGGATGGGCACCGACCCGCGTACGTCGGTCTGCGCACCCTCGGGCCGCCTGCACGACCTGGACAACGTGTACGTCGCGGATGCCTCGACCTGGCCGACCTACCCCGGGTTCAACCCGACGCTCACCATCATGGCCAACGCGATCCGGATCGCTCGCGGCCTGGCCACCAACCCGGGCGAATGACCCGGACCTGCTGACGGAGGACACCACCATGTGCACCGGAAACCACTGCTCCGGCCACGACGGCACCGCGGATCGATCCGCTGCGACGCTCGGACGCCGGGGACTGCTCGGGCTGGCCGCCGCGGCCGCCGCCACCGGCGCGACCGCAGCGCCCGCGGCCGCGGCCGGGCGCCGTCCGCACCGGATCGTCGTCTTCACCCGGACCGTCGGCTACCGGCACCTCTCGATCCCGACGGCGATCAGCACGATCACCGCGCTCGGTGCCGCGAACGGGTTTGAGGTGGTCGCGACCGAGGACCCCGAGTTCTTCACCGCGGCCCGACTCCGGGACTTCACCGCGATCGTCTTCGCGAACACCGTCGGCAACGTGCTCGTGCCCCAGGCTCGCGAGGCGATCCAGCAGTTCGTCACCTCCGGCGGCGGGTGGGCCGGGGTGCACGCGGCCGCCGACACCGAGTACGACTGGCCGTTCTACACCAGGCTGCTCTCCGGTGGCCGCTTCCTCTGCCACCCGTTGATCAACCAGCCCGGATGCATCGCCCGGGAGTCGAGCACGCACATCTCGACCGCGCACCTGCCACAGCGCTGGCTGATCCCGTTCGAGGAGTTCTACTCGTTCAAGGCCAACGTCCGCGGGACCGCGCAGGTGCTGCTCAGCATCGACGAGAGGACCTACCTCCAGGACCCGAACACGTCGCTGCTCCCGTCGCCGAACCCGCCGTACGCGTTCCAGCCGTGGGTGTCCGGGACGATGGGTGACCACCCGATGAGCTGGCAGCGACCGATCGGCGCCGGGTTCTCCTGGTACACCGCGCTGGGTCACGAGGAGTCGCTCTACAGCAACGAGCACTACCGTCAGCACCTGCTCGGCGGACTGCTGACGGTGACCAGGCACGGTCGAGCGAACCTGCCGGCGTGATCCGGCGGCGAGGCTCAGTCGTCGTTGTGGGGACCCGTCTCCCACGGGGTCGATGACGGGTCGGGTGCCGGCGGCGGTGGTGGTTCCGGTGTCGGGGGGTCCGGCTCGTCTGGCGGATCGGGCTGCCGGGGGTGACTCATCGGTTGCTCCTTGATCTCGATGGCTGTGCCGGTGGTGACGACCGGTGGATCGTCCCGGAGTGGTCTGAAGAGGAGGCGCCGGGGAAGGTTCCACGGCACCTCCCTGATGAAGTACGGCGTGATCAGGAGTCGTCCGCTCCCGCCGGCTTCGGTCGGGCTGATCACCAGCCGGAGGTGCGACTTGTACCCGGAGAGCTTCATTCCGGAGAAGAGCTCGTTCTCGTGGAAGCCGGCGAGGTCGCAGAGCGGCCAGTACAGGGTGAAGAGGACGAGGGCTGTCGCAGCCGGTACCACCAGCCAGCCCAGCTCCGTGCCCCAGCCCGGGAAGAGGGTGCTCACCTCGGCATCGCGTCGGAGCAGGGCGGCGACCAGGAAAGCCGTGGTGAGCTGGGCGGTGCCGTGGAGGAAGCCCGGCAGCAAGCCGAGCGCAGCGGGAAGCCCGCGGAGGCGGAAGGCGTGGCTGAGCGTGATCAGCAGGACCATCAGTGCACCGGAACCGCCGAGGGCGGCGACGTTGCCCGGTCCCGGCCGGAGGTAGGCCTGGGTCAGACCGATCCCCACCAGCGCGACCAGCAGGGGCGTCAGCACGCCGTTGAGCAACGGGATCCGCCAGAACTGCCTGCGCAGTGCCTTCGAGTCGGACACGGTCGGGAAGGTCTCCCGGAGCTCGTAGCGGCTCGGTCTTCGGGCGTCGGTCTGCCACGGAACCGTGATCGGGTCCTTCATGTGGTGGGTGGACGAGAGGTAGGCCCCGCCTCCCCCGCAGGTCACCAGGTGCTGCGGGCCGGCGGGGTTCGGCGTCTCGGCCGACCCGGGCGCGCGCCGGTAGTGCACGTAGTGGTGCTTGTCGCCGGTGAGTACCAGCGGCACCGGGTGGTCCGGTGCGGGTTCGGCCACCTCGGAAGGCGTTGCGAAGAACCGGTTCACGAACCAGGTGAGCGTCTCGCGGTTCGTCGTGTAGTAACCCTGGTCGAGCCGGCGGTCGTCGGTCCAGGACGGGCGCGCCGTACAGAGGATGACGCGCTCGTGGTCCGCGATCTGGTGGCGCGCGTAGCTGAAGTAGGCCAGCTGTTCGGCATCGATGTAGGAGTCGAGCTGGATGTCGACTCCCCAGAGCCACCACCCGTGCGGGAGTTGCAGTGCGAAGTAGGAGCGGGACTGGAACGTGTTGCGTCCGAGCATCCTGTCGCCGAGAGCCGCAGGCACCTGGAGGATCTCCGGTCCCTGCGGTGGTCCGACGGAGGCACGCCGCTTGATGTAACCCTCCGCGAAGTTGCGTTCGAAGGCGACCAGACCGTCGTACCAGTCGTGGTTCCCGGGGATGGCAGCGACCAGACCGTCGAAGTCGGGGAGGTGCGTCCGGTCGACCCCGAGCTGGGCGGCGCGGACCGTGCGGGCATCCAGGAAGGGGGTCTTGAGGCGGTCGTCGTAGTTCTGCACGGAGGCGACCGGGTACACCTGGTCACCGCCGAGGACGAGCAGGTCGCTGTGCTCGGCGGGCTGAGCGCCCTCGGCAGAGCCCAGGACGCTGCGCGCTACGGCGTAGGTGGCGTCGTAGCCGTCGCCGGTGTCGGCCAGGTAGTCGATGACGTAGTGGTCCCGGGAACCTGTGGTCCGGTAGATCTCGAAGGGCCGTGCCGCCTGGGACCTCCGGGCGTCGGCGTACTCGCCGAAGTCCGTCGCCTTGCTCGCCTGGATCCCGGAACGAACCAGCTCGCGGAGGCTCAGCCACGCGGTGGCGGGGCGGCGCCGGCCGTGCCAGGGGGCTCTGGTCGCCGGTGCGTTGGCCGGGGCGGTGGCGGTCGGGTGCGGAGCGTTGGGCTCGTCCGGTTCCGTCGGGAGGGTGGTCACGGGGGCCAGTCCACCGAGTCCCCGGTCGCGTTGTCCATGCCTGCCCACGGTCGGGCGGCGGTGGTGGCTAGACCACCGGAGGCGAGGACTATCCAGCGGTCGTTCCTCTGCATTCCACTAGGGCCAGTGCGAGAGAAGGAGCAGCGCATGGTGGTCCGGACCAACGAAGAAGCCATCGACGCAGTCGCTCGCCAGTCGGCGACCGGGAAGCCGTTCCGGGTCGGAATGTGCAAGCAGCGGACCCGAATGGCCTACGGCGTCCCGAGCGACGGGAGCAACGACGCGACCGAGGCGTTCGGCCGGACCAAGCACCGGCTCACCGTCACCGGGGCGAAGGCTCCCCGCGGAGCCCTCCTCTGGTGGACCGGAGGTAGCAAGGGCCACGGCCACGTCGCGATCGCCGACGGCAAGGGAGGAGTCTGGTCGGTCGACATCAAGCGGGACGGCTTCTGGGACCACGTCCCGTTCGGCCAGATCGCGAAGAGCTTCCCGAACCTGCGGTTCGCCGGGGTGTCGGCGGACATCGACGGGGTCCGGGTCATCGGCAGCGGGGCG
>JBFJNH010000067.1:0-18015 GCA_041618295.1 Marmoricola sp.
GCGCCGACGGCGCCCGCCGCGCCTGGGTGGCCGCCTCGGTGCAGGCCTTCGGCGCGGAGACCGGCGGCAACCTCGTCGTCCGGTACGGAGACCCGGTGAGCGTGCTGCCCGCGGTCGCGGCGGAGGTCGGGGCGGACGCCGTCCACCTGACCCGGGAGACCACGCCGTACGGGGTGGCACGCGACCGCCGGGTCGCGGTCGCCCTCGACGCGGCCGGGATCGCCCGTCACGGCACCGGGACGCCGTACGCGGTGGACCCGGGCACGGTGCGGAACCAGGCCGGCAGCCCGTTCCAGGTGTTCACCCCGTTCTCCCGGGCCTGGCGGGAGCACGGCTGGGAACCTCCGCTGCCGGAGCCCGACGTCTCCTGGGCTGCCACAACCTCCGACGACGACGCGCTGGCCCTGCTCGAGGAGGCCGTGGCCGGTGCGGCCGCCGGGATGCCGGCTCCGGGAAGCGCGGCCGCCCACGAGCGCTGGCAGGTCTTCCTCGACGGGGCCCTGGCCGACTACGCGAGCGCGCGCGACCGACCGGACGTCGACGGGACCTCGCGGATGTCGCCGTACCTGAAGATCGGCGCGATCCACCCCCGGCAGCTGCTCGCCGACCTCGACGCGTCTCCTCAGGAACGACCTGCGCGGGACAAGTACGCCGTCGAGGTCGCCTGGCGGGACTTCTACGCCGACGTGCTCTGGCACCGGCCGGACTCGACCTGGTCCGACCTCCGGCCGCTTCAGATCCCGTACGACGAGGACCCGGCCGCGCTGGCCGCGTGGCAGCAGGGCCGCACCGGCTACCCGATCGTGGACGCCGGGATGCGCCAGCTGCTGCACGAGGGCTGGATGCACAACCGCGTCCGGATGATCACCGCGAGCTTCCTCACCAAGGACCTGCACGTCTGGTGGCCGGCCGGCGCCCGCTGGTTCCTGGACCGGTTGGTCGACGGCGACGTCGCCTCCAACAACCACGGCTGGCAGTGGGTCGCCGGTACCGGGACCGACGCATCGCCGTACTTCCGGGTCTTCAACCCGGTCACCCAGGGGAAGAAGTTCGATCCCGACGGGGAGTACGTCCGCCGGTGGATCCCGGAACTCGCGCACCTGCCCGGGCCCGCGGCGCACGAGCCGTGGAAGCACCCGCTCGGCTACGAGGCCGACTACCCGCGCCGCCTCGTCGACCACGACGTCGAGCGCAAGGTCGCCCTCGACCGGTACGGCGAGCGACCGCGCTGAACCCTCCGGCGTCAGGACGTGATCGGCACCCGGACCACGGCGGTGGTGGACCCGGTCGCCGAGGCCGCGTCGGCCTCGGCGAAGCGGATCATCACGGCCAGCCCCGCACCGATCGGTTCCTGCACCCCGGCGATCGTCCCGGTGAAGGTCACCGCATCCCCCGGTTCGATCCGAACGCGTCCGATCGGCCCGACCCGCGCGGATTCCGCGCAGCTGCGGGCACCCACGCCCGGGGTCATCTCGACCTGCCGCGAGGCTTCGTCGAAGGCGGTCGGCCCGGGGTCGACCTCACCGGACCTGGTCAGGTTCACCGCGAACTCCAGCTCGGGGACCTCGGCACGCGTCGGCGTACGGTTCACGACCTCGACGAGGAACTGGAGGTTGGTGGTGCCCGGGCTCGGCGTCGGCGCGCACCCGCTCGGAGAAGCCGTACCGACCCGCTCGACCGACGGCAGCACCGTCATCCGGTAGGCGCTGCCGTCCTCCGCGATCCAGTTGATGCCGCGGCCCGCGGCGACCAGGTCCGGGGGCCCGGAAGCCTCGGTCGGATCCTCCGAACCGCCGACGGTCAGGGCCACCACGACCGTTCCCGCGACCACGGCGGCCAGCCCGACCGGGACGAGCACGACGCGTCGGCGCCGGACCCACGGCTGCCGAGTCCGGGCCCGGCGCCCGGGAGCCGAGGTCGCCGGTCGCGGGCGGGGCTCGGGGCGCACGTCCTTGGGCAGGGCGTGCTTGTGCCTGGTCTCGGTCATCGCGCCATCACCCCCGTGTGGTGGCACCGGCTCTCAGCCGGTGACGGGGCCGAAGGTACGCCGAGACCCCCCGACTCGTCCTGGGGTCGCGAAACTCGCCGGTTCGTGTTGTCCGGGTTCGACCCGGTACGCGACGAAAGCCCGTCGGTCAGAAGCCGAGGTCGCGGCCGATCAGTTCCTTCATGATCTCGTTGGAACCGGCCCAGATCTTGGTGACCCGGGCGTCGCGCCAGGCGCGGGCGACTCGGTACTCGTTCATGTAGCCGTAGCCGCCGTGGATCTGGACGCAGTGGTCGATGACCTCGTTCTGGACCTGCGAGGTCCAGTACTTCGCCTTGGCCGCGTCGGTGACGGTGAGCTTGCCCTTCGTGTGCGCGAGCACGCACTGGTCGAGCCAGGCCTCGGTCACCTCGATCTTGGTGACCTGCTCGGCGATCAGGAACTTGTTCCACTGGAAGTTGCCGATCGACTGACCGAACGCCTTCCGGTCGTGGGCGTACTGGATCGTCTCGAGCAGGATCTGCTTGGCGTGCGCGATGTTGGCGACCGCGCAGTTGAGCCGCTCCTGCGGCAGGAACTGCATCATCGAGATGAAGCCGGTGTCCAGCGGGCCGATCAGGTCGTCGTTGCTGACCCGGACGTCGGTGAAGGAGAGCTCGGCGGTGTCGGACTCCGGCTGGCCGACCTTGTCGAGCTTGCGTCCCAGCGAGAAGCCGGGCTTGGAGGTGTCGACGCCGAACAGCGAGATGCCCTTGGCCTTCTTCTCCGGGGCGGTCCGTGCCGCGACCACGACCAGGTCGGCGCTGTAGCCGTTGGTGATGAAGGTCTTCGAACCGTTGATCACCCAGTCGTCGCCGTCGCGGACCGCGGTGGTCTTCAGGTTGGCCAGGTCGGAGCCAACGCTCGGCTCGGTCATCCCGATCGCACCGAGGATCTCGCCCGCGGCGTACGCCGGGAGCCAACGCTTGCGCTGCTCGTCGTTGGTCAGGTGCACCAGGTACGGAGCGACGATGTCGGCGTGGATGCCGACGCAGGAGGCGAGTGCCATGTTGACCTTGGCCATCTCCTCGGTGAGCACCGCGTTGAACCGGTAGTCACCGGCCTCCGAGCCACCGAACTCCTCGGGGATCTCCAGGCCGAGGAAGCCCTGCTTGCCGGCAGCGAGCCAGAAGTCGCGCGGGAGGGCGTGCGCCTCGGCGTGCTCCTCGACGTGCGGGATCACCTCGCGGTCGAGGAACTCCTTGACCGAGGATCGGAAGGCTTCGTGGTCGTCGTCGTAGATCGTGCGCTCCATGGGAGCCATCGTAGATCGCGGTTCTACTGGTCGGTAAGGCACGTGCGTACAGTCACTGTCGTGCGTGTTGGACTCGTGGTCGCCGGGCTGGTGCTCACCCTCGCCGGGTGCGGGGCGAGCCCGCCCAGTGCACCTCCCCGGCCGTCGCCGACCCCCTCGGCGGAGAGCTCGGCTCCGGCCACCTCGAGCACCGCGCCGCAACCGTCGCCCCCGCCGCTCGGCTCCCGCCCGCCGGCCTGGCTGGGGACCCGGGTGCTCCCCACCACCGCCGCCGGGTTCGGCGAGCGCCGACCGACCCCGCCCGAGCTCCGCACCCGTCGGTTCACGCTGCCTGACACCGTGCCGAGCCTGCCCGGACGCGGGTTCACCTCCCGGATCGCAGACCCGGCGCCGACCTCGGTCCTCGAGCGCTCGACCTGGGCGCCCGGCTGCCCGGTCGCGGCCGCCGAACTGGCCTGGGTCCGGCTGACGTTCTGGGGCTTCGACCACCGCAGGCACACCGGCGAGCTGCTGGTGAACCGGTCCGCGGCCGCCGACCTGGTCCGCGTCTTCCGGACCCTGTACGACGCGCGCTACCCGATCGAGGAGATGCGGATCAGTACCCGGGCCGAGCTCGACGCCCCGCCGACCGGGGACGGCAACAACACCGAGGTCTTCGTGTGCCGGCCGACCACCGGCGGCACGTCGTTCAGCCAGCACGCCTACGGACTCGCGATCGACGTCGACCCGTTCCAGAACCCCTACGTCAAAGGGGATCTGGTGCTGCCCGAGCTCGCCGGGTCCTACCTGGACCGCGACCGGCGTCGGCCCGGGATGATCACGGGCGGCGACCTGGTGGTCCGTGCGTTCGCGAGCATCGGCTGGGAGTGGGGCGGGGACTGGCGGACGCTGAAGGACTACCAGCACTTCAGCCAGAACGGCCGCTAGGACTCGAGACGGCGCTGGGGCGCCTCCTCGACCACCCGGCTGGTTGAGGAAGGCCGCCAGGCCTGTCTCGAAACCCCCGGGAGAGCCGGACCGACCCTAGTCCTGGGCCGCGATCCGCGCAGTCAGCCCGGAGGCGCGTTGCACCCGCCGCCCGATCGCGGCACGCAACGCGAACTCGGTGCCCACGACCGTCACGGACTCCTTCGCCCGGGTGATCGCGGTGTAGAAGAGCTCCCGGGTGAGCAGCGCGGACTCCTCGCCGGGCAGGACCACCGTCACCGCCCGGGCTTCGGAGCCCTGGCTCTTGTGCACGGTCATCGCGAAGACGGTCTCGATCCCCGACAGCCGGGTGGGCGCGAACAGCTTGGTCTCGTTGCCGGTGCGGACCACCACCCGCAGCCGTCCTTCCGGCATCCGCACCACGACGCCGATGTCGCCGTTGGAGACCCCCAGGCCCCGGTCGTTCGCGGTCAGCAGCACCGGCCGTCCGGCGTACCACTCCTCGAGGTGCGCCAGGCCGGCGCGCTCGGCGACCAGGTGCTCGATCTGCCGGTTCCAGGTGCCGACGCCGTACGGGCCCTCGCGGTGCGCGCAGAGCAGTCGGTGCTCGTCGAGGAGCGCGGTGATGCGCTCCCGGTCGGCGGCGTCGTCGAAGGCGAGCGCCCGCCGAGTGATCTCCGAGGCGGCATCAGCCAGCGAGCTGCGAACCTCGGCCATCGCGGTGTCGTCGGCCGGGTCGATCAACCGGACCGCCGCGGACCCGGATCCGAGGAGCGCGATCGCCTGGTCGGCGTCGCCCTCGCGGAGCGCCGCAGCCAGGGCCTCCAGGTCGGCGCCGGCCGCGCCGTCCTTGGTCCGGTGGGTCTCGGTCAACCGGACCACCGGCGAGTCGGGGCGGCCGGCGAAGCCGTTGACCAGGTCAGCCAGCACGGCCCCGGCCTCGACCGAGGCCAGCTGGTCGGGGTCACCGACGAGGACCAGCCGGGTCGTCGGCCGGACGGCCTCGAGCAGCCGGGCCATCTGGGTCAGCGAGACCATCGAGACCTCGTCGACCACCACGAGGTCGTAGGGCAGCGGGTTGGCGCGGTGGTGCCGGAACCGGGTGCCGCTCTCCGGTCGCCAGCCGAGGAGCCGGTGCAGGGTGCTGGCGGTCAGGCCGGCGAGCCGAGCGCGGTCGCCCGGGTCCAGGGCGGCCGCCTCCCGGGCCACCGACTCCCCCAGCCGCGCCGACGCCTTCCCGGTCGGGGCGGCCAGCGCGATCCGCGGTGCCCGGCCGGTGCTGGCCTCGAGCTGCTCGGCGACCAGTGCGACCGTGCGGGCCACCGAGGCCGTCTTGCCGGTGCCCGGGCCGCCGGTGATGATCGTCGTCCAGCCGCGGGCCGTCGCCAGTGCGGCCGCCTGCTGCTGCTCCCACCCGGTCGTGAAGAGCCGGGCGAGGGCAGCCTCCAGGACGGTCTCGTCCACCTCGGGGGCGGGTCGGCGTACCCGGGTGAACAGGTCGTCGCAGACCTGCCGCTCCTCGCGCCAGTGCCGGTCGAGGTAGAGCAGCGAACCGTCCAGGCGCAGGACGCCCGCCTCGGTCAGGGCGCTCGCCGCCACCGCCGCGGTCCAGCGCGCGGCTTCCGGCCAGGTCAGCGGCTCGGTCGCCTCCGTCGGTTGCTCCGCGATGGTGGTGAGGTCGACGCAGACCGCGCCGAGTCGCGCGGCCCGCACGGTCAGGGCCACCGCCAGCAGGACCTCCTCAGCGCTCTCACCACCGAGGGCACCCAGACGCCGGGCGACGTGGACGTCCGCCGCCTCGAGCACGCCGGCGCGGTTGAAGTCGGCGAGGACCCCGTCGGCCCGCCGCGCGACCCGGCGGTCGTGCGGGCCCAGGACCGACCCCAGCCCCGGACCCAGCCCCGGGCGCTCCCCGGCAGCCGCGGTCATCGGTCCGCCCTCCCGTCGAGGAGAGCCGACAGCTCCAGGATCAACGCCACCGGCGGTCGCCAGGAGAAGACCCCGCAGGGCACCCCGTCCACCACGGGTGTCTGCGGTCCGACCATGCCGCGCAGGTAGAGGTAGAGCACGCCGCCGAGGTGCGCCTCGGGGTCGTAGCCGGCCAGCCGCCACCGCAGGAACCGGTGCAGCACCACCGAGTACAGCAGCGCCTGCAAGGGGTAGTGGGAGTGCACCATCGCCGCGGCGACCTTCGCCGGGGTGTAGTCCCACGCCGTCAACGGGCGCCCCGGCTCGCCCAGGCTGTTGGTCTTGTAGTCGACGACGACGAACCGCGGACCGTTCGCGCCGTGCACCCGGAGCACGACGTCGATGGAGCCGCTCAGGTAGCCGCGCAGCACCTGCTCGCCGAGCACCGGGGCCTCCAGCCGATCGGCGTACCCGCGCACCGGGTCGTCGGCCGGCAGGTGCCGGCGGAGGGCTTCCGCGAAGGCGGCCAACGGCAACCCGGCCGCCGTCCCGGTGCTGTCGCCGCCTCCCATCGGGATCTCGAAGTCGAGCTCGCGGAGCCGGTCCTCGAGACCGATCTCGGCCAGGGTCAGGCCGTCGGCGAGCGGACCGAGGGGCGAGTGCTGCAGCGGGAGCATGGCGTCGGCGAGCTGGTCGCTTGTCGCGTCGACCGACCACCAGCGGCGTTCCTCCTCCACCCGGGCGAGCAGCTCGGCCCGGAGGTCCGGGGCCTTCGGGTCGGTGTGCTCGAGGACCGCGTGCACCAGCGAGCCGAAGGTCGCACCCGCCGTCAGCCCGTCCATCGGCGAGATCAGGTCGCTCTCCTCCGCGGCGGCGGCCGGGGCCGGGGTCGCCAGGTCCGGGATCTCCGTCTCGTCCTCGTCAAGGGTGCCGGGGGTCTCCGGCTCGCTCTGCACCTGTGGGCCGGCCTGCTCCTCGGCCCGGATCAGGCCGCTGTAGGACGTCCGCCGCCACGCGGTGTCGACCACCCGGTCGAAGGCCCGGGCCGCCAGCCCGTCCGGGGCACCCGGCAGGACCACCGTTCCGGGGTCGACGGTGCTCGTCTCGAGGCGGAACGCCCCGAGACCGGCCCAGCGGGTGAGCACCTCGTCGGCCTCGTCGTCGGTCGCCCCGATCGCCGCGCGCTCCGGCACCTCGGCCTCACCCGCGCCGCGCCCGAACAGCAGCCGGGTCAGTGCGCCGTTGGGGGCGTTGTAGGTCGGGGCCCACCAGGCCACCACCTGGGACTTGGCCCGGGTCAGCGCGACGTACGCGAGCCGGAGCTCCTCCTGGGCCTCCTCCTGCCGGGCCAGTGCCTTCGCCCGAGGGCTGTCCGCCACGTCGAGGCAGCGCTCGTCACCCTCGTGGTACGCGTGCACGGTCGGCCAGTCCTTCACCGACCGGTCGAAGAGCTGAGGCAGGTAGACGACCGGGTACTCCAGCCCCTTCGCCCCGTGCACGGTCACGAACTGGACCGCCTTGGAGTCGACGTCGAGGCGCCGTCGCCGGGAGTCGGTGCGGTTGCCCTCGTCGACCGCCTCGCGCAACCAGCCGAGCAGGCCGCTCAGGCCCAGACGCTGCTGCGAGGCGGCGCGGTGCAGCAGCTGGCCGACGTGGTTCAGGTCGGTGAGCAGCCGTTCACCGCCGGCCTGGGCGAGGACGCGGGCCGAGAGCCCGGCGGCTGCCGCCGCGCTGTGCACCGCGGCGACACCACGGGAGCGGAGCAGGTCGACCCAGCTGCGGACCCGCTCGGCGAGCTCGTCGGTGAGGTCGTCCCCGCCGGCGAGCAGGTCCTCGGCGGTGGTCGCGAAGAACGGCGTCAGCGCCGCCGCGCGGATCCGACCCGGGAGCTGCGGCTTCTCCATCGCCTCGAGGAGGCGCAGCCAGTGCTGGGCCGCGGCGCCGACCATGACGCTCTCGGCGGAGTTGATCACCGAGGGGATCCCCCGCCGGGCGAGCTCGGCCTGGATCCGGGGCGCGTCCTGGCTCACCGAGTGCAGCAGGACCGCGATGTCGCCCGGGTCCAGCGGCCGACCGTCGTAGGTCACCCCGTCGTTGAGCTGGCGGGCGATGTCACCGGCGAGGTCGGCGGCGATCCGGTCGCGCACCTTGCCGATGGTGATGGTGCCGGACTTGGTCAGGGTGAAGTCGTCCCGGCGGACCTGGCGCAGCCGGACCCCGCCGCCGACCGAGAGTCGGGAGCGTGCGTGCCCGGGAGCGGCCGCCACCTCGTGCACCTCGATCCGCTCGTGGCCCAGGTGCGCCCCGCGGGTGAGCACCTGGAGGGCCTCGACGACCGGGGCGTCGCTGCGCCAGTTGGTGTTCAACGTCTGGAGCTCGGCCTCGGCGACCGCCCGCAGGTACGTCGGGGTGTCACCCCCGCGGAACGCGTAGATGGCTTGCTTGGGGTCGCCGATCAGGACCAGCCGGGACTCGGACGCGAAGGCGTGCCGCAGGACGTCCCACTGCACCGGGTCGGTGTCCTGGAACTCGTCGACCAGGACGACGTCCCAGCGCGCCCGCATCCGCTCCGCGGCCGAGGACCCGGGCTTCACCAGGGCGTCGCGCAGGCGGCTGAGCATGTCGTCGAAGGTGAAGACGCCGGCCCGCCGCTTCCGCCGCTCGAGCTCGGTGCGGACCGCTCCGGCGAAGGTGACGAGCGCCTCGGCCTCGGTCGGGCTCCCGCTGGCTTCTCCCCCGGGTGCCAGCACCGGCCGGAGCTCGGCGTGCCGGTTCTCCACCGCCTGGCGGGCGACGTTGCGGGCGGCCCGGACCTCGATCGGCGGATCCTGGGGCAGGTCGGCGTACAGGGAGAGGTAGAGGTCGTCGACGACCTCGTCGCGCAGGTCCCCGATGTCCTCGCGCAGCAGCTCGGTGGAGTCGGAGTCGCCGGCGACCCCGAGAGAACGGAGCACCGCGTGGCAGAACTCGTGGGTGGTGGCGATCGTCGCCGCGTCGTAGTTGGCGATCGCCGCGAGCAGCCGGAGCCGCCGGGCCTCGATCTCCTCGTCGGGAAGCGCGCTGCCGTCGGCAGCCCGGGTGAGGACGGCGATGTCCTCCGCCGCAGCGCGGGCCCGGTCGGGCTCGGCGAGCACGTCGGCGACCAGCACGAACCGTTCGCGGACCCGGTCGCGCAGCTCCTGGGTGGCCGCGCGACTGAAGGTGATCACCAGCATCCGGTCCAGCGGGGCGACGTCCTCGGCGACGTACCGGGCCGCGAGCGCGGCCACGGCGTAGGTCTTGCCGGTCCCGGCGCTGGCCTCCAGGACGGTGGTGCCGCGGCCGGGGAGCGGACCGGCGAGGTCGAAGCGCTGCATCACTCCACCTCCGCCGTCAGGACCGGAGCCCAGACCCGGGCGGCCAGGTCGTCGAAGAGCGGGCGACCGGACGGACCTGTCTCGGCGGTGACCTCGTCCCAGCCGGGACGGCGACCCCAGGCGGTGACCATCTCGACGCCGGCGTTCTCCTTGCGCCACTGGTCAGCCAGGTCGCGGTTGACCATCCACGCGGGCCGCGACGACGTCGCCGAGGTTGCCGCGAGCCGGGCGGTCTCGGCGGCGTACGGCAGGACCCGGGTCAGCGCCAGGTCGTGGAAGGCGACCAGGTCGGTCAACACGCTCAGCGGGTCGGGGACGACGCCGTACGTCGCCCGCGCCGGAGCATCTCCCTGAGCCGCACGTCCGACCACCCGGGCCATCCACTCCCCGGGGGCCGACGCCGAGAGCGCGACCAGGCTGATCCAGGCGTCGAGCCGGTGCCGGGCGCCGAGGCGCGAGAAGGTGCTGCGGACCAGGCGGTGGTCGTAGAGGTCGGTCACGGTCCCGGTGAGCATCCGTCCCCCGCCGAGGTCGATCTCGACGTCGCGGGCCTTGACCGGGTCGCCCTGGGTCGAGGCCGCCACCATCTCGGTGATCGGCCCGGCGGCGGCCACGATCGCCCCGGTCTGGCGCCAGCCGAACCTGCCCGGTGGCAGCGTCCCGCGCCGCCACTCCGCCTGCATCGCCGCGGCCGGGTCGCGTCCGGCGAGGATCTCTGCCAGCATCCGGTCGCCGACCTGCCACCGGGCGAGTCCGGTGAGCGCCACCGGCATCGCGTCGCTGACGTCCTCCTGCTCGCGGGGAAGGTCGATCACCAGCCGGCGCCGGAGGAACTCGCGGACCGGGTTGGTGACGACGTTGATCAGGTCCCGCAGGTCGATGTCGCCGAGCGCGGCCGGGTCGGAGCGCAGGGCAGCGAGCGGGGCCGGCGCGGGACGCTCCGCAGTGGCGGCCGCACGAGCCGCCCGGGCGGCGTCCGGGTCGAACGAGAACGGTGGCCGCCCCTCCCGGTCGCGGACCAGGTAGTCGGGGTGGAACGCCTGCGACCGGTGCTCCCGCAGCACCGGGCCGTCGGTGGTCCGTTCGACGGCGTCGAGGAACTCGCGCAACGGAACCGACGGCGGCCGGGGTGCCCCGGTGGCCTCGTTGAAACCGGTGTAGGTGATCACCAGGTGATCGGTCGCCGCCATGATCGCGTCGAGGAACAGCTGGCGGTCCTGGCTGCGCACGTCGGACTCCCCGACCCGCGGGGTCCGGGCCAGGACGTCGTCGCCGTCCAGCGATCCGCCGCGCGGGAACACGCCGTCGTCGAGCCCGAGCAGGCAGACCACCCGGTGCGGGACCGAGCGCATCGGCGTCATGGTGCAGACCGTCAGCGTCCCGGTCCGGAAGTTGGCACGGGTCGGGCGGCCGGCGAGCTGGGAACCGAGCAGCGCCCGGACGTCGGAGAGTCGGAGGGTGAGCCGTTCGCCCGCCGCGGTGCCGAGGCCGGCGAGCTCGCGGCGCAGCTGCGCGAGCTGCCACTCGTCGCCGCGCGGCACCTCGGCCAGCGTCTCGACCCCGTCCGCGAGCACCTCGAGCCAGTGCGCCACCCCGTGGTCGCCGCCGAGCCGTGAGGTCAGCTCCTCCAGCCGGTCGATCGCCTCGGCGAACCGGCCGGCGAGGCCGATGTCGGTGGTGGAGACGTCGTCGAGGGGGAGCGTCGGACCCAGCCAGAGCCCGGAGTCGTCGGAGAGTGCGACGCCGGTGAGGATCCGGTCGAGCCCGAAGCGCCAGGTGTTCTGCGGGAAGGAGGCCAGCCCGTACCGCTCCCGGTCGACCTGGCCCCACGCCCACCGGATCCCGGCCTCGGCGATCCACGAGGTCATCCGCTCGAGGTCGGACTCGGTGAAGCCGAAGCGGCGTCGTACGGCGTCCAGCGCGAGCAGGTCCAGCACCCGGCTGGCCTCAGCCCGCCCGTCGGCGAGGTCGACCAACCGGGAGAGCACGGCGAGCAGCGGGTTGGTCTGGTGCGGCGACCGATCGGCGAGCATCACCTGGAACCGGTGGCCCGGATGGCTGCCCGCGACGGACTCACCGAGCCCGAAGGCCCCGCTGATCAGCGGGGCGTACTCGTCGATGTCCGGGCACATCACCAGGATGTCGCGCGGCTCGAGGGTCTCGTCGTCGTCGAGCAGCCCGAGGAGGACCTCGCGCAGCACCTCCACCTGTCGGGCCGGGCCGTGGCAGGCGTGCACCTGGACGGTGCCGTCGACCTGGCTGCGGCGGACCGGTTCGGTGTCGGCGGCGAGATCGGACTGGAGGTGCCCGAGGACGGTGCTGGGCCGGGTCGGCGGGTCCAGCGGCGGTGCCTCGGTCGCCCCGGCGCGGAGCAGGGTGGCCTGCGTCTCCCGGATGTCGCGGCCCATCGCGGCCAGCAGCGGGTGCCGGACGTCGAGGTGGCTGCGGTCCTCGGTCCGCCAGCCCGCGGCACCCGCGTCGCGCTGGCTCTCCCAGAGAGCGGCGGACGGGTGCGGCAGCCACAGGTGCACGTCGCGGTGCCGACCGAGGGCCGCGAGCAGCTCCGCCTCGCCGGCTCCGATCCGGGTATGCCCGAAGAGGGAGATCCGCTCCGGCAGGTCGAGCCGCAGGGTGTCCGCCTCCAGGGCGGCCACGACCGAGCGGTGCCGGGCGACCGGGCTCGGGCTGCCGACCGTGGCCAGGGTCCGCCGCCACAGCTCGGGCTGCCAGGCCAGGTCGTCGGGGAGCGGACGGCCACCGCCGTCGCCGGTCCCGCCGGACTCCCAGTCGGCGAGCAGGTCCGGGCGCTGGGTCGCGTACGCCGCGAAGAGCCGGGCCAGCCGGCGGGCGACCGCGAGCCGACGACCACGCCGCAGGTCGCCCTCCTCGCCGGCGATGCCGTGACCGAGGTGGTCGGCAAGGACGCGCGCCCACGGCTCGTCCAGGGCTGCGTCGAGGGTCCGCAGCAGCGGCCACATCAGGGTCTCGGGAGCCCACGGGTCGGCGTCGCGGGTGCCGAGCACCTGGGCGACCAGGGAGGTCGGGGAGGCGAACTCGACCCCGGCACAGACGCCGTCCTCGTGCCCCGGGGCGTGGCCGAGCCGGTGCGCGAGCCGTTGGGAGAGCCAACGCTCGACACCGCGGGCCGGGACGATCACCAGCTCGCGGGCGAACGGGTCGGGCAACGGCGTACGCAGCAGGTCGGCCAGGCCCTCGGCGAGCAGGTCCGACCGCTCGCCTCGGTGCACCACGAACGTCACGTGCGGAGCCTAGGCGTTCGGCCCGACAGACGGGACGAGGTCAGGCGCCGGAGCCGCCGGCGACCTCGTAGCTCCACAGCTCGCTGGCGATGCCGACCGGAGCCTGGCCCTCGCCGTGCCCGTGTCCCTGCCCGTGTCCCTGCCCGTGTCCCTGGCCGCCGCCGTGGCCGTGACCGGCGGGTGCGTCGCCGCCGGCACCGCGGTGGCCTTCGCCGAACGCCGGCGAGGCCAGCCAGGCCTGGAAGGACTCCTCGTCGCGCCAGCGGGTGACGACCAGCCACTGGGTCCGCTCGTCGGTGGGCTTGAGCAGCTCGAAGCCCTCGAAGCCCTCCTGGCCGTCGACGGCCCCGGCCCGCGCGGCGAAGCGGCGGGCGAGCTCGTCGCCGCTGTTGGCCGGGACGGTGATGGCATTGATCTTGATGATGCTCATGCGTCGATCATCCCAGGACGCCCCACGACCGTTCGGCTGGGCGTCCTGACCCGTCGAGTCAGGGGCGCTGGAGCAGGCTCTCGAAGTCCCCCATCGCGGCGAGGTCCCGGTCGAACTGATCGAGGCGCTCGGTCCGCGGGCGGGCCGCCACCAGCGCGGCGAGCTCGCCGGCGGCACGGTCGATCCGGCGGCGCAGGTCACCGCTGGCACCGCCGGTGCCCCAGTCCTCGCTGGCCGCGAAGACTCCTGTCGGTACGACGACGGCGTGCAGGTGGCTGAACAGCGGCCGGAGCGCGTGCTCGAGCACCAGGCTGTGCCGGGCGGTTCCTGCGGTCGCAGCGACCAGCACCGGTGTCCCGTCCAACGACCCGGTCTCCAGGACGTCGAAGAAGGTCTTGAACAGCCCGCTGTACGACGCGCTGAACACCGGAGTCACCGCGATCACCGCATCCGCCTCGGCGACCGAGCGGAGCGCGGCGACGAGGTCACCGGTGGCGAAGCCGGTCAGCAGGTGGTCGGTCAGCGCGTGCGCGAGCGGCCGGAGCTCGACGACCTCCAGCGATGCCTCCTCGCCGCGCTGCGCGAGCGCGCCGAGACTCGCGTCGCCCAGCAGGTCGGCGAGCAACCGGGTCGACGACGGGTCGCTGAGGCCGGCGGTGACGACGACCAGGTTCCGGGTCATGCCGCCACCGTCTCGTGGGCACGCAGCTCGGCGACGACCTCACCGAGCAGGTCGAGCTGGCGCAGGACCGTGTCCAACGGCAGGCCGGCGTGGTCGACCAGGAAGAGCTGGCGCTGGTAGTCGCCGGCGTACTCCCGGAAGGACAGCGTCTTCTCGACCGCCTCGGCGACCGAGCCGACGGTCAGCGGGGTCGAGGAGGTGAACTCCTCCAAGGACGGGCCATGACCGTAGACGGGGGCCTTGTCGAAGTACGGACGGAACTCCTTGACGGCGTCCTGGCTGTTCTTCGCGAGGTAGACCTGGCCACCCAGACCGACGACCGCCTCAGCGGCGGTGCCGTGGCCGTAGTGCTCGAACCGGGACCGGTACAGCGCGATCATCCGGGCGGTGTGCTCGGCTGGCCAGAAGATGTGGTTGGAGAAGAAGCCGTCGCCGTAGTACGCCGCCTGCTCGGCGATCTCAGGGCTGCGGATCGAGCCGTGCCAGACGAACGGCGGGGTGCCGTCCAGCGGCCGCGGCGTCGAGGTGAACGCCTGGAGCGGGGTCCGGAACTTGCCCTGCCAGTCGACGTTCTCCTCGCGCCAGAGCCGGTGCAGCAGCGCGTAGTTCTCGATCGCCAGCGGAATGCCCTCGCGGATGTCCTTGCCGAACCACGGGTAGACCGGGCCGGTGTTGCCGCGGCCGAGCATCAGGTCCATCCGGCCGTCGGCGAGGTGCTGCAGGTAGGCGTAGTCCTGCGCGATCCGCACCGGGTCGTTGGTGGTGATCAAGGTGGTGGAGGTGGAGAGCTTGATCCGCTCGGTCTTCGCGGCGAGGTGCGCCAGCAGCACCGGCGGGTTCGCGGGCGCGGCGAACGGCGGGTTGTGGTGCTCGCCGGTCGCGAAGACGTCGAGCCCGATCTCCTCGGCCTTCAGCGCGATCGTGACGGTGGCCTTGATCCGCTCGCCCTCGCTGGGCGTGTGTCCCGTCGTCGGGTCGGTGGTCACGTCGCCGACGGTGAAGATCCCGTATTCCATGTCGTCCTCCTGGTAGTTAACCATTCAACCACATCGCCGTGCCGGGCATTCCCGGTCCCGCGTAACCGGCATCCTCAACAGATCGTTGACCCACCATGCATCGCCTCTCACCCCGCCGTCTCCTGCCGCTCCTCGCCCTGGCGCTCGCCAGCGGCGGACTGACGGCCGCGGAGCTCTCCGGCGGAGCGACGGCCGCGCCGGCGTTCACCGTGACACCGCTGCACTTCAAGGTGCGGGTCGGCCCCGGGCTGGCCAAGACCTGCGACATCGTCGGCGACCTCTACCTGCCGACGTCGGCGAGCTCCACCAACCGGGTCCCGGCGATCCTGACCACCAACGGCTTCGGCGGTTCCAAGGACGACCAGGCCGGCCTCGGCAAGGCCTTCGCCCAGCGCGGGTACGCCGTCCTGTCCTACTCCGGGCTCGGCTTCGGCGGCTCCGGCTGCCAGATCACCCTCGACGACCCCGACTGGGACGGCGTCGCCGGCCGACAGCTGATCAGCTACCTCGGCGGAGCCAAGGGCATCGCGTTCACCGACGCCGAGCACACCCAGCCCGCGCCGGTCCTCAACGCCATCAAGAAGGACGCCGTCTCGCACAACGGCACCAAGGCGCCGTACGACCCGCGGGTCGGCATGGTCGGCGGCTCGTACGGCGGGCAGATCCAGTTCGCGGTCGCCTCGGTCGACCCGCGACTGGACGCGATCGTCCCGATCATCACCTGGAACGACCTCACCTACTCACTCGGGCCGAACAACACCACCCAGGTCAAACCGCACCTCAGCGGGGTCAGCACCACGACGCCGGGCGCGACCAAGCTGACCTGGGGCCTGGGCTTCTCGGTGCTGGGCGTCTCCAACGGGCTGATGAACGCGCAGACCGACCCGCAGCGACTCCTCGGATGCCCGAACTTCGCGAGCTTCGTCTGCCCGGCCCTGGTCACCGCCGGCACCCTCGGCTACTTCGAACCGAGCGCGGCGGCGAACCTGCGGCACGCGTCGGTGAGCTCCTACCTGGCGAAGGTCAAGATCCCGACCCTGGTGATCCAGGGGCAGGGCGACACCCTGTTCAACCTCAACGAGGGCATCGCCAACTACCGGGCGCTCCAGGCCCGGGGCACGCCGGTCAAGATGATCTGGCAGTCCTGGGGCCACTCCGACAACTCCCCGGCGCCGGGCGAGTTCGACCGGGCGAACCCGAACCCGGCCACGCAGTACGAGACCGGGCGGATCTCGGCCTGGTTCGAGCACTACCTCAAGGACCGCCCGGTCAGCACCGGACCCGAGTTCGCGTACTTCCGCGACTGGGTCACCTACTCCGGCAACGCGGCCCCGGCGTACGCCGCCTCGCCGACGTTCCCGGTCGGGGCGCTGAAGCTGTACTACCTCTCCGGAACGGCGCTGACCCCGTCCTCGACCGGCCTGCTCCCCGGCACCCAGAGCCTGTTCACCGCGCCGGCCGGAGTCCCGACCAACCTGACAGCGCTGGACGCGATCTCGTACTTCGCCGCCGTCTCCGTGCCGGAGGCGGACCTGCCCGGCACCACCGCCGCGTGGAACACCGCGCCGTTGGCGTCCAAGGTCGACGTCGTCGGGTCGCCGAAGCTCACCCTGCGGGTCTCCTCCCCCAGCGCCGAGGTCACCCAGGTGGGCGGCGACGCCGGCAAGCTGGTGCTCTTCGTCCGGCTCCAGGACGTCGCGCCCGACGGCACCGCGACCGACATCAAGAACCTGACCGCACCGGTGCGGGTCAACGACGTCACCCGGGCGTTCACGGTCACCCTGCCGGCGATCGTGCACCGGTTCGCCCCCGGCCACCGGATCCGACTCGTGGTCGCGTCCAGCTCGTTGAACTACCGCGGCGGCCTCGGTGCGAACCTGGTCACGATCGACTCGGGCAGCCCTGCTCAGGTGCTCCGCCTGCCGGTGGTGCCGTGATGGCCGGCTACCACCGCTACGAGATCAGGCTTCGCGGATCCCGTAGCGCTCCCAGAAACGGCGGAGCGGGCCGGGTGCCCACCAGTTCCATCTGCCGAGCAGCTTCATCGTCGCGGGTACGAGCAGCGCGCGGACAATGGTTGCGTCCAGGAGCAGGGCAACCAGCATGCCGACGCCGATCATCTTCATGAACACGATGCCGCTGGTGGAGAACCCACCGATGACCACCGCCAGCAGCAGGGCCGCCGAGGTGATGATCCGCCCGGTCTTCTGGACCCCGACCGCGACCGCGTCGGTGTTCCGCTCGGACGGCGACATCCCGGAGCCGGCGGTCCGGTCCCACTGCTCGCGCACCCGGCTCAGCAGGAACACCTCGTAGTCCATCGACAGACCGACCAGGATGGCCAGCATGAAGATCGGCTGGGTCGCGTCCAGGAAGCCGGTCGAGGTGTAGTCGAGGAATCCCTCGAGCCGGCCATCGGCGAAGATCCAGGTGATCACCCCGAAGGACGCGCTGATCGAGAGCACGTTCACCACGATCGCCTTGACCGGCAGGACCACCGAGCCGAAGGCGAGGAAGAGCAGCACCAGCATCGCCGCGGCGATGATGCCCGCCATCAGCGGCAGGTGCTTCTTGATCGAGGAGAGCAGGTCGACGGTGTCGGCCGCGAGACCGCCGATGAGGACCGGGTCACCGCCGGGTCCGTCGATCGCCCGCAACGACCTGACCACGTCGAGCGACTCCGGGGTCTGGGAGTTGCCCGCCCAGACCGCGCGGAGCAGCGTCACCCCGTCCTTCGCTTCGACGGTACGGACGTCCAGGACGGTCTCGACGTCCTTCGCCTCCTCGACGTACGCCGCGACCGCCGCGTCGTCGGTGGTCTCCAGGAGGATGTTCGCCGAGGACTTCTCCTGGCCGAACTCGGTGTTGAGCTTCACCGCGGCGACGTGCGCCGGGTGGTCCGGCGGCAGCACCCGGTAGTCGACCGAGCCCCAGGTGACCCCGAGGAAGGGGGCGGCGACGAGCAGCAGCCCGCCGACGACCACGACCATCACGACGACCGGTCGCTTCATCACCCCGCGGGCGAGCCGAGCCCAGGCGCCGTGCTCGGTGTCGACCGAGACCGCCGCCCCCCGCCGCCAGGGCATCCGGCCGGAGTCGATCCGGCGGCCGAGCAGCAGCAGGACGCCGGGCAGGATCGTCAGGGCGGTGGTGAC
>JBFJNH010000068.1:0-17568 GCA_041618295.1 Marmoricola sp.
CGGTCGGCGTGCGCCCCGATCCAGGCCCCGGCCAACGGGGTCAACGCCCGGAGGGTCTCGACGTCCTCCGGCTTCATCTGGTCGCCGAGCATCTCCACGAAGGTCTCGGCCGCCGGCGGGAAGGTGATGTCGAGCATCTCGCCCATCTCCGGTCCCAGCGGCAGCATGCCCTCGACCTCGGTCAAGGTCGGGTCGCACCACCGCGGCCCGTGCAGACCGGCGAGGTTGACCACCGCACTGAGCGCTTGCTCGGGGGTACACCCGGCGATCTGCTCGCCGACCTGCGCCGGTGCGAGGTCCTCGAGCAGCAGGGTGAACGTGCCGGCCTCGCCGATCCCGGCGTAGAAGCAGTGCGGCACCTTGATAGCGACGGTCGGGGCGAGGTCGGCGTAGAAGCGGACCTCGTTGGCGTAGGCGCCCGCCATCAGCTCGCGGGTGCCCGCGTCCTCGGACGGGATCTTCGCCAGCACGGTCCCGGGCAGCGCCGGGTCGCCGGTCAGGAAGAGCCGGTGGCAGCTGCCCATCTGGCCAGTGCCGACGATCTCGCTGGTGACGGCGTCGACGCGGAGGCCCAGGGCCGCGGTCAGCCAGGTCGCGGTCAGGTCCTCGGCGAGCGGCACCGCCGGGGCGGTGCCGGCAGGTGCGGTCATGACGTCATCCATCCGGGGTTGGCGGGCAGGGTCGGCCGGTCGGGAGAACGCACGGTGCGGTACTCGGTGAGCACGCCCGCGAGCTGATCGGGGGTCACGCCGTGCAGGATGATGCTGTCGACGCCCGTAGCGCCGAACTGGTCGCGCACCTGCTCCGCGCAGCTGCGGGCGTCGCCGGTGATGTGCGCGGCGAGCCACTCGTCCGGGATCACGTTCTCGGCCAGGTACTCCAGGTCCGCCGTGGTGCCGACGGCGTCGAAGGCACCGCCGAACCCGGTCACGAACGGGTCCTCCTTGAACCTCGTCAGCAGGGCCGGGTCCCAGCCGTTCGTGGCGACCAGGGTGTCGCCGTACCCCTGCAGGTAGGTGGCGAGCCGGCCGACGGTCTTGCGGAGCCGGGTCTCCTCGTCCATCGCGTTCTCGTCCATCACCGCGGTGCAGGCCCAGACCCGGACCGAAGCCGGGTCGCGCCCGGCTTCCTCGGCGGCACGGCGGATCGCGGCGACCGAGCGGGCAACGGCCTCGTCGGGCATGAAGGTGTGCAGCACGACGGCGTCGGCGATCCGGCCGGCCAGCTCCATCGACTTGGGCCCGATCGCCACCATCAGCAGCGGGATCCTCTCCGCCAGCGGGCTGAGCGGGAACAGGAACGGGTAGCTGCCGATCGGACCGTCGTGGCCGAACTGCTCCCCGGCCCAGAGCCGCCGGAAGACGTCGAAGGCGTCAGTGAGCTGCGCGTTGGTGATCCGCGGGAGGCCCATCATGTCGAACAGCGGGGCGAAGCCGCGGCCGAGACCCAGGCAGAACCGTCCGCCGGTCGCCCGGTGCAGGGTCGAGGCCATCGTCATGGTCACCAAGGGGTGCCGGGTGTTGTGGTTCGTCGCGGCAGTGGCGATCCCGAGACGACTGGTCGCAGCCGCGGCCATCCCGGCCATCACCGCGGCGTCCTTGTAGTTGAACCGCTCGGAGAGGAAGACCGAGCCCAGCCCGAGCTCCTCGGCCCGGCGGACCTCGCCGATCAGGTCACCGGGGTTGTCGCTGTGCCCAGCCAGGCCGTAGAAGCCGAGCTCGGGGAACTCCGTGTGCTCCGGCACCGGCGTGCTCACCGGCCCTGCCACACCGGCTCGCGCTTCTCCGCGAAGGCCAACGGGCCCTCGGCCGCATCCGCGCTGGCGAACACACCACCGATCTCCCGGTCGTTCTCCGCCCAGAGACGGGCCTCGCCCTCGGGTTCGCCGTCGAGGATCCGGTACGCGAGCCGCTTGCTCGCCTGAACGGCGAGCGGGGCGTTCTTGGCGATCTGCGCAGCCAGGTCGAGGGCACCCTCCAGAGCGGTGCCGTCGGGGACCACGCGGTTGACCAAGCCCCAGCGGGCGCCGTCGGCGGCGGACATCGGCTCGCCGGTCATCAGCATCTCCAGCGCGATCTTCCGCGGGATGACCTCCGTGATCCGGAAGACCCCGCCGCCACCGGCGATCAGGCCGCGCTTGACCTCGGGGAGTCCGAAGCTGGCCGATTCGACCGCCACGATCAGGTCGCAGGCCAGGGCCAGCTCGGTACCGCCGCCCAGGGCCTTGCCGTTGACCGCCCCGATCACCGGCTTGCTGGTGAAGTGCCGGACGAACCCGGCGAAGGAGTACTGCGCCATCTCCGGCGGGATCCGCAGCGTGCCGGTGGCGAGCGCCTTGAGATCCAGGCCGGCGGAGAACGCGGCGTCACCGGCACCGGTGAGCACGATGCAGCGCACCGACGGGTCGTCCTGGGCGTCTTCGAGCGCCTTGCCGATCAGGTACCAGACGTCGCCGTCGACAGCGTTGCGGGCCTCGGGTCGGTTGATCGTCAGGATCAGGACGTGGTCCCGGTTCTCGATCAGCACCTTCGACGTGTCGATCTCAGCAACGCTGGTCATGGGTTCTCCGTTCGTGTGCTCCGGATGCGACCGGCCGGTGGCGTCGGTCGTGTCGGCAGCAGTCTCCTGGTAGCGGTCCGGGTCACCGCGGACGCGGGCTGGACACGGCGCGCCGCGGTCCGGAAAGCCTCGCTCGGAAGCGTGACCCGCGCAAGCGCCGCTCAGAGGTAGAGGTCGGTCCCGCTCCGGGCCTCGCGTCCGACTCGCGGCGTGTGCCCGTCCGGCCGGTCGATCCGGCGGACCGTGCGGTCCAGCAGTTCGGCGCCGGCGGCAGCGCGTGAGCCGACCGCGCCGACGAGCTCACCGGACAGGTCGACGTACTCCTCGGTCCAGCGCAGCCGCTGCCCGAACGAGCTGTCGGGGTCCTCGATCGCGTCCGAGAGCCGCCGCATCCGTCCGTAGACGTCGCGGACCGGCGACTGGACCGAGGGGACCTCCATGGGTTCTCTATCGGACGGAATCCGGCCGAGGTGAGCGGACGCCCCGGTGAATCGCCCCGGAAGCAGCAAGGACCCGAACCCCGGTCAGGGTTCGGGTCCTTGAGCGTCTCTCGCGAGATCCCACTGTCGGGCTGACAGGATTTGAACCTGCGGCCTCGTCGTCCCGAACGACGCGCGCTACCAAACTGCGCCACAGCCCGCTGCAGCCTGGGCGAGTCTAGCCAAAGGTGCCGGGCTGGATGAAATCGGGTCACGGGTTGGAGCAGGCGGGTCTGCCGGTCACCGGGGGACGAGCGTGATCAGGCTGGCTTCGGGTCGGCAGCAGAACCGGACCTGCGCGTACGGCGAGGTGCCCGCGCCGGCCGAGACGTGCAGCCAGGAGGAGCCCGGATCGCCCGGTCGCGAGTCTGCCGGGTGCCGGTGCAGTCCCTTGGCCCGGGCGGGTTCGAGGTCGCAGTTGGTGACGATCGCCCCCATGAGCGGCAGGCACACCTGGCCGCCGTGCGTGTGCCCGGCCAGGGTCACGTCGTACCCGTCGGCGGCGTACTGGTCCAGCACCCGCAGGTACGGCGCGTGCGCGACACCGATCCGCAGGTCGGCGTCGGTCGGGGCCGGGCCGGCCACCGCGGCCAGGTCGTCGTACTCGAGGTGCGGGTCGTCGACGCCGGCGAAGGCGAGGGTGCTGCCGCCGACCTCCAGCATCCCCGAGGTGTTGGTCAGGTCCAGCCAGCCGGCCGAGAGCTCTGCCTTGAGCTCCTTCCAGGGCAGCTCCGGGGTGCCGGTGTTCCGCTTGCCGTCGTCGGGCTTCAGGTACCACAGCGGGTTCCGTGGCTTCGGCGCGAAGTAGTCGTTGGAGCCGAGCACGAACACCCCCGGTACGTCGCGCAGCCGCCCGAAGGCCTCCAGCAGCGGCCCGACGGCCTCCTGGTGAGCCAGGTTGTCGCCGGTGTTGACGACCAGGTCCGGTTCCAGGTCGGCGAGCGAGGCGATCCACTTCCGCTTGCGGGTCTGGCTCGGGGTGAGGTGCAGGTCGCTGACGTGCAGGACCCGCAGCGGCCGGCTGCCCCTCGGGAGGCAGGGGATCTCGAGGTGGCGGACGGTGAAGTTGCGGACCTCGATCCCGGCGGCGTACCCGATCCCGGCGACGCCGACCAGGGCGCCGAGCCCGACGGTGCGGGCCAGCCGGGAACGGGAACTCATGTGACAAGGCTGCCACAATGGAGGGTATGAGTTCTCTGAAGGACCGACTGCGCACCGACCTGACCGCCGCCATTAAGGCGCGCGACGAGGTCACCTCCTCCACCCTGCGGATGGTGCTCACCGCGGTGACGAACGCCGAGGTCTCCGGCAAGGAGGCCCGCGAGCTCACCGACGACGACGTCTTGACCGTGCTGGGCAGCGAGGGGAAGAAGCGCCGCGAGGCGGCCGAGGCGTTCGACGCAGCCGGCCGGGCCGAGCAGGCGGACAAGGAGCGGGCCGAGGCTGCCGTGATCGCGGCGTACCTGCCCGAGCAGCTCAGCGCTGAGGAGATCGCCGCGCTGGTCGCCGACGCGATCGCCCAGACCGGTGCCGCTGAGCTCGGACCGCGGGGGATCGGCGCCGTGATGGGCGTGGTCTCCCCGCAGGTGAAGGGGCGCGCCGACGGCGGTGCGGTCGCGGCAGAGGTCCGGCGTCAGCTGGGCTGAACCGGCTCAGCCGTTGCCGTTGCCGTTGCCGTTGCCGTTGCCGTTCCCGTTTCCCGGGCCGGGTCCGGGGTTGTCAGCGGGCCCGTCGTCCGGACTGGTCCCGGTCCCTCCGGTGGTGGGCGCCGGGGTCGGCGTCGAGGTACCGCCGTCCCGGCGGTTGCCGAACGAGAACGTCCGGATGACCTTCTCGAAGTCGACATCGGGCAGCAGGCCCTGGATGGCCCGCATCGCCTCGGCCCACATCGGACCGGCGGTCGTCGAGCCGGCGGCGGAGACGACGAACCGGCCACCGACGGTCTGGCCGTTGAGGGAGATCGGCTGACCCTGCTGGTTGGCACCGGCGATCATCGAGGCGGTCGCCAGCGACGGGGTGTACCCCATGAACCAGACGGCCTTGTTGAACGAGGTCGTTCCGGTCTTGCCGGCAGCGGGCTTGTCGAGGGCGAGTCGGGCACCGAAGCCGCCGGGTTCGACGACGCCGCGCAGGATGTCGTTGACGGTGTCCGCGGTGGTCTCCTTCATCACCTGGGAGCAGCGATTCGGGTAGAACTTGAAGTCCTTCCCGTCCGCGTTCAGGATCCGGATGACCGGGCGGTTCTCGCAGTGCTTGCCGCGGGCTGCGAACGTCGCGTAGGCGCCGGCCATCTCCAAGGGGCTGACGTCGGCGACGCCGAGGGTGAACGACGGGACCCGTTCCTGCGCCGGGTTGCTCAGGTCGACTCCCATCGCACGCGCCAGCGCGTACGGCTCGCAGAGCCCGGTCTCCTTCTCCAGCTGGGCGAAGTAGGTGTTCACCGACCTCTGGGTGCCGCGGTACATGTCGAAGTACCCGGAGCCGGTCGAGTTGTTCACCTTCCAGGTACCGGTCGAGGCGTACGGTCCGTCACAGTTCTCGAACTGCCGCTCCGGGATCGCCAACCGCTGCGGGGACCGGAAGCCGGTGCTCGTCGGCAGGCCCTGCTCCAGCGCGCTGGCCAGGACGAACAGCTTGAAGGTCGACCCGGCCTGGAAACCGTTGGAGTCGCCGTACTTGCTGTCCACGACGTAGTTGAGGAAGGTCTCGCCCTTCTTCTTCTCCCGGCCCATCGGCCGGGACTGGCTGATCGCCTTGACGTTGCCTGACCCCGGCTCGACCATCGCCAGGGCGCCGATCGCCCGGTCGGTGGCCCGGACCGCGTTGGCGGTGGCGCGGTCGGCGGCCCGCTGGTAGCGCAGGTCGATGGTGGTCTTGATGGTCAGACCGCCTGAGTTGAGCAGCCGTTCCCGGTCCTCGACGGTCTCGCCCAGCGAGGGGTCGGCCAGCAGGTAGCGCCGGACGTAGTCGCAGAAGAACGGGGCCCTCGACCCGACGCAGCCGTTGCGGGTGGGCTGCACCTTCAAGCCCAGCTTGGACTTCTGCAGGACGTTCGCCTTCGCCTGGCTGACCAGGTCGAGCTCTGCCATCCGGCGCAGCACCACGTTGCGGCGGTCGCGGGCCTTCTCGGGGAAGGCGGTCGGGTCGTACCCGACCGGGTTCTTCACCAGGCCGGCGAGCAGGGCCGCCTGCACCAGGCTCAGCTTGCTGGCGTCCTTGCTGAAGTAGTGCTGCGCGGCGGACTGGACGCCGTAGGTGCCGTCGCCGAAGTAGGCGATGTTGAGGTACCGCTCGAGGATCCAGTCCTTCGAGTAGGTCTTCTCCGCGCCGATCGCGTAGCGCAGCTCGCGGAGCTTGCGCTGGTACGTGTCCGCCGTCGCGGCTTCGCGCTCGGCCTTGGTGGTGGCCTGGTCGAGCAGCGTCATCTTGACCATCTGCTGGGTGATCGACGAGCCGCCCTGGGTGATGCCGTCGTTGGCCTGGTTGGTGGCGAACGCGCGCAAGGTGCCCTTGAGGTCGATCGCGCCGTGCTCGTAGAACCGGTAGTCCTCGATCGCGAGGATCGCCTGCTGCATGACCTCGGCGACCTCCGCGAGCGGGACGTTGACCCGGTTCTGGTCGTAGAAGGTCGCGATCGTCTGGCCGTCGGCGGCCAGGAGCCGGGTGCGCTGCGACAGCGGCGGAGCCTCGAGCTCCTCGGGCAGCTCCTTGACGCCCTGGGACAGCTCCTTGGCCCCGAGCCCGATGGCACCGGCGAACGGGATGGCCAGGCCAGCGACCAGCAGGCCCATCAGCGCCGCCAACGCGACCATCACACCCAGGTGTGAGACCACGTCGCGGAGCGACTGGGGGGAGGGGGAGCGGCTCGCCATGTCGATCAGTCTAGGTGGTCTTCCTAGACCACCCCGCGTTCCGGTCGGCTCCGGCGGGCTGAGCGCGGAGCGCCGGATGTGACTAGAGCTACTAGTCAGTTCGGACTAGGTCGATTCGGTACATACAGACCTGTTCCGAAACGGGCGAGAACCTTAACTTCAATAGTGAGGGGGGACTGGTCTAGAAGACCAGGTACCGCGCTTTTCGATGGGGGTTTCAATGTCTTGGAACGAAGAGTGGGCTGCAGTCGCAACGTGTCAGAAGTCGCGGCCTGACGAGCTGTTCGTCCGTGGTGCCGAACAGCACCGGGCGAAGGTCGTCTGCGCCACGTGTCCGGTTCGTGCGGAATGTCTGGCCGAAGCGCTGGACAACCGTATCGAGTGGGGCGTCTGGGGGGGCATGACCGAGCGCGAGCGCCGAGCCGTGCTGCGCAAGCGTCCGAACGTCACCTCGTGGCGCGCGCTCCTGGCTGCGGCCAAGGACGCGCACCTGGAGGCGGTCGAGAGCGCCTCGGCCTGACGCTCAGGCCGACGTCTGGACCGACGGCTGGGCCAGCAGGTCCCCGATCCGGCGGAGCCCGTCGAGGTCGTGGACGTCGCTCGGCAGTGCCGGCAGGACGACCGTCCGTACGGCGGGGTGCGCGGTGGCGAACCGGCTGCGCAGCCGCGCCTCGCGCTCGACGATGAGCTTGCGGTCCGCGTGCAGCCGGAGCAGTCCGGCGGCCAGGTGGGCGTCGTGGCCCTCGGCGTCGCGGAGCTTCTCGTAGCCCGACATGGCCGCTGCCGCGCTCAGGTCGCCGGCCGGGTCGGAGCTGGCCCGGTTGATCACCAGTCCGGCCAACGGCATCTTCTCCGCGCTGAGTCGTTCGACGAAGTACGCCGCCTCGCGCAGCGCGTCCGGCTCCGGGGCGGCCACCACCAGGAACGCGGTGCCGTCGGCCTGGAGGAGCTCGAAGGTCCGCTGCGCCCGTTGCCGGAAACCCCCGAAGAGCGTGTCGAACGCGGAGACGAACGCCTGCATGTCGTTGAGGACCTGGCCGCCGATGATCGTGGTGACCGCCTTGGTGACCAGGCCGAAGCCGGCCGTCATCAGCTTGGCCGGTCCGCGGGCCGGCGCCAGCAGCAGCTTCATGAACTTGCCGTCCAGGAAGCTGGAGAGTCGTTCCGGGGCGTCGAGGAAGTCCAGGGCGCTGCGCGACGGCGGGGTGTCGACCACGATCAGGTCCCAGCGGCCCGACGCGCGGGCGTCCTTGTCGAGCTGCCCCAGCTTCTCCATCGCCATGTACTCCTGGGTACCGGCGAACGAGCTCGAGACCGCGATGTAGAACGGGTTGTTCAGGATCTGCTGCGCCTTCTCCGGGGTGGCCTGGCTCTCGACCACCTCGTCGAAGGTGCGCTTCATGTCCAGCATCATCGCGTCCAACGACCCCGCGCTGCCGTCGGCTCCGCCGCCCACGCCGGGCACCGGTCGCGGGGTGTTGTCGAGCGCCTCGATCCCCATCGACTGGGCCAGGCGGCGGGCCGGGTCGATCGTCAGGACGACCACCTTGCGGCCACGTTCGGCGGCGCGCAGCGCGATCGCCGCCGACGTGGTGGTCTTGCCCACTCCGCCGGAGCCGCAGCAGACGATGATCCGCTGGTTCCGGTCGTCGATCATCGCGTCCACGTCGAGGGTCGGGACCGGTCCTGGCGTGGCGGTCATCGGACCGACCCGCGGCGTCGTACGGCTGCTCATGCGAGTCCCTGCTCGATCAGTACGGCGGCCAGCTCGTAGAGCCCGCCGAGGTCGGCGCCGCCCGCCAGCTGCGGGAGCTCGTAGGTCGGGATGCCGATCTTCTCCACGAGGGTGCGCTGGGAGTCCTCCAGCCGCCGCCGCTCGGCGTGGTCGCGGCCTTCGGCGATCAGGGTCGGCACCAGGTGCGCGGGAGCCTTGACCCCGGCGGAGGCGAGCGCCTTGGCGAGCGCCTTGGTGTCGACCTCGCCCGCGAGGAGCTCCGTGCGGGCGTCGTCGTCGAGGTCCTGGGGTCGGACCAGGTTCACGATCACGCCGCCGACCGGCATCCCCGCCGTACGGAGCTCACCGACCCCGTCGGCGGTCTCCTGGACCGGCATCTCCTCGAGCACCGTCACCAGGTGCACCGCCGTCCGCGGCGACCGCAGCAGCGTCGTGACGGTGTCGGCCTGGGTCTTGATCGGCCCGACCTTGGCCAGCCCGGCGAGCTCGTTGTTGACGTTGAGGAACTGGGTGATCCGTCCGGTGGGGGGCGCGTCCAGGACGATCGCGTCGTAGACCCGGGCGTTCTTGTTGCGCGCGTTGCGCTGCGCCGCCTCGTAGACCTTGCCGGTCAGCAGCACGTCGCGGACACCGGGCGCGATCGTGGTCGCGAAGTCGATGACACCGAACCGGTCGAGCGCCTTGCCGGCCCGCCCGAGCCGGTAGTACATCGAGAGGTACTCCAGCAGCGCTGACTCGGCGTCGATCGCCAGGGCGTACACGTCGCCGTGACCGGCCTCGGTCGCCTTGGCGAGCAGCCGCTCCTCGTAGGGAAGCGGCGGTACGTCGAACATCTGCGCGATGCCCTGCCGGCCCTCGACCTCGCAGAGCAGGACGGTCTTCCCCTGCGCGGCGAGCGCCAGGGCCAGGCTGGCCGCGACCGTGGTCTTCCCGGTCCCGCCCTTGCCGGTGATGATGTGCAGCTGCACCCCGGGGAAGTCGGACATGGCGGCAGCCTAGCGATCTGCTGGTCGGAAGAGCACGCGTTCAGTCCCGGGTGGACCGCAGTGCTGATCTCAGGGCGACCAGCTCGTCGAGCCCCTCGGGCGCGGTCAGCGCGCCACGGGCGACGGCGGCGTCGACGGGGGCGCCCTGCAGGATCTTCTTGGCCGGCACCTCGATCCGCTTGCCCGACAGAGTCCGGGGCAGTGCGGTGACCTGGTGCAGCACGTCCGGGACGTGCCGGGGCGAGAGCGCGGTCCGCAGCGCGGTGGCGATGCGGCTGCGGAGGGCGTCGTCGAGCGCGGCCCCCGCGTTCAACCGCACCAGCAGCACCAACGTGCCGGCGCCGCCCTGGTCGTCCTCGAGGTGGACGACCAGGCTGTCGGCGACCTCGGGCAGGGCCTCGACCACCGAGTAGAACTCCGAGGTGCCGAGCCGCACCCCGCCGCGGTTCAGGGTGGCGTCGCTGCGGCCGGTGATCGTGCAGGTGCCGCGCTCGGTGATGGTGATCCAGTCGCCGTGCCGCCAGACGCCGGGGAACTCCTCGAAGTACGACGCCCGGAAACGGGAGCCGTCCTGGTCGCCCCAGAACCCGACCGGCATCGAGGGCATCGGCCGCTCGATCACGAGCTCGCCGAGAGTGCCGATGTGCGCCCGTCCCTGGTCGTCGTACGCCGCGACGGCGGCACCCAGGCACCGGCAGGCGATCTCGCCGGCGTACACCGGCACGGTCGGCGCCGAGCCGACGAACCCGGTGCAGACGTCGGTGCCACCGGAGAGCGACCCGAGCTGGGCGGTCGCGCTGACCGCGTCGTAGACCCAGACGAAGCCTTCGGTCGGCAGTGGTGCGCCGGTCGAGCCGATGCCGCGCAGCCGGCTGAGGTCGGCGATCTCGCGCGGCACCAGACCGTCCTTGCGGCACTGCAGCAGGAACGGTGCACTGGTGCCGAAGTAGGTGACGCCGACCGCGTCCGCCATCCGCCAGAGCAGACCGGTGTCGGTGGTGCCGTCGACCACGGGTGCCGGGTTGCCGTCGTACAGGACGACGGTGGCGCCGACGCCGAGGGCCGAGACGAGGTAGTTCCACATCATCCACCCGGTCGTGGAGAACCAGAAGAAGACGTCCGCCGGGCCGATGTCGGACTGCAGGCCGAGCGCCTTGAGATGTTCGACGGTGATGCCGCCGTGGCCGTGCACGATCGGCTTCGGGAGGCCGGTGGTGCCGGAGGAGAAGAGCACGTAGAGCGGGTGGTCGAAGGGGAGCCGGCGGAACTCCAGCGGCCCGGGCTCGGCGGTGAAGTCAGCCCAGCCGACCACGTCGTCGGGGACGACCCCCGGGTTCAGGTAGTCGATCCAGACCACCTCCCGGGCGCTCGGCAGCGCAGCCCTGATCGCGGCCACCTCGTGACGCCGGTCGACCGCCTTGGTGCCGTAGGTGTAGCCGTCGACGACCACCAGGACCTTCGGTTCGATCTGGGTCCAACGGTCGGTGACGCTCTGGGTGCCGAACTCCGGCGCGCAGGAGGTGAAGACCGCGCCCAGGCTGGCGGCGGCGAGCAGCACCGCGAGGGTCTCGGGGATGTTCGGGGCGTAGGCCGCCACTCGGTCGCCCTCGCCGACGCCGGCCCGCTGCAGACCGGCGCGGACCCGGGCCACCAGGTCACGGAGCTCGGCCGTGGTCAGGGTGACCTCGTCGCGGGTCTGGCTGCGCGCCACCACCACGACGTCGTCCTCGGAGCGTCCGGGCAGCCGGAGCATCGCTTCGGCGTAGTTCAGCCGGACCTCGGGGAACCAGACCGCGCCGGGCATCCGGTCCTCGGCCAGCGCCACCGTCGGCCCCCCGGCCGGGGTGTCCGCCGGCGGTTCGAACCAGGCCCACACGGCACGCCAGAAGGCGTCCGGGTCGGTCACCGACCAGGACCAGAGGTCCGCGTAGTCGGTGCCCGCCGGCCCGCCGTACGACGCGGCGAACGCGCCGAACTCCGCGATCTGGGACGGGCCGCTGGGGCGCCAGAGGATCTGGGGGTCGGTACTCATCGGCGCCCAGTCTGCCGCTGGTCGCCGTCGGGGTCGAGGGCGGCGAGCACGGCTGCCCAGGCCGGTGTCGCGGGGTCCAGGAACTCGAAGTGGCCAGTGTCGGGCAGCTCGGTGAGCGGTGCCCACGGATGCCGAGCGGTGAAGCGACGGCTGAGCTCGATCGGCACCGGCTCGTCGTGGGTCCCGTGGATCAGCACGACCCGCGCCTCCGGCGCCTCGGTCAGCAGGGTCATCGGGTCGGCCTCGGTCACCGGGTGCCCGTCGAGGAGCCGTCCGACGGCGTCGTTCCCCAGGTTCAGCTCCTGGGCCCGGGCGAGGTCGGCGACCGGCGCGATCCCGACGACGACCTCGAAGCTGATCGGCAGCGGGCGGCTGAGCAGCCACAGCGCCAGGTGCCCGCCGGCGGAGTGACCGGTCATCACGGCCCGTTCCCAGGTCAGGCCGAGCCCCTCCAGGAGACCGGGCAGGGCAGTCACCGCGTTCTCCAGGTCGGTCCCGGTCGTCGGCCAACCGCCGCCCCCACGTACCCGCCGGTACTCGGGGGTGGCGACCAGGTACCCGGCGTTCGCGAGCGAGCGGGCCTGGTCGCGGGTGTGGGTGCGGTCGAAGACCTCCTTCCAGAACCCGCCGTGCACGAGCACCACCAGCGTTCCGTTGGGCTGCGTCGGCAGGTGCAGGTCGACGAGCGCGAGCTCGTGCTCGTCGTACCGGACCACGGCATCGGGGAGGAGGGGGGACTCGGGCACGGGCTCAAGACTAGAGTCACCGTCATGACGCAGAACCGCCTCACCTGGGAGTACCAGGTCGCCCCGATCCCGCTGCACAACGAGACCCTGATGCTGAACAACTTCGGCGCCGACGGCTGGGAGCTCGTCCACATCGAACGGAACGAGCAAGGCGGCCTGGTCGCCTTCCTCAAGCGGCCCGTGGGCTGATGTCGACCCCGGAGGAACGCCTCGCCGAGCTCGGGCTGAGCGTGCCGGCGGTCGCCAAGCCGGTGGCCGCCTACATTCCGGCCGTGCGCAGCGGCATCCACGTCTTCACCTCGGGTCAGCTGCCGATGCTCGACGGCCAGCTGATGCACACCGGCAAGGTCGGCGGCGAGGTCACCCAGGAGGAGGCAGTCGCCTGCGCCCAGCAGTGCGCCCTGAACGCGTTGGCGGCCGTGCGGGCCGAGCTGGGCGAGCTCAGTGCAGTCAAGCGGGTGGTCAAGGTCGTCTGCTTCGTGGCGTCGACCCCCGACTTCACCGGGCAGCCGCTCGTCGCCAACGGGGTCTCCGAACTTCTCGGTGAGGTTTTCGGCGACGCCGGCCGGCACGCGCGCTCGGCCGTCGGGGTCCCGGTGCTGCCGCTGGACGCACCCGTCGAGGTCGAGCTGATCGTGGAGGTCTGAGCAGATGGCCGGGATCGTTCAGCTCCCCCAGGAGTTCTGGGACCAGGCGCTCGCGTTCGTCGACGGGACGAAGACCCCGGCGGAACCACGGGACGCCGCGACGGTCGCGTTGATCCGCGCCGGTGCCCGTGGCCCGGAGGTCTACCTGCTGCGGCGGCAGGTCTCGATGGACTTCGCCGGAGGCATGTGCGTCTTCCCCGGTGGCGGCGTCGACCCGCGCGACTTCGACCACGAAATCGCCTGGGCCGGTCCGTCGCCGGCGGAGTGGGCGCGTCGACTCGGCACCGACGAGGCCAACGCCCGGGCTCTGGTCTGCACGGCGGTGCGCGAGACCTTCGAGGAGTCCGGGGTGCTCCTCGCCGGTGAGTCCGTCGACTCGGTCGTGGTCGACACGACCGGCGCGGACTGGGAGGCCGACCGGCAGGCGTTGGAGAAGCGCGAGCTGGCGATGACCGATTTCCTCGCCCGCCGCGGCCTGGTCCTGCGGACCGATCTCCTCGGCGTCTGGGCGGGCTGGCTCACGCCGATCTTCGAGCCGAAGCGCTACCGGACCTGGTTCTTCGTCGCCGATCTTCCGGAGGGGCAGCGCACCCGGGACGTCTCGACCGAGTCCGACCACGTCGTCTGGCTGCCGGCGATCGAGGCGGTCGAGCAGGCCGAGGCGCACACCGTCCTGATGCTGCCGCCGACGTACATCACCTGCTTGGACCTGGCCCAGTACGCCGACCCGGACGCCGTTCTCGCGGAGGCGGCCGGCCGTACGGTCGAGATGTTCTGCCCCGAGCTGGAGCCGGAGGGCGACGGGTACACGCTCTCCCGGCCGCCGACGGCCGACGCGCTCCTCGAGCAGCGGGAGCAGGCGGCGCGCTGGGGCAGGCGGTGACTGCGGTGCCCGGTCCCTGGGCGGGCGGGTCGTTCGGCGCGCGGGCGCAGTGCGTGCTGGCGCCGAACGCGAATTTCATGACGCTCGACGGCACCAACACCTGGGTGCTCCGCGAGCCGGGAGCGCGGCGATCCGTGGTCATCGATCCCGGCCCGCCGGACCCGGGGCACCTGGCGGCGATCGAGGCCGCTGCGGGTCTGGGTGACGGCGGCAGCATCGGCACGGTGCTGCTGACCCACCACCACGCCGACCACTCCGAGGCTGCCAAGGAGTTCGCGGCACGCTGGGGGTGCGGTGTCCGGGCGCTGGACCCCGGCTACCGGCTCGGGTCCGAGGGTCTGGGTGACGGGGACGTCGTCGAGGTCGACGGCCTGGAGGTCCGGGTGGTCGGGACGCCGGGCCACACCGCAGACTCGCTCTGCTTCTTCCTGCCGTCCGAGCAGGCGGTGCTCACCGGCGACACCGTGCTGGGCCGCGGCACCACGGTGGTCGCGCACCCGGACGGTGAGCTGGGCGCCTACCTCGACTCCCTCGACCGGCTGCACGCACTGGCCGAGGCCCGCGAGCTCGCCAGCATCTGGCCCGGTCACGGTCCGGTCATCCCGGACGCGCTGGCCGTGCTCGACTACTACATCTCCCACCGCCAGCAGCGGCTCGACCAGGTGCGCGACGCCCTGCGCCGGCTGGGCGGTGAGCCGCACCCGGAGGGCGTCGCGGTCGAGGAGCTCCCGCGCAAGGTCGTCGAGCTCGTCTACGCCGATGTCGACCCGATCCTCTGGGGCGCCGCCGAGCTCTCCGTCCGGGCCCAGCTCGCCTACCTGGCTCGTTGAGTTCGGCCCCCTGACCTGACGAGCTGGGTCAGCACGACGAGCTCAACGAGCGCGGCGCTTCATCCGTTCCACGTCCATGATCACCACGGAGCGCGGCTCGAGCCGCAGCCAGCCGCGGGAGGCGAAGTCGGCGAGAGCCTTGTTGACGGTCTCCCGCGAGGCGCCGACCAGCTGGGCGAGCTCTTCCTGGGTGAGGTCGTGGTGGACGTGCACACCGTCGTCGGCGGTGCGGCCGAAGCGGTCGGCGAGGTCGAGGAGCGCCTTGGCCACCCGGCCCGGTACGTCGGAGAAGACCAGGTCGGCGTTGACGTCGTTGGCCTTGCGGAGCCGGCTGGCGATCTGCGCGAGCATGCCCAGCGCGACGGTCGGTCGGCCTTCGAGCCACCGGATCAGGTCGTCGTGGCTCAGCGTCAGCAGGCTGGTCTCGGTCACCGCGGTGACGGTCGCCGAGCGCGGGCCCGGGTCGAAGAGCGAGAGCTCGCCGAACATCTGTCCCGGGCCGAGGATGGCGAGCAGGTTCTCGCGTCCGTCGGAGGAGGTGCGACCGAGCTTCACCTTCCCGTCGGTGACCAGGTAGAGCTTGTCGCCGGAGTCGCCTTCGTGGAACAGCACCTCCCCGCGCCGCAGCCGGGCTTCCGTCATCGACGAGCGCAGCGCGATCGCGGCGTCGTCGTCGAGGGCGCTGAACAGTGGTGCCTGACGCAGTACGTCGTTGTCCACTCCACATTCCTTCCAGGATCCAGGGGGCCGGTCAGGGGCCACCCCCCAGTGTTGCAGGTCACAGTCTGGCCCATGACCCCGTGTCACGTCACGAACACCCCCGTCAGCCGGGGTTGTGGGTGTCGCTGCGTAGGCTGTCGACGTGCCCCGTACCGCCCCCGCGTCCCCGGTGAAGAGCGCGGCTGCGCTGCCCAAGCCGGACACGTCGCTGGTGCGCCGTGCGCGGAAGATCGACCGTGTACTGGGCGAAACCTATCCGGATGCGCGGTGCGAGCTCGACTTCGCCAACCCTTTCGAGCTGTTGGTCGTGACGGTGCTGAGCGCCCAGACCACGGACCGGCGGGTGAACGCCGTCCGCCCGACCCTGTTCGCCGCCTACCCGGATCCTCGTGCGATGGCCGCGGCGCCCCGCGAGGACCTGGAGCGGATCGTCGGTCCGCTGGGGTTCTTCCGCGCGAAGACCGAGTCGCTGCTGAAGCTCTCCGCCGCCCTGGTCGAGCGGTACGACGCGCAGGTCCCGGACCGCCTCGAAGACCTGGTCACCCTCCCGGGTGTCGGCCGGAAGACCGCCAACGTGGTGCTCGGCAACGCCTTCGGGGTGCCCGGCATCACGGTCGACACCCACTTCGGGCGCCTGGTCCGTCGGTTCGGCTGGACCGAGGAGACCGACCCGGTCAAGGCCGAGCACGCGATCGGTGCCCTCTTCCCGCCGAAGGACTGGACGATGCTCAGCCACCACGTGATCTGGCACGGCCGCCGGGTGTGCCACGCCAAGAAGCCGGCCTGCGGGGCCTGCACGGTCGCCCGGTGGTGCCCGTCGTACGGCGAGGGGCCGACGGATCCGGCCGACGCAGCCGCCCTGGTCAGGACGCAGGGGCCGGCATGAGCGGCGGGCAGCACCTCCCCGACTGGTTGGTCCCGATCCGTGACGGGGCGCTGTCGATCAGCGGCGAGGACATCACCAAGTTCCTGCCGCCGGAAGGCTCCGGCGCCCGGCCCGGCGCCGTGCTGATGCTCTTCGGTGAGGGTGCCGACGGGCCCGACCTGCTGCTGACCGAGCGGGCCCACACGATGCGATCGCACCCGGGTCAGGTCTCGTTCCCGGGAGGATCGGTCGACCTGACCGACGCCTCGCCGATCGCAGCGGCCCTCCGCGAGGCCCAGGAGGAAGTCGGGCTGGACCCGTCCTGCGTGGACGTCCTCACCACCCTTCCCGAGCTCTGGCTGCCGCCGAGCAACTTCGCGGTCACCCCGGTGATGGCGTGGTGGCGGGAGGACTGCCCCATCGGGGTGATGGACCCGGCTGAGGTGCACGCCGTCTTCCGCACGCCCCTGGAGGAACTCCTCGACCCGGCTCACCGGCTCACCGTGACGCACCCGGCCGGCTACTCCAGCCCGGGGTTCCTCATCGGAGAGCAGAAGGACGTCCTGCTCTGGGGTTTCACCGCAGGTCTGATCACCAAGCTCTTCGACTTCGTGGGCCTGACCCGCCCGTGGGACGCGTCGATCACCCGCGAGCTACCCGAATACATGCTCCGCGTGCGTCAGGATTGACCGCACCACCCTCCCGACGACCCGAAAGCGACCATGAACCTCCTCGACTGGTGCCTGCTGCTGATCGTGATCGCGTACGCGCTCTCGGGTTACTGGCAGGGCTTCATCACCGGGGCGTTCGCGACCGTCGGGCTGGTCGTCGGCGGCCTCCTCGGGATCTGGCTGGCGCCGCGCCTCCTCGGCGACGCGGCACCGTCTCTCTGGGTCTCGCTGGCGGCGCTCTTCGTGGTCCTGGTCTGCGCCTCGTTCGGCCAGGCCTTCCTCCAGTACGGCGGTACCCGGGTCCGCGACCGGATCACCTGGCAGCCGATCCGGGCCGTCGACGCAGTCGGGGGCAGCGCGCTGTCGGTCGTCGCGGTGCTGGTCGTCACCTGGATGCTCGGGGTTGCGGTCAGTGGTTCCCAGATCCCCGGCATCGGCCCGCTCGTCCGTGACTCCAAGGTCCTCAGCCGCGTCAACGACGTGATGCCGAGCGAGGCGCAGGGGTTGCTGCGCAGCTTCGACCAGGTGGTCGGTTCCAGCTTC
>JBFJNH010000069.1:0-17248 GCA_041618295.1 Marmoricola sp.
GCGCGAAGTGCGACAGCCTCCGAGACGCGCTCGTCGACCTCGACCGTCACCGATATCCGCCCATCGGCGACCGGGCCGGCCGTGCTCCGCCGCAACTGAATGCTGCCGAGACGGATGGCGGCCTCGCCGGATTCCAGAAGTGCGAGGGCGCGCCCAGCGTGGCCCGTCGAGGGACTCGACTGAAAGCGCCTCCGCAGGACCGACCATTCGCCAATCGTGGCAGGAATCGGGTCGCGCATCCCTGCGATTGCCTCACAACCTCCGTTTATCGACTCCGCGGCCTGGTCAGTCGACGAGTCCGTCGCAGGCGGTGTAGCCCTCGGTGAAGTACCGGTCGGACTCTTCCCGGATGGGGAGCGAGGCGTACGCGGTGCCGTCCTTGCGCAGCAGCCAAGCGCTGGTGCCGTCATCTGAGATCCGGTATGCCGTGCCGAGCCCGAACGTTGAACCGTCTCCGATCCAGTCTTCGACAGCCTGTTCGGCCGAGGTATACCCCTCGGGTTCGCTGCCCGCAGGTTGCAACCCTCCGGCCGTACTGACCCGCAGCTTCGTCGGGCAAGTCAGGTCCTTAGGTTCTGGCCGCAGTGCCGGGGTCAGCGTCGGGCTACTGGACGTTGGCGTGCCAGTGCCGGACTCTCCCGGACTCGCAGACTCGTCCGTACTCGACCCGCACCCGGAGACGAGGAGAACGATTGCAAGGGAAGCGATGGCGGACTTCATGGTCACACCGTGACAGATCCAGGTGCGCATGTCGTCGTGGCCCGGTCAATCAGTTCGCAGCCTCACAAACCTCCCGATGCGGGCACACCAAGCAGACTTTGTCGAAGGCACGCTGACCTCAACTTAGTGACCAGTCGAACGTGTCGCCCCAAGAGTTGATTCGTGAGTTCCTCACGTCGATGTGCCACGGCCACGGCGTCGCCTTAATCGGAGTGACGCGAGTGAGTAAGGCGTCGAGCAGATAGGTCGCCCACCGCGAATAATAGAAGAGACTTACCGGCACCGACACTCCGAACGGTCGGAGGAATGGCCAGGTTGCGAGCCCGATCAGCCACGGCACGATCGAGGGAATCAGGAACAGCCAAAGCATGGTGCCGCGAACGCACAAGAGCAGAATCCAGCCGACCCCTTTTGCAATGCTCTTCAGCAATCTCACCTCTAGATCGTGTCACGGAGCATTAGGTAGTGCCGCGCGAAACCCTCCGGATGCGGACATGGCGGCCTACAGTCTCGACATGTCTTGGGACGATCGGCGGCGAAACCTGGAGATCGTGTGGGTCGCGGGGGGTAACGGCTGCAGCGTTGTTGTTGTGGACCTGGGTCATGTCGAGCCGCGACGCCAGCGATGCCCCCTACTTCTGGATGCCGTTCTGGATCTCCGGCGGATTCGGCATCGCAATCACAGTTTCCTTACGCCTTCGGACGGCAGGACTTGGCCTGATTCTCGGAACTTTTCTCGCGGTCGTTCTCCTGCTAGCTCTGTTGGTCATCATCGTGGGATCGCTCGGCGAGTCCTAACCGCACGGCCCGTCGCGCACAATCGTCCGGTTCTGGCGTAATGGGATCAAAGCGCGGGGCCGGACGATCTCGTGTAGGCAAGGACGTGTGTGGCTGCTTTCAGCGTCGCCCAGCCCGGACCCTCGGGGTTGGCGGTCAGGCTGAATGTCCGCAGGTCACCAGTACGTGCGGCGGCTCTCATAGCGATGTCGATCCGATACCGAAAGCATTGGTTAGGGCCGATTTGACTGGTCACGTACGTGCCTGCAACGACGGCTCGTGTGATGTCCACGCCGTCGCTCATTCTGCTGTAGCGAACTCGGAACACCGCGTTGGACGGTACGCCCGAGATGCGAAGCCGACCCACATTGACTGAACCGCTCGCGCAGAACTTCACCGTGGCGGCGTTGCTCGGCTTTGCCTTGTTCAAGGTTTGGTGGATGCGGGCGGCAGGGCGGGGCGAGTCATCGTAAAAGCTGCAGGTCATGTCTGAGTTCACGCGCAGGAACTCTTTGACGCTTGCGCAGAACCCCGGCCGGGGCGGGCTTTCGCTGCTCGCTGGCGCGGTTACTCCCGCCACCATCGAGAGGGCTGCGAGCAGGGTTCCCAGGCGAGAGCGCATGATCGTCAGTCTGCCTGCTGACGATGGGAGGTGCGTTAACCGATCTATACCGGGCTCAGAACCGTCCGATTGTGGAGCGGAGCAGCTTGCCGGTCAGATCCCGCCGTTTGCGGACATCGATCGGATCGCGGCAGATCCGGACGCAACTGGGCCCGTCCGGATACCAATCCCAGATTCGCGAGCAGACCGTTCGCGAGAATGAATAGCCTTCCTCCATGACAGGGACCGTCGACTACTACGAGACCATGCTGGAAGCCTTTCGAGACACTGAGTCTCTGACAGTTCTGGTTGCCTCCGGCGTGTCACGTGATCAAGCCGTAGGTGTCCTCGGGATCGATCTCGATAGGCCAGTGGATAGCGGTTGGGACAGCGGGGACGGTTACACCGGCTGGGCCCTTGCCGACATCCCGGGTGGCGTACTCGCGATAGAGACCACGGGCTACGGCGATCCGTCTACCGAAGCACTTCGACTTCTGTCCGCGAACGGTGCAGCCGGTGTTGTTCGGAGCAACATTCAAGCCCACATACGTTTCGGGTGCGCTCGCGGCAGTGAGGTCCTGTTCGACGATGACGAGTACATGTACGTCGAAGACCCGAGCATTGTGCCTGCAGAGTTGCGCCAACTCTTCGATCTGGCCTGGATCGACCTCGATGACGAGGATGACTTCGGTGGCGACGGGCCATCATCGTTTGCCGTCGCGCTTGCCATGATCGAAGTCGTCACAGGGTTGAAACTCAAGGGAGACCTGGTGGGTCAAGTCCTCGATTCGGGCTTTTTCCGAGCGCCCAACAGGCTTGCCTAACGGCGAACGAACCGCATCTCGGCAGAACCGGACGATGTCGCACAACCGTCCCGGTTGTGGTCGCGTCCATCGACCAGGATCGGCGCTTCGGAGTTCGTCGATCCGCTCCCAAAGCCTGCGGACGAGCGCCCGTACCTGCTCTGGAGCTCCACCGATGAGGGTGTGAAACACCCGCGCATCGATCTGAGCACGGTCCCTCACGCGCTCTCGGCGTTCACGCCCGTGACCCTGGTTGACCTCTGGTGAAGGCGGTTTCTCCGGCGCATACTCGGACGATGGCCAGCCTCCACGCACTCCCCGCGAACGGTGAGGTGTTCCTGGACGCCCGCGACGGCGACCGGGCGATGCGTCTGTCCTGGCACGGCGACGGCGACCTTGCGGTGTTCTCGATCTGGCGAGCCGGTACCTGCGTGGCGAGCTTCCAGCTCGGCAGGAACGAGGTTCCTGCGCTGGTCGAGACGCTCGCCCGAGGACTCGCTGCCGATCAGCAGCAGCACGGGCACCCCGTGCACCACGCGTCCTGACGTAGCTGCCGGGGGCAGTACCGCTCCGCTCAGGGGAACAGGGGCCGCGGCTCGACCACCCGCGGCGGGAACCGGCTCGCGTCCGCGACGATCTCCAACGACCGGCGCCGGTCGACGATCTCGGCGGCGACGAGGGCGGTCGCGAACGCGGCCGCCAGGAATCCGATGACGATGAACATGACGATCATGACCACAACCTCCTCGTGAGCGTCCGTGTGACGTGGCTCACCAGGTATTCGGCACCGGACGTCAACCGGCTTGGTCTGCCACCGAACCCGCTCCTGACGAGCTAGCGTCAGGGCGTGTCCGTCGACCCGCTCCAGCGCCCGGAGCCGCGCCGCACCCAGGCCGAGCGCCGCGCCGACAGCGAGCAGCGGCTGCTGCGGGCCTCGGTCGAGCTGATCGTCGAGCAGGGCCTGGACAACACCTCGTTGGCCGACATCGGACGCCGCGTCGGAGCAAGTCACGCCCTGGTCAACCATCGCTTCGGCTCCAAGGACGATCTGGTCGACCGGATCATCGAGGCCGCGACCGAGCACTACGCCGACGCCGCCCGGAGGACGATCGGACGGCGCACCGGGTTGGCGGCGCTGCTCGCGACGTGCGCGCTCTACCTGGACCTGGTCGAGGACGAGGATCCGCTGGGCCGGGTCCACGTGGTGATGTGGAGCGAGGCGATCGCGAACTCCGCGACCCGCCGGCCGGCGCAGCTGGAGTGGGACCGCCTGTTCCGGGCTTTCGTGGGCGGGCTGATTGAGGACGGCGTCGCCGAGGGGACGATCCGGGCCGACGTCCAGGTGGAGGAGACGGCCCTCGCGATCGTCGGCACCCTGCGCGGCGTCGCGATGCAGCTGATGCTCGAGGAAGGCACCGACCTGCCGGGCGGCCAGGCGCTGATCAGCTCGCTGGTGCTCGCCGCGCTCGAGCCGACGGGCGGGTAGCGCTAGCGGGACCCGCGCAGCATCCGCTCGAGGTGGTCCAGGACGACGTCCCGGGCGGCGTCGGCCGATCCGGCGCCGGGGTCGAGCATCAGCTGGAGCGCGACACCGCGGAGCAGGCCGACCACGATCACGGCCGCCGCCTCGGGGTCGATGTCGCCCCGGATGCTGCCGTCCGCGACGCCTGCGGCGATCATCGCAGCGAGCGAGGACCGGAACACCGCGTCCCAGCCGGCCCGGGACGGGCGTCGCCCGGACCCGCGCGCGACCGCTTCGCTCCACACCACCAGGTGGACCCGAGCGACCGGGTCCGGGCCGTGGACCAGGTCGAGATAGGTGCGCGCGACGACCTGGACGGCGTCAGCGCCGGAACCCGCGCTGATCCAGTCCACGGTCGAGGCCGTGAACATCCGCACGGCCTCTTCGTTGAGCCGCTCGATCAGGGCGTCCTTGGAGCCGAACCGCTGGTGGACCAGGCTGTGGCTGTATCCCGCCCGGCGTCCGATCTCGGCGAGCGAGGCGCCCTCGATTCCCCGCTCCACCACAAGCTCGGCGGTGGCGCGGAGCAGGCGTCGATCGCTCTCGGCCCGCCGCTCGGCCTGGGTACGCCGGGGGCGCGCCTCGACGGTTGCGACGTGGCTCATGTCTGGAGCGACAGGCTCAGGACAGGCAGAGCCGGCAGGGAACCAGACCGGTGGAGTCCTCGACCCCCGTGATGTCCTCGCGGCCCGCGATCAGGTCGCAGTCCGGACGGTGCATCGTCTTGCCGCGACCGGCGACGACCCGGACAGCGGTCGGGTCTGCGGACTCGGCCGGAGCCGTAGCCGCAGCCACGGCCGGCGCGGCCGGGTGCACGTGGGCGTGGTCGTGGATCACCGGCACCGGCGCGCCGTTCGCCGCCGCGAGCGCGCGGATCGCCTCCGTCAGCTGGGCCTGGGCCTCACGCTGGTCGATCGCGATCCGGGCGAGCCAGGAACCGAAGTACAGGAAGCCGCCGACGAAGGTGATGCCGAGACCGAGGATGCCGCCGGAGACCAGGTAGGACATCTGGTCGTACTCGTACGGCGTGTGCGCGACGCCGTACCAGCCGAGGCCGATGACGACCAAGCCGCTGGGCAGCAGCACCGCACCGGCGTAGAAGAGCACCATCTGCAGCAGCTGGGCGGGGTTGCCCTTCAGGGGCGCCACCCCGGTGCCGGGCTCGCGCGAGGCGGCCCGCGGCATGGTGTGGGCCTCGGTGGCCCCGGCACCCGTGGTCTCGGTGCTGCCGGACCCGGTGACCGGGGGCTCGTTGGTGATGGTCGTCATCTCTCTCATACCTTCCTGAGGTCAGGGATGCCGGCAGCGAGGCCGTGCGCACAGGTGCCGGCGCCGCTGAAGAGCAGTGTTCCGGCGTTACGGATGTACCAGCCGGCTCCGAGAGCTAGGGCGAGACCCGCCAGCAGCAACCAGAACGGGGTGCTGCCCAGCGGCGGGAGGCCCGGGACGTTCGAGACCGGGTTGACCGGCGTGCTGACCTCCGGTGCGCCCGGACCGGCGGTCGGGGGCAGGTCAGTGATCTCTCCGCCCGGCGGCACGACCTCGTCGATCGGCCCACCGTCAACCGGCGGAGTGACCTCGCCCCCCTCGGGGAGCTCCGGGAAGTCGATGCCCGCGATCGTGTTGGCCTCGGCGAACGACGACCCCAGCACGATGCTCAGCTTCGGTGCCGCTTCCGCGAGCGCGATCACCAGGCCCTTGAGGATCGCCGCCTGGCCGGGCAGGTCCGGCAGCCCGGAAACCAGCTCGGCGATCGGCAGCGTCGGGAGCAGCGACCGCAGCGGCCGGGTGTCGATCCCGATCCGCAGGCCCTCGGCGCTGATCTTGCCGACCGTGCCTTCGACGGACTTGACCACCTCGCCCGGCTGGATGGTGATGCCCAGGGCGGCCAGCGCCTTCTTGCCGTCGTCCGGCAGACCCGGGATCGGGGTCTTGTTGCCGGCCGCGACAAAGCCGTCGCCGGTGTAGGCGAACTTCTGACCGGCGATGGTCATCCCGCCGATGTTGACGTCCTGGGTGATCTTCGCGCCGCCGGCGACGTTGGAGGTGACCTTGACGGTCACCTCGACACCGGTCAGCTTCACGATGCCCGACAGCAGCGCGATGCTGCCCAGGCGGCTGGTCGACTTGGCCTCGACCACGTCGGCCTCGGGGTCGTAGTGGGTCGAGGAGATCGACTCCATCCCGCCAGCGTTCACCAGGGCGCTGAGGGCGCCCAGCGGCGGGCTCGACGGAGGCGCCTCACCGGGACCGGCGCTCTGGCTGCCCGAGAGCAGGTTGCCCAGCGCGGTCAGGTCGCCCTGTGCCAGCGCGTCCAGCGGGTTCGCGGGCGCGTCCCCGTCGCCTGTGCCGCCGTGCGCGACGTCGCCGGACGTGCCGTACCCGACCTTGGCGATCGCGCTCTTGCCGTTGGCGACGACCTTGCCGGTGTTGCCCGGGAAGAACTCCTGGGTCGCCGCGCCGGTCTCGCCCGAGCTCGACGCGTTCACCTGGACCGGGTAACCGTTCTCGGTGAGCTGCGGCGGCAGGCCGATGATCTCGCCGAAGGTCTTCAGACCCTCACCGACCGCGTCGCCGGGCCACATCGCCGAGGCGCGGGCCGAGCCGGACGGACCGGAGGTGCCGTTGACGCGCGTGTAGGAGAAGTTCATCTCCAACTGCGGGTCGGCAGGCACCGGGATGGCGGGCTCCAGGACCTCGATCCGCAACGGCGTCGCGACCGCGGCGGTGGTGAAGCCGGCGAAGTCGGGAGCCGCCTGGGCGACCGACATCGCCGCACCGGTGCCGGTGGTCACCAGCCCGAGGACCAGGACGCCAGCGGCGATGCGCTTGCTGCGCCGGCTGGCGGTCTCGATCCGACGCGCAACCGTCTTGTCGTAGAGCGTCTTCTCGTGCGAAGACGAAGAGTCAGAACACTGTGCGCAGGTCATGCGGCACCCCCCAGGATCACGTCAGCCATGATCTCATTGATCTCGTCCGGTTCCCCGGTTGCAACGACCTTTCCCCCGGTCATCACGGCTGCGTAGTCGGAGACCCGCAGCGCCGTCCGTGCGAACTGCTCGACCACCAGGATCGAGACGCCCGACTCGGCGATTTTCGCCACCGTCTCGTAGAGCTCGTCCACGATCAGCGGCGCCAACCCCATCGACAGCTCGTCGAGGAGCAGCAGCGCCGGGTCCGAGGAGAGCGCGCGCGCCATCGCGAGCATCTGCTGCTCACCACCCGACATCGTCCCGGCGAGCTGGTAGCGCCGCTCGTGCAGCCGCGGGAAGTAGGAGTACGCCGTGTCGAAGACCGCGTCCGGGGCCACCCCGGCGTACGACATCAGCAGCAGGTTCTCCTCGACCGAGAGGTTCGGGAAGACGCTACGACCCTCGGGGATGGTGGTCAGCCCGAGGCGGGCCAGGTCGTCGGCGTTGGCGCCCTTGACGTGTACGCCGCCGAGGTGGATGTCCCCCGAGGTCTGCTCCATCTGGCCGCTGATCACCTTGAGCAGGGTGGACTTGCCGGCGCCGTTGGGGCCGAGCAGCGCGACCACGGCACCCCGCGGCACGGTCAGGTTCACACCGCGGAGGACCTCGATCCGCCCGTAGGCGGCGTGCAGGTCGACGACGTCGAGGATCGGGACGCTCACAGCGCGGCTCCTTCGGTGGCGGCCGGCATCACGGCGGTGTCCCCGGAGTGGTCGGCGGCGGGCACCTCGTCGGAGTACCCCAGGTACGCCTTCTGCACGGCGGTGTTCGCACGGATCTCCGGCGGCGTCCCGTGCGCGATGATCGAGCCGAAGTCCAGGACGTGGATGTCGTCGCAGACGCTCATGACCAGATCCATGTCGTGCTCGACCATGAGCACCGTCTTCCCCTCGGAGGCCAGCAGCTTGAGCAGGTCGCCGAAGGCTTCGGTCTCGGACTCGTCCAGACCCGAGGACGGCTCGTCGAGCAGGAGCAGCCGCGGGTCGCAGGCCAGCGCCCGGGCGAGCTCGAGGAGCCGGGCGGTCCCGGTCGGGATCGAGTCGGCGCGCTCCTTCGCGTACTCGGTGATGCCGACCAGGTCCAGGAGCGCCTCGATGTCGCGGTCCGCGGAGCCGTCGACGGCACGGAGCAGGCCGCCGATGCCGTCGTGGATGTCGAGCGCGACCCGGACGTTGTCCGCCACGGTCAGCGACCCGAAGGCCTCCAGCCGCTGGAAGGTCCGACCGATCCCCCGCTTGGAGCGGCGGTGCACCGGCATCCGGGTGATGTCCTTGTCGTCCAGCAGAATCCGACCCGAGGTCGGCGTTTGGAGACCGGTGATCACGTTGAAGCAGGTGGTCTTGCCGGCACCGTTCGGGCCGATCAGACCGGTGATGGTGCCCTCCTCGACCTCGAAGTTGGCGTGGTTGACGGCGGTGACCCCGCCGAACTGGACGACGACGTCGTCAACGTGCAGCAACGGCATCGGAGTCCACCCCCTCGTGGTCGTGGTCGGTGTCGGGAGCGATGCTCTCGTCCTCGTCGGCGCGGTCGCGGATGCCGGGATCTCGGGTCCGTAGCGCCATCCCCGGGAAGCGCTCGGCCAGGAACGGGTACAGCCTCCCGGTGACCAATCGGGGGAAGCCGAACAATCTGTTGGCCAGACCGTTCGGGTCGCGGCCGATCACGATCGCACCAACTCCGAGCACGACGAAGAGGATGCTCTGCATCGACGGGTTGTTCGCCAGCGGACCCGGCAGGTAGATGAGGCACATCATGAAGACCCCGCCCAAGAGCGCGCCGGTCACCGAGGTGACGCCCCAGACCACCGCGCAGAGCAGGAGCAACAGGCTCTTGAAGTAGCTGAAGTCCTCCGAAACGATCGTGCCCCTGAGCCCGGCGAACAGCGCGCCCGCCAGCCCGGCGATTCCGGCCGACGCGGCGAAGATGCCGACTCGGACCCAGCGCAGGTCCAGGCCGAGGGTTCCGCAGGCGGCCTGGCTGTCGCGGGCCGCGACCAGGATCCGGCCGAGCCGACCGCGACGGACCGCGACGACGAGCAGCGCGATGAGCACGAAGAAGAAGGCCATCAGCACGGTGTAACTGCCGGTTCCGGCGAAATCGAGGCCGAAGATCGTCAGACGCTCCGCCTCCAGCGGGTTGTTGAACTCGAACGCAAGGGCCGACTGGAAGACAAGCTTCTCCATCAGTTGACCGAAAGCCATGGTCGCCAGGGCGAGGTACAGACCGGTGAGCCGGAGCACCGGGATCGCAACCATGGCGCCCACGACCGCGGCAACCACCACAGCGCCGACGAGGCCAATCAGGTTCGGCTGCTCGATCTGGGCGTAGGCCACCGCGCCGACCCCGGCGAAGGTGAACTGGGCTAGCGAGACGTACCCGCCGTACCCGGTGAGGAGTACCAGCGAGAGCATCACGATGCCGAAGGTCGCCGCGGTCCCGACCAGGAGCAGGTCGGATTCCGCCAGGCCGGAGTTCAACAGCACGACGGCGATGATCAGCCCGCCTCCCCAGAGGGCGGAGCGGGGCAGCGTCGGCACCGGCGCCGAGACGATGCCCTTGACCTGACCGATGCGGAGCGGTGCCTGCGGCAGCAGCACCAGGATCGCGAACAGGAAGAGGGTCGGGACCACCGCCGGAAGACCGGTGAGCTTGTCGCTGAAGGGAACGTACTCGAGGTAGCCGACGACGTAGGACTGGGCGAGCCCGAGGCCCATCGCGCCGACGTAGGTCATCGGCAGACTGGTCAGCTTGCCGAGCATCGCCGCGGCATAGGCCGAGATGACCAGCAGGGTGAGGTCGAAGTACTGCAGCCCGATGACCGGCGCGAGCAGGATGCCGGCCAGGGCCGCCAGCGAGGTGCCGATCGCCCAGGCGAGGGCAGCGACGATGTCCGAGCGGCCGCCGTACAGGCTGAGCAGCTCGGGGTTGTCGACGCTGGCCCGCATCGCGGTGCCGACCCGGGTGCGTGCCAGCAGGACGTAGAGACCGACCGCGACGATGATCGAGAGCACCACGGTGATGATCTGCTGCCAGGTGATGATCACCCCGCCGATCCGGATCAGCTTGTCCGGGAAGAAGAGCGGCAGCGAGCGCGCCTCCGGCTTCCAGGTCTGCTGGGCGACCCCGATCATCAGGACCAGCATGCCGACCGTGACGACCAGGGAGACCCCGATCGGTGCGTTGCCGAGGCCGCGGGTGATCACCCGCTGGATGAAGACGCCGGTCAGCGGCGCGACGATCCCGAGGACCAGGATCAGCGAGAGCCAGACGGGCACCCCCTGCTTCACGGAGAAGTCCCAGTAGAGGAACGCGAAGACCATGCCGACCGCACCGTGGGCGATGTTGAAGACCCGGGTGGTGCTGTAGGTCAGGACCAGGCCGCTGGCCGCGATCGCGTACGCCGCACCGGTGAACATCCCGATGACGGTGTAGGACAGGAATTCACTCACCGGGTCACCGCGCCCGGCTCGAACCGTTGCACATGTACTTAGTCCCGCCCTCGGGGACGAATTTGCCGCCCTTGACCCTCATGAACCGGATGCAGGAGGGGTTGTGCTTCCCGCCGACGTCCATCGGACCGTGCATGCCGCCACCCGTCCAATCGCTGATTCCCTTGAGTGAGCTGACCAGCGAGGCGCGGGTGAGCTTGCCGCCGAGCGCCTGGGCCTTCTCGACGAACATCTTCGCGGCCGACCACGAGAACGCGCCGAAGAAGGTCGGCTTCGCGCCGGGAGAGACCTGCTGGAGCCACTGCTTGTACAGGTTCAGCTCGGGCTGGCTCTCGTTCAGCGGGGTGAAGTTGATGTACATGAACGCACCCTCGACCGCAGAGCCGCCGGTCTTGAGGAAGTTGTCGTCGTAGACCGACGGGTCGTAGAGCAGGACCTGGGGCTTGAAGTCGGCCGACTGCATCGCCTGGGCGAGCCGCACCGACTGCTGGTAGGCCCCGAGGAACTGGACCCACTCGACACCCTTGCTCTTCATCGCCTGGACGTAGGGGCCGTAGTTGAACTCGGCGACGTCGATGCGCGCGTCGTACAGGAACTTCATGCCGCGCTGCTCGGAGACCTTCTTCTGCGCGGTCGCGTTCTCGGCGGCGGCGCCGACGCTGAGAGCCAGGAAGGCGCCCTTCTGACTGGCTTCCTTGTAGTTCTTCACGAAGTAGTCGGGCACCGCGTTGGAGTGCTCGTTGTTGCCCGTCGGCTGAGCCGCGAAGCAGGTCGAGCAGTTGTTGCGGGTCGCGGTCACCGAGGCGCTGCGGATGTCGGGGAGGCCGCACTTGTCCGCCGTGCTCGCACCGCCGGAGTCGAAGGCCGACATCGAGCCCACAGCGGCGAAGACGCTGTCGCAGAGCTTGGTGTAGGACTGCTGGTCCGCACCGGCGTCGGTCTTGGAGTCGAGCGTGGTCAGCTCGAGCTTGCGCCCGCAGATGCTCGAGGTGCGGTTGAAGTAGGCCACGTAGGCCTTGGTCGCGGTCTGGGCGCCTTCAAAGAGGCCGGGCACCGGACCGCTGATGTCGGAGGAGTTGCCGATCTTGATGACCTTGTCGGTCATGCCGGGGCCGTTCTTGAAGCCGGCGCACGAGGCCGCCTTGACTCCGGGGAGCGGGGCTGCGCCGCCGCCGGGGGCACCTGGGGTGCCACCACCGCCGTTGCCTCCACCACCGTTGCCACCCTCGCCGGAGCCTCCGCCGCCGGCGCCCGGGTCGACCACCTCACCGCTACCGGGGTCGACCACCGGACCGGTACCGGGATCGACCACGGCGCCGCCGGACCCCCCGCTGTTGCCGGAGATGGCCTCGTTGGCCGCCCGGACCTCCTTGGGGTCGAGGGCGGAACCGCCGCACGCGGTCGTGATCGCCAGGGCGAGCGAGACCGCTCCGAACCCGAGAACACGACGAGCCCGTACGGGCCTGGCAACACTTCGCACAGCAGAAACTCCTGACGCCAATTTCTTCTGGTGAGGACGAAACAGAAAGTAGATGTGCATCACATAACTGCACAAGAGCCCGAAGGTTACTTTCTGAAACGTGTTCTAGTCCAACCTTCGGCCCGCCGAGGAGGAAACGAGCGTAATCAGGCGGAATCGGGCTGGCTCTGTCCACACTTTGAGACGGTTCGGGACGCGGTGTCCCTGATATCGTCCTGGCGAACCGACACCGGCCCGAGATCGGCGGAGAGCGAACGTTTTGGCACCGAATTCCCCGGCCCGACGCCTCAGGCGGTGGGCCATCGCCGTGCTCGGCGTGCTCGCGGTGGTGCTGGTCGCACTGAGCCCCTCCTTCGGGCGTGCGGAGCCGTCCGGCGAGTACCGCCCCCCGCTCCCCCCGGACGCGCTCACGACCGGCTGCTACCCGCTGCCGGACGGGGTCGAGCTCGACTTCTCCTACCAGGTGCGCACCGACGGCGACGTCCGCGGACGTCGCCAGCTGGTGATCCAGTACAACCTGATCGACCGGGACGAGGCCCTCCGTGCCGTGGTCCGCTCCTTCACCAACGCTGGTTTCGCGGTCGATACCCGCGCGGCAGCACCCCCCGGAGATGAGGGCGCCGTCCGGACGTTCGCCCTGGCACGGGACGAGGAGACCGTGACCGGTCGGGTGATCCCGATGGACCCGCTCACCGACGACCAGATCGTCCGCGGCACCATCGAGCTCTCCCTACCCGTGGTCGCGCGCCAGTCCGACGACGCGGTCTGCTTCGACGTCGAGTCGACCAAACGCTTCAGCGAGGCGGAGCAGTGAGCCGCGGAACCCGGATCCTGCTCGTGCTCGTGGGCCTGCACGTGGTGGCCAAGCTGCTGTTGTTCACGCTGGTCAAGGACATTGCGGTCTGCTGCGACCAGGTCTCCTACGACGACGGCGCGAAGGCGCTGTCGAACGTCGTCCGCGACCTCGTCGGAGGCGGACCGGTGCCGATCGCCGAGCTGCAGCGGAACCTGGTCGGCGGCGGGTGGTTCACGCCGGGCAGCAGCATCGTGCTGACCCCGCTCTACATCGTCGACCCCGACGCCGGCACCACCGCGGTCCGGGCCTACCTCGGCGTATTCAGCACGCTGCTGCTCCTGTTCACGGCACTGCGGGTTCGCGCCGTCCTCGGCGACCTGTACGCCGGGATCCTGCTGGTACTGCCCGGGCTGGTCCCGATGTACCTGCTCTTCTCCTTCTCCGCCTGGGGTGACCTGGTCGCGGGGCTGCTCTGCACCCTGCTGCTGATGGAGCTCATCACGTTGATGCGGACGCTGGTCGCCGGGGAAGCCCCGACGCTGACCCAGGGCGTCCGCTTCGGGCTCGCCGCGATCGCCGCCGTCTACGCGCGTTCAAGCACCTCGCTGCTGGTCGTCGGGATGGGGGTCGTCCTCGGAGTCACCGCGCTGCTGCTGCTCCGCGGCCGGGTGCGGTGGCAGGCGGTGCTGTCCTTCGGGCTGGCCGCGGTCACGTTCCTGGCGATCCTGGCGCCCTGGTCGGTCTTCGCCTCCAAGACGTTGGACGCCCGGGTGCTCACCACCACGACCGTGCCGATCGTGATGGCCAACACCTTCGGCGACCGCGACCGGGTCTGCTTCTCCCCGTGCGACCCGGTGCAGGACCCCGGCTCGATCCGCGGCAACATCTGGTTTCCCCCGATGCAGTACAGCCGCGAGGTGGCGCGCGCGACCGGCGAGAGCGAGGTCGTGGTCGAGCAGCAGATGTGGGCCTACACCCGCGGCTCGATCACCCCGAACAGCTTCGCCGCCGACGTGATCGACAACTTCTGGCGGTACGCCGGCATCCCCGCGTCGTTCGCCCGGTTGCTGATCCCGGCCGACGCCGAGGGCGGTGCGGCGTACTGGGCGATCGTGATCGGCACCTACGCCGGGTGGGCGATCCTGTTCCTGGTGGGCGGTTCGCTGCTGCTCACCGTCGTACGGCGGTCGACCGACCACCAGGTGATCAGCCTGGTCACGACCCTCGCGCTGGGCTCGCTGTTCACCCAACCGTTCGTGCACGTCGGCACCGGCCGCTACTGGACGACCGCCGCACCGCTGCTGGCGATCGCGCTCGGACTGCTCGTCGTCCTCCTCGACGCCCGTCGCGCGAATCCTCGTTTCGCGCAGCCTTCGGCGACAATGGAGCCGGCCACCCCCGTTGCGGTGGACCGCTGGCTCACCGTGGCCCAGGCCGTGCTGGCCGTCGCGACCGTCGTCGTCGTCGCCGCCGTCCTGGTGCTCGGCCTCACCTGATCCCTGCTCGACACGAAGGAACCCGATGACCTCCCAGTCAGACCTCCCCGAGGAGACCGCCGCCCGTCGGCTGGTGGCGTACGTGCTGCCCGTCTACGAGGAGGAGGAGAACATCGCGGTCTTCCACGCCGCGATGGAGGCGGCCACCGACACCCGGCCGGACCTCGATTTCGAGTTCATCTACGTCAACGACGGCAGCAAGGACAACTCCCTGGAGGGCCTGCTCGGGCTGCGCGAGCAGGACCCGCGCGTGACGGTGCTCAGCCTGGCCCGCAACTGCGGTCACCAGATCGCGGTCACCGCTGGCATGGACGCGGCCGGCGATGCCGATGCGGTGATCGTGATGGACACCGACCTCCAGGACCCGCCCCGGGTGAGCATGGAGATGATCGAGCGCTGGGAGACCGGCGTGGACGTCGTCTACGCGCAGCGCCGCAGCCGCAAGGACGGCCCGTTCAAACGGGCGACGGCGTACGGGTTCTACTGGGTCCTGGACCGGCTCGCGTCGATCGACATCCCCCGCAACGTGGGTGACTTCCGGCTGATGGACAAGCGCGTGGTGGCCGAGGTGAGCCGGTACCGCGAGAAGGACCGGTTCCTGCGCGGGATCGTCGCCCACGTCGGCTTCGTCCAGGAAGCACTGCTCTTCGACCGCGACGAACGGTACGCCGGAGAGACCGGCTACCCGCTGCGGAAGATGCTCTCCTTCGCTGCCAGCGGCATCGTCGGCTTCTCGACCACTCCCCTGAAGATGATCTCCCGGCTCGGGTACACCATCTCGGCGCTGAGCGTGCTGCTCGCGGCGTACGTCTTCGGCGTCCGTGTCTTCAGCCCCGAGGACTCGGTGCCCGGCTGGGCGTTCCTCGGGGTCGGCATGTTCCTGCTCAGCGGCATCCAGCTGATCATGATGGGCGTGATCGGCAGCTACCTCGGTCGCGTGTACGTCGAGGCGCAGGACCGGCCGCTCTACGCCCTGGCCCTGGTCGCCCGCGGCCGGAAGCCCGCAGGTGCCGCCGGGCGGCCGACCGAGGCCGGTGCACCCTGATCCGCACGGCGCTCAAGTTCGGCGGGGTCGGCGTGGTCAACACCGCGATCGACACCGTCCTGTTCCTGCTGCTGCACGAGCGGCTCGGGGTCTTCACCGCGAACCTGCTCTCGACCAGCGCCTGGATGACCTTCAGCTTCGTCGTGAACGGGCTGTTCACCTTCCGCGCCGAGAAGCTGACGGTGCGGCACGCGGCGACCTTCCTGGCGACCACCGGCCTGACGATGTGGGCCGTCCAGCCGGTGGCGATCCACCTGCTGCTCAACGTCACCGACGAGGTGTTGTTCGCCAAGCTCGGCTCGATCGCGATCTGCTTCGTGCTGAACTTCCTCGCCTACCGCCTGGTCGTGTGGCCCCTGGAGAAAAGCCCGGCCCGATGAGCACCGTCATCGCGATCCACATCGCGCCCGGACGCCGGCTCCCGATGAAACCGGTCGCCGAGGTCGAGGCCGAGGCGGGTCGCGGCCTGGTCGGCGACCGGTACCACGGCAGCAAGCACCGGCACGTGACGGTGCAGTCCCGCGAACAGCTCGACGACGCGGCGGCGGTCCACGGGGCCCCGATCCCCGACGCCGGGACCCGGCGCAACATCACCGTCTCGCACGGCGAGGTGCCCAGCACCCCGGGCGCGTTGCTGCGGATCGGCGGCGTGCTGCTCGAGGCGGTCCGGGTCGCCGCCCCGTGCAAGCTCCTCGACGACACCCTCGGCGCCGGCGCACAGGCAGCCCTACGCCGCCGGGCCGGGACCGTGTTCCGGGTACTGGAGTCGGGCACGGTCCGCGTCGGCGACGAGGTCACCCTGCTCAGCGACGGACCCTGACCGTGCCGTCGCCCCCGTCACCCCGAGTCTCCGGACTGCTGCGCTGGACCCGCGCCCTGGCGGTCGCGGCGGTCGCGCTCGCTCTGGGCACGGTCGCGCACGTCGCGGCCGACGGCAGACTGCCCGGTGCGATGGGGCTGTCGGTGCTCCTCGGCGCCACCACCGGATTCAGCGCCGCCTTCCTGGGTCGGCCGGCGAGCCGCGGTCGGCTGGTCGGTCTGGTCGTTACCGGGCAAGCCTTCGTGCACACTGGGCTCTCCGCGATGGCCGGCCACCGCGGCGACCCGGCCCAGCACGTCGTGCACGTCCTCCCCGCGGTGCCAGCGAGCGGGACCGGTCCCCGGGGGACGCTCTTCGAGCAGTACGAGGCCAGCAGACCCGCGGTCGACGCGGTTCCGACCGTGCCCGCCTGGGTGACGCACGCGATCGACGACGCCGTCCAGCACCCGTGGATGGTCCTGGCCCACGTTCTCGCCGCCGTCCTGGTCGGATGCTGGCTGGCGGTCGGCGAGCGCGCGCTCTGGGCGGTGCTCGCGCTGACCCTCGCCTGGGCGGTCACCCTCGTCCGTTCCCTCTCCGGGGCGCTCGGCACCCCCGCGGCACCACCCGCACCGGCGAGCCGACCGATCAGCACCGCCCGACTGCTCCCCACCGCACTACGACACCCACCGGGCACCTCCCGGCGCGGACCACCGGCACTCCTCGCCGCGCGCTGAACCGACCCTGCTGCCGTCGCGCAGCCGGTCGGGCGCGCCTCCGCGCCC
>JBFJNH010000070.1:0-17056 GCA_041618295.1 Marmoricola sp.
CCGGTTCCGGGCCACGACCGTGGCCGACCTGATCCGGCACCGCCTCGACGACGCGGAGGACATCGCCCACGTGGGGTCGCGGATCACCGCGTTCCTGACCAAACACCTGCGGACGTACGTCGAGATCAACAGCCAGATGGTGACTTGCACGATCACCCAGCTCCGGAACCGGTTGAACTACGAGATCCGCAAACTCGTGCCGGCCGATGAGGAGTACGTGAAGAACTTCGCCGACCGGAGCGTGTATGCCACCGAGACCGCCGAGGGGATCGGGGTGCTGACGATCGGCAACAGCATCGACCAGGTCAACCTCGCCCGGCACCGCCTGCACCTCAGTGCCAAAGCACTGCGCAACGCCGGCGACCCCCGCACCGTCGAACAGCTGATGGCGGACCTCGCGCTGGACCTGATCATCGGCCGCGCCGAGAACGTCCCGGTCCCGGCCTACGCCCGTCCGATCATCAACGTCACCGTCCCCTACGAGACCCTGGCCGGGCTCAGTGACGACCCCGGGCGCCTCTCGGGTGGGGCCGTGATCCCCGCAGACCTCGCCCGCGCGATCGCCACCAGCCAAGGCGCGACCTGGTACCGGCTGCTGACCGACCCCGCCGGCGACCCCGTCACCCTGTCCACCAGGTCCTACGCGCCGACCGAGGCGATCTGGCGCCACGTCGTGGCCACCACCCCGACCTGTGTCGAGCCCGGGTGCGACCGGCCCTCCACCGAGTGCGAGCTCGACCACCAGGACCCCTGGCCCCACGGCGAGACCAGCACCAGCAACCTCCGACCCCGCTGCCGACGCCACCACAAGCTCAAGCACGCCCGCGCAGCACGGCCCGACCTCGACTGGGAGTACGCCTACGCCAGCTAGGCGCTCAGCGGTCGAACGCGTCCAGCACCTGCTTCTCGGTGAGCCCGTAGTCCTTCAGGTCGTAGGAGTGCTTCGGCGCCGCCTTGCCCTCCTTGGCCTCGCGGTCGATCTCCTCGACAGCAGCCTGTGCCTCGGGCGTCCAGTCGAGCCCGAACTGCTCGTAGACCCGCCGGGTCACGCCGACCTGGTCCCGGACCAGGTCGCTGAAGGCGATATCGATGAACTGGTCCTGGTTGTACTTCGACCGGTTGTCGTGGAAGTTGTGGAACGCCCGCGACCACAGGTCGAGCTGAGTGTGGCCGATGACGCCGCCGACGTAGGTGTCGGACTGGCCGACCGTGGTCTCCGCCGACAGCGAGCAGGACGACGCGATGCAGGTGACCGGCTCGCGGTGGGTGTAGACGATCAGCGCGTCCGGGTAGACCGTCATCAGCGCATCCAGCCCACTCATGTGCGACGGGTTCTTCAGCACCCAGCGCTTCTCCTGGTCGTTCAGGCCGACCAGTTGGAGGTTCTGCTTGTGCCGCGCGTAGGCGTCGGTCCAGTCCTGCTTCTTCAGCCACTCGGTGTAGCGCGGCAGGTTGGCCAGCGACTCGTACGAGTTGGACTTGCCGGTCTGTCGCAGCAGCCGCCAGCACTCCTCGACCGTGGTGGCATCCATGTAGTGGATCCCCATGAACTCCGGCTGCTCGATGTGGTGGGCGGTGAACGCCTGCTGCATCGCGCTGAAGATCGGGTCGGACTCCCAGGTCTCCCGGGGCGGCCGGGGCTGCGGGTACTGGGTCAGCCACATCTCCAGGCCCTGGCTGGCCGGGTCGGCGTGCAGCAGTCGATGCAGGATCGTGGTCCCGGTGCGCGGCAGCCCCATCAGGAAGATCGGGCGCTCGATCTTTACCTCGGCGTGCTCGGGGTGCGCAGCGAACTGCGCCTGGGTCAGCAGCACGCCGACCAGGGCGCTCTTCACCTCCGAGCGCTGGAAGTAGTTGCCCCGCGGGGTGAGCCCCGCCTCCGGGGAAGCCAGGTCCTCGACCAGGACCCGCAGGCCCTCCTCGTGCAGGCCGTCGCCGAAGTCGCTCATCCCGGTGGTCCGGACGGCGGCAGCGGCGATGTCCTCGTAGCTGCCGACGTCCGGGCGCTCCCGGGTCATCACGTTGTCGCTCATCAGTCGTGGAACTCGCCGCAGTCGACGGTCAGCATCTGCCCGGTCACTGCGGAGGCCAGGTCACTGGCCAGGAAGAGGGTCGCACGGGCGACCTCCTCCGACGACGCGAGCCGCTTGAGGTCGGTCGGAGCGGCCTTCTCGGCGTACACCTGCTCGTGGGTCTTGTTCTCGACCGCGCCGAGGAAGTCGAAGTAGCCGCGGTTCACGTCCTCGTAGATGTACGACGGCGCGACGCTGTTGACCCGGATGCCGCGCGGGCCGAGTTCGGTGGCCAGCGACGAGGCCAAGTGCTCCAGGGCGCCCTTGCTCAGCTTGTAGCCGGCGTACTCGGGCTGCGAGCTGAACGAGACGCAGGAGTTGAGCATGATGATCGACCCCTTCGACTCGGCCAGGGCATCCGCGAAGAGGGCCGAGAGCCGCAGCGGCGCGAAGACGTTGGTCTCGTTGACCTTGGCCAGCGCAGCCGGGTCGATCTGGGTGATCGGGTCCATCGGCGGGATCGTGAAGGCGTTGTTGATGACGCAGTCGACGCGGCCGAAGGCCTCCAGCGTCTTGTCGCGCAGATTGGCGCGGGACTCCTCGTTGCGCACGTCGGTGACGACCTTGGCGACCTTGACCCCGTAGCCCTCGCAGAGCGCGGCGATCTCGTCGAGACGGGACTCGGTGCGGCTGGCGATCACCAGGTCGGCACCCATCTTCGCCGCCTCCTCGGCCAGCGACTTGCCGAGCCCCGGGCCGATGCCGGAGATGACGATGACCTTGCCCTTCAGCAGGGGCGCCGGGGTGTAGCGCTCCTCGATGGAGGTGTCGTGGGCTTCTGCGTAACCGAGTTCGGTGCTCAACTGATCATCCTTCTGGCGATGCCGACCTGGCGGGCGGCGATTCGGGTGGAGTACTGCTCGGGCGAGACCTGGTTGGCCCCGTAGTACGGGAGGTGCTGGGGGAGGTCGTCGAAGGCGACCAGTTCGACCTGCGGACCGTCCTCGGCGGTGAGGTCGCGGGAGACGCGCTGCCAGCGCAGCATGATCACGCCGCGGGGGTGGTCGGTGGTGTCGAGCCAGTTGGCGATCCCCGGGTTGCGGGTGGAGATCACGTAGCGGAAGTAGCCGTCCGGGTCGGCCTGGGACTGGGCACCGGTGAGCGACGACTGGTAGTGCTCGTAGTCGGTGGAGACGTACCACTTCGAGCCGATCTGGATCGCCTGGTACGGCGCGGCGTCGCAGACCGGCACGGTCACCACCAGCGCCTGGTCGTCGTTCAGGTCGTAGTGACCCAGCGAGGAGAACTGGCTGGCCAGTCCGCCCGGCGTCGACTTCGGCGCCGTCAGGGTGTTGACCGGCTCCTTGTAGGTGAACCACTCCGGGAACGCGAACCAGGTCTTGATCTTCCCGGTCAGCATCTTCGCGGCGACGCCGTACCGCTTGGCGACCCTCTCCATCGCGAACGGCTCCCGCGGGACCCCGGCGGTGTCGAGGCGCTGGATCCTGATGGTGCCGCGGTCCTCGGTGTTCCAGTCGTTGTAGACCTCGCGGATGATCAGGGTGGCGCCCTTCTTCAGCCCCATCTCGGGGCCGAACCGCCAGGAGAAGGAGCCGTCCTCGGCGATGTCGAGCTCGCGGTCGTCGAAGGCCGCGAGGCTGGTGGGGGAGCCGTCGGCGGAGTAGTTGCCGTCCATCACCTGGAACGACAGGTCGCAGGTGGTGCCCCGCACCCCGGAGACCTCGTACGTCGCTCCCTCGTCGAGGTAGGCGTTGAAGTAGATCGCGTCCGGATTGTCGAGGCCCTGGCGGGCGTACTGGTGCGTCGGGTTGACCAGCACCGGGTGGACGAGGTCGTAGTCGAACGCCATCTGCAGCGAGCTGCGGATGCTGCCGGCAAGGTAGTCGTAGCCCTCGGCCAGTTCCTGGGCGGTGACCTCGAACGGCGGGTTCGCGATCATCGCCTCGGCCTCGGCGACCGCGTCGGTGAAGACGCGGGTGACGTCCGCCCCGGTCGTCGAGCCTGTCGAGACGCCGGAACTCACAAGGAAACCTTGCTGATGATGTCCTCGGCGTACCGGTTGATGTTGTCGATCTTGGTCTGCAGCGGCTCGGTGTCCGGACCCATGATGTAGGGCACCCGGAAGCCGACGATGGCGTCGGTGACGCCCTTGTCCTCGAGGCGCTTGATGCCGTCGAGGGTGTAGGCGTCGTAGGAGATCACGTGGATCTCGAAGTCGTCGCGGGTGTCGCCCTCCTCCTTGCGGATCTCGGCGAGGCGGGTCAGGAGCCGGTCGAGCTCCTCGCCGTCGCCGCCGGCGTGCATCCAGCCGTCGCCCTTGAGGACCGCGCGTCGCAGGGCGGCGTCCGCGTGGCCGCCGACCAGGACCGGGATCGGCTTGGTCGGGGCCGGGCACTGCTTGAGCGCCTCGATGTCGTAGAACTCGCCGTGGTACTCGAAGAACTCGCCGGTGCTCAGGCCGCGCAGGATGTCGATGCACTCGTCGAGGCGCTTGCCGCGGCGCTCCCACGGAACGCCGAGGGCCCGGAAGTCCTCGGGCCACGGGGAGATGCCGACGCCGAGGCCGAGCCGGTTGTTCGACAGGAACGCGAGGCTGCTGGCCTGCTTCGCCGTGAGTACCGGCGGCCGGATCGGCATCTTCAGGACGAACGGCGTCAGCCGCAGCGTCTCGGTGACCGCGAAGATGTGCGCGCAGAGAATCATCGTCTCGATGAACTCCTTGCCCTCGAGGAACTCCCGGTCACCGGTGTCGGTGTAGGGGTACTTCGAGTCGGACTCCTTGGGGTAGATCAGGGAGTCGGCGATCGTCATCGAGGTGTAGCCGGCCGCTTCGCAGGCCTGAGCCATCGGCGCCCAGTACTCGGTCTTGGTCATGCCTTCGGCGAAGGAAAATCTCATGACTCGATACTAGAACGTGTTCTAGTACTGCGACTAGAGTGCTGAGGAGCCAATGTCTCATTTCTGAAGGCGCCTTCTACAAGCTGCCTCAGCCCAGCCCAGGAGCACCCATGGACCTGCAGGAGATCTCCGACCGGACCGAGATCCGCGACGCCATCACGAACTACACCTTCGGGATCGACCTGGGTGAGTGGGACCGGCTCGACCGCGTCTTCACCCCCGACGCCGCGATCAACTACGTCGAGTCCGGCGGGATCGAGGCAACGTACGCCGAGGTCAAGCCCTGGCTGATCGAGAACCTCGCCGTCGCGCCGAGCCGGGTGCACATGATCGGCCAGATCGATTTCAACGCCCTGCCCGACGGCGACATCCAGGCCGACGCCTACTTCCACAACCCGATGACCTTCGACTTCGGACCGGACAGCAAGTTCCCCGTGGAGGTCACCGGGATCTACCGGCACACCTTCACCCGCACCGAGGCCGGCTGGCGGTCGCGGAAGCTGCACGAGACCGTGCTCTGGAAGCGCGGCTTCGAAGCGCTGGGGATGTAGCTCCGATGGACCAGAAGCCCAAGGGTCTCGACGACCCGGGCACCGTGAAGTTCATGAAGGTGATGGCCGCGGTCAACGTCTGGCTGTACCGCCGTACCGGGGGGCGCCTCGGGTCGCACTGGCGGATCGGAGCAGGCTTCCGCAATCCGGTCCCGATCTGCCTGGTCGAGCACACCGGGCGCAAGACTGGGCTGCCCCGGACCACCCCGCTGGTCTTCCTGCGCGACGGCGAGAACCTCGTGGTGGTGGCCTCCCAGGCCGGTCGGCCGGAGAACCCGATGTGGTTCCGCAACGTGTCGGCCAACCCGGACGTCGTCGTCCAGGTGGGTCGCGAGCGGGCCCCGATGCGGGCCCGGGTCGCCGACCCCGGCGAGCGGGCTGCGCTCTGGCCGAAGCTGGTCGCTCTCTACCCCGACTACGACAGCTACCAGTCCTGGACCGAGCGGGTGATCCCCGTCGTGGTGCTCGAGCCGCGCTGATCCCCCTATCCTTGGCCCGTGGACGAGCCGCTGACGGACCAGGAGCGACAGGAACGGATCATTGCTGCCGTCCTGAAGATCCTCGGCGTCGCGCTCGCCGTCGGTATCACGATCGGGCTCGGCACCTGGGTGCTGGTCAAGAGCCTCGGCTTGGACAGCACCCAGGTGGTCAGCTCGGGCCCCGGCACCATCGAGCCGCGGGAAGCGCTCCCGACGATCGCGCTGCCGCAGGCGTCGGACGACAGCGAGCCGGAACCCGAGCCGGAGCCGGTCACGACGCCGACCGCCGGCGCCGAGGGCGACCTGCTGCTGAACGCCTCACCGCTCGTCGTCGGGGAGATGGAGCGGATCAACCTCACCGGTCAGTGGCCCGGCCAGGACGCCGTCTCGCTGCTGGTCCAGCGATTCGAGGACGGGGCCTGGGTCGACTTCGGGGTCCAGGTGCAGGTCCGGATCGGTGGCTTCGCGACGTACGTTCTGACCGGTCGTGAGGGCGACAACAGGTTCCGCGTCTACGACCCGGACTCGGGAACTGCGTCCAACGAAGTCACCATCACCGTCGGCTGAGGCAGCGTGCCCCTCAGCCGAGGCGGGCTATCACGGTCCGGACCGCGTCCTGACCGATCTTGACGTCGCCTTGCTCGATCCCGATCAGCACCAAGGTCGTCAGTCGGGTGTTCACGCGGGCGACGACCAACGTCCCGAGAGCGGCGTCCGAACCCTTCCTGAACGTCAGCTCGAACGCGCGCGCCTGGTCGGCCCGGCTCGTGAACGACGTACCCCGGACTGACGGGTTCGCGCTGCTGCTCGCGCACCGACCCGCGGCGGCGGTGATCGCCGCGAACGCCGCAGTGGCCTTGGCAGGTTCCGGGTAGCCGAGAACCGCTGAGCTGAGGGCGGAGCCGCCACTGCCGAACCGGAACGTCGCGCTCAAGGAGACCTCGGGTCTGCGGGCGTCCAGGGCCTCGCGCAGGCACTGTCCGATGAGCGTGTCCAACGCGGCTTCCGCATCGTCCAGGGTGCGCCAGCCCGGGGGGAGGTCGGAGCCGCGCAGGATCAGCGGCTCCAGATCGAGCGGAGTCAGGAAGCCGTCGCCGTTGCTGTCGGACGATCCTGCCGACGAGGTTGAGCCCGGAGTCGCGGTGGCGCGCGGGCCGGCCGAACCGGTGCCGGTGGCACTGGGTTCGTCGTCGGGCTGGCCGCTCGACGGTGCTGCCCTCACCGGATCCGGGGAGTCTTCGCCGATGACGCCGGCCTGGCGCAGGCCCAGGACCACGATGGCCAGGGTGATCAGGCAGAGGAGGCCGATGCCGATCCTCCGACGGAGGCGGCGGGTGCCGGAGGTGTCGATCCGGTGGTTCACGGTGCTTCTCCCGGGAAGGTCGTGACAGCAGTGGTGGGGGAGGAGGCGAGCGCCTCCTCCCCCACCATTAACCGATGACGGCTACGCGAGGCCCAAGGCCGCCAGCAACGGGTTGAGGATGCCGTCGAGCGGGTTGTCGCTGCTGGGCAGCTCCACCAGCTCGGTGACGATCCCGGCCGCGTTGAGAGCATCCTCCAGGCCGGGAACCTCGCCGATCCCGGCCGGGCCGGTCACGCTCTCGATCAGGCTCGCGAACGAGTCGGCGTCGGAGAGCAGGCTGGTGACGGTCTCCAGGTCCGGAGTCCCGCCGCCGAGCAGCCCGAGGGCCGCGACGACCACCGAGAGCACAGCCGGGTTGGTCAGCAGGCTTCCGGTGTACTCGTTCAGCGCTGCTGCCGCCGGGTTCTCGGTGTCCCAGAGCAGCGGCAGGGTGCCGAGCGCCGGGAGCGGGCTGTCTCCGAAGACCGTGACACCCTGACCGATCAGGTAGGCGCCGAGATCGATCACGCCGAGCGCACCCAGGTCGATCGGGCTCAGCTCGAGGAACAACGCGGCGTGGCCGACGAAGTCGATCGGGCCGTTCACCGTGGCAGTGCCTGAATCGACTCCGGGCAACCAGGCCGGCAGGCCGCTGGGTGCGTTGGCTCCGGTGTCGACGTTCGGACCGTTGAGGCCACCCGTTCCGCGGGTGTAGGTGCCTCGGCCGTCCCCGAAGTTGCCGTAGATGTTCACCAGGGGGCCACCGCCGACGAGCAGCAGCGGACCGGTGATGTCACTGACCGGAGCCGGGACCGGAACCGGTGCCAACAGGTCCAGCGAACCCAGCGAGCCGAGCGACGTCGAGAACAGCGTCGGCAGGTTCGGCACCAGCGGTGAAGCCTTCACCGTGAACGGCTCGATCACGGTTCCGGCAGGCAGGAGACCGGCGGTACGGCTGAAGAAGATGAACCCGGCGTTCACCGTGTACGGCGCCTTCAGGCTCAAACCGTTGACCGCATCCGTCGGCGCCAGGGCCCGGCTGATGGACAGGCCGTGCAGGGCGCCGACCTCGACGGTCTGGATCGTGCCGTCGTCGAGGAGGCTGCGGAGCTCGACATTGGTGCTCAGCAGCGCCAACAGGTCCAGGCCCGTGAAGGCCTCGCCCTGGGCGGCAGCCTGAGCGATCAAGTCGCTGACCACTGCGTCGAGCTCGGTCCCGGCCGAGACCAGGGCCCGGCTCTTGCCGCCGGTGGTGGCGTACGCGGCGAAGGCTCCGGTCTCCAGGTCGAAGATGCCCGTGAGGCTGTCCCCGCCCTGCTGCTTGTTGATGTAGACCAGTCGGGGCGTGCAACCGGCGCTCGGCTCGCAGGCTGTCGCGTCGGCAGGAATGCAGGCGGACGGGTCCGTCGCGCAGACCGAGGGGTCGGCCGGAAGCGCCGGGAGCGAGCCGCCGAAGTACTGCATCTCGGCCGGGGTCGCCTCGAGGACGGCGCTGCTGCTGCCGTCGACGGTGAACTGGACCTCACGCGGGTTCGTGTTCATCCGGACCTTGCCGTGTCCGAGGAGGTCGTTGAAGTTGGAGTGCTGCCAGGGCCGGAACTCGACGGTGATGTCGGAGAGAACCGTGTTCGTGTCCGGGGTGCAGGTCTGCGAGGTCGCGTTCCCGATCTTGGCGCGGTCGTTCGCGGTGCTGATGATCCGGTACAGGCCGGGCTGAGCTCCGGTCGTGTCCCAGGTCGCCGAGAACGCGCCCGTGGCGTTGGCGCTCGAGACGCTGAGGAGGTTGTTGGAGGTCTGGTGGAACTCCTCGACCATGACCTCTCCGTCGGAGAGCCGGATCACCTTGATGGTGGCATCGGCCTTTTTCCGGTCCGGGCCGGTTCCGTTGCAGCCACGGCCCAGGATGGAGCTGTTCAGGGTGGTCGCGGCGGCGAGGTTGGCGTACTGGCCGCCGCGGTCCTCGGTGATGGTGATCGGGCCGGCATCGCGGATGACGGTGCCGTCACTGGGCGCCGTGATGGCGCCCTGGGCCGGCTGGACCATGGCAAAGCTGGCTCCGGTGGCCGCGAGTGCGGCGACCACCGTTCCTACGAGACCTCGACGACGCCAACCGGCGCGCGTGAGGGACGGTGTGTACGACATGTCTTCCCCTTTGGATTGGGTGTGCTGCGGTAGGGGCCACCAGGTCCCTACGGGAGAACGCAGATCGGCCAGAGTGAAGCAGGTCACACCATTCGGCGACAACGGTTCCCACCAACCTCACGAGTAACCAGAGGCACCGGTCCAGACAGCACGCCGACCGTACATAACGGGCACCGTTAGTAGGGCTGGGTTGGACGCCGCGAGGTGAGGTGGGAACATTTCCCCGTGAACCTGAGTTCCTATGACAAGGAAACTTGAGTTGAACTGACTCAAGTCTTCTGGAACACTCGGTTCCTGGTGCGAGGGACTTGCCTCGCCACCCGTGACCTTTTCACTACCCACGGTTCCCGCAAAGGGGGCCCCATATCGGAGGTAACTCAACATGGCACGAGCGGTCGGCATCGACCTCGGTACGACGAACTCAGTCGTCGCCGTTCTTGAAGGTGGCGAGCCCACCGTCATCGCGAACGCCGAAGGCGCTCGCACGACCCCGTCGGTGGTGGCCTTCGCCAAGTCCGGCGAGGTCCTCGTCGGTGAGGTGGCCAAGCGGCAGGCGGTCACCAACGTCGACCGCACGATCCGGTCGGTCAAGCGCCACATGGGCACCGACTGGAAGGTGAACCTGGACGACAAGGACTTCACCCCGCAGCAGATCAGTGCCTTCATCCTGCAGAAGCTGAAGCGGGACGCCGAGGCCTACCTCGGCGAGCCGGTCACCGACGCGGTGATCACCGTGCCGGCGTACTTCTCCGACGCCCAGCGCCAGGCGACCAAGGAAGCCGGCGAGATCGCCGGCCTCAACGTGAGCCGGATCGTCAACGAGCCGACCGCGGCAGCGCTGGCCTACGGCCTTGACAAGGGCGACTCCGACCAGACCATCCTCGTCTTCGACCTCGGTGGCGGCACCTTCGACGTCTCCCTGCTCGAGATCGGCGAGGGCGTCGTCGAGGTCAAGGCCACCAGCGGCGACAACCACCTCGGTGGTGACGACTGGGACCAGAAGGTCGTCGAGTGGATGACCAAGAAGTTCAAGGACAACAACGGCGTCGACCTGGCCCAGGACAAGATCGCGCTGCAGCGTCTCCAGGAGGCTGCGGAGAAGGCCAAGATCGAGCTGTCCAGCTCGGCGGAGACGACGATCCACCTGCCGTACATCACCCACGGTGAGTCCGGCCCGCTGCACTTCGAGGAGAAGCTCACCCGGGCGGAGTTCCAGAAGCTGACCCACGACCTCCTCGAGCGGACCAAGAAGCCGTTCCAACAGGTCCTCAAGGACGGCGGCGTCGCGGTCTCCAACATCGACCACGTGGTCCTCGTCGGCGGCTCCACCCGGATGCCGGCCGTCACCGAGGTCGTCAAGGAGCTGCTCGGCGGCAAGGAGCCCAACAAGGGCGTCAACCCGGACGAGGTCGTCGCCGTCGGCGCCGCGCTCCAGGCCGGCGTGCTCAAGGGCGAGGTCAAGGACGTCCTGCTCCTCGACGTCACCCCGCTCTCCCTCGGTATCGAGACCAAGGGCGGCGTGATGACCACCCTGATCGAGCGGAACACGACCATCCCGACGAAGCGCTCGGAGATCTTCACCACCGCCGACGACAACCAGCCGTCGGTGGAGATCAAGGTCGCCCAGGGCGAGCGGCAGATGTGGGCGCAGAACCAGGCGCTCGGCAACTTCGAGCTCACCGGTCTCCCGCCGGCGCCGCGCGGCGTCCCGAAGATCGAGGTCACCTTCGACATCGACGCCAACGGCATCGTGCACGTAGCGGCGAAGGACCAGGGCACCGGCAAGGAGCAGTCGATGACGATCTCCGGTGGCAGCGCGCTGTCGAAGGAGGACATCGAGCGGATGGTGCGCGACGCCGAGCAGTACGCCGAGGAGGACGCCAAGCGGCGCGAGGCCGTCGAGGTCCGCAACCAGGCCGACAGCCTCGTCTACAGCACCGAGAAGTTCGTCTCCGAGAACGACGAGAAGCTGCCGGAGGACGTGAAGGCCGAGGTCAACGCCGACGTCGCCGCACTGAAGGAGCTGCTCGAGGACGAGGCTGCTGAGGCTGACGCCCTCAAGGCGGCGATCACCAAGCTCGGTGAGTCCAGCCAGAAGATGGGTGCCGCCCTGTACGCCGCGTCCGAGGCCGAGGGTGCCGATGCTCCCGACGCCGGATCTGATTCCGGGGCCGACGACGACGTCGTCGACGCCGAGATCGTCGACGAGGCCGACGAGGACGAGGCGAAGTGACCGACCAGCCGTCCGACCCCGGCCCGGAGGAGACTCCGGGCCCGGGGCCGGACGACCTGGGCGTCGCGGTGCCTGACGACATCAGCGGTATCGACAACCTCCTGGAGGAGGGTGGTCCGCTGGAGCCGCAGGACGTGGTCGAGGTTGAAGGTCTCGCCGAGGTCCTCGCCGAGCGGACCGCGGACCTGCAGCGGCTCCAGGCGGAGTTCCTCAACTACAAGCGTCGCGTCGACCGGGACCGCGACCTGGTCCGGGAGAACGCGGTCTTCGCGGTGCTCACCCCGATGCTCGACGTCCTGGACAACATCGACCGGGCCCGCGAGGCCGGCGAGCTCGAGGGTGGCTTCAAGGGGGTCGCCGAGCAGCTGACCCGGATCGTGGAGGGACTGGGCCTGACCCGGTTCGGCGAGCCGGGCGACCCGTTCGACCCGCTGCTGCACGAGGCGCTCTCCCACGTGGGGACCGACCCCGAGGTGACCGTGGTGACCTGCCGGCACATCGCGAAGGCGGGCTACAAGATCGGGGACCGCGTCGTCCGCGCCGCTCAGGTGCTGGTCGTGGATCCGGTCGAGGGTGACAGCGACGGAGCGTAAGTCGGAGAGGAGGGGTGCATGAACAACGCTGACTGGGCGAACAAGGACTTCTACCAGGTCCTCGGTGTCGACAAGGAGGCCGATGCGGGCGCGATCAAGAAGGCCTACCGGAAGCTCGCCCGCGAGAACCACCCCGACTCCAACCCCGGCGACGCGGTGGCCGAGGAGCGCTTCAAGAAGGTCGCCGAGGCGTACGACGTCGTCGGCGACCCCGCCAAGCGCCGCGAGTACGACGAGATGCGCTCGCTCTACGCCGGCGGGTTCGCCCCCGGCGGCGGCTTCGGCGGCGGCAACTTCGGCGGTGCTCCCGGGGGAGCGGGTTTCGATCTCTCCGACCTGCTCGGCGGGTTCTTCGGCGGCGCCGGGGGTGGTCCCCGCGGGGGCCAGCGCCGCCCGACCCGGGGTTCCGACCTGGAGACCGAGGCCGCGATCTCCTTCACCGACGCCCTCGACGGGACCACCATCTCGCTGCGGCTCTCGGCGGACTCCGCGTGCGAGGCCTGCCGCGGGACCGGTGGCAAGCCGGGGACCAAGCCGAACGTCTGCCCTACGTGCGGGGGCGCGGGCATGGTCGTGAACAGCATGGGCGGCGGGTTCGCGATGAACGAGACCTGCCCGGAGTGCCACGGTCGCCAGGTCGTCTACTCGGCGAGCTGCCCAACCTGCCACGGCTCCGGCCGGGGCCGGTCCAGCCGGACCATCCAGGCCCGGATCCCGGCCGGGGTCAAGGACGGCCAGCGGATCCGGCTCAAGGGCAAGGGTGCCCCCGGTGAGGCCGGGGGGCCGGCCGGGGACCTGTTCGTGACCGTCCGGGTCGCGTCCCACCCGCTCTTCGGTCGTAAGGGCAACCACCTCACCCTGGTCGCTCCGGTCTCCTTCGACGAGCTCGCGCTCGGGGCGCAGATCACGGTGCCGACGCTGGGCGGCAGCCCGGTCACGCTCCGGATCCCCGCCGGTACGCCGAACGGCCGGGTCCTGCGCGTCCGGGGCCGCGGCGCGCCGATGAAGGGTTCCGGGACTGAGGACGCCCGGGGTGATCTCCTGGTGACCGTGGAGGTGCAGGTGCCCACCGAGCTCAACGAGGCGGCTGCCGCCGCGCTGGAGGCGTACCGCGCCGCCACCGCCGACCAGGACCCGCGCGCGGCGCTCCGATCCCAGGTGAGGAGCTCCTGATGCCTCGTTCCGGAGGGCGTGCGGGGGCTCGGGCTCCGGGTCCGGGGACGCCTGTCTACGTGATCAGCGTCGCCGCTGAGCTGACCGGCCTGCACCCCCAGACGCTGCGGCAGTACGACCGGATGGGTCTGGTCTCACCGGGCCGCACCGGAGGGGGCGGACGCCGCTACTCGCTCAACGACATCGAGGCGCTCCGGGTGGTCGCCGAGCTCACCGCCGCCGGCATCGGCCTGGAGGGGGTGCGTCGGATCCTCGACCTGGAGAACCAGGTGCTGGCGCTGCGCGCCCGCAACGCGGAGCTCCTCGAGCGGGCCCGCACGCTCCAGGCCGCGCTCGACCAGACTGCTGCCGCGCTCGCCGAGCGTCGTCCCAACCTGCCGGTGATCCGGCCGCGCGGCACCCTGCACCCGTTCCAGTAGGTCCGATTTGCGGTACCCGGCGGACCGGTCGTGTGCCTGAAGTCGCAGTGACCGAACGGGATCTGAGCCGTTAGTCTCAGCACCGGCCGCACGCAGAGGGCCCGGAGCGAGTGGGAGCGCGACTGATGGTGCCGTTGGAGATCGACTGGTTCTTCCAGCACGTCCACGGTGTCGAGGGATGGATCCACATCGCCACGATCCCGGTCTTCACCGGGGTGGTCGGCTGGCTGATCAACTGGACCGGGCTGATCATGCTCTTCTCCCCGGTGCGCTTCTACGGGTTCTCGGTGCCCGGCCTCAAGCAGCTGGCCCGCGTGCTTCCGCGGAAGCTCCAGGAGGTGCCCGGCATCTTGCAGGGCGGCATCGGCTGGCAGGGGATCGTGCCGGCGCGCGCGGCGAAGATGGGCAGCATCGCCGTGGACAAGGCGATCGCGAAGCTGGGGACGCCCGGCGAGTTCTACCAGCAGCTCGAGCCAGCCAAGATCGCCGAACACATCGTCAAGGTCTTCGAACCGGACATGCCGCGGATGATCGAGGACATCATGGCCCGCGAGCACCCGAACCTCTGGCGGGATCTGCCCCGACCCGCACGTCAGGCGATCATCGCCCGCGTCCAGGCGCAGCTGCCGACGGTCGTGCACGGCATCACCGACGAGATCGGCGTCCACATCGACCAGCTGCTGGACCCGAAGATCATGGTGATCGACCACTTCGAGAAGAACCCGGCCCTGGTTGTCCGGATCTTCCGCGACTTCGGGCAGAAGGAGCTGAACCTGATGGTGGCCTTCGGGTTCATCTTCGGGTTCCTGCTGGGAATCCCGGTGGCGATGGTCGACTACTGGTTCGGGATCGGCTGGCTGCTCCCGGTCATGGGCGTCGTCGTCGGGTGGGTGACCAACGCCCTCGGCATGTGGTTGATCTTCGAGCCGCCGGAGGCGCGGACGATCCTGGGGGTCAAGGTGCACGGCCTCTTCCTGCGCCGACAGGACGAGGCTGCCGAGGTCTACGCGCAGATCATCGCCGACGACGTGATCACCCTGGAGCGGATCGGCGACTTCCTCCTCGACGGTCCACGCGGCGACCGCACCCGGCAGATGCTGGCGACCGCGATGCGCCCGGCCATCGACCAGGCCGCGGGCCCGGTCCGTGGCGCGGTCCGGATCGCGATCGGCACCCGGAACTTCGACAACATCCGGGATGCTGTCGCCAACGAGGCCGTCGACCGGACCATCACCCCGTTCCGCGACCCGGAGTTCAGCAAGCGGCAGGCCGACAAGATCCGGGCCCTGGTCTCGGCCCGGACCAAGGAGCTACCCCCGCGCGACTTCGTCGACATGATGCGGTCCGCGATCAAGGAAGACGAGTGGATGCTCTACGCTCACGGCGCGATCATGGGATTCGCGGGCGGGGTTCTGCACCTCGCCCTCTTCGGGACGGCGGGCGGATGAGCGAGCGCGAGAGCAGGCCGGAGCGGACCCCGGCGGTCTGGGAAGGTGCGGCCGATGCGTTGCCGGGAGTCGCCCGCATCGCCGGGACGGCCTGGCTGCGCTCCGCCTCCTGGGCCGCGGGATCGAGCGCGCGCTCAGCGCGGAACCTGGCCCGGGCGCTGACCGACCCGGCCGCTGCCGGTGACCTGGTCCGTGGCGTCGCGACCGACCTTGCCGACGCGACCCGGGCGATCTCCGGGGTGGCCGCGAAGGTCTCCGCAGGGGTGCCGATCCCGGTCGCGCTCTTCGAGGCGAGCGTGACCCTGACCTCGGTGATGAGCCCGGACGAGACCCCGCGGGGTACCGCCCGCGAGCTCAGCCTGCGCGAACGCGGCGAGGAACTGCTCCGCAAGTCCCGGGACGTCTGGAGCGAGGACGAGGCGCACCCGGCGTACGGGCGGATCCTCGACGAGGTCGCCCCGGACGAGGCGCGGATCCTGCTGCTGCTCCTGCGCGGCGGTCCGCAGCCCTCGGTCGACGTCCGTACCGGCGGTCCGGTGGGCATGGTCAGCTCGAACCTGCTCTCCGCGGGCCTGACGATGATCGGGCCGCGTGCCGGGGTCCGCTACCTCGACGAGGTTCCGGCGTACCTGAACAACCTGTTCCGGCTCGGTCTGGTCTGGTTCTCCCGCGAGCAGCTCGAGGACCCGCTGGAGTACCAGGTCGTCGAGGCGCAGCCGGACGTGCTGGAGGCGATGCACTCGGTGCGTTTCGCCAAGGTGGTCCGGCGCTCGATCCACCTCACCCCGTTCGGGATCGACTTCTGCAAGACCTGCCTCGTCGACGAGGACGAGACCGAGGACCTTCCCGAGCACGAGCTGCCCGACGCCGAGCAGTAGCCCGAGCGCCGGACGCTCGCGAGTCCGGGCTTGTCGCGACGATCTGGAACGGGTGGTCTCCGGGCCGGGAGGCCGAACGAACCGGACGCGGCGTCACAGATGAGGGAACGGGCGCCCGACCAATGCCCTGACGTTGCTAGCGACCGCCGGGTCGGGGCCACTCCTGGCCCTCGAGCTGCTCGATCGAGGAGTTGAAGCGGGAGAGCAGCGCTTGGAGGCGCTCGACGTCCTGGGGCTTCCAGCCCTCCAGCACCTGGCTCACCTGGGTGTACCGGACGGCGCGGTCCCGGTGGAGCGAGGCGAGCCCGCGCTTGGTGGGCCGGAGGAGTCGCGCGATCCCGCCGTCGGGGTCGGCGACCCGCTCGACCAGTCCCTTGGCGCGGAGGCTGGCGATCTGCCGGTTCACCGTCGAGATGTCGAGGCGGAAAGCCTCGGCGAGCTGCTTGAGGGTGAGCGCGCCGAGCTCGAGACGGCTGAGCAGCTGGTAGCCGGAGCGGTCCAGGCTGAGGTCCGGGGTGTGCTGGGCGGAACTCAGCTGGTGCCGGGCGAGCAGGGTGAGCTCCTGCTCGAGAAGCTCGATGACCACTGTGATGCTCCTCTCCCACCGACGACTATGTGTATTGTACACACAATGTGTACCGTACACATATGACGCAGACCGCCGAGACGCCCGTGTCCGCCGAGGGGCGTCCGGTCGACCCGCGTCTGGTCGTCGCCGTCGCCTGCTACTGCGGGATCGTCGTCGCGCTGACCCAGACGATGATCGTTCCGCTGATCCCGTTGCTCCCGGGGCTGCTCGGCTCCAGCGCGTCGGACACGTCTTGGGCGGTGACCGCCACGCTGTTGACGGCCGCGGTCACGATGCCG
>JBFJNH010000071.1:0-16929 GCA_041618295.1 Marmoricola sp.
AGATCCTCTCCACCCACCAGATCCAGCCCGAGAAGAGCTACTGGCGCAACACACAAAGAAGCCCGGGCCGATGGCCCGGGCTTCCTTCGTGATGTCACTCATGTCGCGACTCAGGTGTCACCTATGTCCCGACTCATCACACGAGTGGAGCTGAGGGGACTCGAACCCCTGACCCTCTGCATGCCATGCAGATGCGCTACCAGCTGCGCCACAGCCCCATCGCCGTTCGTCTCCTCGCGGCAACTCGACGAATATTAGCCAACCGGGGGGTCGGATGCGAAATCGGGTCCCCGAACGGCCGGGTGGGCGGACTCGTTGTACGACGCAAGCCGGATCCCGCGCCCGGCGGCGTCCTCCTCGAGGACCACCCAGCCGCAGTTGTCCAGCCCGCGCAACGACGCGCCGACCGCCTCGGGCCAGCCCAGGAACGCCATCAGGGAGACCTTCAGGCAGGCCCCGTGGGAGACCACGACGGTGGTCTCGCCGGCAGGCGTCGAGCGCCAGATCTCCGCGAGTGCGGGCACCATTCGCGCCGTCACCTGTTCGGGTGTCTCCGCGCCCGGGACCAGACCGGTGATGTGCCCGCCGCTCCAGGCGGCGTATTCGTCGGGGAATCGTGCCGCGAACTCGGGAACCGTCAGACCGGCCCGCTCCCCCACGTCGAACTCCCGCAGCCGGGGGTCGTAGACGACCTCCAGACCCGTGACGGCGGCCACCTCGGCCACCGTCTCCCGGGCCCGGGCCAGGTCGCTGCTGAACAGCCGCGTCGGTTGCAGCAGCGCGAGGCACGGGGCCATCGCGGCGGCCTGCTGACGGCCGACCTCGTCGAGCCCGACGTCGGTGTGCCCCTGGGCCCGGCCTTCCAGGTTCCAGGCGGTGCGACCGTGCCGGGCCAGGACGAGCCTGGTCACCTGTCGGTCGGCCCGACGGCGTCGCTGACGTCGATCACCGGGCAGTCGCGCCAGAGCCGCTCCAGGGCGTAGAAGGCCCGCTCCTCGGTGTGCTGGACGTGCACCACGATGTCGGCGTAGTCCAGGAGCGCCCAGCGACCGTCCTGGACCCCCTCGCGACGGACCGGCTTGGCACCGAGCTCCCGCAGCCGGTCCTCGATCTCGTCGACGACCGACTTCACCTGGCGGTCGTTGGCCGCCGAGGCGACCAGGAACGCATCGGTGATGACGAGCTGCTCGGAGACGTCGAACGCGACGATCTCGGTCGCGAGCTTGTCCGAGGCTGCCGCAGCAGCGGCCTGGATCAGCTCGACGGCACGGGGGGTGGCGGTCATCTGGGGCCCTTCAGCTGGGGTCTCGGTAGAGGTCGTGCTTGGCGATGTACTGGACGACCCCGTCGGGCACCAGGTACCAGACGGGTTGGCCGGCAGCCGTCCGCGCGCGGCAGTCGGTGGACGAGATCGCCAGCGCCGGGATCTCCAGGATGGTGAGCCGGTCCGCCGGGATCCCGGCGATCGAGGCCGGGTCCATCTCGTAGCCGGGGCGGGTGCAGCCGACGAAGTGAGCGAGCCCGAAGAGCTCCGAGGCGTCGCGCCAGGTGAAGATCTCGGTGAGCGCGTCGGCGCCGGTGATGAAGTAGAGGTCGGCCTCGGGCAGGGCCGCCGACAGGTCCCGCAGGGTGTCGATGGTGTACGTCGGTCCGTCCCGGTCGATGTCGACGCGGGAGACCGAGAACCGCGGGTTCGAGGCGGTCGCGATCACGGTCATCAGGTACCGGTGCTCGGCGGAGGTGACCTCCCGCCCGGACTTCTGCCACGGTCGCCCGGTCGGCACGAAGACGACCTCGTCGAGGTCGAACCACGCCTGGGCCTCGCTGGCAGCGACGAGGTGGCCGTGGTGGATCGGGTCGAACGTCCCGCCCATCACGCCGACACGCCGGGGCCCGGTGCCGGTCAGGAGTGCTCGCGTCCCTTGCCGAAGGCGAGCAGCGCTCCGAGCATGGCGAGCAGGAGGAGCAGGCTGCCGCCCCCGATGTAGTACGGCCACAGGAAGTGGCCCTCGTCGGCGACGGTGGTGCCGCCACCCGCGTTGAGCAGCGCGAACAGGATCGTCATGGGGCAGATCCTAGCGGCCCGGGCTCCTGCCCCGGGGCACCGGTCCGCCTGCCGGCGAGCAGCGCCGAGACCATCGATTCCAGCTTCGGCAGGTCCACGGTGATGTCGGCCACCACGAACTCCCCGCGACTGGTCCCGGCCGCGGGGCCGGATCCGCTGAGGTACTGGTACTCCAACCCCTCCACCCCGCAGCTCATCTTCCAGTAGTCCGCGACCATCGACTGGCTCGGGAAGAGCTCGATCAGCGACGCCCCCGGGCTCAGGAAGGGGATGTTGGCCAGGGCAGCGCCGTGCGGCGCGACGACGACGTCGGCCTCCGCGAAGGTCCGGATCTGGTCCTTGACCGAGAGGTCGCCCGGGTCGACGACCTGGAAGCCCAACGGCTCGAGGAGGGCGAGCACCGCCGCCTCGTTGAGCACGCACCGGTTGTGCCGGCCGGCCCGCCGGGCCAGGTAGAGGTAGCGGCCGGGAACCCGCTGGACCCCGGGCGGGACCAGCCGGCTGCGGAGCAGCTGGGAGACCCAGGGCGGGTTGCGCTCGATCGTCGAGGCCAACCCGGGGACGACCAGCGTCTGCGCCCGCACGTGCGGCACCTCGTCGCTGTTGACGATCTCGTCCTCGCCGATCCCCCAGAGCTCGAGGAGCTCCTTCTGGAACCGGGTCGTGTGCGGCACGTACCAGCGGTCGGGGCGCTCGACCCCGGCCTGCTCCAGGACGGCGACCCGTGGCAGCACGTCGTGCAGGAAGTGGTAGTAGTTCGCGTCGCCCCGGGTGGTCAGGACGCCGAGACGACCTGGAACCTCGACCGGGGCGGGCGGGAACGGGTGCAGGAACATCGGGTGCTGACGTGGCTTGGTGGTGCCGAAGTACCAGCACTGCTCCCACAGCCACCGGTTCTCCCGGGTGATCACCACCGAGTGCGGTTGCAGCACCCGGCCAGCGTCCAGCTCGAGGACGCCGACCCGCGGGACGGTCTCGGACAGCGCTTCCTCGAAGCACCAGTAGCGCTCGGGGTGGCCGACCGGCCGAATCCGGTGCAGCACCTCCTCCGGCCGGGCCAGGGTGAAACTGCCGCCGTCGTGGGCTGCCTCCTCCATGGTCTCCGCGACACCGGTCGGCAACCAACCGCCGCGGAGGCCGCTGATCCGCACGGTCGCCGGCGAGACCGCCCGGGTTCCGACGGTGTAGGCGCGCTTCAGCGGCCCGAAGTACGGGCGCAGACCCTCGGAGAGACGGACCACCTCAGGTCCGTTCCTCAGGGGTTGACGAAGCCGACAGGGCCCCGCGCGAGCCAGGCCAACCCGAGGTCGGCCCGCTCCGGCCGGTGCCCGACCAGGTGCAGCCCGACGCCGGCGAACCAGGCCCGGAGCTCGGACCAGGACTCCCCCGGGATGTCGTGGTACTCCAGCACGACCCGCTCGACGTTCGCCCAGCTCTCCGGCGAGGACCGGTACGCCAGCTGGTACTCGCCGCCCTCGCAGTCGAGCTTGACGAAGGTGACCGGGCCCGGCGCCTGCGCGATCGCGTCGTCGAAGCTGAGCGTCGCGACCTTGACCCCGGAACCGGCCGCGTGCGGGTCGTCGACCGGGTGGCCGTCGACCAGGCCGCTGTGCACGCTGGCCCCGCCGTGGTCGTCGAAGAGCGCGAACCCGGTCTCGCCCGACAGGGCGGCCTCGACGACCGAGATCCGGTCCCCGAGCCCGTTCTGGTCGATGTTGCGCTGCAGGTAGGCGACGGTCCCCGCGGACGGCTCGAAGCAGGTGATCGTGGTGGTCGGCAGGACCTCCGCCAGGTGGCACGCGAACGTGCCGACGTGGGCCCCGACGTCGAAGGAGTGGATCTCCCGACCCTGGTAGGCCTCCAGGAACCACTCCAGCTCGTAGCCGCCCTCGGCGTACTGCTCGTACGCCGGCAACCGCGCGCCCGGGACGTTCGGCGAGGTGATCTTCTGGCCCGAGCGGGTCTCGAAGGTCAGCTCCTTCGGGCCGGAGCCGAGCTTCTCGGTGACCAGGTCGGAGAGCAGCGAGGGCCAGTTCTTGAAGGCCTTGCGGGTCTGCCCGACGCGGCGTGCCTCGTAGGCGAGCTTGCTGGCACGGCTGCGCGGCCCCTTGCCCTCGTGGTCGCGCAGCGGCGTCCGGGAGAGCCAGGCGGTGCCGGCGATCGGCGACCGTTCGTCGCGCAGCACGTGCAGGCCGACGCTCGCGAACCAGTCGCGCAGCTCCTCCCACGACTCGTCGGGCATGGTGTGGTACTCCAGGACCAGGCGCTGGACGTTGGCCCAGGACTCCTTGGACGACTTGTAGACCAGGTCGTACTCGCCGCCCTCGCAGTCCATCTTGATCAGCTCGACGGGCCCGCGGGCCGCCGCGACGACCTCGTCGAAGGCGACCGTCTCGACGCGGACCCCGGAGCCGTCGACGCGGTCGTCGAAGGCGATGTGGTTGTGGCCGGACCCGGCCCCCTGGAGGTCGAAGATCGCGAAACCGGTCTCCCCGGCGAGCGCCTTCTGGTGGGTGTGGATCCGCTCGGTGTTGCCGTTGGCCTCGACGTTGCGGCGCAGGTACTGGTAGGTGTCCGGCGACGGTTCGAAGCAGTCCGCGGTGGCGCCCGGGTGGATGCTCGTCAGGTGCGTGGAGAAGGTGCCGACGTGCGCACCGATGTCGAGGATGTGGATCGGGCGGTCGATCAGGTCGCCCAGGAACCAGCGCAGGTCGTAGCAGTCCTCGGCGAAGACCTCGTAGACCGGGACGCGGGCGCCGGGAGCGTTCGGGATGAAGATCGTCTGGCCCGTCCGGGCGTGGAAGGTCAGCTCGTCGGGGCCCTCGGCGACCTTCTCGCGCGCCATCCCTGCCAGCAGCGCCGGCCAGTTGGAGAACGCCTGGGGCGTCTGCAGCAGACGGCGAAGCTCGTAGCGCAGGACCCAGGCCCGGGAGTTGTCCGATTCGACGATCACGCGGCGTACCCTACCCGGCTATCCGCGGCGGATCAGAGGAGTCCGCAACTTCGGCGCCGCGTGGGCGGGATGTCCCCCCGATCAGCGCTCAGATCAGGTGCGGGACCAGGTCCTTGACCCATTCGGCACCTTCGAGAACCAGCCAGAAGCGCAGGATCCGACCGACCAGGGTGGTGCCGATGAAGAGCGTCAGGTTCATCCGCAGCGACCCGGCCAGGACCGCGATGATCGCCAGCGGGGGGAACCCGGAGAACGCGGAGACGAACGTGATCGTGCCGGCCAGGACCGGGCGTCCGACGATCCGCTGGTGCCACTTCTGGTACGACGCCTGCCACTTCTCGGTCTCCATCTTCCGCTTCAGCCAGGAGAGCTTCATCGAGTGGATGCCGGCGTAGAACCAGAGAATCTTGCCGAGGGTCTGGCCGGTGCCGGCGACCACCGCGAACTCGAAGGCGCGCTCCTCGACGTTCGGGAGCGCGGCCAGGTAGATCTCGACGTTGAGGACGGGGACGAGCGCTGAGGCGATCGAGAACAGGAACGTCCCCAGGAGCAGCTTCACGCCCCCGGGTCCTGCGCGGCGTGCCCGCCGCTCGGCGTCACCGCCTGTCCCGTTCCCGTCGGGATCGGCAGACCGATCCTGGCCAGCCGCACCAGCATCACCGTCTTGAACACCAGCAGACCGCCGGCGATGATCCCGCCGACCCAGGCGAGCTGGGTCACCAGCAGGAAGACCGCGAAGAGAGCGGAGTTGACCGCCTTCGCCGGGTGCGACCAGTTCAGCCGGTAGATCGTCGGGTCGATCACGTAGAAGTAGTTGGGGCTGCGCACCTTCCAGGCCAGGAAGGCGATCGAGAGGAAGCAGTCGATCACCATGAACTCGGCCAGGTACAGCAGGACCGGGATGGTGAACTCCGGGTGCAGCCAGGCCAACCCGAAGTAGAAGGCCGCCGAGCAGAACCGGTCGCTCATGATGTCCAGCACCGCGCCGATCCGGGTCTCGTGGTGCATCCGGCGGGCGACCTGACCGTCGAGCATGTCGCCGACCCAGTAGACGACCAGCGCGATCGTGAGGAGCTTGAGCGCGGGGCTCCAGAACTCGCCGTTCTCGGGGACGCCCTCGTGCAGGGCGAAGCCGACCAGTACCACGCAGGCGATCGTCCGGACGAAGGTGATGATCGTCGCCGGGGTCAGGAACCGCTCCGTGGTCTCGTCCGCCCAGACGTCCAGGGTCGCCGGGTCGACGCCCGCCACCGACTTCATCGGACGTGTCCGTCCCCGGTGACGACGTACTTGCTAGAGGTCATCTCCGGCAGTCCGAGCGGACCGCGCGCGTGCAGCTTCTGGGTCGAGATGCCGATCTCGGCACCGAACCCGAACTCGCCCCCGTCGGTGAACCGGGTGGACGCGTTGACCATCACGGCCGCGGAGTCGACCTCGGCGGTGAAGCGTCGCGCCGCCGCCTGGGAGCCGGTCACGATCGCCTCGGTGTGACCTGAGGAGTGCGCCCGGATGTGCGCGATCGCCGCGTCCAGGTCCGGTACGACGGCGGCGGAGATGTCCAGGGAGAGGTACTCGGTGTCCCAGTCGTCCGTCGTCGCGGGAACGACGCCGTCGAACCCGGCGAACGCGGCATCGCCGTGGATCGTCACGCCGGCCTCCTGGAGGGCGGCAACCACCCGGGGCAGGAAGTCGGCCGCGACGTCGGCGTGCACCAGCAACGACTCGGCGGAGTTGCAGACCGAGGTGCGGTGGGTCTTGGAGTTGAGCACGATGCTCAGGGCCATCTCCAGGTCGGCGGCCGCGTCGACGTACACGTGGCAGTTGCCGACGCCCGTCTCGATGACCGGCACCGTCGACTCCTCGACCACGGATCGGATCAGACCCGCTCCCCCGCGGGGGATCAGCACGTCGACGGAGCCGCGGGCCCGCATCAGCTCCTTGACGGCGTCGTGCCCCTCCCCCGGGACCAGGGAGACGATGTCGGCCGGCAGACCGGCCCCGGCAGCGGCCTCGCGCAGCACCGCGACGATCGCGGTGTTCGAGGCCAGCGCGCTCGAGGACCCGCGCAGCAGCACCGCGTTGCCGCTCTTGAGGCAGATCCCGGCGGCGTCGGCGGTGACGTTCGGGCGGGCCTCGTAGATCACGCCGACCACGCCGAAGGGCACCGCGACCTGGCGCAGCTCGAGGCCGTTGGCCAGCGTGGAGCCGCGCAGGACCTCACCGACCGGATCAGGCAGTCCGGCGACCTCGCGCAGCCCCTGCGCCATCCCGGCGACCCGGCCCTCGTCGAGCCGGAGACGGTCGATCATGTGGGCCGGGGTACCGGCCTGCTCGGCGGCGGAGACGTCCCGGGCGTTCGCCGCGAGGATCGTCCCGCTGTTCTCCAGCAGAGCCTGGGCCATCGCCTCGAGCGCGGCGTCCTTGGCTGCCCGGGTGGCCAGCGCCAGGACGGTGGAGGCCTCGCGGGCGCGCGCAGCAACCTGCGCGATCGTGTCGGCCGGTACTGAGGAAGGCGCCTCGCGCCTGTCACGAAGTGACATGCCGCCCAGGGTAGTCGTTCCTCAGAACTGGAAAGGCATCGAGGTCACCGAGCCCAGGCCGCCGGTGCGAGCGAGCGACCGGCTCTCCCGGACCGACTTCTCGACCACCTCGAGACCGACGATCTGCCAGCAGGGAAGACCCGCCGATTCCCGGTGCTCGGCCCAGAGCCGGAGGGCCAGCGAGGCGACGTCGAGCATCGCGGCGCCCTCGTCCCAGTACTGGAGCTCCGCACGGGAACCGGTGTACTCGAGGGTGTCGATGAAGGGGCGTTCGTCCCGGAGCCGGGCCAGCGCGGCGCGGAGGAGCATCGGCTCCACGGGATCGCCTGCGACCGTCAACGTGACGTGCCACAACCGACCGTTCTGCCCGTCGTCCACACGTCCTCCCTTCACCACCGGTCCGATATCCAGTGTGCTCGACCCGATCGGTCGCCCGGAGGGAAAACGGAGAAACTGGTCGACGGAACTGGACCACTTCCGAAGCGGGTCAACGACGGACGAGCAGGGTGAGGTCGTCGCGGTGGACGACCTCGCGCTCGTAGGAAGAACCGAGCTCACGGGCGAGCTCGTGCGTGGAGCGCCCCATCAGGGCGGGCAGCTCCGTGGCGTCGTAGTTGACCAGCCCGCGGGCCACGACGCGGCCGTCGGCGGCGACCAGGTCGACGGGGTCCCCGTCGACGAACGAGCCGGTAACCGCGGTGATTCCGGCGGGTAGCAGCGACGCCCGGCGCTCGGTCAACGCACGTACGGCGCCGTCGTCCAGGACGATCGTGCCCTTGCCCTCGGTGGCGTGCGCGAGCCAGAGCAGCCGGGTCGGACGCCTCGGACCCGTCGCGTGGAACAGGGTGCCCACGGGATCGCCGGCCAGCGCCTCGCGGACGTGCGCGGCCCCGGTCAGCACTACCGGGATTCCGGCCCCGGTCGCGATCCGGGCGGCCTCGAGCTTGGTCTGCATCCCCCCGGTGCCGACACCGCCGGCGCCGACCTTCCCGACGACGACGCCGACCAGGTCGTCCTCGCCGTTCACCTCGGCGATCAGGCGGGTCCCGGCAGCGCTCGGCGGGCCGTCGTACAGGCCGTCGACGTCGGAGAGCAGCACCAGCAGGTCGGCGTGCACCAGGTGGGCGACCAGGGCGGCGAGCCGGTCGTTGTCCCCGAACCGGATCTCGCTGGTGGCCACCGTGTCGTTCTCGTTGACGATCGGGACGGCGCCCATCTCCAGCAGGGTCACGAAGGTGCGCTGCGCGTTGCGGTAGTGCCCCCGGCGGGTGACGTCGTCCAGGGTCAGCAGCACCTGGCCGGTGACCTGGTCGTGCCGGGCGAACTCCTCGGTGTACCGGTGCACCAGGATGCCCTGACCCACCGAGGCCGCCGCCTGCTGACGAGCCAGGTCACGCGGCCGACGCTTCAGGGCCAGCGGGGCCAGACCGGCCGCGATGGCACCCGAGGAGACCAGCACGACCTCGGTGCCGTCGGCGTGCGCCGCGGCGAGGGTGTCGACCAGCAGCCGGATCCGTTCGGGGTCGATGCCGCCCTCGGCGGTGGTCAAGGAGGACGATCCGACCTTGACCACGACGCGCTTCGCGGCGGTGACGACCGGACGGTTCCTCGGGCGACTCATCGGTCGTCCCCGTCGTACACCTCACCGAACTCGTCGTTGCTGAAGACGACCTCGACCTCGCTGTCGTCGGTGTAGTCGGCGTCCAGGGAGTCGGGCCGCTGCCGGTCCAACCGGCGGGCGACGTCGGCCCGGGTCTCGTTCTCGGCGCGTTCGGCCAGGAGTTCGTCGATCGCGCGGCGACGGCCGGCGGCAGGCCGGTCCTCCCGCAGCCGCTGGTCCTCGCCCCGGCGACCGAGCATCTCCGCCGCACCAGCGTCGAGGCCGGGTTTGAAGTCGAAGACGACCGCGTTGTCCGGGTGCCCGATCAGCACCGAGTCGCCCTCGCGGGCGCCCAGGTCGAGGAGCTTGGCCTCGACCCCGAGCCGGTTGAGCCGGTCTGCGAGGAAGCCGACCGCCTCCTCGTTGCTGAAGTCGGTCTGCCGGATCCAGCGCTCGGGCTTCACCCCGCGCACCCGCCACCCGGCACCGCCCTCCGGCACGGACTCCGCGGTGATGGTGAACTCCTCACCCGAACCCTTCGGGGTCGGCCGGATGACGATCCGTTCCGCCTGGACGACGACGCGCTCGCGCCGCGCCTTCGCCACGACCTCGGCCATCGCGAAGGTGAGCTCCTTGAGCCCTTGGTGGGCCAGGGCGCTGATCTGGAAGACCGGCCACCCGCGGGCGGCGATCTCCTCGACGACCAGGTCGGCCATGTCGCGTCCGTCCGGGACGTCCGCCTTGTTCAGCGCGACCATCCGGGGTCGGTCCTCCAACCCGCCGTACCTGGCGAGCTCGCGCTCCATGATCTCCAGGTCCTCGACCGGGTTGCGCCCCGGTTCCATGGTTGCCAGGTCGACCACGTGCAGCAGCGCCGCGCACCGCTCGATGTGCCGCAGGAAGTCGTGGCCGAGACCGCGCCCCTCGCTGGCACCCTCGATGAGTCCGGGTACGTCGGCCACCGTGAACACGGTGTCACCGGCCTTCACCACGCCGAGGTTCGGGACCAGGGTGGTGAACGGGTAGTCGGCGATCTTCGGGCGCGCCCGGCTGATCGCGGCGATCAGGCTGGACTTGCCGGCACTCGGGAACCCGACCAGGCCGATGTCGGCGACGACCTTGAGCTCCAGACCGATGGTGCGTTCCTCGCCGGGCTCGCCGAGCAGCGCGAAACCGGGCGCCTTGCGCTTGGCCGAGGCCAGGGCGGCGTTGCCGAGCCCGCCGCGACCGCCTGCGGCGATCACCATCTCGGTACCGGCGCCGACCAGGTCGGCGAGGACCTCGCCGTTCTCGGTGACCACGGTGCCGTCGGGCACCGGCAGGATCAAGTCCGAGCCGTGGCCGCCGTTCTTGTGGTCACCAGCCCCGTGGCCGCCGTGCTCGCCCTGCCGCTTGGCCTGGTGGTGGTAGTCGATCAGCGTGGTGACGTCGGGGTCGACCCGCAGGATGACCGAGCCACCCGGCCCGCCGTTACCGCCGTCCGGTCCGCCGAGCGGCTTGAACTTCTCCCGGTGCACCGAGGCGACGCCGTTGCCGCCGCGGCCGCCGCTGACGTACAGCGTGACCTTGTCCACGAACGTCGGGACTGCCATCGGTGCTCCTTTCCTGGTCAGATCCTGGTCACCGAGTGTGCCTCGGTCATCGAGCGTGCGCTCCGGTTGTCGAGCCTGTCGAGATGAATTACGAAGGGCGCCCCTGGCAGATCAGGGACGCCCAACGATGACTTCGTTGCTCAGAGGCAGGGAGTCAGGGTTTCTGGGTCCGGTCAGGCAGACGGGACGATGTTGACGACGCGACGGCCTCGGCGGGTGCCGAACTCGACGTTGCCCGCAGCGAGGGCGAAGAGGGTGTCGTCACCACCGCGGCCGACGTTGGCGCCGGGGTGGAAGTGGGTGCCGCGCTGGCGGACGATGATCTCGCCGGCGTTGACCAGCTGGCCGCCGAAGCGCTTCACGCCGAGGCGCTGCGAGTTGGAGTCGCGACCGTTCTTGGTGGACGCTGCGCCCTTTTTGTGTGCCATGAGTTCAGTCCTTATTTCCGGTGGTCGAGCCTGTCGAGACCCAGGTGATCAGGGCCTCAGGCCTTGATGTCGGTGACCTTGACCTGGGTGTACTTCTGACGGTGACCCTGGCGCTTCTTGTAGCCGGTCTTGTTCTTGTACTTCTGGATGACGATCTTCGGACCCTTGGTGGCGCCGAGGACCTCGACGGTCACGGCAGCCTTGTCCAGGCCGGTAGCGGTGACCTTCTCGCCGTCGACGAGCATGACGACCGGAAGCGTGAGGGTGTCGCCCACGCCCGCAACCTGGGGGTCGGTCTTGTCGATCTCGATGACATCGCCAACAGCAACCTTCTGCTGCTTGCTGCCACTACGCACGATCGCGTACACGGCGGACTCACTCTCTTCGTCGGTTCACATCTCGGGGCCGGACGGCACGGTCCGACCTCGGGAGAGATGGGGGTGTGCGCCGCACGGAAGGGGGTGCGCGCAAGCACACCGAGGGTCAACTTTACGGTGTCGTCGCCGCTGGGGTCAAAACGAGACCGCCGCGGTGGGACTCAGCGCTTACGGGTGCCCTTCTTCTTCACCGGCACGTGGAACACCGGTGCCGCGTCCTCGGCAGCGTCCTCGGTCTCCGCGGGCTCGTCACCCGGGGCGTCCTGAGGCTCTTCCGGGGCCAATTCCGGGGCCGATTCCGGGGGCGCGACGGCCGCAGGGTCGACCACCGGCTCACCCGCCTCGGCGGGCTCGACCGGGTCGTCGGTGACCGGGACGTGCTCGACCGCAGGGACGTCGGCCACGACCGCCGGGCCTGCCGGTCGACCGGCGCGCCGGCGGCGGCTGCTGGTGACGACGACGGGCGCGGTCACGACCTCCGGCGCCTCAGCAGCTTCGACCACCGACTCGGGGTCGGCTCCTTTGGGCGTGCTGACGGCCTCCGCGGGAGTCTCGACCGGGCTCTCGACCGGACTCTCCACCGGGGCGGGGGCAACAGCCGGGGTCTCGTCGGGCGGGACGATCAGCTCCGACTCCGGGTGCGGCTTGGTGCCGGCCAGGGCCATCGGCGACGGCTTGCCGACCTCGGGCTGCTGCGGTGCGGTCTCCTCGCCCCCCGAACCGCTGCGGCCACGGCCGCCCCGGTTCCGACGGCTGCGCGGCTGGTCGGAGCCGCCGTTGCCGCCGCCCATACCGCCGCCCATGCCGACGCTGCGGTTGCTCGGCTCGATGGGCTGCTCGTGGACGATGATGCCGCGGCCCTTGCAGTGGTCGCAGTCCTCGCTGAAGGTCTCGATCAGACCCGAGCCGATCCGCTTCCGGGTCATCTGCACCAGGCCGAGGGAGGTCACCTCGGCGACCTGGTGCCGGGTGCGGTCGCGACCGAGGCACTCGACCAGGCGGCGGAGCACCAGGTCACGGTTCGACTCCAGCACCATGTCGATGAAGTCGATGACGATGATGCCGCCGATGTCGCGCAGCCGGAGCTGGCGGACCATCTCCTCCGCGGCCTCGAGGTTGTTCTTGGTGACCGTCTCCTCGAGGTTGCCCCCGGAGCCGGTGAACTTGCCGGTGTTGACGTCGACGACGGTCATCGCCTCGGTGCGGTCGATCACCAGCGAACCGCCCGAGGGCAGCCAGACCTTGCGGTCGAGGCCCTTGGCGATCTGCTCGTCGATCCGGTGGGCCGCGAAGATGTCCTTGCCGTCGACCGGCTCGTACCGCTTCAACCGGTCACGCAGGTCCGGAGCCACCCCGGAGACGTACCCGTCGACCAGGTCCCACGCCTCGTCACCCTCGATGACCAGGCTGGAGAAGTCCTCGGTGAAGAGGTCCCGGACCACCTTCAGGGTCAGGTCGGGCTCGCCGTACAGGAGCTCGGGCGAACGCCCCGCTGCGACAGCCTTCTCGATCTCGGCCCAGCGCGCGGTCAGGCGCTCGACGTCCTGGGTCAGCTCCTCCTCGCTGGCACCCTCGGCGGCGGTGCGGACGATGACGCCCGCGGTGTCCGGGACGATCTCCTTGAGGAGCGTCTTGAGACGGTTCCGCTCCGTGTCGGGGAGCTTGCGCGAGATGCCGGAGGTGTTGCCGTCCGGGACGTAGACGAGGAAGCGGCCCGGCAGGCTGATCTGACCGGTCAGGCGAGCGCCCTTGTGGCCGACCGGGTCCTTGGTGACCTGCACCAGGACCGTCTGACCGGACTTCAGCACCGACTCGACCTTACGCGGCTGGCCCTCCTTGTGACCCAGCGCGCTCCAGTTGACCTCGCCGGCGTACAGGACGGCGTTGCGGCCCTTGCCGATGTCGATGAACGCGGCCTCCATCGACGGGAGCACGTTCTGAACTCGGCCGAGGTAGATGTTGCCGATCAGCGAGGTCTGGGAATCGCGCGAGGCGTAGTGCTCGACCAGGACCTTGTCCTCGAGCACGGCGATCTGGGTCAGGTCCTTGCGCTGGCGGATGACCATGACGCGGTCGACGGCCTCGCGGCGGGCCAGGAACTCGGCCTCGCTCACGATCGGCGCGCGCCGACGACCTGCCTCCCGGCCCTCGCGGCGGCGCTGCTTCTTGGCCTCCAGGCGGGTCGATCCGCCGATGCTGGTGATCTCGTCCTCGGGGTTGCGCGGCTGACGGACCCGGGTACGACGTCGGCGCGATCCGGCCTCACCGTCCTCACCGTCCTCGTCGGCCGACGCGCCGGCGTCGCTCTGCTCGTCGGCCTCGGCACCGTCCTCGCCAGCACCACGACGACGGCGACGGCCACCGCGACGGCGACGGCGACGGGCACCGCCCTCACCGCCTTCACCGCCTTCAGCCGTCTCGGTCTCAGCACCGTCACCCGCGTCACCCGCGGGTTCGGTCGTCTCGTCCGCCTGCTCGGCCGCGGGCGCGGCGGCCTTCTTCGCCGCTCGCTTCCGGGCCGGGCGCGGGGCGGTATCGGTCTCGGCGTCGCCGGAGGTGGCACCGGTCGCGGTGGCGGGGGCATCGCCCTCGGCAGCCGGCGCGTCGCCCTCACTGGCGGGCGCGGCGGACTTCTTAGCGGCACGCTTGCGGGCGGGGGCCGCGGTCTTCTCGGGCGCCTGGAAGAGCACCGTGGTGGCGTTGGACGACGGCGACGCCTCGGCGTCACCGACCTCGGTGTCCGCGGCGTTCTCGGTCTTCTTGGCGGTCTTCTTGGCAGCCTTCTTAGCCGGCTTCTTCTTCGGCGTCGCCTCGGCCTCGATGCCCTCGAGCGGGGTGTCGGTGCTCTCGGCTGCCTTCGCTGCCTTCTTCGCCGGCGCCTTGGTGGACTTCTTGGCGGGCGCCTTCTTGGCGGCCTTCTTCGCCGGGGCCGGAGCATCGTCAGCACCCCCGGTCGGGGCACTCACCTCAGCCGAGGGGGCCTGAGTGGTCTCGGGGGTGGTGGTCTCTTCGTCGAGCATGGAGCTCTCCTCGTGCACGGAGCGCGGCGTACGCCGGGTAACCACGTGCGGGTCGCGGCTGAGCGGAGTCGGAACGCCGCGCAGCGGAAGCCTTCAGTCGGCGACGACACCCTCCGTGTCTGTACGTCGAACGGGAGATCTGATGGTCACCGACCGCGGTCGCAAAGCCGCCAGTACTTCGGAGAGCTGTCACCTGCTCCTCAGCCGGCCGCGTCGCGGTCGGGTGCCAACGGGTCCCCCACCGTGCCGGTCCGCGAGTCCAAGGGGCCCTGCGCCAGCCGCTGCGCGAGCGCGGCGGAACTGGCACTGATCCCCGAGATCTCCCGGAGCGCGGCGAGAACGTCGTCGGGTCTCACGGACGGAGTTCCGTGTCGCAAGACCACCTGCAGTATCGCACACGAATCCCGTTGGGCGGCCGACTCGCCAACCTCCCTGGCCTCCAGGCGCACGATCGCCGCACGGGCGTCGAAGGTCCGCAGCCCCTTCTTCGTCATCCGCTCGACCAGCACTTCCGGGGTCGCCAGCAACCGCTCGACACCTGCCGCCAGCGTCGGCTGGTCGACCCCGTCGAGGGTGAGTTCCCACACGGAGGCCTCGAGGCGGTCGGCGAGCGAACCGCCGGCGCTGACCACGACATCCAGGATGTCCAGGCCGGCCGGGAGGGACTCGTCGAGGGCCTGGGCGACCACGGCTGGTTCGAGCACCTCGGCCAGCCCGATCTCCAGGTACTCCGCTTCGCTGGCGGCCCCGGTCGGGCTGGCGTTGGCGTAGGAGATCCGGGGGTGCGGGTTGAAGCCCGAGGAGTACGCCATCGGCACCCGGGCCCGGGCGATCGCCCGCTCGAAAGCCCGGCTGAAGTCGCGGTGGCTGGTGAACCGGAGCCGTCCGCGCTTGGCGTACCTGACCCGGAGTCGCTGGACCGGCGGGGCTTGCTGTTCAGGCTGTTCGCGCACGGGGTGAGACTACGCGGCACCGACCTCGGCCAGCGCCCGCTCCCCTACCGGCAACCGGACGGTGACGGTGGTCCCGACGTCGGGTTTCGACGCGATCGTGACGGTGCCGCCGTGCGCCTCGACGATGCGCTTGACGATCACCAGGCCGAGTCCGGTGCCCTGGATCGCGAGCCTGGTCGCCTCCGAGGAGCGGAAGAAGCGGGTGAACAGCCGGACCTGGTCGGCCTCGGGGATCCCGATCCCGGTGTCGGAGACGGTGAACTCGACGTCGTCCCCGACCCGGCCCACGCGCAACGCCGCCCGCCCACCGGCGGGCGTGAACTTCACGGCGTTGTCGAGCAGGTTGAGCAGCGCCCGGTCGAGCTGCACCGGGTCGGCCAGGATGACGCCCGCGTCGGTCCCGTAGTCGATCTCCAGGGCGACCGACTTCGCGTCCGCCGCCGACGACACCTGGTTGCCGACCGCCACGACCAGGTTCGCGACCACGGTCGGCTCCGGGTGCAGCACCAGCGAGCTGGCCTCGACCTGGCTCAAGGTCAGCAGGTCCTCGATCAGGCCCAACAGCCGCTCGCTGTTCCGGCTGATCACGTCGACGCCGCGGGCCTGGCAGCTGGTCAGCTCGTCGCGCTCACCGTCCTGCAGCAGCTCGACCTCGCCGATGATGTTCGTCAGCGGTGTGCGCAGCTCGTGGGAGACCGTGGCCACGAAGTCGTTGCGGAGCCGGTCGAGCTCCTCCAGCTCCCGGACCTGGCGCTTCAGCCCGACCTCGAGCGCCTTGCGGTCGGTGATGTCGTGCGCGGTCACCACGATCCCCTGGACGCTCGGGTTCGTCAGCAGGTTGGAGACCACGGCCTCGAACTCGGTGAAGCCGCCGTCGGAGCGCTGCATCCGCCACTCCGCCGTCACGCTCGCCCCCGGCTTCTGTGCGATCCCGGCGTAGAAGTCCCGGACCAAGGCCTGTTCGCCCGGCTCCGCCAGGGAGGTCGCCGACTTCCCAACCAGCTCCTCGGGCCGGTGGCCGAGCGTCTGGGCCACCGAGGGCGTGACGTAGCGGATGACGTAGTCGGCGTCGACGACCATGATCATGTCGGTGGAGTTCTGGACCAGCGCACCGACCCGCGCCTCGCTGCGTTGCGCGCTGAGACCCTCGGTCAGCGCGACCGCCTCCAGCGCCAGCGCGACCTGAGCCCCGAGGGTGCCCAGCGCCTCGGCGATGTCGGTCGGCACCGGTGCGCTGCTGGTGAGGACCAAGCGGCCGTAGGGCGACGCTCGGGTGGACAACGAGACGACGACGGCCTTCTCGGATTCCGCGCTTCGCGGCTCCGCCAACGGCATTGCGTACAGGTCGACGACGACCTCGGCGTCGGGAAGGTCACGAGCCAGGGCGATGGCACCTTCGAG
>JBFJNH010000072.1:0-16891 GCA_041618295.1 Marmoricola sp.
AGGACGAACCGGGACGGGTAGCCCGCGTCCGCGACGTGGCCGCCGCACTGGCCACGGCTTGTGCGGTCCCACCGGTCGACGGTGCGGTGCTCGCCGTCGCGATGCCCGGCCCCCGGGAGGCGCTGGCCGCGGTCGCCGCCGTCGCCGAGCAGGGCGTCCGGATCGGCTGCTTCCGCCCGCCCTCGACGCCGGACGGGATCTCCCGGTTGCGGCTCACCGCTCACGCCCACCTGACCCAGGACGAGCTGGACCACGCCCGGACGGTCCTGGCAGGACTGCTGTGAGCGTCTGGTTCGTCACCGGTACCGACACCGAGGTCGGCAAGACGGTGACGACGGCGGCGCTCGTGGTCGCGCTGCGGGCGCAGGGACGGTCGCCGTACGTGGTGAAGCCGGCGCAGACCGGCGTCCTCCCCGACGAGCCCGGTGATCTCGACGAGGTCCGTCGGCTCGCCGGCGCCGTGCCCGGACTGGAAGGGGCCCGGCTGCGCCAACCGCTCGCCCCCGAAACGGCAGCCCGGGTGGAAGGAACCCCGTTGCCCGGCATCTGCGAGCAGCGCGACACCATCCTGTCGGCCGCAGCGAGCCACGACGTGCTGGTCGAAGGCGCCGGCGGGGTCCTCGTCGCTCTCGGGGAGAGCTGGAACCTGCTCGACCTGGCCACGATGGTCGTCCAAGCCGGTGCACCGGTCGGGTTCCTGGTCGTCGCACGGGCCGGTCTCGGCACGTTGAACCACGCCGCGCTCACGGTTCAGGCGATCCAGAGCCGCGGCCACGAGGCCCTCGGCGTCCTGATCGGTTCGTGGCCCGAGAAGCCGGACCTCGCCGCCGAGCAGAACCTGCTGGACCTGCCGATCTACACCGGCGTCCCGGTGCTGGGCCGGATCCCGGCCGGCGCCGGCTCGCTGCCGCCCGAGGAGTTCGCCTCCGGCGCCGCGCAGTGGCTGACCCTGCCCGCGGACTGATCCGACCCACCCGGATCGCGGTTCAGAGCAGGGACTCGATCTGCGGGCCCTGCCGCTGGAGCGCTCGCAGGTGCGGCGCCACGGCGGGGTGACCGTACTTCCCGGCCAGCGCGCCCTCCCCCGGTGCGACCCGGGAGAGCGCCCACTCGGCACGGCTGAAGACCGTGTACACCGCCATCACGGTCGCAGCGGTCCGGACGGCCTCGTGGTCCACCCCGGTGCCGGCTGCCTCGGCCCCGCCGAGGTAGGTCTCCAGCAGCACCTCGAAATCCTCCCGGGCCGACAGCGCGAAGTAGCCCAGGTCGGTACCGATCGCACCGATCCCGAACCCCTGCCAGTCCACCGCGACCACGTCCTCGCCCCGGGTGGCGACGAAATTGGCTGGTACGGCGTCGCCGTGCAACCGCCCCGCCGGACCGGAGTCACGGCGGGCCAGCCACCGACCGCGCTGGTCCCAGAGGTGGCTCGCGACGTCCGCGAGCTGGGTACGCGCCAGGGTCGGCCAACCACCGCGGGACTCGGCGAGCGCGAGCCGGTCGGTGAGGGTGCGCCGGGCGGCCCAGGGCGGGGCGTCGTACGAGGCTGCGGCGAACCGCCCCAGGGAACGCGCGACCAGCAGCGACGTAGGCGGTTCGGCGACCACCTCCTCGGACCAGATCGTGGCGCCGTCCTGGTCCTCGTCGCAGCGCAGGTAGCGCGGCGGGCACAGGCCCGGCCCGTCAACCCGGTCGGTATCCAGAGCGACCTCCAGTTCGCGCCGCCAGTACCCGGCGTGGGTGCGATCCGACAGCAGCGCCGGGTCGCCCGGCCCCGGGCGTCCGAGCCGCTTGACGACCGCGTCCCGCCCTTCGTAACGACCGCGCCAGACGCCGACGGTCGCCGGCCCGCTGCCTGCCGGCAGCGCGGTCCAGGCGGGATCGGGCTGCCACATGGAGGTCGGCTCCCCTCGGTCAGGCGTTGGTGACGCTCATCGTGACAGAGGAAGCCTCTTCGATCGCGGCTTCGAGCACACCTCGGCGCGGGTCGGCCACCGTCAGGAACCGCCCGACGACCGCGCCCGCTCGTAGCCGTCGGTCCTCCAGGACGGCGCTGATCGCCGCCTGGTCGCCGCCGACGACCAGGAGCGGTGCGTCCCCGACCAGCCGTACGGCGTGCTCCGCGGCCGCTTCGAACGCCGCCCGGGCCTGGTTGTCCCGGCGACGAGCGAACCGCTGCTGGCTCTGCCCGCCGGCTTTGGTCCGACCCTGGACGTGGCGCTGGCCGACCTTGGACCCGACCACCGACGCCCCGTGCATCCGGGCGACCGCGAAGCCACCTTTGCGGACCAGCAGCACGCCCCAGTCCGCGGGCGGGACGCAAGCGTCGCGGAAGTCGCTGAGGTCGGCAGGGCCGTCGTAGCGCAGCGAGAACGGGAGCGTCGCCGAGAAGGTCGAACCGTCCTCGGACGTCCCGGTCAGCCCCCCGTCCGCGACGTCGAGCGTCGTCGACCCGTGGCGGGTGGCGAAGTTCGCCAGCCATCGTGCCAACCGGGAAGGAGGGACGACGACCAGGGTCATGGGGACATCATGGCGTGCCTGACGACCCCTGGCCCGGATCCGGTATCGCGGCTCAGACGTTGAAGCCGAGGGCCCTCAGCTGCTCGCGTCCGTCGTCGGTGATCTTGTCCGGACCCCACGGCGGCATCCAGACCCAGTTGATGGTCACGTCGCCGACAAGGCCCTCCAAGGCCGTGTTGGTCTGGTCCTGGATGACGTCGGTCAGCGGGCACGCCGCCGAGGTCAGCGTCATGTCGATGGTCAGGTTCGACTCGGCGTCCAGGTTGACGCCGTAGACGAGGCCGAGGTCGACGACGTTGATCCCGAGCTCGGGGTCGACGACGTCTTTCATCGCCTCGAGGATGTCGTCGTCGGAGACGGTCGTGGTGCCGCCCAGGTCGACGTCGGGGAGGTCACTGTGGTCGGTCATACGGGTTCTCCTTGGGATTGCGCGGCGGCGTCCTTGAACGCCATCCACGAGAGCAGTGCGCACTTCACGCGGGCCGGGAACTTCGCCACGCCGGCGAACGCGATCCCGTCCTCGAGGACGTCCTCATCCGGCTCGACCTGGCCCTTGCCCTGCATCAGCTCCAGGAACGCGGCGTGCGTGGCCAGCGCCTCGTCGAGGTCCTTGCCGATCACCAGGTCCGCCATCACCGAGGCCGACGCCTGGCTGATCGAGCAGCCTTCGGCGTCGTAGGAGACGTCGACCACCCGCTGGGTCCCGGCGGAACCGTCGAGCCGGACCCGCAACGTCACCTCGTCCCCACAGGTCGGGTTCACGTGGTGCACCTCGGCGCCGTACGGCTCCCGCAGGCCGGCGTGGTGCGGGTTGCGGTAGTGGTCGAGGATGATCTCCTGGTACAGGGCGTCGAGGTCCATCAGGCTCCTCCGACCTTGAAGTAGGACTTGGTGTACTCCAGCCCGTCGATCAGCGCGTCGATCTCGGCCGGGGTGGTGTAGAGGTACGACGAGGCCCGGGTGGTGCTCTGGACGCCGAAGCGCTGGTGCGCCGGCTTGGCGCAGTGGTGACCGGCACGGACCGCGATCCCGCGGCTGTCGAGCAGTTGGGCGACGTCGTGCGGGTGCACTCCGGCCACCTCGAAGGCGACCGCTCCCCCGCGCTTGGCGGCGTCGAGCGGGCCGAGGACCCGAACACCGCCGACTCCTGCCAGTCCCTCGAGCAGGTACCCGGTGATCGCCTGCTCGTGGGCGTGGATGTTCTCCAGGCCGATGTGCCCGAGGTACTCCAGCGCAACGCCGAGGCCGACCGCCTCGACGATCGGCGGGGTACCGGCCTCGAACTTGTGCGGGATCGGGGCCCAGGTGGACTTCGCCATCGTGACGGTCGCGATCATCTCGCCGCCGCCGAGGAACGGGGGCAGCGCGTCGAGCTGCTCGGACCTGCCCCAGAGCACGCCGATCCCAGTCGGTCCGACGACCTTGTGGCCGGTGAAGACCACGAAGTCAGCGCCGACGGCCTGCACGTCGACCGGCAGCTGGGGGGCCGCCTGCGAGGCGTCCAGGACGACCACGGCACCGATCTCGTGCGCCCTCCGGGTGATCTCGGCGACCGGGTTGATGGTGCCGAGCATGTTGGAGACCCATGTGAGCGCGACCACCTTGGTCCCCGGTGACAGCAGCTCGTCGATGTTCGACAGGTCGAGCTCGCCCTCGTCGGTCAGGCCGAACCAGCGCAGCTCGGCGCCGGACCGCTCGGTGGCGAGCTGCCACGGGACGATGTTGGAGTGGTGCTCCATCTCGGTGATCACCACCCGGTCCCCGGGACCGAGCGGGAAGGTCCGAGCGACCAGGTTGAGCGCCTCGGACGCGTTCTTGGTGAAGATCACCTCGTCCCGCGACGGTGCGTTGAGGAACTCAGCGACCCGGTCGCGGGCACCCTCGAACGCCTCGGTCGCCTCCGCGCCCAGCTGGTGCATCGCCCGGGCGATGTTCGCGTTGTGGCGCTCGAGGTGGTCGACCATCGCGTCGATGACGACCTGCGGCTTCTGGGAGGTGTTGGCGCTGTCGAGGTAGACCAGCGGGTAGCCGCCGTCCATCACCCTGGTCAGGATCGGGAAGTCCGCCCTGATCAGGTCCAGCCCCGGCAGCAGGCCGGGCAGCGCGTGGGTGAGCGTCATCAGACCGCGGCGTTCACGTACTTGTCGTAGCCGTTGGCCTCGAGCTCGTCGGCCAGCTCCGGACCACCCTCGTCGGCGACGCGGCCGTCGACGAAGACGTGCACGAAGTCGGGCTTGATGTAGCGCAGGATCCGCGTGTAGTGGGTGATCAGCAGGACACCCTTGTCGCCGGCCTCCTTGAAGCGGTTCACGCCCTCGGAGACGATCTTGAGTGCGTCGACGTCCAGACCGGAGTCGGTCTCGTCGAGCACGGCCACCTTCGGGTCCAGCAGCTCGAGCTGGACGATCTCGTGGCGCTTCTTCTCACCACCGGAGAAGCCCTCGTTGACGTTGCGGGAGGCGAAGGCGGTGTCCATCTTGACCCGGTCCATCGCGGCGTTGACCTCCTTCACCCAGGTCCGCAGCTTCGGGGCCTCGCCGTCGATGGCGGTCTTCGCGGTGCGCAGGAAGTTCGACACCGAGACGCCGGGCACCTCCACCGGGTACTGCATCGCCAGGAAGAGCCCGGCGCGGGCCCGCTCGTCCACGCTCATCGCGAGGACGTCGACACCGTCGAGGGTGACCGAGCCGCCGGTGACCTCGTACTTGGGGTGGCCGGCGATCGAGTACGCCAGGGTCGACTTGCCCGAACCGTTGGGACCCATGATCGCGTGGGTCTCGCCGTCCTTGATGGTCAGGTTGACGCCCTTGAGGATCTCCTTGGGGCCGTCCTCGGTCTCGACCGAGACGTGCAGGTCGGTGATCTCCAGTGTTGCCATGTCAGTTGTCTCCTAGATCAACAAGTACGTCGTCGCCGGCGATCTGCACGGCAAAGACAGGAACGGGTTCGGTGGCCGGCGGGCCGAGCGGCTTGCCGGTGCGGAGGTCGAAGCGCGAGCCGTGCATCCAGCACTCGATCTCGCAGCCCTCCACGTCGCCTTCTGAGAGAGCGACAGCCGCGTGGCTGCACTCGTCCTCGATGGCGTAGACGTCGTCACCCTGGCGGACGATCGCGACGTCGAGACCGTCGACCTCCACGCGCAGCGCGGTGCCGTCGGCCACCTCGCTGAGCGAGCAGGCGCGGACGAAAGCCATCAGAGGGCCTTCAGGACGTTCTTCGCGAGCTCGGCCTCGACGGTCGCGGTCAGCTTCTCCTCGAGCGAGTCGACACCGATCTTGCGGATCAGGTCGTGGAAGAAGCCGTGCACGACGAGGCGGCGCGCCTCGAACTCCTCGATCCCGCGGGAGCGCAGGTAGAAGAGCTGCTCGTCGTCGAACCGGCCGGTGGCCGAGGCGTGACCGGCTCCGGCGATCTCGCCGGTCTCGATCTCCAGGTTCGGCACCGAGTCGGCGTGGCAGCCGTCGGTGAGGACCAGGTTGCGGTTCTCCTCGTAGGTTTCGATGCCCTCGGCGACCTTGCGGATCAGGACGTTGCCGATCCAGACCGTGTGCGCACCCTCGCCCTGCAGCGCGCCCTTGTAGACCACGTTGCTCGACGTCTTCGGGGCGGTGTGGTCGACGAACAGCCGGTGCTCGATGTGCTGCCCCTCGTCCGCGAAGTACATCCCGAGCATCTCGACCGAGCCGCCCGGGCCGGCGTACTCCGCCGTCGCGTCGTGGCGGACCAGGTCGCCGCCGAAGGAGACCGAGACGTGCTTCAACGTCGCGTCCCGGCCGACCCGGGCGTGCTGGGTGGAGTGGTGGACGGCGTCGTCGGCCCAGTCCTGCAGCGAGACGACGGTCAGCTGAGCGCCGTCCTCGACCACGATCTCGACGTTGTCGGCCAACGTGGCGGAGCCCTCGAACTGGAGGACCACGGTCGCGGAGGAGAACTTCTCCGCGACGATCACGGTGTGCGCGGCGCTCGCCGTACCCGTGCCGTTGCCGACGCTGCGCACGACGGTGGCGCCCGCGGCGACCGTCTCGGTCGGGATCCGGACGACGGTCACGCCGTCGACCGCGTCCCAGGCGCGTGCCGAGACCCGGTCGGTCGGGACCAACCCGGAGAGCCCGCGCACGGAGGCGTCGGAGGGCAGGTTCTCGATGAGCACCCCGTCAGCGGCCTCGACCTTCACGGTGACGCCGCCGTCGTCGAACGGCGCGTCGTCGTGCAGGCCGCGGAGGCGCTTGAGCGGGGTGAACCGCCAGATCTCCTCCATCCCGGTCGGGACCGGGTGGTCCGCCAGGGCGAAGGAACCCTCGGGGTGCAGGTGGGACTCCACCTTGTCCACCTCGAGAGCGCGGGAAATCGTTTCAGTCATGGTCAGCTTTCTACGGTGAGGGTCTCGGTCGGGGCGACGTGGGTCAGCCGACCGCACCTTCCATCTGCAGTTCGATCAGGCGGTTAAGCTCGAGCGCGTACTCCATCGGGAGCTCCTTGGCGATGGGCTCGACGAAGCCGCGGACGATCATCGCCATCGCCTCGTCCTGCTCCATGCCGCGCGACATCAGGTAGAACAGCTGGTCGTCGGAGACCTTGGAGACGCTGGCCTCGTGCCCCATCGAGACGTCGTCCTCGCGGATGTCGACGTAGGGGTAGGTGTCCGACCGGCTGATCTGGTCGACCAGCAGTGCGTCGCAGAGCACGTTCGACTTGCTCCCGTGCGCGCCCTCGTTGATCTGGATCAGGCCGCGGTACGACGTCCGGCCACCGCCGCGGGCGACCGACTTGCTCAGGATGCTCGAGGAGGTGTTCGGCGCCGCGTGCACCATCTTCGCCCCGGCGTCCTGGTGCTGGCCCTCGCCGGCGAACGCGATCGAGAGCGTCTCCCCCTTGGCGTGCTCGCCCATCAGGTAGATGGCCGGGTACTTCATGGTGAGCTTCGAGCCGATGTTTCCGTCGACCCACTCCATGGTGGCACCGGCCTCGCAGACGGCGCGCTTGGTCACCAGGTTGTACACGTTGTTCGACCAGTTCTGGATCGTCGTGTAGCGGCACCGGCCACCCTTCTTCACGATGATCTCCACGACCGCCGAGTGCAGCGAGTCGCTGGAGTAGATCGGCGCGGTGCAACCCTCGACGTAGTGCACGTAGGCGTCCTCGTCGACGATGATCAGGGTCCGCTCGAACTGGCCCATGTTCTCGGTGTTGATCCGGAAGTACGCCTGCAGCGGGATGTCCACGTGGACGCCCTTGGGCACGTAGATGAAGGAGCCACCCGACCAGGTCGCGGTGTTGAGCGCCGCGAACTTGTTGTCGCCCACCGGGATCACCGTGCCGAAGTACTCCTTGAAGAGCTCCTCGTGCTCGCGCAGCGCGGTGTCGGTGTCGACGAAGATGACGCCCTGCTCCTCGAGGTCCTCGCGGATCGAGTGGTAGACGACCTCGGACTCGTACTGCGCGGCGACGCCGGCGACCAGGCGCTGCTTCTCCGCCTCCGGGATGCCGAGCTTGTCGTAGGTGTTCTTGATGTCCTCGGGCAGGTCCTCCCACGAGGTGGCCTGCTTCTCGCTCGACCGCACGAAGTACTTGATGTTGTCGAAGTCGATGTCGTTGAGCTCACCGCCCCAGGTCGGCATCGGCTTGCGGTGGAAGAGCTTGAGGCCCTTCATCCGCAGGTCGAGCATCCACTGCGGCTCGCTCTTCTTGTCGGAGATGTCCTGGACCACGGCCTCGGAGAGTCCGCGCTTGGCCTCGGCACCGGCCACGTCGGTGTCGGCCCACCCGAACTCGTACCGACCGATGCCCTTCAGCTCGGGGTTCAGCTCTTCGATGCTCGTCATGAGGTTGCTCCTCTGGTCGTCGTGCTCGGGATGCAGGTGGTGCAGACACCGTCGCCGTGGGCGATGGTGGCAAGTCGTTGGACGTGGGTGCCGAGGACCCGGCTGATCGCCTCGGTCTCGGCCTCACAGAGCTGCGGGAACTCGTGGGCGACGTGCGAGACGGGGCAGTGCTGCTGGCAGAGCTGTTCGCCGACGGGGAGCTCCCGGGCGGTGGCGGCGTAGCCCGCGCCGGAGAAGATCGCGGCGAGCGCCTCCGCCGGCGAGAACCCGGGGTTGGCGGCCATCACCGGACTGAACTGGTCCTCGATGAACGAGACCCGGCGCTCGGCGAAGGCCTTCACGGCTTCGTCGCCGCCGGTCTCGGCCAGGAACCGGAGTGCCTGGACGGCGAGGTCGTCGTACTGCTGCTCGAAGTGGTTGCGCCCGGTGTCGGTGAGCGCGAAGACCTTGGCGGGTCGTCCACGCCCGCGGATCGTGGCGGCACGAGGCTGGCGTGCCTCGACGGCGCCTTCCGCGAGCAGGTGGTCGAGGTGCCGACGGACCGCGGCGGGGGTCAGCTCGAGCCGCTCGGCCAGGGCCGCAGCGGTCGACGGACCGTTGGTCAGGATCGACCGTACGACGCGCTCGCGCGTCGGTGCGTCGCCGATCTCCTCGATTTCCACAACACCAGTGTGCCGTTAATGGAAGCGGGGATTCAAATAAGGTTCCCCTAACCTGCAATCGCCCGCCTTCTTCCCTTCACTCGACGCTCTCCCGGCCGATGGAACCTCTGAGAGCCAGAAGGGGGTCCGATGCTGCGAAAGTTCGCCCAGTCCCGCGCCTGCCTGTGCCTGGGCGTCGCCGTCGCGATCGCCGTTCCCGCCAGCACGCTGCCCTCGATGCCGAGCGTGAGCCTGTGGCCGGTCCTCCTCGGCCTGCTCCCCTGGGTCGCGGCTAAGTACCTGCTCTGCCCGCTCCGCTGGCGGTTGCTGACCCCACCCGGGCCCGACGGCGCCCGGACCCGTCGCTGGCACCTGCGCGCGTACGCCGAGTCGGAGATCTTCGGCCTCCTGACCCCCGGCCACGTCGGCGCGGACCTGTGGCGGATGAAGCGGCTCACCGGGACCGGTCTCGGCCGGGGTGACGCCCTGCTGAGCGTCGGCGCCGACCGGCTCGCCGGGGTGCTCGGGCTAGCCGTCTTCCTCGCCTTCGTCGCCACCGGGCTCCCGGCCAGGATGCTCGTCATCGCGGCCGGCGTCGGCGTCGCCTTCGTGGCCGCCGCCCTGGTGGCCCGCCGGTACCGCCCGGAGTTGTTGCCGATGGGCAAGCTCCCGGCACCCCGGGTGCTGCTCACCGCCCTGCTGCTCGCCGCGGCCTACGAGCTGTCGATCGCCGGCCTGCTGCTGGGCACCATCGCGGCCACCGGCCACTCGCTCTCGCCGTGGGTCGTGCTCGGGGCGTTCGGGGCCAGCCAGCTCGCCAGCGCGATCCCCGGACCCAACGGCGCCAGCCCCCAGGACGCGGCACTCGTGGTGGCGCTCGCGGCCGTGGGACTCCCCTGGCTGGCCGCAACCGCGGCGGTCAGCATCAAGGCGATGATCGCCTGGTTGCCCGCGCTGACCCTGGGCGGGGCCAGCCTGTTCCTCTACCGTCGCCAGGTCGCGCGCGGACCTCTCAGCATCCCTTCAGCCGCGAACGCCTAGACTCCGCGGGTGCTTTCCTCCCCCGCTGTCGAGGTCGCCGGCCTCGTCATGCGGTACGGCGAGAAGACCGCCGTCGACGGGCTCGACCTCCGCGTCGAGCGCGGCACCATCACCGCGGTGCTCGGACCCAACGGGGCCGGGAAGACCACCACCCTGGAAACCTGCGAGGGCTACCGCCGCCCGCAGCAGGGCAGCGTCCGGGTGCTCGGCATGGACCCGATCGCCGACCGGCGCACCCTGATCCCCCGGATCGGCGTGATGCTGCAGGGGTCCGGGGCCTGGTCCGGCGTCCGCGCGATGGAGATGCTCGACCACATCGCCCGGTTGCACGCGCACCCCCTGGACACCGCGATGCTCGCCGACCGCCTCGGGCTGCACGACTGCGGCCGGACGCCGTACCGACGGCTCTCGGGCGGGCAGCAGCAACGGCTCGGGCTGGCGATGGCCGTCGTCGGCCGCCCGGAGGTCGTCTTCGTCGACGAGCCCACCGCGGGCATGGACCCGCTGGCGCGTCGGACCACCTGGGAGCTGCTCACCGAGCTCCGCGACGACGGGGTGACCGTGGTGCTCACCACCCACTACATGGACGAGGCCGAGCGTCTCGCCGACCAGATCCACATCATCGACCACGGCCGGATGATCGCTTCGGGTACGCCCGTCGAGCTGACCCGAGGCGGGACGGCCACCATCCGCCTGGTCGTGACCAAACCGTTCCCCGACGGCGCCCCGGCGTCCTTGCAGAGCGCCCTGGGCGCGGCCGTCGAGGTGACGCCGATCAACGAGGTCAGCCTGCTGGTCACCGGGCCGGCCGACCACACCACCCTGGCCACCGTGGCCCGGTGGTGCGAGGAGCAGGGCGTCCTCCCCGAATCGCTCCACCTCGGGCAGCGCAACCTCGAGGACGTCTTCCTGGAGATCACCGGACGGGAGCTGGAAGCATGACCACCGCACTGGCCTCCGGGACCTTCACGCCGCGCCCTGGCGGAGCGCCGCTGCTGCGCCAGGTCATCGCCCAGTCCGCGATCGAAGCTCGGTTGATGCTCCGCAACGGAGAACAGCTGCTGCTCGCCGTGGTGATCCCGGTGATCGTGCTCGTCGGTGGCACCGAAGCCGCGCAGCACGTCGACGTGGGCCTGGGCGAGCGCCGTGCCATCGACGCGCTCACCCCCGGGGTGCTGGCGCTCGCCGTGATGTCGACCGCCTTCACCTCGCTGGCGATCGCGACCGGTTTCGAACGTCGCTACGGCGTGATCAAGAGGCTCGGCGCCTCACCACTGCCCCGCTTCGGCCTGCTCGCCGGGAAGATCGGCGCCCTGCTGCTGGTCGAGATCCTCCAGGTGGTCGTGCTGGGCGGCGTCGCGCTGGCGATGGGCTGGGAACCGGACCGCGGCGCGGGCACCGTCCTGCTGGGCCTCACGGCACTCCTGCTCGGGACGGCGGCCTTCGCCTCCCTCGGCCTGCTCGTGGCCGGCGTCCTGCGCGCCGAGGCGACCCTGGCCGCGGCGAACCTGATCTACCTGCTGCTGATGGCCGGAGGAGCCGTGGTCCTGCCCGCCTCGGCGTACGGCGGCGCGGAGAAGGTCCTGACCTGGCTGCCGTCGGGAGCGCTCGGCGAGGCGATGCGCGACGCCCTGATCCACGGCCGATTCGCCGCGCAGGAGCACCTCGCCCTGCTCGGCTGGGCCGTCCTCGGCACCGTCCTGACCGCTCGCTACTTCCGGTGGGAGTGACCGTGCTGACCAACCTCGACCGGCACCTGCGACCCCTCGCCTGGGCCTCCCTGGTCGCGAACGTCGTGATCGTCGTCACCGGGGGCGCCGTCCGGCTGACCGGGTCGGGACTCGGCTGCCCGACCTGGCCGCGGTGCACCGAGGAGTCGTTCACCCCGCACGGCGAGCTCACCCTGCACGCGGCGGTCGAATTCGGCAACCGGCTGCTGACGTTCGTGCTGGTCGCTGTCGCGGTCGCGACCTTTGTCGCTGCCTGGCAGTCCCGTCGGCGTGAGCTGCGGCTGGTAGCCCTCGGCCTGGCGCTGGGGATCCCCGCCCAGGCGGTGATCGGCGGCATCACGGTGCTCACCGACCTGAACCCGTGGATCGTCTCGTTCCACCTGCTCTGCTCGATGGCGATGATCGGCCTCGCGGTGGTCTTCCTCCGCCTGGTGGACACCGACGGCCCGCTGCCCCCGGCGACCGCGCCCCGCCCGGTCAGGGCCCTCGCGTGGAGCACCTTCGCCGCTGGTTGGGCGGTGCTCTACGTCGGCACCATCGTGACGGGTTCCGGTCCGCACGCGGGCGACGAGGAATCGCCCCGGAACGGGTTGGACCCGCTGCAGTTCTCCCAGCTCCACGCCGACCTGGTCTTCCTCCTGCTCGGCCTGACCATCGGTCTGCTCTTCGTCCTCGCGGCCACCGGCGCCAGCGCGACCGCCCGGAAAGCCGCGACGCTGCTGCTGGTCACCGAGCTCGCCCAGGGCACCATCGGCTTCGTCCAGTACTTCACCGACCTGCCGATCCTCCTGGTCGGCTTCCACATGCTCGGGGCGGCGCTGATCTCCGCCACCCTGACCTGGGCGGTGCTGACAGCGAGGGAGGCCTGATGGGGACCGGACACCTGGTGTACGACGCCGACTGCGGCTTCTGCACCCGCTCGGCTCGGTGGCTCGACGCCGCACCAGTTCCCTGGCACACCCTGGACCTCGCGGCGGTGCAGGTGACCCGCGCTGAGGCCGATGCGAACGCCGGTTGGTTGGTCGACGGGCAGATCGTCCTGCTCGGCGCCCCGGCGATCGGCGCAGCCCTGCGCACGAAGGGCGGCGGTGCGCGGGTCCTCGGCTGGGCGCTGGCCGTTCCGGGGATACGCGGGCTCGCCAACCTGATCTACCCGAGGATCGCCGCCAACCGGCACCGGATGCCCGGCGGCACCGCCGCGTGCATGATCCAGCCCCCGCGTGAGGAGTCCCGATGAGCAGCACTGCGATCCCCTGGCGTCGACCGCTCTCCGGCCGGGACCCGGACGAGGAGCACCGCTCCGCGACCCCCCCTCGAGCTCTTCTTCGACCTCTGCTTCGTGGTCGCGGTCGCGGCGGCTGCCGTCTCCTTCCACCACGACCTGTCCGAGAACCACCTGGGCTCCGGCCTCCTCGACTACGCGATGGTCTTCTTCGCGATCTGGTGGGCCTGGGTCAACTACAGCTGGTTCGCCAGCGCCTACGACACCGGTGACGTCGTCTTCCGGTTGGCGACCTTCGGCGTGATGACCGGCGTCCTGATCTTCGCCGCCGGAATCCCGGCGATCACCGGACCGGACCAGGACTTCACCCTCGGCGTCATCGGGTACGCCGTGATGCGGCTCGCCCTGGTGCCGATGTGGCTCCGGGTCTCCCGGGACCACCCCGAAGGGCGGGCCGCAGCCCTCCGCTACGCCGTCGGCGTCACCGGGGTCCAGGCGCTCTGGATCGGCAGGCTCTGGGTCGAGGACGACACCCTCGCCCTGGTCACGTTCGCCGCACTCGTCGTCCTCGAGATGAGCATCCCGTGGTGGGCCGAGCACAGTGACCGGCGGACACCGTGGCACCCCGACCACATCGTCGAGCGCTACCAGCTCTTCACCATCATCGTGCTCGGCGAGGTCATCCTGGCCACCACCCAGGCCATCTCCGCCACGCTGGACCTCGAGGAGGCCGGGTTTGACCTGCTGATGCTGGTCCTCGGAGCACTGCTCATCGTGTTCAGCCTCTGGTGGCTGTACTTCAAGCGGTCGATGGCATCGTGCCTGAGCGAGGACTCCGCGTTCGTCTTCGGGTACGCGCACTACTTCGTGCTCGGCGCTGTCGCCGCCGTCGGAGCGGCACTGGCGGCCTGCGTCGACCTCGTCCAGCACGAGGCGCACGGCCTGGAGCCTCGGACGGCGGCACTCATCCTGGCGGCCACGGTCGCGGTCTACCTGGTGTCGCTCGGAGCGATCCACGGGTTCGGCGGCCGCGCCCCGGGCGACTTGCTCGCCCCCGCGTTCGTCTCCCTTGCCCTGGTGGCTGCGGCGTTCCTCGGCACGGCGGTCAGCGACCAGATCGGACTGAGCGTGCTCCTCCTCGGCATCGTCCTGACCCTCGCTGTGGTCGACCACCAGCTCCGGAACCGCGTGCCGACGGCAACCTGAGGCTCAGCCGACGATCCGCTTCTCGGCCCACCACGCCGCCAGCGGGTTGCCGTTGTAGTCCGGAACGGGCAGGTAGCCCTCCGCTTCGTAGAACGCGATGGCGTGCTGGTGCTTCGCCCCGGTGTCCATCCGGACTACGGCGTAGCCCAGCGCTGCTGCGGCGTCCTCGAGTGCGTGCAGCAGCAGCCTTGCCACCCCACGCCGCCGGGCCGCGGGGACGACGTACATGCGCTTGATCTCGGCGCAGCCGTCGGGCAGCCGCTTGAGCCCGCCGCAGCAGACGGCACTGTCCCCGTCGTAGCCGACCAGGAACCGGCCGTGAGGTGCTCCGAACTCGGCCGGTCCGGCCGCCGGCATCCCGGGTGCGTTCACGTCGGCACCGTCGTACATCTCCGCGAGCTCGCGTGCGTACGCGGCGAGTAGGGCGGCACCGTCGCCGTGGTCGACCGGGGCCTCCCGAAACTCGACCACGGGCCTCAGCGGGTCAGCAGCGGGTCGAGGGCCACCGCGACGAACAGCAGCGAGAGGTAGAGGTTCGACCAGTGGAAGAGGCGCATCGGCCGGATCTCGGCCAGGTCGTTGCTCTTCCGGGCCCGGCTCCACATCAGGTGAGCCTCGACCAGGAAGGTGACGCCCAGGACGCCGGCTGCGACCGGGTACACCAGGCCGGTGTCCGCGACCGGCCAGAGCAGCAGCGAGACCGCCACCATCACCCAGGAGTAGGCGACGACCTGCCGGGCGACCTCGACCCCGGACTTGAGCACCGGGAGCATCGGGACGTCCACGGCCGCGTAGTCCTCGCGGTAGCGCATCGCCAGCGCCCAGGTGTGCGGCGGAGTCCAGAAGAAGACGACCGCGAACAGCACCACCGGAGCCCAGGCGAGCTCGTTGGTGACCGCGGTCCAGCCGATCAGGGCCGGGAAGCAGCCCGCCAGGCCGCCCCAGACGATGTTCTGGGCGGTACGCCGCTTCAGGATCATCGTGTAGACGAAGAGGTAGAACGCCGAGGCGGTCAGTGCCAGCCCGGCCGAGAGCCAGTTGACCCAGAGACCCAGCACGAGCGTGGAGACGACGGCCAGCACGATCCCGAAGACGAACGCCGCCTGCGGGCTCACGATGTGCCGGGGCAGCGCCCGCCGTCGGGTCCGGCGCATCTGCTCGTCGATGTCGCGGTCGTAGACGCAGTTGAGCGCGTTGGCGCTCCCGGCGGACAGGGTCCCGCCGACGACGGTCGCGACGACCAGACCCAGGGCCGGCACGCCGCGCTCGGCGAAGAACATCACCGGCACCGTGGTGAGCAGCAGCAGCTCGATGACCCGGGGCTTGGTGAGCCCGACGTACGCCGCGACGACGTCGCGCAGGGTCGCCTCACCCGGGGCGTGTCCGGCAACGGACGCCTGGGAGTCGACCGCGGTCACGCAGGCCTCGCCTTCATCGATGGGTGTCCGGGGAGTCTAACTGTGCCGGTTCGCGAGGGTGAACTCACGGGCTCCGTCGGGCATCGGTAGGCTCGCCCCATGAGCCCCGCACGTACCCCGCTTGACTGGTCCGACCTCGACAAGCGGGCCGTGGACACGGCCCGCTGCCTGGCCATGGACGCCGTCCAGAAGGTGGGCAACGGGCACCCGGGAACGGCGATGAGCCTCGCCCCGGTGGCCTACCTGCTCTTCCAGAAGCGGATGCGGCACGACCCCGCGGACCCGACCTGGTCCAACCGCGACCGGTTCGTGCTCTCCTGCGGGCACTCGTCCATCACGCTGTACACCCAGCTGTTCCTCGGCGGCTTCGGACTCGGCCTCGACGACCTGAAGTCGCTGCGCACGTGGGGCAGCCTGACCCCCGGTCACCCCGAGTACGGGCACACCGTCGGCGTGGAGACGACCACCGGACCACTGGGACAAGGCGTCGCCAACGCGGTCGGCATGGCGCTCGCCGCCCGGCGCGAGAAGGGGATGTTCGACCCTGAGTCCGGCTCCCCGACCTCCGGCGACGGACCGTTCGACCACCACGTCTACGCGATCTGCTCCGACGGCGACCTCGAGGAGGGCGTCAGCGCCGAGGCGTCCTCGATCGCAGGGAACCAGCAGTTGGGCAACCTGACGGTCATCTACGACGCCAACCGGATCTCGATCGAGGGTGACACCCACATCACCTTCACCGAGGACGTCGCGCAGCGCTACGAGGCCTACGGCTGGCACGTCCAGACGGTCGACTGGACCCACCACGGCGACCACACCGACGGTGACAACTACGTCGAGGACGTCCCCGCGCTGTGGGACGCGCTCGACTCGGCGGCCGACGTCGTCGACAAGCCCAGCCTGATCGTGCTGAAGACCATCATCGCGTGGCCGGCACCGGGAGCGCAGAACACCGAGGCCTCGCACGGCTCGGCACTCGGCGCCGAGGAGGTCGCCGCCACCAAGAAGCTCCTCGGGTTCGACCCCGAGCAGAGCTTCGAGGTCCCCGACGAGGTGCTCGAGCACACCCGCGGCCTGGTCTCCCGCGGCAAGGCCGCCACCGCCGCGTGGAACGAGCAGTACGCGGCCTGGGCCGCGGCGAACCCCGAGCGCGCGGACCTGTTCCAGCGGCTCCGGACCCGGGAACTCCCCGCGGGCTGGGACGCGGACCTGCCGACGTTCCCCGCCGACGCCAAGGGCGTCGCGACCAGGGTCGCGTCGGGGCAGGTGATCAACGCGGTCGCCGGCCACC
>JBFJNH010000073.1:0-16702 GCA_041618295.1 Marmoricola sp.
ACGGTGGACCGGCTGCGCGCCGACCTGCCCGAGTCCGCGCTCGTCGGCGGTGCTGCGCTGGAGAACCTCGACCTGAAGAAGCAGCTCGACACCTCCACCCCGCTGGTGATCGGCGTCGTCCTGGGGCTCGGCTTCCTGCTGCTGCTGGTCGCCCTGCAGGCGCCGCTGATCTCGCTGCTCGGCACCCTGGTCAGCCTGCTCTCCACGGCGGCTGCGTTCGGTGTGGCCCGGTTGATCTTCCAGGAGGGCTTCGGCGCCGGCTTCTTCGGCTTCGAGTCGCAGGGCTTCCTCGATGCTTGGGCGCCGGTGTTCTTCTTCGCGATGATCTTCGCGATCGCGATGGACTACACCGTCTTCCTGCTGGCCTCGGCCAAGGAGCACTACGAGCACAGCGGGGACCCGCAGGAGGCGATGATCGGATCGCTGGCGCACTCGGGACGGGTCATCTTCGCCGCGGGCGCGGTGATGGTGGCGGTCTTCTTCACCTTCGCGCTCTCCGGTCCGCTCCCGCCGAAGGAGATGGGCATCGTCCTGGGTGTCGCGGTCCTTCTCGACGCCTTCCTGGTGCGCCTGGTGCTGCTGCCCGTACTGCTCCGGCTGACCGGCAAGGCCGCCTGGTGGAGCCCCGCGTGGCTCACCCGGATCCTGCCGAACATCCGCTTCGCGCACGACTGATCCGCACGGATCCGACCGACCGACGACTCACTGACAAAGGAACGAGGAAACCCGAGATGACGAACCACACTGCCGGTCACGGCAAGGACGTTCTCGACGAGCTGTCCCCCCTGCACCGGTCTCTGCGCCGGGCCATCCCGGAGGTCTACAAGGGCTTCGGAGAGCTGCACCACGCCTCCTTCGCGCCCGGCGACCTGGACACGAAGACCAAGGAGCTGATCGCGCTGGCGATCGGGGTGGTCGAGGGGTGCGACGGCTGCATCGCCTCGCACGCCCAGGCTGCCCAGCGAGCCGGTGCGACCCGGCAGGAGGCCACCGAGGCCATCGGCGTCACCTTCTTGATGAAGGGCGGTCCGGCGACGATCTACGGTCCGCGGGCCTACGACGCCTTCTGCGAGTTCGCCGATGCGGCCGAGGCCGCCGCGGTCGGGGCCTGAGGGGGACGGCATGTGTCACGCAGTGCGTTGCCGCCAGTGCGGCAAGACGAGCTGGTCGGGGTGCGGTCTGCACGTCGCCCAGGTGAAGGCCCGGGTGCCGGCCGACCAGTGGTGCGACGGGCACCGCGGCGAAGGCGCCAGCGGATCCGGGGGCTTCCGAGGGCCCTTCTGGGGCCGTCTGTTCGGACCACGAGGAGGAGATCGATGAACGTCGACCGGGCCGTGTTCGCGTTCGCCGGGGTGATGGTGCTGATCAGCGCGCTGCTGGTCGCCACGGTGTCGACCTGGTGGTTGCTGCTGACCGCGTTCGTCGGCCTCAACCTGCTCCAGTCCAGCGTCACCGGGTTCTGCCCGGCCGCGATGCTCTTCAAGCGGCTCGGCATCACCAGCGGGTGCGCGTTCCGCTGACCGGCGCCATGGCCCCAGGCTAGAACCTGTTCTAGTCTGGGGCCATGCGTTTCTCCATCAGCGTCGCCTTCCAACCCGTCGACCAGCTCTTCGCGATCGCCAAGGCCGCGGACGAGGCCGGGTACGACGCCCTCGCCGTACCGGACCACGTCGTCGACCTGGAGACCCTCGCGACGCCGTACCCCTACACGCCGGACGGCAAGCGCCGCTGGGAGCACTCGGCGCAGTGGCCCGACCCGTGGGTGCTGGTCGGTGCGCTGTCCAGCGTGACCACGGACCTGCACTTCTACACCTCGGTCTACGTCCCGGCCCTGCGCAGCCCGTACCAGGTCGCGAAGTCGGTCGGCACCGCAGCCGTGCTCTCCGGGAACCGGGTCGCGCTCGGTGTCGGGGTCGGCTGGTGCCGCGAGGAGTTCGACCTGATGGGTCAGGACTTCTCCACCCGGGGCAAGCGCACCGACGAGGCTCTCGACCTGCTCGCCGAGCTCTGGAGCCCGGGGTGGAACTCCTTCGAAGGCACCCACTACCCGACCCCGCGGCTGGTGATGGAACCGACGCCCACCGCGAGGATCCCGATCTACGTCGGCGGCCTCTCCGAGATCGGCATGCGGCGCGCTGCCCGGCACGACGGCTGGATCGGCGACCTGTACTCGATCGAGGAAGCCACCGGCCACGCCCGGAGGCTCGCCGAGATCCGCGAGGAGATCGGGGCCGAGGGTGACTTCCGGATGATCACCGCGCTCACCGACGCGTTCCTGCCCGAGCACTTCGCGGCCGCCGAGGCCGGGGGAGTGACCGACGTCTGGACGATGCCCTGGGCCTACTACCACGGGCTGGACTGCACCCTGGAGCAGAAGCTGGACGGCATCGCCCGGTTCGCCGAGGACGTCCTGGTGCCGCTGCGGAGTCTTACGGAAGCCTGACGGCCGCCGTGGCGGGTTGGGCGTCGCGCCCGGCCGCTGCCAGAGTGGGGGGATGGTCAGCGCAGAGATCGCCGTCATCGGCGGCAGCGGGTTCTACGAGTTCCTCGACGACCCGACCCCCGTCGGGAACCTCCGCACCCCGTACGGCGAAGCCTCCGGACCGGTCAGCGTCGGGGAGGTCGCCGGCCGCCGGGTCGCCTTCCTCCCGCGGCACGGCGCTGGTCACGCGTACCCGCCGCACCTGATCAACTACCGGGCCAACCTCTGGCTGCTCCGCTCCTTGGGCGTCCGGCAGGTGCTGGCTCCCTGCGCGGTCGGCGGCCTGCTGCCCGGGGTGGTCGCCCCCGGCGACCTGGTCGTCCCCGACCAGCTCGTGGACCGGACCAGCGGCCGGGTGCAGAGCTACGTCGAGCGCGGGGCAGTGCACGTACCGTTCGCCGATCCGTACTGCGGACGGCTCACCGCCGCGCTCGGTCGGACCGGCGCGGTGAAGGTCGGCGGGACCATGGTCGTCGTCGAGGGCCCCCGTTTCTCCACCCGGGCCGAGTCCCGGCACTACGCGGCGCAGGGCTGGTCGCTGATCAACATGACCGGCCACCCGGAGGCGGTCCTCGCCCGCGAGCAGCGGCTCTGCTACGCCGCGATCGCCCTGGTCACCGACATGGACGCCGGCGTCGAGGCCGGCGACGGTGTCGGCCAGGACGAGGTCTTCGCGATGTTCGAGCGCAACATCGGCCGGCTCAAGGAGGTCCTCGCCGGGGTCCTCGGCGATCTGCCCGACCCGGCCGGCTGCACCTGCAGCAGCTGGGCGGACGGTATCGAGCTCAGCTACGACATCCCTGGCCCCGGCACGCCGTGAGGGTGCTGCTGACCGGCTCGGCCGGCTTCATCGGGAGCGCTGTCGGTGACCGGCTCGACACCGCCGGTGACGAGGTCGTCCGGGTCGACCTGATGCTGCCGCAGGCGCACGGTCGCGACGAGGCGCCGGCCGGCACCCACCGGCTCGACGTCCGCGACGTGGCGGCCTGGGCCGACCTGCTCGACGGGGTCGACGTCGTCTGCCACCAGTCCGCCCTCGTCGGTGCCGGCGTCCAGGTCGCCGACCTCCCGGCGTACGCGGCGCACAACGACCTGGCGACCGCGGCGCTGCTCGCCGCCATGCACGAGCGCGGCGTCCACCGGATCGTGCTGGCCTCCTCGATGGTGGTCTACGGGGAGGGCCGCTACTCCTGCCCCGAGCACGGACCGCAGCTCCCGGGACCGCGGAGCCTGGAGAGCCTGCGCGCCGGTCAGTTCGAGAACCCCTGCCCGCGGTGCGGCGGCCCGCTGACCTGGGACACGGTGCCCGAGGACGCCCGGCTGGACCCGCGGAGCAGCTACGCGGTCAGCAAGCTCGCCCAGGAGCAGTACGCCGCTGCCTGGGCCCGGCAGGCCGGGGGCAGCGCGATCGCGCTGCGGTACCACAACGTCTACGGCCCCGGGATGCCGCGGGATACGCCGTACTCGGGGGTCGCGGCGATGTTCCGCTCCTCGCTCGAGCGCGGCGAGGCTCCCCAGGTCTACGAGGACGGCGGCCAGATGCGCGACTTCGTGCACGTCCACGACGTCGCCCGCGCCAACGAGCTCGCCCTGCGCGCGGTCCTCGACCGTGACGGCTTCGCCGCCTACAACGTCTGCTCGGGTCAGCCGGTCGCGATCGGCGAGGTCGCCCGCCTGGTCGCCGCCGGTGCCGAGGTGCCGCGCGACCCCGAGGTCACCGGCGGCTTCCGGGTGGGAGACGTCCGGCACGTGGTGGCCTCGCCCGCGCTCGCCGCTGCGGAGCTGGGCTTCCGGGCCGAGATCGCGCCGACGACGGGCCTGCCCGCGTTCGCGACTGCGCCGCTGCGCCGCTGAGCCGCCTCCGCGCGGCCGTCGGCCGGGTTCACCACGCCGAGCGCAGCAGGTGCTGGACCACCAGCGCAGCGGCGACCTGGGCGCCGAGGCCGTAGCGGCGCCAGCGCTCGGGGAGCAGCGCGCAGCCGAGCAGCAGCCACGGGACGAACGGGAGCCAGATCCGCTCCACCTCCGCCCGGCTCATCTGGGACAGGTCGGCGAGCGCGATCGCCGCCGTCGCCGCCAGGGTCAGCACCACCACCGGCCGGAGCGCAGGGTCGGCCTGCCGACGGCGCACCCACGCCTGGGCGACACCGGCCGGCATCAGCAGCCCGGCGCAGAACGTGAGCGCCGCCAGGTTGGCCCAGGTCCAGTACTCCGGCGGCCGGATGCTGGCGACACCGTCCCAGTAGCGCTCGCGGAGCACCACGAAGCCCTCCCACCAGGCGAATCCGAAGGCGGCGTAGGTGAGCACCACGCCGGCCGCCATCGCGGCGACCGGAAGCAGCGGACGCCACGACCCGGCCAACCAGAGCACCGCGAGCGCGAGGACGCCGACCAGCACCAGCCCGTAGGAGAGCATCACCGTGAAGCCGAGGAGCAACCCGGCCGGCACCGACCAGAGCAGCAGCGCGCGGGCGGAGGTCCGGGTCGCGGCGACCGCCAGGGCGCAGAGTCCCCAGGCGGCGACCGCGGCGAAGACGGCGTCCGCGGAGACGCACTGCCAGATCGCGGCCGGACCGAGTACCAGGAACGGGGCCGCGGTCCGGGCCAGCGCCTCGGAGCCGAGGACCCGCACGGTCGTCATCACGGCCAGCGCCGTGGTGGCCGCGATCAGGGTCACCACCATCCCGGCGGCGAAGGTGCTGCCGAGGCCCAGGCGGACCAGGACCACGAAGAACGTGAGCGCCCCGGGCGGGTGGCCGGCGATGTGCGCCGGCCAGTTCGAGCCCGGGTCGTAGGGCAGCTCGATCGCGCGCTGCTCGACCAGCGGGCCGGCGATCTCCGGAGGCCAGTCGGTGCTCGGGTAGAAGGGGATCCGGTCGACGTAGATCTGCAGCGTCGCGGCCAGGTCCGGGGTCCCGCGGGCGGTGCGCAGGTACTCGTTGTAGATCCCCAGGATGCGCCCGATGTCACCGCCGTCGACGGTGGCCAGGGCCAGCATCCAGAGCACGCCGACGACCCAGCTGGCCAGCAGCAGTCGCCGCCAGCTGAGCAGGGTCGCCGCGCGGGCGGCGTACAGGGTGCCGAGGACGGCGAGCAGCACCGCCGGGGCGGTGCCCGGCCCGAGCCGTGGTGCCCAGTCGGCGTAGATCGGCGGGAACGTGTTGATGTGGACGTTCCAGTCGCCGATGGCGGGCACCGCCATCGCAGCGACGACGAGCGTGACCGCGACCGCGACCCCGATCCGCGGTGCCCACGCCGTGCGCACGGGCACGTCGGTACACGTCGCGGACATGGCCCCCACCCTAGGCACCGAGGCCGCGATCCGGACGGACGGCGGCGCGCCGTCACCCATCCGTAAGCCTTTGCCGGGGGTCAACGGGCCCCGCGGTTCCTACGGTAGGGACATGGACCCGACCTGCACCCTCATCCTGCCGTGCCGCGACGAGGCGGCGGCGCTGGAACAGCTGCTGCCGCAGGTCCCCGACGACCTCGCCGTACTCGTCGTCGACAACGGGTCCCGCGACGGGACCGCCGCGGTCGCGGCCCGCCTCGGTGCCCGGGTCGTCACCGAGCCGACCCCCGGGTACGGCGCCGCGGTGCACGCCGGCGTCGTCGCGGCCCGCACCGAGCTGGTTGCGGTGATGGACGGCGACGGCTCCTTCGACCCGACCGACCTGCTATTGCTGATCGACGACGTCCGGGCTGGCCGAGCCACCATGGCGGTGGGCCGCCGGCGCCCCACCGGGCGGGGCGTCTGGCCCTGGCACGCCCGGCTCGGCAACCGAGCGGTGGTGACCTGGCTGCGGCGGTCGGGCTACCCGGTGCACGACATCGCCCCGATCCGGGTCTGCCGTCGTGAGGACCTGCTCGCGCTCGGTGTCGAGGACCGTCGGTTCGGGTACCCCGTCGAGCTGATGCGGCGAGCGGTCGCCGCCTCCTGGGTGTTCACCGAACGCGACGTGGCCTACCACCCCCGGGCCGCCGGCACCCGGTCGAAGGTGTCCGGGTCCGTCCGGGGTTCGGTCCGCACCGTCCGCGACTTCTACGCGGTGCTCCGGTGACCGCGCAGCTGCTGGTCGTCGCCAAGGCGCCCGTGCCGGGTGCGGTGAAGACCCGGTTGGGCGCCGAGACCGGGATGGTCGCGGCGGCCGAGCTGGCCGCCGCCGCGCTGCTGGACACCCTGGAGGCCTGCGCCGCCGCGTTCCCGGGTCGCTGCCACCTGGCACTCGAGGGGGACCTGACCGCCGCCCGGCGGGGCGACGAGCTCCGGGAGGCCGTGGTCGGTTGGTCGATCTTCGCGCAGGTCGGGGACGGACTCGGCCAGCGCCTCGCGCACGCCCACGCCGTGGTCGCCGCCACCGACGATCCCGTGCTCCAGCTCGGCATGGACACCCCGCAGGTCACCGCCGCCGCCCTGGACGAGGTGCTGGCCCCGTTGGCGCACGGGGCCGACGCGGTGCTGGCTCCCGCCCGCGACGGCGGCTGGTGGGCGCTCGCCCTCGCCGACAGCCGACGCGCCGCCGTCCTGGCGGACGTGCCGATGTCCCGCCCGGACACGGCCGAGGTGACCTCGCGCGCGCTCGCCCGTGACGGCAGCACGGTGCTCTGGGGTCTGACCCGGCTGCGGGACGTGGACACGGTCGCCGACGCCACCGCCGTGGCCGCCGAAGCGCCCGGCACCCGGTTCGCCCGAGCCTGGGCTGCGGGGACGGTGGTGGCGTCGTGACCGCCGAGATCGCCTCGTTCACCGATGTCTTCTCCTCGGCCCTGCGGGGCGAGGACTGTCACGTGGTCGGGCTCTCGGTGCTGCCCCGGCCGCTCCCGATGAACGCCTGGCAGCGGGCCGCCGACCCCGGCGACGCGGCACTGGTCGCCGAGTGCGTCGGACCCACCTTGGACATCGGCTGCGGACCCGGGCGGATGGCCGAGCACCTGGACGCCCAGGGGCACCTGGTGCTCGGCATCGACGTCGTGCCCGAGGCCGTCCGCCAGACCCGCCGCCGCGGTGTGGCGGCGTTGCTCCGCGACGTGTTCGAGCCGCTGCCGGGGGAGGGGCGGTGGACCAGCGCGCTGCTCGCCGACGGTAACGTCGGGATCGGAGGCAACCCGGTGGCGCTGCTCTCCCGGGTCCACCAGCTGCTGGCCCCCGGTGGTCGGGTGGTGGTCGAGCTCGCCCCGCCAGGAGCCGGGGTCGAGACCCGGACCATCCGGTTGGAGACCCGCTCGCACCGCAGTCGCCCGTTCGCGTGGTCGGTGGTCGGGGCGGACGCGGTCGACCAGGTCGCGTGCCTCGCCGGGCTGCGCGCCACCGCCGTCCGGCGGCACGCGGACCGTTGGTACGGCGTGCTGCGGAAGGAGCTCTGAGATGGCACGAGTCGACGTCCGTGGGATCAGCATCCCGGTGCCGGACGAGAACGACTTCACCTCACGGCTGCGCAGCCCTGCGGTGGCCAGCCGGGTCGGCGTCTGGCTGGGGATCTGCTTCGGGATCGCGTTCCTCACCGGGGTGATCAGCCACCAGGCGCAGGCGGCCGATCCGCTGATCCCGTTCCCGACCCGTCCGGTCTGGGGCTACCGGCTCAGCCAGGGACTGCACGTGATCACCGGGACCGCGGCGATCCCGTTGCTGCTGGTCAAGCTCTGGACGGTCTTCCCGAAGTTGTTCGCCCGGCCGCCGAAGCGCCTCCGGATGCTCGTCGTGGAGGGCCTCGAGCGGTCTTCCATCGCGGTGCTGGTCTCCGCCGCGATCTTCCAGCTCGCCTCGGGGCTGGCGAACTCGGCCCAGTGGTACCCGTGGGGGTTCCAGTTCCGGGCGACCCACTACGCGATGGCCTGGGTCGCCATCGGTGCCCTGCTGGTGCACATCGCGGTCAAGCTCCCGGTGATCCGGGACTCGCTGCGCGGCGACATCGAGCAGACCGTGCACGACCGGCCTGCAGCCACCGAGCAGGGCGAGCTCTCCCGGCGCGGGTTGGTGCGCAGCGCGGTGCTGGCCGCGGGTGTCGCGGTGCTCGCCACCGCAGGCAGCACGGTCCCGTTGCTGCGCAAGGTCTCGGTCTTCGGTGTCCGCTCCGGCGAGGGGCCGGCCGGGATCCCGATCAACGTCACCGCCCGGGCGGCCGGGGTGACAGCGTCCGCGCTGAGCCGAGACTTCGAGCTCACCGTGGTGCACGCGGGCGCGACCCGGACGTTCACCCGTACCGAGCTCGCCGCACTGAGCCAGACCAGCGCCGAGCTCCCGATCGCCTGCGTCGAGGGGTGGAGCGCGAGCGGGCTCTGGACCGGCGTACGGCTGCGCGACCTGCTCGACCTGGTCGGGGCGCCGCGGGGCCGTGACGTCCACGTCGTCTCGCTCCAGGAGCGCGGGACCTACCGGCAGTCGACGTTGCCGCACCAGTTCGCCGACGACGACCTCACCCTGCTCGCCCTGGGCCTGAACGGCGAACCGCTGGCCCTCGACCACGGCTACCCGTGCCGGCTGATCGCGCCCAACCGCCCCGGCGTCCTGCAGACCAAGTGGGTCACCCACCTGGAGGTGCTGGCATGACCAGGATCCGCGTCCTCCTCGGCGCCCTCGGCGTCGCGGCCGGCCTGTACGGCGTGCTGCTGCTGCTCGACCTGGGCGGGGAGAACCTGCGGGCCACCGGGATCTGGCTGGTGGGCGGGGTGATCCTGCACGACGCGGTGCTCGCCCCGGCGACGGTGCTGCTGGCCTACGGCGCAGCCTGGGTGGCCGGCCGGGTGACCGGGCGACGGCTGCCGGCCCCGGTGATCGTCGGTGCGGTGGTGCTGGGCGCTGCGACGTTGGTGGCGGTGCCGGTGCTGGGTCGGGAGCAGGCACGACCCAACCCGACGTTGCTCGACCGCGACTACGTGCTCGGGTGGTGGGTCCTGGCCGGGCTAACGTTGGTGGTGGTCGTGGGGGCTCTGCTCCGCGACCGGGTCCGGAGAAGGGGTGGTGCGGATGGCACGCGTGCTGGTCGTCGATGACGACGTGACGGTGCGGGAAGTCGTCGTCTCCTACCTGCGGGCCGACGGCCACGCGGTTGTCGAGGCCGCGGACGGCACGGTGGCGTTGAAGGAGATGCGCGAGGAACCGGCCGACCTGGTCGTCCTGGACCTGATGATGCCCGGGATCGACGGCCTCGAAGTCTGCCGCCGGCTCCGGGCGGTCGGTGACGTCCCGATCATCATGCTGACCGCCCTCGGCTCGGAGACCGACCGGGTGGTCGGTCTGGAGTCCGGCGCCGACGACTACGTGACCAAGCCGTTCAGTCCCCGGGAGCTGGTGCTCCGGGTCAACGCCCTGCTGCGCCGGGTCGGTGAGCGGGCGGAGCCCGAGTCGGGGCGGATCGTCGACGGTGACCTGGTCGTCGACTCAGGTCGGCACGAGGCCACGCTCGCCGGCACGGTGCTCAACCTGACCGCCCGCGAGTTCGACCTGCTGCGCTTCCTGGTCGCCAACCCCGGTACGGCGTTCTCCCGCGACGACCTCCTCCAGCAGGTCTGGGGGTGGTCCTTCGGGGACCAGTCCACGGTCACCGTTCACGTCCGCCGGCTGCGGGAGAAGGTGGAGGCCGACCCGACCAGCCCGACCCGGCTGGTGACGGTCTGGGGTGTCGGCTACCGGTGGGAGGCAGCATGAACGACGAGGTCGAGATCGTCCTGATCGCCGCCGTCTGGTCCTCGACGGCGTGCTTGTTCGGTCTGTCGCTGGTCTGGCTCTTCCGGCGCTGGTCGCTGCGGTGGCTGGTGCCGGCGGTGGCGGTGGTGGCGGTGGCGTCCGTGGTCGCCGGCACGGTCGGCACCGCGAACGCCATGTTCATCTCCGACCACGACTTCACCGTGACGCTGCGGGTGCTGCTGGTGGCCGGCTTGATCGCCGCAGGCGGTGCCACCGCAGTCGGCCTGGCGTTGTCCCGGTGGTCCCGCTCGCTCCAGGCGGAGGCCCGCCGGTTCGGCGAGAGCGGCCAGTTCGTGGCCGCCTCCTCCGGCCCGGCCGAGTTCCAGCAGCTCTCCGACGAGCTGGCGCGGACCAGCCAGAGGCTCGCGGAGTCCCGGGAGCGGGAGACCCGGCTGGAGGGGTCGCGCCGGGAGCTGATCTCGTGGGTCTCCCACGACCTGCGCAGCCCTCTCGCCGGGATGCGGGCGATGACCGAGGCGCTCGAGGACGGCCTGGCCGAGGACCCGGCGCGCTACCACCGGCAGATCCGTTCCGAGGTGGACCGGATGGTGCGGATGGTGGACGACCTCTTCGAGCTCTCCCGGATCCACGCCGGGAACCTGAAGCTCACCATGGAACGCCTGGTCCTCGGTGACTTGGTCAGCGAGGCGTTGGCCAGCGCTGACCCGGTCGCCCGGGCGCGCGGGGTCCGGCTCGGGGGCGCGGTGGACGCCGGCCTGGAGGTCGTGGCTGATCCGCGTGAGCTCTCCCGAGTGCTGGCGAACCTGCTGATGAACGCGATCCGGCACACCCCGGAGGACGGTGTCGTCGAGGTGGTCGGGCGGGCCGGTCCCGCCGGGGTCGAGCTGGCGATCACCGACGGGTGCGGGGGCTTGAGCGAGGAGGACATGGTCCGGGCCTTCGACGTCGCCTGGCAGGGCAGTTCCGCCCGGACGCCCGAGACCGGGTCGGTCTTCGGGAGCGGTGCTGGGCTCGGTCTGGCGATCGTGAAGGGCATCGTCGAGGCGCACCGGGGCACGGTCAGCGTCGACAACGAGGATCCTGGTTGCCGGTTCCTGGTCAGCCTGCCGGCGTCGGCCTGAGCGGTTCCGCGGCCCCGGGGCGACCGGGAAGCGCCAGCGCGCAGCCGAGGCCGATCACCAGCGCACCGGCGAAGACCCCCATCACGGTGTGGTGCTCGGCCAGTACCTCGGCAGCGGAGTCGTCGAGGTCGAGGAGGCGGCCGAGCAGGGCGATCCCGGCGACGCCGCCGAGGTAGCGCATGGTGGAGGAGACGCCGGCCGCCATGCCGCTACGAGCCGGGTCGATCGCGGAGAGCGACGCCGTCTGCGCCGCCGGCGAGGTCAGCCCGATCCCGAGCCCCAGCAGCGTCAGCGGCAGCCGGACGTCGCCGGAGCTGCCGAGGTCCGAGGCCATCAGCAGGGCGACGCCGGCCAGGCAGAGCAACGAGCCGGCCGTAGCCAGCGGACGGGCGCCGAGCCGGTCGGCGAGCCGTCCGGCGACCGGGGACATCAGCACCATCGCGACCATCAGGAAGATCAGCAGCTGGCCGGTCTCGCGGGCGGAGAGATCGAAGAGGCTCTCCAGGACGAGCGGCAGCTCGAAGAGCAACGCGTACATCACCAGGTTCTGCAGGCCGATCAGGAGCGTCCCGAACAGGAACGGGCCGGAGCGGAACAGGTCCAGCGCCACCACCGGGTCCGGGACCCGTCGTTCCCACCAGCCGAACCCGAGCAGGGTCGCGGCTCCGGCGACCAGGAGCGGTGTCCCGGCAGCGTCGGACCGCTGGGCTCCGAGCACCGCCAGGACCAGGCCCCCGGTGAGCAGCGCGGACCCGAACCAGTCGAACGGGGCCGAGGTGCCGTCGACGGCCGGGTGCCGCACCGTCGTGACCAGCAGCGCCGAGACCGCGAGCACCGGGAGGTTCGCGAGGAAGACCGCTTCCCAGCCGAAGGCGTCGACCAGGACCCCGCCGAGGATCGGGCCCAGGGCGGCGGCCAACGCCATCACCGCACCGAACGTGCCGAAGGCCCGGCCACGGCGCTCCGGCGGCAGCTCGAGGCGCATCAGTGCCACCGTCGCCGGCACCACCAGCGCACCGCCGCCGGCGATCAGGATCCGGGACGCTGCCAACACCTCCAGGTTCGGAGCCAGGTACCCGAGGAACGCGCCGAGAGCGATCACCGACTGGCCGACGGCGAAGATCCGCCAGTGCCCGAGCCGGTCGCCGAGCTTGCCGCCCGGACTCTGCAGCGCGATCGCCGCGATCAGGTACGTCGCCACCAGGGCCTGCGTGACGGTGGCGGGCCGGTGCTCGAACTCCTCGGCGATCGACGGGACGGCCACGGCGATCATTGTCGAGTTCAGCGGCATCAGGGCCGCGCTGAGCAGAGCTCCGGTGAGACCGTAGGCGGTGCGGGGTCGCAGAGCCGCCGGTTCAGCCATGCGTGATCGGCCTCCGTTGCAGGAGGTAGAGCCGGCTGGCTGCGAAGGCGAACTCGATGTCGTGCTCGTCGGTGGCGAAGACGCGGTCGCAGGCGACGGCCAGCCGGTGCAGCTCCTCGAGCTGTCCGCCGTCGAGGCACAGGGACTCCACCAGCGCCGCCTCGACGGTCTCCTCGGCGACGGTGCCGTCGTCACCGAGGCGGAGGGCGAGGTCCTTCTCGCCCGGGTTCCGCGCGAGCACCCGTCCGGTGACGTCGAGGCGGTACTGGTCCGGGGTCACCTGGCCGCTGACCACCGTCTCGCCGAGCCCCCAGCTGGCCTCGATCAGCCGTTCGGCGGCCCCGGTGAGCGGGTTCCGGGTGAACAGCACCCCGGCGACCTCGGAGGCGACCATCTCCTGGAGGACCACCGCCATCCGCGGGGACGGGTCGAGGCCGTGCTGCTCCCGGTAGGCCCGGGCCCCCGGGGCGGCACCGGACTCGTGCACCGTGCGGAGGGCGCCGCGGACCGCCTCGGGGCCGACCATGCCGAGCACGGTCAGGTGCGTTCCGGCGAAGGACGCCGACGCCGAGTCCTCGCCGATTGCGCTCGACCGCACTGCCCAGGCACGGCCGCCCAGCAGCTCGGAGCAGAGCTGCTCGTCGACGCGCGGGTCGCCGTCGATCGCTGCCTGGAGGGTCATCCAGTCCAGGGCGTAGCCACCCGGGACCGGGAGCCCCGCATCGAGAGCAGCAGCAAGCTGGGCCGCTTTGCCGCCGAAGCTCTCGGGGTCGGTGGCCGTGGCGAGCGGGGTGAGGGTCGGCACGGTCACTCCAGCAGCCGAACTTCCCCGGTGGTGCCGTCGACCCGGATCCTGGCGCCGTCCGGGATGGTGGTCGTCGCGTCCCGGGTGCCGACGATCCCCGGGATGCCGTACTCCCGGGCGACGATCGCGGCGTGGCAGAGCTGGCCGCCCCGGTCGGTGACGATCGCCCCCAGCATCGGCAGCACCACGTTGAAGTACGGCGAGGTCATCCGGGTGACCAGGACGTCGCCCTGCTTGATCCGCCCGAAGTCGGCCGAGGAGTCGACCAGACGGGCGGGTCCTTCGTAGACCCCGCTGTTGACCGGGAGCCCGCTGAGGACGGTCGCCGTGTTCGGGGTGTCCGGCACCCCGAACAAGCAGCCCAGGAAGGTGTCGATCGCGCGGGCACTCCGGCGGGCGCTCCGGGGGAGCCACTCCGCGGGCGGCGGTGGGGACGGCAACGCCCGGAGGAAGTCGGGTGCCTCGCTGGTGCTGATCGAGTTGCGCCAGGCGAAACGCTCGGCGAGCTCGGCGGCGCTCGGTCCACGGGCGCCCAGCAGCAGTGCGCGGGCCTCGTCGCGGCTGAGCTCGACGGCGTGCTCGGCGTCGGTGACGGCACCGGCGGCGAGCAGGCGCCTCCCCACCTCCAGCATGGCCCGGCGGGCGAGTCCGACGGCCCAGCCGTCGGAGAAGACGCCGCGCTCGTCGCGCAACCGGTACATCAGCCGGACCTCGCCGAGCCGGTCGTCGAAGTCGGCCTGGTGCTCGGCCGGGACCCGAGCCCGGAGCGCCTGGAGCGCGCTGTCGTCGTCCGGAGCGGACGCCCAGCTGCCGGCCAGTGCCGCCCGGAGGGCCTCGACCAGCGCGTCGGGCAGCTCACCCGCGGTCTTCTCACCCACGTCGTACCCGACGCACCGCCAGCGGACCGCGTCCAGGTACGCCGTCACCTGGGCGCCCACGTCGGGGTGGGAGCCGAGCGCGTCCAGCAGCTCGGGTGCCGAGCCGGGGCCGGCGAGCAGGACCCGGGCGGAGTCCGAGGTGGTCAGCGCCTTGGCCGCTGCGTCGAGCTCCTCGCTCGCGAAGCCGCGGGAGATCGCCGAGCTGCCGCGCAGGAGTCCGAGGAGCTCACCGGTGGAGGCGCCGGTCCACTCCGTCGCGCCGGCGAGGAAGTCCCCGACCGGCAGCGACGCCGGGATCGTGTACTTGTGGTGCAGGTAGATGCTCTCGTTCAGGTGCTCGGCGCACCTCTCGACGTGGGCCGCGAGCGCTTCGTCGTCCAGCGACATCACGTCGACCGCCTGGATCGCCCGGTGCCCGGCGATCGCGGCCGGCTTGTCGACCCCGTCCCAGGTGCGCAGGTCCTCGCGCCACAGCTTCCCGGTGATCGCCCGCTCGGCGGTCCGGGTGCGCCGGCGCATCTCCGGGTGCAGCCGGCTCAGCACCTGGAGGACCGGCTTCGGAGGCGGCCCCATCGCTCCTTCTGGTGCGCCCACCGGTGTCGGCTGGGCGTAGAGGAAACCGTGAACGAAACCGGGCTTGAGGTGGTCGAGCAGCAGACCGTACCGGGCGGTGCCTTCCTGGAACCCGCGGACGAAGCCGGTCCGGAAGGCGTCCTGGGTCAGCAGGCACATCGGTCGGGAGGCGTGCGTCGACTCCAGCTCCCACGGGCCTTTGCCGGGAGCCTCGAACACGCGGCCCCGCACGGTCGGATTCTGATCTGGCATGGCATCCCCCACGAGCACTGGTCGTTGGGCTGAGTGTTCACCCGTTGTTCACGGTGCGGCAAGACCTGCTGAGGCCATTCATCGCCGCTAGGTTGCTGCCCATGACACGTGCTGAGATCGCCTGGTGCTGGTTCTACGGAGTGGTCGCACTCGTCGCGCTGGTGGGAACCCAGTGGGCGTTGGTCGACTTCGTCTCCGGCCCCGGGAGCGTCGGGGACGCGCTGAGCGCGACCGTCGAGGGCCCGGTCGCGACGTTCGTCACGATCGACCTGCTCGCGGTCGCGATCGCCGCGACCGCCTTCATGGTCGTGGAGGGGCGTCGGATCGGACTCCCACGCTTGTGGGTCTACGTCGCGCTCGTCTTCCTGGTCGCGGTGAGCGTCGCGTTCCCCCTCTTCCTGCTCGCCCGTACCCGGAGACTGGCATCGGCCCGCGATAGTCTCTGACCCACCATGGCCGAACCCGACACCTCCTTGCCCCTGGTCGGCGTGGTGGTCCTCACCCAGGGCACCCGGCCCGACGACCTCGCCGCCGGGCTGGCCGCGGTCCAGGCACAGGTAGGCGTCCGCACTGACATCGTCGTGGTCGGCAACCCGTGGGAGCCGACCGGTCTGCCGGAAGGCGTCCGCGGTGTCAACACCGTCGAACCGCTGGGCATCCCGGGCGGTCGCAACGCCGGCACCCCGCACGTGGCCGGCGACCTGATCTTCTTCCTCGACGACGACGCCCGCCCCGCCGACGAGCACTACCTGGCGGGTGCGGTCGCCAAGTTCGCGGCCGACCCACGGCTCGGGGTGATCCACCCGCGGGTGGATTCCTCGGAGGGCGCCCCGCCGAAGCGGTGGATCCCCCGGGTCCGCAAGGGCGACCGGTTCCGCTCCTCGCCGGCGTTCGTGCTCTGGGAGGGCGGTTCGGTGATCCGGCGTACGGCGCTGGAGGAGGTCGGCGGGTGGCCTGCCCTCTACGCCTACGCCCACGAGGGCATCGAGTTCTCCTGGCGGATGTGGGACCACGGCTGGAAGGTCTGGTACACCGGCGACCTCGCCTGCGTGCACCCGCCGATCAACCCGGCCCGGCACGACACGTACTACCGGTTCAACGCCCGGCACCGGGTCTGGACCGCTCGCCGCAACCTGCGGTTCCCGTTCACCTACCTGTACGTCGCCACCTGGACCTTGGTGCAGGTCCTGCGTTCGGTGCGGACCAGCGAGGGTCGGGCGACCCTCAAGCCCTGGTTCGCGGGGTGGCGCGAGGGCTGGCGGGTGGACCCCGGCGGGCGCAAGCCGCTGAAGTGGTCGACGATCTGGCTGATGACCCGCTACGGCCGGCCTCCGGTGATCTGACGGTGAGCTGAGATGACCTCCCTGCCTCCGGTTTCGGTGTTCATGGCTGTCCGCGACGCGGCCGGCTCGCTGGACGACAGCGTCCGCCGGGTGCTCTCCCAGGACTACGCCGGCGAGCTCGAGCTGGTCCTCGCGGTCGGCCCGTCGGGGGACCGGACCCGGGCGATCGCCGACGAGCTGGCTGCTTCCGAGCCGCGGCTGGTGGTCGTCGACAACCCGGCCGGGTACACGCCGCACGGG